>NZ_JBIBEN010000036.1:0-68170 GCF_042955065.1 Streptomyces sp. NPDC012510
TCGCGGACAACGACAGCACCATCTCGCCCACGCCGGACAGCCTGCGCTGGCGCTTTTTGACGATGGCCGGCTCGAACGTGCCCGCCACGTCCCGGTATAGTCGTTCTTGTTGCCACCTTCGGCTCTTTTCGACCCGGTTGACACCAAGGTGCACCATGCTGACGAGGGCCCGTTGGTGCACGGGAGCTTGCAGCGGCGGCCACCCTTACAGGTGACGATGAGCATGGTGGCCCACTCGACCAGCGCGTGAGGCAGGATAGCGTCGACCGGGCCTGCGACACTGGTCCCGGACAGCGGTGGATATCGAGTGGAGGGGTAAATGGTCGGCGAGGACCATGAGATTCCGGGGATCGGACTCACCGAGGCCGTCCAGATGCTACGGGCTGAGTTGCTCGCCGCTCAGCGCGATCCGCGCCATCAGGACATTCAGTTCCCGATTCAGAGCATCACGATCGAGCTGAGGGTAGCCGCCACGCGCTCGGCGGACGGCAAGGCGGGCTTCAAGATTCCGTTCGTCAACGCCGAGTTGGGCGCTGGCGCCGGGTGGCAGAAGGAAAGCCTGCAGGCGATCACCGTGGTGTTCGACGCGCCCGTCGACCAGGCCGGCAACCCGGTCAGGGTGGCCTCGGCCGGAGACCAGGTGAAGGGCTAGCGCGGTCGTGGTGGCCCTGGCGGACCGGGTGGTCGAGATCGTCAGCGACTTCGGTCCGGGCACTTCGCCGAGATACCGCTATGGATCCGGCTGCATCATGTCCGGGCGAACCGTGCTCACCGCAGCGCACACCGTGGCGGGAGCTGACACGGTCTGGGTACGGGGGCGCGACAAGCGTCGGCGTGAGGCTCGCATCGAGCCCGCGTACATCGGCGATCCTGAGTCCGTCGATTTCGCGCTGGTCGAGCTCGACGAGGACACGGGCTTTCCGGCGCTTCCGGCCGCCGCGGTGGATCGTGGCGGTGCCGTACCCGAGGTCATCGATCGTTGCCACACCGTCGGTTACCCGGCTTTCAAGGAACGTACGACGCAGGGCGACACCGTCAGGGACACCGTGGGCGTCGGCGGGCACATTTCGGTGCTGGCGAACCTGGTCAGCGAGCTTCTCACGCTGCACGTCACCGCGTCCCCTCGACCGTTGCCACAGCACGGACAGTCGTTGGCGGAGACGGAGTGGTCCGGTATGTCGGGCGCACCCGTCTGGGCCGGTGAGTACCTCGTCGGCGTTGTCACCGAGCACGCTCCATGCGAAGGGGCGTCGGCGCTCACTGTCACGCCGCTCACACGCCTCGAGCGGTTGGGCAATGCCGAGCTCTGGTGGCCGAGGCTCGGAGTGGAGAGCGCGGCCGGGCTGGTACGCATGCCCTCGCCGAGCGGCGAACGGCAACGCCCGGTCTACACAGCGACGCTACGCGAGATCCACGCACGTACTCCCCTGCTGCTGAACCGGGAGCGCGAACTCGCCGACATCGCGGCATTCGCTGTCGGCGACCAGAGCTATCGCTGGATGGTCGGCAGTGCGTGGGCTGGCAAGACCTCACTGGCAGCAGAGGTCGTGCTGGGTGCGATGCCGCCGGAGGTCCGCGTGGTGGCGTACTTCCTGTCCCGGCGGGAAGCCGACGCCGACAGCAACCACTTCCTCGCCGCAGTCGTTCCGCAGCTGGCGTACCTGCTCGACGAGGACCCTCCAGACCCCGACCTGCATGTGTTCCGGGCCCTCTGGGAACGGGCGACGGCGTGGGCTGCCCAACACGACCGCCACCTCCTGCTGGTCGTCGACGCGCTCGATGAGGATCTGCAGCCGCCGGGGTCGCCGAGCGTGGCAGCTTGCCTGCCTACGCTTGCGCGCGGAGCCGCGCACGTGCTGGTGACCAGCCGACCGCACCCCAACCTACCGACCGATCTACCGGTCGACCACCCGCTGCGAGGTATCACCCCGGTGCCCGTACGGCAGAGCTCACAGGCACGGGCAGTGGAGCAGCGGGCCCGGCAGGAGATCGAGGAGCTCCTCCGCGGCAACGACCCGCAGGCCGACCTGGCCGTCGAAGTGCTTGGGCTCCTGGCCGCCGCGTCCGGACCGCTTGCCGTCGACGACCTGACCGCTCTCACCGGCCAACGTCCGCGAACCATCCGGCGGTTCGTCACGGAACGTGCGGCCCGCAGCCTGCAGCCAGTGGGTGCGGAAGGCCAGCGCAGGTACCAGTTCGCGCACGCTGCCCTGCTCGATTACTGTGCGAACGGCGCGGACACCGGTGAGCCGGAGTTCCAGGCCCGTATTCATCAATGGGCGCGGGAATGGCAGGTTCAGGGTTGGCCGATTGGCATGACCCCTCGTTATCTCCTGGACTCCTACCCCAGCGTGCTGGCTGCCCATGACCGGGACCAGTTTCGAATCCTCGTCACGGACATCGGCTGGCAGGACACGACCGTTCGGAGCATCGGTGTCGACGCTGTGCTCCCCCACATGCGCGATGCCCGGCTCGTCACAAGGACGGGTAGTTCGATCGCGGACAGGCTGATCGTGGCGCAAGCACACAACCTTCGCCCTCCGCTTCCGATCGAGCGACCTGGCTACGTCGTCGGACAGTTACTCATGCAAGCCCTGCTCGACGGCGACTCGGTGACCGAACGGGACGGCCGAGACCGTCTGAAGAAGTTCGAGCAGAAAGTGCCGTTCCCGCTGTGGGCACGACGCACCAACCCCGCACTGGCCTACGAGCTCGGCATCCACCCGAGCGGGGTCTCTGCCCTGACTGCGCTGTCGAACGGCCGGATCGTGACTGTGGGCGGCACCCGTGGCAGGCTGCTGCTGTGGGATCCGACGCTCCCCGGCTCCCGGCCGCAGGAGCTCGGCGAGCATGGCCTGGGCATCACAGCGGTGACCAGTACGCCGGAGGACGTGCTAATCGCCGCGACTGCCTCGGGCCGAATTTTTCTCTGGAGTCAGCTCTCCAAGGGCGCCCCGGACTTCGAATTTCGGGTACGGGCGGGCACGGTGGCGCACCTGTTGGTGCTTCCGGACAGACGGTTGGTGAGTGCCACCCGTGAGGCCGGGCCGTTGCTGGTATGGGAACTCACTGCACCAGCGGGCGATCCAATGCAGCTCCGCCGCTACAACGACTCTGTGGACGCGATGATCGGCCTGCCCGACGGCCGAGTGCTGACCGCATCCGGACTGGATGGCCGCCTGGACATCTGGGAGCCGCACGCCAGTCAACTCGACGAGCGGCCGGTTCGCCTCGGTAGGCATGGCGATCGGATCAGCGGGATGGCCCTCTTGCAAGACGGAATCCTCGCGACCGTTGGTCAACGTGAGGGACGAGTCCTGCTGTGGGAGCCGCACCGGCCCGGCATGACGCCGGTCGAGCTGGGCAGGCACGGCAACGACACGGACATGGTGCACGCAGCAGTCGCGATGACTCCACACGATCTCGTGACGGCAGCCGGGTCTGAAGGCCAGCTACTCGTCTGGAGATTCCACACCTTGGGGCGTCGAATGGGCCCGCGCGGTTGGGAGATCGACTGGGAGGGAATGCGGCTGGACCACGAGCCGGTCCGGTTCGGCATTCATGGCGAGCCCGTCCATCAACTGTCGGCGGCTTCTCGCGACCGCTTGGTCACGGCTGGCCGTGACGGCGGCCGGCTGCTGGGGTGGAACGCCAACTTCGTGTGTCACTCCCGTCGCCACTACGACGAACCTATTGACGCGCTTGCCACCCTGCCCGACGGACGGCTGGTCAGCGCTTCCCGGTGGAAAGGCGACCTGTTGGCCTGGGACCCCGGGGGTGGCGGGCCGACCAAGTTGGGCAGCACTGGCGGCCACGTCGACGCGCTCGCGGTGCTGCCGGACGGACACGTCATCTCCCTGTCCGTGGCCAGGACCGGAGCGCTGGCAGAGTTGCTGGTCTGGGATCCCGCGAATGCAGGAGAGCCATCGCAGTCCCTCGGGTTCGTAGGGACCCACGCTGTTCCACTCGCGATCCTGCCGACCGGGCACGTCGTAACTGCGGGCGGACGCCTCGGGCTGGCGGTCTGGGATCCCGGTCTCCCTGGCTCGAACCCTGCTGTCGTCGCGAAGCTCGCCCTACCGGTCGATCACCTGCTTCCCGTTTCCCCACGTCACGCCATCACGGCGTCCGGCGACGACGGTCAACTACTGCTGTGGGATCTCACAGCAGCAGACGGTCCGTTCGAACTGGGCCGGCTCGGACGGAGGGTCAAGATCCTGCTGGCCCTGACCGAGACCACCCTCCTCACGGTGGGTGTCGGGCCTGGTGACCTCTACCTGTGGGATCTCACCAAGCCGTTCCCACACCCGACACACCTTGGTGACCACGGCCGGGACATCACTGCCGTCGCTCTCGCCGACGGACGATTCATTACTGCGGGCAACTCCGATCACGTACGGATCTGGGAGCACGACGGCAGATCCACGGCATTGTGCGCGACGGGTCCTATCCGAGCGCTGACCACCGCACCGGCTGCGGACGGCCATCACGTATTCCTCGCGAGCGAACTCGGCGGGCTCTCAGCCTGGTGGGTTCCGGATCGCTCACCTGCCGCAGATCCTTGAGGAGCATGCGGCAGTTGTCGCCGCCGTCCCACCCGACTCTGGCCGGAGCCTGCTCCGGTGACCCTCCCCTCGTAGCGTGAAGACCGTGACTGCAGGGGAAGTTGGGAGTGATTGGTCGTTGCAACACCGGGCTGTTGCAGCGAGCGTAGCTGCTCTTCGAAGACCTCGGCCGGCGTCCGCCAACCGAGGGTCTTGCGGGGCCGGTTGTTGATCGCCATGGCGACGGCTTCGAGGTCCGTGGACGACCACCGGGAGAGATCGGTGCCCTTCGGGAAGTACTGACGCAGCAGCCCGTTCGTGTTCTCGTTCGTCGGTCGTTGCCAGGGCGAGTGCGGATCGGCGAAGAACACCCTCGTCCCGGTGTCGAGAGCGAACTGGGCATGGCCGGAGAGTTCCTTCCCACGGTCCCAGGTGAGGGTCTTGCGTAGCTGCTCGGGCAGCTACGTCATTGACGTCGTGAGCGCCGCGTTCATCGCGATCGCGCCATAGCCCCCGAGTGAGGTGCCGTTCTTCACGGGCGGAATCTCGCCCCAGCCCTCGAGCCGAGGCAGGTGCACGAGGAGCGTGGAGCGGCTGCTGCGCTCGACGAGCGTGCCGATTGCGGATCGGCCCGTTCCGATGATCAAATCGCCTTCCCAGTGTCCGGGGACCGCGCGGTCCCCAGCCTCGGCGGGGCGTTCGCTGAGGACGACGTCCGCGGTGACATGCCCCTGCGGCTTGTTCTGTGACCGTGCACGGGGAGTCCGCAGCGCCCGGCCGGTACGCAGACACGTGACCAGCTCCCGCTTGAGCGCGCCGCGGCCCTCGATGAACAGCGCCTGGTAGATGGCTTCGTGGCTGATGCGCATGGGCTCATCATCGGGGAAATCGGCATGGAGACGGTGTGAGATCTGCTCCGGGCTCCATGCCGTCGCCCATCGTCTGTCCTGCCGATGCGGCTTGTTCAGCCCCTTCCACGCGGGCGTCTTGGGACCGGTGACGCTCGTGCCGTCGGGACGACGGACACTGTCGGCGAGCCGATCCTGCACGTACTCACGCAACCTGTCGTTGCCTGCGAGCTTCGCAGTCTTCGGGCGCTTCGCGGCCTGCTGCGCCTTCCACTGCGCGACCAGAGCCCGGTAGACCGGCCTGCCGCCGCGGGTCGCCGCGTTGCGGCGCAACTCGCGTGAGACCGTGCCCGCGTCGCGGCCGATCCTGCGGGCGATCTCGCGCACGCCGAGCTCCTGGGCGCGCAGCAGCGCGATCTCCTCGCTCGGCGAACGACAGGTAGCGGCCGGTGGGCTCGTCCAGGCTGATGGGCGGCATGCCGCCAGCGTGACGGAACCACCGGGATCCGACCGGCCATGAAACGCCAACAGCCGCCGCGGCCTCTGCCGTCGTCACTCCCGACGCGATCCGCCGCCAGAAGTCCCGCTGCACCGCACGAGACGGCTCCGGCCGACCCGGTGAACGCATCGGCGGTCGCATCGCCCGATCGGCGGCCCACTGGCGTCGCGCATCCGCAGGCGCCTCCGGCACCTTCTGCTGCTTACCTCGTCCCATCGCGCACCTCCGGACTCTCGAGGTGTTGCGACGACCGGTTGAATCCGCCCTCGCGCCGGTCCGTGTGGAAAATGACACCGCGGACGTCCCCGCCGCGGGTCGCGGCGGCCATGTGCAGGGCGTCATCCTCGCCCACTGCGGCGGCGCCCTGCCTGCGTTCTCCGGCCGCCTCGGGCTGCTCGGGGCGGAGGAGTACGTATTCAACCCGCTATGCCTGACCGCCGATGACATCCGCACCGACCTGGCGAAGCTCTACCTCGACACCGCCGCGGCCGGCACCGACGCCAACCTCGCCGCAGCGGTCACGATGGTGCCCCGCGACCACCTCGTCTACGGCGCCGACGCCGGAGTCCCCTGCTCGAACGAGAAGAACATGAAACGCAACATCGACGCGCTCCGGAACTCCCACGTCCTCACACCGCAAGAAGTCGACGCACTCGGCCACCGCGCCTTCGGCCTCTTCCCCGCAGCCGCACAACGCCACCGCGACGCCATCGCAGCAGCAGCCTGAGAGGCCGACGATGCGGTCGTAGGACCCCAGCGCGATCTGCTTGAACTTGGCGAAGACGCCGAGTTGGATCCACTCGTCGCGACGGTTGCGGATCGTGGTGGCCGAGCAGGTCGTGTCGGCGATCGCCTGGTAGGAGCAGCCGAATCGCAGGAGTTGCAGCATCTTGTCGAAGACGACCCGGTCGCTGATGCGTGGGCGGTGGCAGCCCAGCGGATGGGTCGGCGCGTAGTGCGATCGCTCAGGCAGCAAGGCGGCGAATTGGCCCCAGAGTGGATCGGTCAGCCATGATGGCAGTACAGGCACAGGTCTCCCCGGTGATCACAGAGCGTCGCAACTCCATGATCGCCAAGATCGGTGCCTGTCTTGCTGCCGGCGTGCCACCACCGCGCCTATCGGCGCGGCCTCTTAATCTGAACAGTCCAGATCATCGCAGGTGGGAGGCACCCTTCTGCTGCCAGGGCGTCAGGCGATCGTTCAGCTGAAATTCATGAGGCTGGTGCTACAGACAGTCAGGTGCACCCCATCCACAGATCTGACCATCCCTCCGGTCGGGCCACTGGCCAGAGAGCCGCGCTCGGCGCGGAAGGCGGTCAGTGCACCACGTCGGTGATGTGGTGAATGCAGACGACCTTGGGCTGTGGGCTGGGTCATGTCCCGAAGGCGAAGCGCACGCCCTCGCGGCCCATGCTGCCGTACTTGAACCCGCCGAACGGCATGGCGTCTAAGCGGTAGTCGGACGAGTCGTTGATCATGACTCCGCCCGCTTCGAGTTGCCGGGCCGCGCTCAGGGCGCGGTCCAGGCGGGAGGTGAAGATGCCCGCGTGGAGGCTGTAGTCGATGGCGTTGGCCTGCTCGATGGCGTCCTCGAAGGATGTGAACGGCTGCAGCACGACGACCGGGGCGAACACCTCCTCCTGCCAGATCGAGCAGGTCGCCGGGACGCCTTCGAGGACGGCCGGTGTGTACAGGGCGCCGGTGACGTCGTTGCCGCACAGCAGTACCGCGCCTTCGGTCACCGCCGTGTCGACCTTGGCCCGGGTGGCGGCCGCGGCCTGCTGGGTGATCATGGGGCCGACGTCGGTGGTGTCGTCGAGGGGGTCACCGACGCGCAGCAGCCGGGTGCGGGCGACGAAGGCGTCGCGGAAGCGCTCGTAGACGTCCTGGGCGATCAGGATGCGCTGGGTGCCGATGCAGTTCTGGCCCGCGGCCCAGAACGCGCCGGAGACGCACGAGGCCACGGCCTCGTCGAGGTCGGCGTCGTCCATGACGATGACCGGGGCGTTGCCGCCCAGGTCCATGGCGAGTTTCTTCAGGCCGGCTGTGCGGGAGATGGCCTCGCCGGTGGCGAATCCGCCGGTGAAGGACACCATCCGCACGTCGGGCGCGGCCACGATCGCGGCGGCGATGCCGGCATCGCGGTTGACGACGGTGACGATCTCCTCGGGCAGGCCGGCCTCGATGAGGGTGTCGACCAGGCGCAGCGCGGACAGCGGTGTCAGGGCGGACGGTTTGAGGATGACCGCGTTGCCGCCGGCGATGGCCGGGCCGAGCTTGTGGGCGACCAGGTTGAGGGGGTCGTTGAACGGGGTGATGGCGGCGATGATGCCCAGCGGTTCACGGGTGAATCAGCCCTGCCGTTTCTCCGAGCCCTCGTGGGAGTCGAAGGGGATGGCCCCGCCGGCGTTGCGCCGTGCCTCGGCCGCGGACAGGGACAGGGTGTTGACCGCGCGGGCCACTTCCTTGCGGGCCTGGGTGATGGTCTTGCCGGCCTCGCTGACGATCAGCTGGGCGAAGGACTCGGCGCGCCGCTCGATCAGGCGGGCGGCGCGTTCCAGCACGGAGGCCCTGGAGGCGCGGGAGAACGCGGCGGCGGTGCGGCGCCCGCGTCTGGCCTGCTGCAGGATGCCCTCGATGGCGCCGGCTTCGACGGTGGGCACCGAGGCGATGACCTCGCCGGTGTAGGGGTTGTGCACGGGCGCCGTGTCGGCGCCGAGTTCGATGCTGGGGGGTACGACGGTGTCAGACACGGTGAGTCTCCTGGTGAACGGGGCGCGTGGGCGCGGCGTAGTCGTCCGCGTGGCGCTGGTGGATGGCGATGATGTCCGACAGCAGGGCGTAGGCGGTCTCGACGGCCTCATGGGCGCCAGCCAGGGCGGCCGGGTCGGCGGTGAGGAGTTGCGTGGTGGAGGCCATGTCGGCGACGAGCCGGCGGAGTTGGTCGTCGGTGGTGATGAAGGGCGGGCTGGGCGTTGCCGGAGGTGACGCCCTTGGGGAAGGTGACCAGGTCAGGGGCGAGGCCGTACCGCTCATCCTCAGGCGCTCTCTGCTCGATGGCTGCGGTAGTCGTTGAGCCAGCCAAGACCTTCGCTCGTGCCGGCGCGGGGGCGGTACTCGCAGCCGGCCCACCCGTCGAAGCCCAGCTCGTCGATCACGTCGAGCAGGTGGCGGACGTTGAACTCACCCTGGTCGGGTTCACCCCGGTCGGGCACGCCCGCTATCTGCAGATGACCGACCCGGCCGGTCGGCAGGTCGCGGCGCAGTGTCGTGGTGAGGTCGCCCTCGACGATCTGGCAGTGGTAGAGGTCGAGCTGCACCTTGAGGTTCGGGGCTCCCACCTCCTGCACCACGGCGTGGGCCTCGGCCTGGGTGCTCAGGAAGTATCCGGGCATGTCTCGGCCGTTGATCGGCTCGATCAGGATGTCGACGCCCGCCGCGGCGGCCCGTTCCGCGGCCCACGCCAGGTTGGTCAGGTAGGTGTCGCGGTGCTTGGCCCGCTCGCCGGGTGTCGCGTCCGGTCGGACCAGTCCGGCCATCAGGTGCACTCGAGGGCAGCCCAGCACCCCCGCGTACTCCAGCGCACGGTCCACCCCGGAACGCACCTCCGCCTCACGTCCGGGCAGTGCCGCCGTCCCGCGCTCTCCGGACTCCCACGCTCCTGCAGGTGCGTTGAAGAGCACCTGCACCAGGCCGTGGTCGTCGAGCCGGCGGCGCAGCTCGGCGGCGTCGTACGCATAGGGGAAGAGATACTCGACCCCCTGGAAGCCATCAGCCGAGGCCGCGGCGAAGCGGTCGAGGAAATCGTGCTCGTTGTACATCATGGACAGGTTCGCTGCGAACCTCGGCATGCTGGCTCCTGTGTTCCGGCCGGGGACGGCCATGGTCAGTGGTTCGATCACCTCTCCCCGCAGCCTCCCTCCCATCCCGTGGCCTCAAAGGCCCTCTCCGTGGCAGGGGCAGGTGCAGCCGTCTGCTCGTTCAGCACACGCACCGCGTTCTCCGTTCCGCTGCGCGGGCTGGAGAGCACGGGCTTGCCGACCGCTTCGGCGATCGCGGGAGCCAGCGGTGCCATGGATGCCTGGGCCAGCACGATCACGTCGGCCTCCTTGGCCAGCGCCCGTGCCCCGTCCAGCACCATCGCGTCATGGCCGTCGCGGTCACCGGACATCAGCACCGAGAAAGCGCCCTCGCACAGCCGCTCCTGGACGGTGATGTCGCGACCGGCCGCCCGGGCCTTCTCCTCGACGAGGGCACGGGTCGGCGGCAGCGTCGTGGGGACCGTGGCCAGGACGCCGATGGCGCCCGCGGTCTCGACCGCTGACGCGGCCATCGCGTCGTCGATCTTGACGATCGGGACGGAGACCAGGCGTCGGGCCACGTCGATGGCCGGACCGACCGAGGAGCAGGCGGAGAAGATGACGTCGGCGCCCGCGGCCTGCGCGGCCTGGGCCAGGTGCACCATGCGCTGCGTGCTGGCAGGTGAGACCTCACCGTCGCGCACCACGGCAGCGAGCACGTCGCTGTCGACGAAGTGCAGGACCTTGGCGTCCGGCGCGAGTTCCGAGAGGTACTCGTTGATGACCGAATCGGGGCTGACGAACAGCAAGCTGGTGTGCAAAACGGCGATCGAGGCAGTGGTGGACATCCGTGGCTCCAACAGGGTGAGGTATCGGCTCGCGTGCCGAGGAGGGCACGCGAGCACGAGACGAAGCGGTGCGAACCGTGCGCAGCGCGCACGGCCGGGGGTACGACGGCCTTGCGTCCGCCGGTGCGGTGCGGCTCCAGGCGGCGGGGACGAGTTCAGGTCATGCGTCTGCCCCCTCGGCTCGGGGGCTCAGGCGGTCGATGACCTCCAGGGCGGCGTCCCGGACCGCGTCGCGGCCCGCCGCCCACAGGGAGACGACGTCGGAGCCGGGCAACGCGAACGGGAGGGCCACGCGGACGGCCTCCAGATAGGCGCGGCGCAGTTCGGCGTTGACGTTGACCTTGGCGACGCCTCGGGCGAGGGCGCCGTGCAGCTCCTCGACGGGCAGACCGCTGGCGCCGTGCAGGACGAGCGGGACGGTTACGGACTCGTGGATCAAGGCCAGCCGCTCCAGGTCCAGGTGCACCGGGTGCTTGGTGAAGCCGTGGACGTTGCCGACGGCGACGGCGAGCGCGTCCACGCCCGTCGCGGCCACGAATTCGGCCGCCTGCTGCGGATCGGTCATCGCCGCGGCCTGCGCGACGGCGTCGGTGGAGACGTCCTCGTCGCCGGGGAGGGCACCGAGTTCGGCCTCCGCCCAGGCGCCGTGGTCGCGGGCCCGGCGGACTGCCTCCTTCGTCAGCGCGATGTTCTCGGCGAAGGGCAGGTGGGAGCCGTCGATCATGACGGAGGTGTAGCCCGCCTTGAGGCAGGCGGTGATCTCGTCCAGGTCCCGGCTGTGGTCGAGGTGCACACCGAGAGGGGCCGTGGAGCGCGCGGCGGCGTCCAGCGCCAGCCGCATCAGGGCCTCGCGCCCGGCGTGCTTGAAGGGACTGGAGCCCGCCTGGATGACGACCGGCCGTCCGGCGGCCTCGGCGGCGGCCGTGATGCCCTGGACCGTCTCCAGGTTGTAGGCGACGAACCCGGGCAGGGCGTGCCCGGCGGCCGCGGCCTCCTTCAGGGCATCGGTTCCGTGCAGCAGCATCAGGCACTCCTGAGCAGGTCGAGGGCGTCGGCGAGGGCGTCGGCGCCCCCGACGTTCCCGGCGAAGACGATGTAGGGGATGCCGGCGGCAGGGCCGTCCACCGGCTCCCAGAGCGAGACGATGCCCGGCAGCAGCGTGCCCCGGGCCCAGGCACGGCGGATCTCAAGGCCGTGGGTGGCGGTGTCGCTGGAGGTGATACCGCCCTTGGCGACGACGAAAGCGGGCCGCCGGGTGGCGTTGACCTGGCGCACGGCCTGAACGAGCGCGGCGGAGACCCGGCGGGAGATCGCCAGACTGTCGTCCGCGTCGGCACCCGTCACCAGCACGCGAGAGGTGCGGATCACCGCGTCCGCCGAGTCCAGCGCGGCGGCCGCCACGGCCGCGACCTCGGCGATGTGGCCCTCACGCCGCTCCTCGTCGAGCAGCAGGGCCACGTCCAGCTCGTACTCGGCGATCCCACCTCGCTTCCGCAGGCGGTCCAACTGCCGTGTGGTCAGCGCGACATGAGAGCCCACGACGATGAGACCGTGCGGTGCGTCGCCGCGCAGCGGGCGTAGTTCGGCCGGGGTGAGCGGTGCCCGCGCCGCCTGTCCGGCGCGGGCCCTGGCAAAGGACGGCCCGACCCGGTACAGCAGCCGCGTGCCGTTCTCCTCCGCCTGTGCGAGGGCCAGGGTGAGCACCCGCAGGTCGTCGTCGCACACCGCGTCGATCACGGCCACCCGTCCGCCGCGCAGTGAGGACAGCAGCCGCGCGGTGTGCGCCGGGCCGCCGCCGCGCAGGTCGTCGAGGGTGATGCGCAGGACCTGGTCCGCGGGCACGCGTCCGCCCGTCTTCTCCTGCACCCACTCGGGCAGCGAGGAGCTGCGGTAGCCGAAGGTGGCGTCACGGGCGAACTCGGTCATTCCGACCGGGAGCAGCCCGTCGGCCGTTCGCATCCAGTGGTGGGAGCCGACGGTCAGCCGTCCCGCCTCGATGTAGGCGGGGACCAGCACGACGCCGTCCGGGGCACCCGCGCCCAGCTCGGTCAGCTCTTCGGCGAGGACATTGGTTTCCAGCGGGAAGTGGCCGCGCAGGGTGGAGTCGCCGCGGCTGGCCAGGACGTAGCCGGTGCCCTCGGCCGCGGCGGCCGCGTGCAGGGCGCGGACCACCTCGCGGTTGCGCGCGGCGGCGTCCTCAGCGGGCAGGCTGCGGGTGTTGGTGAGGACGAAGAAGACGGCGCTGTCCTGGCGCAGCGCCCAGCGCAGGTCGTCCACCGTCCAGGACGTCAGGACGGGCACGTCGGCGACCGTCTGGGTGCCGGTGGGGTCGTCGTCGAGGACGACGAGACGGGGGCCGCCGGATATTCGGGTGGCCACTTCCGCGGCGCTGACCTCGCGGACTGGGGGCAGCCCTTCGAGTACCGCTTCCTCGGGGACGGGCCGCGTCCGGGCATGAAGGGGTAGAGACATGGCGAATTCCTGGTCTATGAACGGGTGGTTGAGGGGGGAACCGGGGGAACGTCAGCCGAGGTCGCGCTCGATCACGTCACACCAGCACGTGACCGGGTCCCGCGACGGCCTCGGGACGGTCTCGGGACGGAGCAGCTCGGCGAGGGTTCCGGCGGGCAACAGGCCCTTGTACAGGACGAGTTCGGCGACCCCGCGTCCATTGGCGAGGGCCTCCTGGGCGATGCCGGTGGCCGCCTCGTAGCCGATGTACGGGTTGAGGGCGGTGACCAGGCGATCGAGTTCTCCACCGTCGCCCGTAGCGCCTGGGTGTTGGCCGTGATCCCGGCGACGCAGCGCTCGGCCAGGGTCAGGCACGCGCGCTGGAGATGCGTGATGCTCTTTGAGAGGGAGTGCCAGATGATCGGTTTGAAGGCGTTGAGCTGGAGCTGTCCGGCCTCGGCGGCCATGGTGATGGTGACGTCGTTGCCGATCACCTCGAAGGCGACCTGGTTGACGGCCTCCGGGATAACCGGGTTGACCTTGCCCGGCATGATCGACGAACCGGCCTGCACCGGCAGCAGATTGATCTCGTTCAGACCCGCGCGCGGCCCGGACGACAAAAGGCGCAGGTCGTTGCAGCTCTTGGAGAGCTTGACCGCGATCCGCTTGAGCACACCGGACATCTGCACGAATCCCCCGCAGTCCTGGGTCGCCTCCACCAGGTTGACCGCAGTCGCCAGCGAAAGCCCGGTGATCTGCGACAAGTGGCGCCGCGCCGAGTCGGCGTAGCCGGTGGGGGCGTTGAGACCGGTGCCGATCGCGGTGGCACCGAGGTTGATCTGGTGAATCAGCTCCACGGCCTCGGAGAGCCGGTTGCGGTCTTCCTCCAGCATGAGCGCGTACGCCGAAAACTCCTGCCCCAGCGTCATCGGCACGGCGTCCTGCAGCTGAGTGCGGCCCATCTTCAGCACGTCACGGAACTGAACCGCCTTGGCCGCGAAAGCGTCCTGTAGCACCGCCATCGCCTTCAGCAGCCCGCGCACCGCATACACTGTCGCGATCTTGACAGCGGTCGGATAGACGTCATTGGTGGACTGGCCGAGGTTGACGTGCTGGTTGGGGTGCAGGTGCTCGTACTGGCTCTTGGCGTGGCCCAAAAGCTTCCCAGGCGCCGCCGGACTGCAGGAACCAGGCGGTGGCGTCGTAGAAGGGGACGGGCACCTTCGCCGAATCGCCGGGTGGGCGGCACGCCCTCGTCCCCGATGCCGTCACCGGGGACGAGGGCGAGGCGGTGGTTCTGGTTCGTCATACGGCCGATTGCAGCAGCGGGCGGGGCACTGCGTCCAAGACTCAATCCCGATGTGCCTTATAAGGCCGCCCTATAAGGCGGCTTTATCGCGGCTCGTGGGCGCCCGCGTCCTGGACATCGAGCCGGAGAACACCTTCGACATCGCCCTCGTCGCCCGCTGCGGCCTCCTGTCGCCCGCAGCCGCCGCGTTCGTCACGGCCGCGACCTCGGCCACCTACAGCTGCTAGGCACCGCTTATAAGACAGATCCGCTTTGCGTCTTGGACGCCCCACGGACCACCCTGCTGCAATGGACGCCATGACGACGAACCGCCGGATTGCCCTGATCCCGGGCGACGGCATCGGCGCCGAGCTACTTCCCCCGGCACAGCAGGTGCTCGATGTTCTCGGCCGCCGCCACGGCTTCAGCCTGTCCCACACGTCGTACGACTGGTCATGCGAGCGGACGAGGAGGCCGGTCTCGCGCAGTCGGCGCGGGGTCAGGTCGACGACCAGGCCGACGCGGGCCGGCCCCCACAGGCCGTCGATGTAGCGCCTGCCGTCGGCGTCGTCGATGTGCGAGCTCTCCCCTCGCTGGACGACAGGTTCGCCCGGCAGAGCGGGATCGAGATCACCAGGACTCCCTCGAAGACTACGCCCCTCAAGGCGAGGGTCGAGGACCATGAGGACACCGCTGGAGCCCGCCGAGGCGCTGCGCGGGGTGCTCGCCGCCAACGTCACCTGGGACGTCATGGCCGCCGCCGCGTGCGCTGATGACCGGTCTCGATGAGCGCTCCGCCTTTGACGGACGGCCCGCCTCGGACCTGATCGCCGACCAGGTGGGGGAGAGCGTCCCGGCCCGGGCCCTGCAGCCGTCGGAGTGGGGGCATCGAGGGGAAGTACCAAGCGGGGGAGTGCGCCCCGGGGGCGGCGGGGAGGGCTGCTGCGGCTGACACAGGCCCATGGTGAGTGATGAGCAACCTGACGACGAGAGAGAGAACGCACCGATGACCTCAGCGACCGCCACCGGCCGGGACGGAACGACCGTCCTCGGTCACACCGGCCAACTGCCGGGCTCGCTCCTCGATCACGTGCTGCGGCAGTCCTTCGGACTCGAGGGATATGTCCAGCACCCCCTGGGAGGGGAGGTCGACCAGAACGTCCGGATCACCGGCGATGACGGCATGCGCTACTTCGTACGGGTCACCCGCGCGGAGCCGGACTCGGCCGACGTTCTCTGGCAGAACTCGCTCCTCCAGCATCTGGCCTCCACCGTTCCCGACCTTCCGGTGCCACGACTGGTCCCGACACGCGAGGGGAAGTTCCTTGCCGCCCTCGTCCACGAGGGCCGAACGCACGTGGTCCGCGTGATGAGCTGGATCGAGGGCCGGGTCCTGGCGGAACTCGACGACCACCCCGCGGTGCTCCTGCGTCAGCTGGGAGAAGCCGCCGGCGGCTGAGCCTCGGACTCTCCAGCGTGGAGCCACCGGTGGGCCTGGAACCCCACGACTGGGACATGCGCCGGGCCGCTGAGATCGTCGAGGCGTCGCTGCACGCGGTACAGGACGCGGACCGGCGGGAGTCGGTGCGCACGATCATGGGCTGGTACGACGATCTCCTGCCGGCATGGGACCGACTGCCGCGGAGCGTCGTACACCAGGATCTCAATGACGCCAACGTCCTGGCCGACGCCGATGCCGACGGGGTGCTGCGGATCTCGGGCATCGTCGACCTGGGCGACTCGCTCTACAGTGTGCGCGCGGCGGAGGTGGCGATCGCGGCGGGCTACGCCATGGTCCGCAAGGCCGACCCGCTCGCTGCCGCGGCCGAAGTCGTGGCCGGCTTCCACTCGGTGCTCCCCCTCACGGCTGAGGAACTGGCGGCTGTCTATCCGCTGGCGGCCGCCCGGCTGTGCATGAACGCCGTGACGTGGACGCGCCGGGTCGCCGAGAGCGACACGCCGTACGGGCGGACCCGCATGCAACACACGTGGCCGGCGATCGCGCAGGTGGCCGAGGTTTGCCCCGACGTCGCCGAGGCGACGTTCCGGGTCGCGTGTGGGCTCCCCCCGACGCGGGAGCAGCGGGGTTTGGAAGAGGTCCTGGCAGAGGCGGCCCGAGAGGGCTCCCCGCACACACCGGCCCCGCAGCTGCTCGACCTGCGACCGGCAAGTAACCTCTACGACGAAGTCGACTGGCACGAGGGCCGTGCGCGCGAGCATCGACAACATCCTCGACGGACGGCCGGTGGCCGTACTCACGGGCGAGGCGCCGGTGCAGCATCAGCGTGCCGTTCGTTTGTTCCACCACCCACCGCTTCGGCTGGGGGACGAAGCCTTTGCCCCGGTCGGCCGGGTTGCGGCGGACGACCTCGACGTCGATGTCCAGCAGGGCGCCATGGATGACGACTTCGTCCTTGAAGCCCTGGTCCACCAGGGCCTTCTCCAGGCGCATCCCGCACCGCTCGGCGGTCTGGTCGAGCAAGGCGGTGCCGGCGGTGTTGTCGTGCACGGACGCGGCCAGCACGACCACCCCGATGATCAGCCCCATCACATCCACGGCCAGGCCCCGCTTGCGGCCCGAGACCTTCTTGTTGGCGTCCAGTCCCGTCGTGGTCTTCGGGACACCGGCGGCCGTGCGGACGGACTGGGTGTCGGTGATCACGAGGGACGGGTCCTCTAATCGGCGGGCTCTCTCCCGTACCTGGCAGCGCAGGAGTTCCTGGATCCGCTGGTCGAGCCCGTCCTGGCGCCACAGCGTGAAGTAGTAGAACACCGCCGGCCAGGCCGGCAGGTCATGGGGCAGATAGCGCCACTGACAGCCCGTCCGGTTCTGGTAGAAGATCGCGTTCACGACCTCCCGCAGATCACAGGCCCCGGGGTCACCGGTCGCCGACCGCGCCACCCGGTCCTGCTTCCAGGCCGTGATCATCGGCTGGATCAACGCCCACTGCACGTCCGATGAGTCGCTGGGGTACGGCTTTCTCTCCATGGCCCGCATCTCAGCATGGACATGCTCACCGCATGCCCCGCGCGGCCATCAGTACCACGATCGAGCGATCACGAACCAGGGAAGATCGGACCCAACGTCCACTTACGCAGCCCGGCCGGTCGGATGGGTCAGGGCCGGTTGTACCACTCACACTTGCGTGCCGGGTTCGCACCGACAAGACAGATCTCGACAGACTCCGTCGCCCTGGGGAACGCAATATTGAAGGCGGACGTCATGTCGCACTGAGTGTTGGTACTCGAGAAGGCGAGCTCGTTGCCAGAGGCATCGTACGCGCTGGACCACATCCTGTTGCAGCCGACGGACCGGAATGCTCCAGCGGCCACGGGCGACCCGTACCACGTCAGAGTGCCGCGGATGGAGCTGGCGCCGAGCCAGATGTCGATGGGGGTGCTCGGGTAGGGGGCGGTCTGCGCGCCGGAGGCGGCGGGAGCGCCCAGCAAAGCACCTGCGGTCAGCACGACCGAACCGAGGACGGCGGCGAGATAGGTCTTCATGCGATCTCCAGGGTGGGGACTACGGAGCCCGACACGCGGTCGCGTGCGGCATCAACCGGGTTAGGCGGAACCGGGCGCTGGCGACTCGGTCCGGCACACTCGCGGTCCGTTTCGAAGTGACGATTCGCATCGTCGCGATCAACGCATGGTCGTGGCCTGCCGGACGTGTCAGCCCTGCATGTCATGCGGGCCGCGATCACTTCAGCGGGTTGTGGGGTGCAAGGGCGAATGGGAGCTGCGCCCTTACGATCTGGGTGGACCGGCCGCGTCTTCGCCGGACGGCCCACCCAGAACACCGGCAACGTCCCAGACGACTACCGGTTCCGCCGGCTGTCCCGGCTGACACCGCCGCCACATGACCCTCAGCGGACAGACCATCACCACCCAAACCGCTCAGCGCAGGCCGTCGACGCAGTAGCCGGCGCGGTAGCAGGTCTGTCCCGCGAGGTAGTTCTGGTTTTCGTCGGTCATGTAGAGCCAGATGTTGTCGGACCCACCGACGACGTTCGCGGCAAGGGCGAAGTCCGCCGGCCCGGATCGGTTGCACCAGGTGCTGCTGCTCTTGAAGTCCAGTGAGGTGCTGCCGGCGAACGCCCGCGCGTAGACCCGTCGACAATTGCTGGCCTTGAACGATCCGTCGACGCTGACCGACCGGTTGGACCAGCTGGCCGTGCCTTCGTAGTAGCTCGCCCCGTACGGGATCGAGAAGGTGGCGGCGCCGGCGGCGGAAGCGGGTGCCGCCGCAAAGACCAATCCGGCAACCGACGCGGCTGCCGTCACGGCCATGCCGACCTTCCTCGTGCGGCTCTTCACCTTCGTTGTGTCCTTCAACTTCACCATGACAACCACTCCCAGGTTCCTCGAGTGCCCGATGCCCAAGTGCGGAGGCGACCCGCCTCAGATCGGGCAGTGAACGTTGCTGCCGTTGTTCGACAACACGACTCAAGCAGGCGTGGGCCTCACGCCGGAAAGCATTCGAGCCAGTTCAAATCCATCGCGACAACTGCTACCGTCGGGGCGGTGCTCACCCTGCGTGTAGACGCCGACACAGTGTCCAGGACGCGGTTGGCCCCTTCGCCCGCGTCGGAGTCCATAGCATGGCTGAAACTCACCGCCGCGTCGGGACGGCACCCAGTGTTCGGAGATCCTGGACCACTCGCCCGCGCGTCACTCGCTCATCCGGACGTCGCCCTGCTCGCAGACCTGTTGCCGCAGAACGGCGACACCTACAGACCTGACCTGCTCACCCCTCAGCCAGAAACGCACGCACAGCGCCGCGATCTGCTCGACGAGCAGATCGCGCAGATCGAGGCCGCAGCGCAGGAAGACCTCGAAACTCAAGTCTTCACCCACACCCGGACCCACTGGAACAGGCCACTGCTGGCCACCACCCGCCGGATCGCGGAATCGGGACGGATGCAGCGACATCTCGCGAACGGTCTCGCCCGGTTCTGGCGCGATGCCCTGGCCGAGGGCTGGCCCGAATTGCACTCAATCATGGATCAGGACATCGCCCACCGCGCGACCGCCATCGCCGCCCATGGCGTCGGCCGGGCGCTCGGAGCACTCCACCCCGACATCGCTTGGGCAGGCAATGCGGTCACCCTCGCCAAGCCGTGGGACGGCGAAATCGATGTCACCGGCCGTGACCTGGTTTTCGCCCCCAGCGTGCTCAGCTGGCCCGACGTCATTATCCAGGTCGACACCCCCGGGCAGTTCGTCCTCTACTACCCCGCCCAGCGGATCGGAGCCGGCCGGGATCGCAGGTCCGGAAGGATCGCGCAAGTGGTCGGCAACGCCCGAGCCGCCTTGCTGGCAGACCTCGAAACCGCCCGGTCCACCGCGGAACTCGCCACCCGGACCGGATACTCCTCGGGCACCGTCTCCTACCACCTCAGCGCCCTGCACCGCGCACGCCTCGTCACCAAGGTCAGAGACGGCCGCTACGTGTTGTACCAGCGGACCGCACATGCGGCAGGTCTGTTGGAAGAGGCTGGCGGTTAGGGAGCGTACTGCGTCGTGATCAATCTGCGGGATTCGCCCTCGCGAGTGGTGTTGAAGCGGTAGGGACTTGTTGGCGAGCGGGAACAGCCCGGCGTCGTGTCGTTCCTACGGCTACGACCTGCTGCGGTGGTTCCGATTCCTCGCGGCGGTCGGCATCGCGGGGAATCGTGCGCAACGCGTGGACGTGCGGGACTTCGTGCTGTGGCTGCGGACCGCGCACAACCCGGCACGGGACCGGCGACGCCCGGACGCTCCGGCCGCGGGCTCGGTGAATCTCCGTACGGGCAAGCCGTACTTGCCTGCGGGCTATGCCCCGGCCACCGTCAACCACGCCCTGTCGGTGATCTCGGCGTTCTACGACTTCCATCTGCAGACCGGGGAGGGGCCTCTGGTGTCGCCGGTGCCACCGCAGTCACGCTCCGGTCGCCGGCTGAACGCCCACCACAACCCGCTGGAGCCGTTCCACCTACAGCGACGGGGCGCCTACCGGCAGAAGCAGCCTGACCGACCACCCCGGGCAGTGCCCGACGACGTGCTGGACGAGCTGTTCGCGCGGCTGGGGTGCAACCGGGACCGGGCGATGTTCAGCATGTTCTAGTCCAGCGGCGCGCGGGCGGCCGAGCTGCTGGGCATGACGGTGGGTGACGCTCACCCCGGCGACGGCCGTATCTACGTGCGGACCACGGGCCTTGGCGGGAACAAGCAGGCGTGCCCGGCGGCGCCGGAGGCGTTCGCCTGGCTGGCTGTCTACCTCGGTGAACTCCTGGACGCGGGGCACCGGCCCGAGCCGGACGAGCCGTTGTGGTGGACCCGTCGTCATCCGCTGCGGCCCTTGACCTACACCGCCCTGCGCGCCGTCCTGACGCGGATCAACGACCGGATCAGAGCCAACGTCAGCCTTCACGATCTGCGGCACACGCTCGGGTTGCGGTTGATCGCCGACCCCAACGTCACCCTCGTCGACGTCCAGCAGGTGATGCGGCACCGGCAGATCACCACCACCGGCGGCTACCTGCGTCCGCGCACCGACGAGGTCATTGCGAAGGTTCACGAGCACTACACGCGCCCGAAACCGGCGCCACAGCCGTTGCGAGGCTGGTCCTACGACCCGCAGGACCTGGCCGACGTGTTCGGCGGCACCGGCTGATGGGCAGCCGACACGGCAAGGTCGCCCGCACGCCGGTCAGCCCGCGCGACCCCCGCGTGCTGATGGGCCCGCCACCGGCGCGGGCGGCGGGGCTGGCCGCGCCGCCCGCGCGGGCCACCGCTGCACGGGCGCAGTTGGGCGCGCTGGCGGAGGCGCTCCTCGAGCAGCCGACCTACCAGCAGCGGTGGAGACAGAATCTGGCGCTGACGCGCGTCCTGGACTGGTTGGAGACCTTCCCAGGTGAGGACTGGCAGGATCGCTGGCTGCTCAGCGGGGCCGAGGACCAGGGCCGACGGTGGGGACCGCAGGATCTCGCCCCCGCGCTGCGGAACCGGCTGACCGCCGGGCTCGGGATCATGATCGTGCTGCGGGCCGTCCGCCCGTCCTACGCCTGGCTGTCGAGCAGCAGGCTGCTGGGCGTCTACGCGTCGTTCCGCCGCCACAACCAGTCCGAGGTCTTCGCCGACGTCGAGCGGTACGCCGCCCGCCACCAGAGGCACGAGTACGCGGCCGAGGCCGTGAACGTGCTGACCCGCATGGTGATCGTGACAGGCAAGCCGCTGCGCGAACTCGACCTCGCCGACCTCGACGTCTACGCGGCGGCCCGACAAGCGTGCGGCAGCAAGGTCGCCGCACTGCCGATGGCCTACGAGTTGTTGCGCGCGGTCGGCGGACTGGAGGACTTGCCGCCGACGCTGCGGGAAGCCCAGGCCCGCGGGCAGTTGTCGGTGGCTGAGCTCGTGGACCGCTACCCCGCGAACAAGGAGATCCGCGACGTCCTGGTGCACTACCTGGTCGAGCGTTCCGCCGCGCTGGACTACGGATCGCTGGTCAATCTGGTCCAGGTGCTGGTGGACCTGTTCTGGCGCGACCTGGAGCGCCACCATCCAGGCATCTGCTCGCTGCGTCTGACCGATCCGGTGGCCCAGGCGTGGAAACAGCGGATTCGTACACTGCCGAATGGTCGGCCCCGGCGCACCTTTCACTCGGTGTTGCTGGCGGTCCGCGCGTTCTACCTCGACCTGCTGCAGTGGTCGCTGGAGGACCCCGCCCGCTGGGCCCGGTGGGCCGCGCCGTCCCCCGTCGGCGAGGCCGATATCCGCGGCTACATCAAGGAGACACGGCGTCGCCAGGCCCGCATGCAACAGCGGACCCGCACCTTGATTCCCGTGCTTCCGCGGCTCATCACCGCCGCGACGGACGAGCTCGACGCGGCTGGACGGATGCTGTCCGCTGCCCGTGACGCCGCAGCCGGCGAGGAGTTCACCATCGATGGCCTGCGCTATCGACGCACCGGTCGCGGTGCCAGCACGTGGCGTCCGAGCGCGCTGTTCGTCACCCCTGTCGACCAGCCCGGGCCCCGCTTTGACGCAGAACGCCTGGAGGACAACGCCTTCTGGGCCTTCGCGGCCATCGAGGTGCTGCGCAGGACGGGAACGCGCACCGAGGAGCTCCTTGAGCTGACTCACGTGAGCTTGCGCCAGTATCAGGCTCCAACCGGGGAGATGGTGCCGTTGCTGCAGGTCAGCCCGTCCAAGACGGACGCCGAACGGGTCATCCCGGCTGACCCGGACCTGGTCGCGGTGCTGGCTCGCATCATTCGCCGGATCAAGCGGGACGGCACAGTGCCGCTGCTCAGCCGCTACGACGGGTACGAACGCGCCTTCGGCCCGCTGCTGCCGCATCTGTTCCAGCGCGTCACCCACCACCAGCTGCAGGTCATCCCGCCGGACCGCGTCCGGGAACTCCTCGCCGGCCTTGCCCGGCGGGCGGGCATCACCGATGTCGACGGCACCCCGCTGAAGTTCACTCCGCACGATTTCCAGCGGATCTTCTCCACGGAGACCGTCAACGGCGGACTGCTCATCCACATCGCGGCGAAGTTACTGGGACATCTGGATCTGAATACCACTCAGGGGTATGTCGCCGTCTATCCGGAAGAGGTGATCCGCCACTACCGCCAGTTCGTCGACCAGCGCCGGACCCATCGGCCGAGCGAGGAATACCGCGAGCCGACCGACATCGAATGGGAGGAGTTCCGAGACCACTTCAGCCTGCGGAAGGTCGCGCTCGGCCAATGCGATCGTCCGTATGGGACACCCTGCCAGCATGAATCAGCGTGCGTGCGCTGCCCGATGCTTCGTCTGTCGTTGAGCCAGGTTCCCCGGCTGCTGGAGATCGAACGCAACACCCACGAGCGACTGGACGAAGCCCGACGGCTGCAATGGCTCGGCGAGGTCGCCAACCTTCAAGAAAGCCTGCGGCACATCGCGGACAAGAAGCGCCAGGCCGAACGTCGGTGTCAACAACAAGCCGGCCAAGGCGGGTCAGGAGACAACGCACTCAGCTGACCCGATGGCGCTCACGCCACAGCGACGCCGCCGGGGAGTCCTCCACGAGGACCCAGCTGTCGAAGTCTTCGCGCACGAATCTGCGGTCGACGGGCATGAGCCGGATCTGCGGACGGTCATCCATCCACCAAATTTCGAAGTCCGCCGTTGTGCCGACGGCGGGCCAGCGCGTCGCGTCCCGCGGCAGCATGAGTACGTCGACGAAGCCGCTGACGGCAAGCCCCAGGTCGACACCGATCCCGGTGACGCCGGGACGGTGAACCCAGTCCACTGTTCCGGCCAGCCGCTGGCCAAGCCGAAGCTGTCCGCGCAGCTCGTCCCAGGCGTTGTCGAGGGGAGTCACCCAGACATCTTGCTACATGTTCCCTCGGGGTCTCCATCCGCCCCAGATCAGTAGTGCGGAGAAGGGTCTTCGCGTCCTGCGGCCAGGAGGCGTTCTTCGAAGGCCACGTCCACGCGCTGACCACGCTGAACGGTGTGCCGGCCGGTCAAGTTCGCTACGACAACCTCACTCCGGCCGTGAAGAAGGTGGTCTTCCACAGTCGCTCGCGGGAGGAGAACCCGCGCTGGACCGCTTTCCACGAGTACTACGGATTCACCCCGTTCTACTGTGAGCCGGGACTGCGCGGCGCCCACGAGAAAGGCGGCGTCGAAGGCCAGGTCGGCTACTTCCGCCGCAACTACCTCACCCCGGTGCCGCAGGTGGACAGTCTGGACGAACTCGACGCCCGATTAGCCGAGTTCGAGGCGAAGGAGGACGAGCGGTGGATCGGCGCGAGGATGCGGACGATCGCGCAGGACTTCGCCCGCGAGGCCGGTCACCTGCTGCCGTTGCCGGACGATCCGTTCACCACCGGCATCACACTCACGCCCCGCGGCGACCGCTATGGCCTGATCACCGTGAAGATGTGCCGGTACTCGGTCCCGGTCCGCTACATCGACCGCAAGGTCACTGTCACCCTCACCTGCGACGACCTGACCGTCTATGACGGCCGGCGGGAGATTGCCCGACATCGGCGGCTGACCGAACGTGGTGCCGAGCACCTCGTGCTGGACCATTACCTGGAAGCCCTGCTGACCAAGCCGGGGGCGCTGGAACGCTCCGAGGCCCTCCACCAGGCCCGCGCCGAGGGCACCTTCACAGCCGTCCATGAAGCGTTCTGGGCCGCCGCTAAGAAGGCCCTCGGCGATGCCGAGGGAACGAAAGCCCTGGTGAAGGTGCTGTTGCTGCACCGGCATCAGCAGCACGGCGACGTGGTGGCCGGGATCCGCAGGGCTCTCGCGGCGGGCACCTTCAACGAGGACGTCATCGCGCTGGAGGCCCGCAAGGCGGCCCAGACGGCCGGGCGGGCACCGACCGTCACTGCAGACACCCTCGCCCCGGAGCCGCTGGATCGGGACCCGGCCCAGGTCACCCGCTGACTCCGCGTCGTCTCGCCCATGCTTTGCCCGCCGACCAGCGTCCGCTGCCCCGCTTGGAGCAGTGGGACGAGTTGTTGCAGCTTCGCCGGAAGGACTCATCATGACCACCGCCCATCACGCGCTGACCGCGCAGGCATCCGACGCGGCGATCGACACCGCCTGCCGCCTGCTGCGGCTGCCCACCATGCGAGCCCAGGCCGCCGACACCATCGCCCGGGCCGAACGCGAAGGCCTTTCTTACGCGGGCTTTCTCGCCGAGTTGCTGATGGCCGAGTGCGAGGACCGGGACCGGCGCCGGGCCGAACCCCGCATCCGGGCAGCTCACTTCCCCCGCGAGAAGTCGCTGCGGGAGTTCGACTACAGCGTCAATCCCCACGTCGATCCTGCGGTCATCCACAATCTCGCCACCTGCGAGTGGATCGCCAAGGGTCACCCACTGTGTCTGATCGGGGACTCCGGCACGGGCAAGTCGCACCTGCTGATCGCGCTGGGCACCGCAGCCGCCATGGCCGGCTACCGCGTCCGCTACACCACCGCCGCAGCCCTGGTGAACGAACTGGTCGAAGCGGCAGACGACAAGCAGCTGGGCAAGACCATCGCCCGCTACGGACGGGTCGACCTGCTCGAAATCGACGAGCTGGGCTACCTCGAACTCGACCGCCGCGGCGCGGAAATGCTCTTCCAGGTCCTCACTGAACGCGAGGAAAAGAACAGCATCGCGATCGCTTCCAACGAGGCGTTCACCGGCTGGAGCCGAACCCTCACCGACCCACGGCTCTGCGCGGCGATCGTGGACCGCCTCACGTTCAACGCCACCATTATCGAGACCGGAACCGAATCCTACCGCCTGGCCCGCACGAAGGCGCAGAAGAACGACGCCCCGAAGTACACCGTCACGACGCCACGGAGTAGCTGAGATCTGTCGCGGTGAGCGAGGCAGGCATCAAACGCAGCCACATCGTGCCTCGTTCGCCCGGATCATCGTGCAGGTAGTGCACGAAACGCTCGTCCCACAAAGCCTCGTCCGCACCCAAATAGCGGGTCAGCTTGCGCCGCCCCCTCGGCACATCAAAGGGCACAAGCTCAGCCTGACCCCGCGCGATCACCTGTCGGACACACCCCGTCGCGAGATCGCACTCGTCCACCACGAGGGCGACGTTCGGGTCATCCTTCACGCGGTCGAACAGCCGGGCCCAAGGGCCTGTCAAGGTCCAGAAGGCTCCCTCTTCCCAGAGGAACCAGACAGGACGTACCGTCGGCCCGCTCGTCGCGATACGAGCGGTGAGCGGCTGCTGCAGGAAGGCGTCCACATCAAAACCAGAAGATCTCACATCGCCAATCTTCCGCTGCCGCCGATCACTCCACCACCGACCATCGACCTACGACCAAAGCCTCAGACGCCCCGAGTCCCCGGAAGGAAAGATCAAACCCCCTCACGTGGTCCCGGCGCAGACCAATCCCCGGAGCCACTTCAAGACGTCCAGGAGACACAGGATCTTCATCAACCGGGGCCGTTGGAAGACGTCATGCCGGGGCCGCCGGACAACGTCACAGCCACGGAGAGCACGCCACCGGCCTCTCCTACCTCGCCGTCCGTAGCGGATCACCTCCGCTCGCGCGGAGAGCCCTAGGTGTTCTGTCCCGGGAGGTTGTGGACGGTGACAGGGGTCACGGCTGGTTGAACTTGAAATGGGTGATGGCCTTCTGGCCTGGTGTGGATTGCGACATCTGCACCAGCAACATCGACAGCAGCAACAACGCACGCTGCGTGACGCGGCCTCCCGTATGGAGAAGAGGGAGTGCCCAGTCTGCGGGGTCACCTGGACGACCGGCACGGATCGACGTCATGACGCTCGCTACTGCTCGGGGCGCTGCCGCCAGGCCGCCTTCCGCCGACGCACGGCGATCGAAGACGAATGACCGACAACGTCAAGTGAGACAACCCTGTGGAAGTGCTAGTAGGAGACAACGCCAGCTGAGACTCCGCCAAAGATCCGTCTCACCCCTCTTTGCATCACCCCTGGTCACAGCGTCGGCCGTGGGCAAGATCAAATGAGACGGAACACACGTCACCGTGACACCTTCACGAACGGCATCTCTCAAATCATGCGCATCGAGTGGCTTAGACGTCATCTCATTTGGTTGTCTCGGTAGACTGTGAGTCGTGGTGGGGATCGTTGAGCGGCTCGTGCCGGACGAATTGTGGGAGTTGTTCCAGCGAGTGGTGCCGGAGGCGCCTTCGCGGCCTCAGGGCGGTGGCCGACGCCGGCATGGCGACCGTGAAGTGCTGGCAGCGATCGTGTTCGTGGCCACCTCGGGCTGCACGTGGCAGCAGTTGCCAGCCGCGTCGTTCGGTCCGTCTGGGGCGACGGCTCACCGCCGTTTTGCGGAATGGACGAAGGCCAGGGTGTGGGCCAAGCTCCACCGCCTGGTCCTCGACGAACTCGGCTCCCGCGGCGAGTTGGGCTGGTCCCGCTGCGCGATCGACTCGGTGAACATGCGGGCCCTGAAAAGGGGGACCTGACAGGCCCGAATCCTGTCGACCGGGGCAAGTACGGATCGAAGATCCATTTGATCACCGAGCGGACGGGTCTGCCACTTTCCGTCGGAATCTCGGGGCGAACCTGCATGACAGCCAGGCACTGATCCCCCTGGTGAAGGGCATACCACCGATCCGGTCCCGCCGCGGGCGGCGGCGACGCAGGCCGGACAAGCTCCACGCAGACAAGGGCTACGACTATCCTCATCTGCGCCGTTGGTTACGGGGGCGTGACATCAAGCACCGCATCGCTCGCAAGGGGGTCGAGACCTCGCAGCGGCTGGGCCGTCACCGCTGGACCATCGAGCGCACCATGTCCTGGCTCGCCGGCTGCCGCCGCCTCCATCGCCGCTATGAGCGCAAGGCCGAGCACTTCCTCGCCTTCACCAGCATCGCCTGCACCCTCATCTGTTATCGGCGGCTCGTCTGCTGATGTGGGCCTGCAGCAGTTTCACTGCCAGGTCATGGCCGTAGCGATTGGCCATGACCATGGGTGCGGTCGTCCGGGTCTGCGAGCTCCGGATCGGCCCCAAAGGCCAGCAATACGGCCGTGCTGTGCACAGTCAACGGCTGCCCGCTCTGCAGGGAGCCATCACCCTCGACGTCGATCGCGTGCGTCAGCAGCGTCATGTTGCTGAAGACCTCGTCGGGATCGGAGCCGGCGGCCAGCAACCGGGCCAGGGCCTCAGCATCCTCCTGCTCGACCGCTTGATGCGCGGGTGTCCAGTAGTCGCTCACCACGACATTCAACCGTCCCCACAGCCCGCCTGCCAGCGACTATCTACGCCACCAGCGACCAATTGAGATGACGTCTTATGACCTGCCACCCCAGTCCTCGGCGGCCGTCAGCGGTACGGCGGCGGGCGGCTGCGCCGACGTCGTCAGCTCGATGCGCCGTCCCTCGGCCGACGAACGCAGCAGCGTGGTCATCGTCTCCAGTACGTGCAGGGCGAGTTCGCCGCTCGCGCGCGGTGCCCGCTGCCCGTCGGCGGCGATGAAGTCGAGCAGCCCCACTCCCCGTGCGCCGTCGACGTAGCCCGCGGACGGAGGGAGCGTGCGCCACTGCGTGTCGCCGAGTCCGAAGAGCCGTACGTCGCCGTCGAAGCGGTTCGGATCGGGGACGGCGAGGGTTCCCACCTCGCCGTGGACCTCGATCGGGGAGGCCGTGGTGGCCACCCCGTCGAAGCTCGTCGTGATCGTCGTCAGCGTTCCGGCCACGTGCTCCAGCACACCGGAGACATGGCTGTCCACCTCCACCGGTATCCGCTCTCCCGTGCGCGGGCCGGAACCGATGACCCGCTCGGCGCGCAGCCGGCTGGACGCCCCCGTCACGGCCCGCACCGGGCCCAGAAGATGGACAAGGGAGGCGAGGTAGTACGGCCCCATGTCCAGCAGGGGGCCGCCGCCCTCGGTGTAGTAGAAGTCGGGGTGCGGGTGCCAGCGTTCGTGGCCCGGGGTGACCATCACGGCCGAGGCGAACAGCGGGCGTCCGATGCTCCCGGCGGCCAGGGCCGCCCGCGCCGTCTGCACTCCGGTGCCCAGCACGGTGTCCGGCGCGCACCCCACTCCGACTCCCGCCCGCGCGGCGGCCGCCATGACGGTGTGGGCGTCGGCGAGCGTGGCGGCGAGCGGCTTCTCCCCGTAGACGTTCTTGCCGTGACCGATGGCCCCCAGGGCGATTTCGGCGTGCGCCGCGGGGGTGGTGAGGTTCAGCACTGTGTCCACGTTCGGGCTGCTCAGCAGCTCCTCGACGGTCAGCGCCCGGACGCCGGGCAGTCCGGCGGCGACCGCTGCCGACCGGGAGGCGTCAAGGTCGGCGACCGCGGTCACGCGCACGGCGGGATGACGGGCCAGCGTGTCTAGGTACGCGCGGGAGATGACTCCGAGCCCTACGACGCCGACGCGGTGCGCGTCGCCCACAGCATGCCCCTCTCGATGATGGTGCGGACGTTGGGGTTCTCCAGCACGTCGAGGCTGTGCCCCGGCGTCGTCACCACGATCCGCCCGGCCCCCCACCGACGGGTCCAGACCGCCGGTGAGGTGACCGGCCGGTGCCAGGGCTCCCACGGCCGGGTGGGATGCGTGGTGGTGGCCAGGACATCGATGAGGTCGTCGTGGAGTACCCAGTACTGTTCGGTGTGCAGCTCGAAGTCCTCGATGCCCGCGGTGACGGGGTGCTCGCGGCCGGCTTCGGTGACGGCGATGGTATGCGGCAGGAAGTTGTCCTCCGGCCCGCCCCGGCGCTCGCACGCTTCCCTGCCCGGGTGCGTGGCGAACTGCCCACCCACCAGATGGAGATAGTTGGCGGAGGCGCGGAACGAGTCGGCGATGCCGCCGTGCCAGCCGGTGAACCCGGTGCCGCCCACGACCGCGGAGGTCAGCCCCGCGAGCTGCTCGCCTGTGATCTCCGACATCGTGACGCACTGCACGATCAGGTCGGTGCCGGCCATCTCGGCGGTGTCGGCATAGACGTGGGTCGACTCCTCAACCCGGACGGCGTATCCGTTACTCCTCAGGAAGGGCAGGAACAGTTCCGTCGCCTCGACCGGCTGGTGCCCTTCCCAACCGCCGCGGACCACCAGGGCTTTCTTCAGCGTCATCGTGATCTCACCATGCGCCGGGCGCCCGCGCTCACGCAAGAGGGCCGGACCTCAGGAAAATTTCGCTGACGAGGCTCGGGCGCCGACCGTCCAACAGGCCGCGGTGAAGCGGACTTCCGTGCCGTGCACGAAGGGCTCGAAGGCGGCACGGACCGTCTCGACGACAGTTCCGCGGGTCTGCTCGTCCACCTCGGGCAGGTACATGCCCACCGGACCGAGCCGGGTGAAGTAACGAACCTACTCCTGCTCGGGCAGGGTGCAGACCACGTCGACTCCCCCGCCGAATCGGCCTGCGCCGAGTTGGTCGGCCTTGCTCATGCGATCTCCCGGGCCAGTGCGCGCATGCCGATCGCCTGCTGTGACTTGGGGGCGTATGACAGCAGAGGTTGCTTCATCCGAACTGCTTCTTTCTGTTCCCTGAGGTCGCCGATGAGGCCGATGACTCGCGGATCCTTCATTCGACCCATCCTTGTGGTGAGGAGGTGGCGATGAAGCCACGGCGGGAGTCGTAGAGGTTCGTAGAGGTTGACGACGATGCCGAGGTAGTCGATGTCGACTTGTAGGTCTCCGCGCAGGTCGTCGATCTGTGTGGTGAGCAGTTCGTAGGCGTCGGCGGAGCTGTCCTCTGCTTGCACGACGATCAGGGCGCCGGACTGCCCCGGCTTTTCGCCCTCTCGACGGCGGCCGGAGTAGGCGGCTGCGTCCATGCTGAGGCCGAGGCTGGGTGGGCAGCAGCTCGCCGCCGGCCACGCCCATGATCGCGGCGAGGCCCGCCACGACTCCGCAGGGCACCAGCGCCCACAGCGGCAGCGCAAGCGACCCCAAGGTGGCGAGGTGGGTGGCCAGCACAGCGGCGGCCATGAGCACCATCAGTGCTGCCGGCACCTTGTACAGGGTGGCGCTGCGCATCCGTACCGCCCAGCACGCCCCGGCCCATGCGCCCAGCAGGCTCCCAGTCAGCAGGTTGACCGCGACGGGCCAGTGACCGCCAACTCGGAGGCGGACACCGCGGTCAGCCGGGCAGGCAGCGCCACCACGACCACGACCACGATCAAGCTCATGGCCTTGTTCAGGATGACCGCGGCCAGTGCCGCGAACCCGAACAGGCTGATCAGCAGAGGGAGCCGGAACTCCGCACCGCCCAGGCCGATCGTCCCGCCGAGGACGCCGATGCCCGCGCCCGCGCTGAACACCACGGGCACGGAGTGCGCCCGGCTCGCCGGGCGGGGAGGGTCGTCGGCCAGGAATACGCTCATGTCCGGCAGTCTGCAAACGATCACGCCGCGACGCGACACTGGGGGCAGTCACGTAACGGGCTGGGCCGCCCTGTCAGTTGTCCGCGAACAGCGCCGTGATCTGGCGGGCGGCGTCACGGGCCGGGCGGCCCACACCGATGAGGGTGGCGGACGCCGGGCCGGTCCAGTCGCCATAGCCGAGCAGGTGCAGCCGGGGTTCGCCGATCGCGCGGGTGCCCTCGGTCGCGATGTGCCCGCGCGTGCCCCGGAGCTGGAGCGGGGCGAGGTGGGACAGGGCAGGGCGGAAACCGGTGCACCAGATGACCGCATCCGCCTCAGCGCGGGTACCGTCGGCCCACACCACGCCGTCCCGGTCCATGCGGTCGAACATGGGCGATGCCTGGAGCAGGCCCGCATCCCGTGCCTTCCGCACCGGTGGCAGGGCGACGATGTCGCCGAGTGAGGCGACCCCGCCGGTGTCGTCGCGGCCGGCGTCGAGGGCGCGGCGGCGGGCGGTGGCGACGTCGAACAGGGCGCGGCCGTCGATGTCGTCGGGGAGGAAATGTGGCGGGCGCTGGGTCACCCAGGTCACGTTGACGTGGTCGTCCAGGGTGAGGTCGGTGGCGATCTGGGCTGCGGAGTTGCCACCTCCGACCACGATCACGTGCTGGCCGGCGAAGTCGGCCGGACAGCGGTAGTCCACCGTATGCAACTGGCGTCCGGTGAAGACGGAGCGGCCCGGGACGGCGGGGAGGAAGGGCCGCGACCAGTTTCCGGTGGCGCTGATGACCGCCCGCGCGTGCCAGGCGCCGGAGTCGGTCTGGACACGCAGAAGCGGCCCGTCTCGGTGTATGGCCTCAACCCGGATACCGCGCTGGAGCGGCAGCTCGTAGCGTTTCTCGTAGTCCGCGAGGTACTCCACTACGTGCTGCGCGTCCGGGTATGTCTCGCCCGTCTGCGGTGGCATGAGACGGCCGGGCAGCGAGGAGTAGGCGGCCGGGGAGAACAGGCGCAGCGAATCCCAGGTGTGCTGCCAGGCTCCACCCGGCGTGGTCTGGGCGTCGAGGATGACGAAGTCGACGCCCTGGCGGCGCAGGTGGTAGCCGGCGGCGAGCCCGGCCTGGCCGCCGCCTATCACCACCACCTGGGCTGTGCGCGTCACTCGGCGGGTTTCCAGCCGGGCATGAAGATGAGGGCCACCAGCGCCAGCCCGACCACGGTGCCGACGAGCTGCATGCCGATGAAGGCGGCGACGGAGCCGGGTGCGATGCCGGCGAAGGTGTCGGTGAAGGCGCGGCCGATGGTCACCGCCGGGTTGGCGAACGACGTGGACGAGGTGAACCAGTAGGCGGCACCGATGTAGGACGCGACCGCTACGGGTGCGAAACGAAGCCGGTCGGTGCGGGCCAGGCCGAAGATGAGCAGGATCAGACCGGCCGTCGCGACCACCTCGCCCAGCAGCAGATGCCCGGCGGACCGGTCGTGCGTGGACCACTTCACCAGCGGCTCGCCGAACATCGCATCTGCCAGAATCGCGCCCGCGATGGCACCGACGGCCTGGGCGGGGACGTAGACGGCCGCCTCTCGCAGGGTTACGCCGGCGCCGCCGCGGCGGGCGGTCCACCACTCCGCCAGGGTGACCATGGGGTTGAAGTGGGCTCCGGAGACCGGGCCGAGCAGGAGGATCAGGACGCCGAGCCCGAAGACGGTGGCCGTGGAGTTGGCCAGCAGCTGCAGCCCGACGTCCTTGGTCAGGTCGGTGGCCTGGATTCCGGAGCCGACCACGACCGCGACCAGTGCCGCCGTTCCGACCAGTTCGGCCGCGGCCCTGGCGATCAGCGGAGGGGCCTGGGGCGGGGTGGCCCCCGGGGCGGGCTGCGGCTCGGTGCCGGGCGCGGCGGGGGCTGGGGCGGACTCCCCGGCTCTGTCGTGCTCGGTAGCCTCGGTGGCGCTCAACAGGACTCCTCGGTGCGTGCGGATGCCCGGCGGGCGCCGGTTCAGGGACAGGACCGCTTGACGTTGTTCTCGGCGGTGGCGCGCGCGGTCTCCGCGAGATCGGCGAACTGGCCCGCGAGGGTGGCGATCACGTCGGGCTTGAGCCGGTAGTAGGTGAACCGGCCGCAGGGCTCCGTCTCCACGACCCCCGCCTCGCGCAGCACCCTCAGATGGTTGGAGAGGTTGGTCTGCTTGGCCCCAGTCTCCTCGATCAGGTGCGTACTGCAGAGCGTCTCCTTGGCCAGCAGGGTGACGATCTGGAGGCGGAGCGGGTCGGCGAGGACCCGCATCAGATCAGTGTCGACTGACGTCATCATGGACTGATACTCTCACATCACTCTGAGCTGATACCAGCCTGGAATGATCCCCGGGACCCGCATCCTCACACCCGTGGGGACCCACGCCCCGAAGGGGGTTCCCATGACCGCATCCCCGCCCTCGGTCCTGCCCGACGAACGCCTCGCGGCCGGCATCGCCCGCCTCGCCCTGCGCTACCGCGGGCACTTCTCGACGGAAACCATCCAGCGCCTGATCATCGACTCCTACGATCGCCTCACCGAGCACGCCCGCGTCCGCACCCACCTGGTCGTCCTGGCAGAACATTTGGCCACCGAGCGCCTCGACGCGCTCGCCCACATCGAGGGCGCACCGGGCAGCGGCCTGCCCCGGGTGCTGTTCGTGTGCAGCCACAACGCCGGGCGCTCGCAGATGGCCGCAGCCCTCCTCACCCACCGCGCCGCCGGCCGTGTGGTCGTCTCCTCGGCGGGTACGCACCCGGGCTCCGAGGTCGAGCCGGTCGTCGCCCAGGTGCTGCCCGAGGCCGGCGTGGGCCTCATGGATGCGTTCCCCAAGCCGCTGACTGGCGAGGTCGTGCAGGCGGCCGACATCGTCATCACCATGGGCTGCGGCGACGCCCGCCCCGTGCTGCCGGGCCGCCGTTGCCTGGACTGGCCGGTCACAGACCCCGAGGGCGCCCCGCTCGCCGTCGCCCGCAGCATCCGCGACGAGAGCGACGCCCACATCACCGAACTGCTTGCCTCGCTGCCGAGCACCTGAGCCCCACCCCCCTGCAAAACCCTCATGGTCCACTTACGAAGGAAGAACCGATGTCCCCCAGCCCGCTCGCCTCCGTGCTGTTCGTCTGCGTCCACAACGCCGGGCGTTCGCAGATGGCCGCCGGATTCCTCAGCCACCTCGCGGGCGACCGGATCGAGGTCCGCTCCGCCGGCTCCATCCCGGGTGACCAGGTCAACCCGGCCGCGGTCGAGGCCATGAAGGAAGTCGGCATCGACATCTCCGAGGCCAAGCCTAAGATCCTCACCACCGCGGCCGTCCAGGCGTCCGACTACGTCATCACCATGGGCTGCGGCGACGCCTGCCCGATCTTCCCGGGCAAGAAGTACCTCGACTGGGCCCTGGAGGACCCGGCCGGTAAGGGCGTCGAGGCCGTCCGCCCGATCCGCGACGAGATCAAGACGCGCATCGAGGCCCTGATCGCCGAGATCGATGCCAAGCAGGAGGCGTGACCTCCGTGACGCACACCGACATACGGGACGTCGTCATCATCGGCTCCGGCCGCCCCGCCGGATACACCGCGGCCCTCTACACCGCCCGCGCCCAGCTCAAGCCCCTGCTGTTCGGCAGCAGCATCTTCGTCGGCGGCTCCTTGACCACCACGGAAGTCGAGAACTTCCCCGGTTTCCCGAGGGTGTCGACGGGCCGGTCCTGATGGAGAACATGCGGGCCCAGGCCGAGAGGTTCGGCGCCGAGATGATCGACGACGACATCATCTCCGTCGACCTGACCGGCGGCATCAAGGTGCTCACCGACTCGGCCGGCGCCGTCCACCGCGCCAGGACGGTGATCATCGCGACCGGCTCCGGGTACCGCAAGCTCGGCCTTCCGAAGGAGGAGGAACTGTCCGGGCGGGGCGTGTCCTGGTGCGCGACCTGCGACGGGTTCTTCTTCCGCGACCGCGACATCGTTGTGGTCGGCGGCGGCGACACCGCCATGGAGGAAGCCACCTTCCTGAGCCGCTTCGCCCGCTCCGTGAGCGTCGTCCACCGCCGCTCCGCCCTGCGGGCGTCGAAGGTCATGCAGAACCGGGCCTTCTCCGACGACAAGATCTCCTTCGCTTTCGACAGTGAGATCGCCGAGATCAAGGAGACGAAGGGATGCTTTCCGGCGTCGTGCTGCGCGACGTCCTCACCGGCGCCACCCGGGATCTGGGCGTGACGGGACTGTTCATCGCGATCGGCCACGACCCGCGCACCGAACTGTTCAAGGGGCAGCTGGACCTTGACACCGACGGCTACATCGAGGTGGCCGCCCCCTCGACGCGCACCAATCTGACCGGGGTGTTCGCCGCCTGCGACGTCGTCGACCACACCTACCGCCAGGCCATCACCGCTGCCGCCAGCGGCTGTCAGGCGGCGCTGGACGCCGAGTGTCATCTCGCGGCCCGCAGGGACAACGCCGTACCGGCATCCGCCGAGGGCTCACCGCTCACCGCCACCGCCTGAGAGGCCGGCTACGGGAGGAGCATCACATGGCGGCGCTGATGCTGGCGCCGCCATCGGCGTTTGCAGCCGTCGCGGGAACGGGTAACACCGGGAAGTCTCAGGCTGCTTCGGCCTGCGTCGGAGTGAGCAGACGGCCCATCGCCGCGAGGACGGAGGGCTCGACGCGGTAGTACACCCACGTCCCCCTGCGCTCGGACACCAGAAGACCGGCTTCCTTGAGCTTCTTCAAGTGATGGGAGACGGTGGGCTGGGAGACGCCGACGTCGGCGATGTCGCACACGCAGGCTTCGTTGTCGGGGTGGGAGGCCACCTTGGAGAACAGCCGGAGCCGGACCGGGTCGCCGAGGGCCTTGAACATGGCGGCGGTGACTTCGGCTTCGTGTGCCGTCAGCTCCCGTTCGGTCAGTGCCGGGCAGCACGGCTCGGCCGGGAGCTCGGCCACTTTCCCCTGGAGCTTTGACATCTGTCTATGTTGACACTCGTTGACGTGGATGCCAAGATCCGATAATTCGATGCCTGTCTAATCAAGGGCTGGGGGAAGCACTTCATGGCCATACCCACTCAGGGCCGCAAGCAGCGCACCGCAGTGGTGACCGGAGGCAGCAGCGGTATCGGAGCAGCCACAGCACGCGAGCTGGCCCGGGCCGGGTTCACCGTCATCCTCACCGCACGCAGGGTGGACCGCCTGGAAGCGGTGGCCAAGGAGATCCGCGCGGAGGGCGGCATCGCGCACTCCCATCCCCTGGACGTGACGGACCGCGAAGCGGTGGCCGCATTCGCCGCGCAGGTGGAGGCCTGCGAGGTGCTGGTGAACGTCGCCGGCGGGGCTTTCGGGGTCGAGGAGATCGCACAGGCCGATCCCGACGACTGGCGGCACATGTACGAGGTCAACGTGCTGGGCACCCTGCAGGTGACCCAGGCTCTGATGCCGAAGCTGCTGGCGAGCGGTGACGGCACGGTGGTGGTGCTGACGTCGACGGCTTCCTTCACGTGCTACGAGGGCGGCGGCGGTTACAGCGCGGCCAAGCACGGGGCGCACGTGCTCGCCGAGACGCTGCGGCTGGAGGCGTGCGGGCAGCCGTTGCGGGTGATCGAGATCGCTCCGGGCATGGTGCAGACCGAGGAGTTCTCCCTCAACCGCTACCGCGGTGACACCGACCGGGCCGACGCCGTCTACGCCGGTGTGCCCGGCCCGCTGGTGGCCGAGGACGTGGCGGACGCGGTGGCGTGGGCGGTGTCCCGCCCCTCGCACGTCAACGTCGATCTGCTGGTGGTGCGGCCCAGGGCGCAGGCGGCGCAGCACAAGGTGCACCGCATGTCCTGAAGCCCGGTACGGCCGATGCGGCTGCCTCTGCCCGAGTGCGGGAGGGGCAGCCGCTTTCGTTGCCGGTCAGCAGCCGGTGGCGCCGGGCGCGTCGAACTGTTCGGCGGCGTAGGCGGCCAGCTGCAGCGCGGCGGTGTGGTCGATGTCGAGTTCGGTGGCCGCGGACAGGACCGCCTCGGCGGCGCTGGAGGAGGTGCCCAGGTGCTTGGCGGTGGCGTGGAGCAGCTGTTCGTGCTGGTCCTTGGTCAGTCCCAGGCGAAGCGCGATGGCTTCGCCGCCGGCGGTCACCGAGCACACGCCGGTCTCCGGCAGCTGCAGTTCGACCGACTGGGCGGCTTCCATGTCGCCTGCCAGGGCGGCGGCGATGGAGCGGACCTGTTCGTAGCCGGTGAGCATGAGGAAGGTCGGGGCGCGGCCGTAGCTCTTCATACCGACGGCCCAGTAGCCCGGTTCGGGGTGGGCCAGTTCGCGGTAGCCGTGGGGGGTGACGGTGCCGCAGGAGTGCTGGTTGGGGTCGATCAGGGGTGCCAGCGCGCGCGGCGCGGACATGATCGGGTCCAGCTCCAGGCGGAGCTCGTCGGTGATGTGCAGGTCAGGGCGGAAGCCGGTGGCGGCGACGACGCGGTCGGCGGTCAGTGTCTGCTCGGTGCCGTCCGGGTGGCGGGAGATGAGCTGGATCTGGTCGTGTGCCGGGTCATCGCCCAGGCGGCGGACGCTGTGGGTGCGGAAGTTGGCGGCGAGGGTGACGCGGCCGGTGTCGACGAGCATCTTCAGGCCCGAGCCGAGGGCGCCGCGGGCGGGCAGTTCGTCGTCGCTTCCGCCGCCGAAGGAGGCGGCCGGGTCGGCGGCCCGGATGGCCCAGGTGATGGTGGTGCCCGGCTCGGCGTCGGCGAGTTCGGCGAGGGCGAGCAGAGTGTTGGCAGCTGAGTGGCCGGCGCCGACGACGATGGTGTGGCGGCCGGCGTGCTGGGCTCGGTCGGCGCCGAAGACGTCGGGCAGGCCGTGGTTGATCCAGGCGGCGGCTTCCCGTTCACCATGGGCGGGCAGCCCGCCTGCGCCGACGGGGTTGGGCTGGTGCCAGGTACCGGATGCGTCGATCACGGCGCGGGCGAGGAGTTCATCGCCGTCGGCCAGGCGCAGTACGAACGGTGTGTTCTCGCGGCCGGCGGTGCGCAGGCGGTCGATGCCCAGGCGGCTGATGGCGGTGACGGTGGCGCCGTAGCGGATGTGGGGGGCGAGCGCGGGCAGTTCGGCCAGCGGCTGGAGGTACTGCTTGACGAGGTCGCCGCCGGTGGGCAGGGCGGAGGCGGCGGGTTCCTCCCAGCCTCCGGTGGCCTCGAGCAGGCGGCGGGCGGCGGGGTCGGTGTTGTACTCCCAGGGGCTGAAGAGCTGGATGTGGGACCAGGCCCGTACGGCCGAGGCCGAGGTGTCGCCGGTTTCCAGGACGACGAAGGGGAGGCTGCGCTCAGCCAGATGGGCGGCGGCGGCCAAGCCGACAGGTCCGGCTCCGATCACGGCGACGGGAAGGCGGTCGGGGCTGTGGTCAACCACGGTGCGGTGTCCTTTCGGGAAGGGGGCGGGCGGCGATCAGGCGTCGCGTGCGGGCGCGGGCGGCGCGGCCGGGGAAGCGTCGTCGCCGTCTGCCTGCAGACGCTGTTCGGCGCGCTGCTGTGCCCGGCGCTGTAACTCGGCGATCGCGGCGCAGCAGGGGCTGGCGTCGGGTTCGACGGCGGGGTTTCCGACGGAATCGCTCATCGGGATCGGCTCCTGTCGCGGTGGCCCTGTCGGCGGCGCGTTGGATGCCTCATCACAACCGCCTATATAGATAAACAACGAATCAAGATTCCAGCCTTGCCGTTGATTCGATGAATGTCAACCTCAGGTCGAAGCCTCGCGCAATGTGACGAGCGTCACATCGCGCCGCGTTGCGTGTGGCACCTCTGACGAGTCAATCTCGATACATGTCGAAACAGTGGGGGTGTGCGGCCCTGGGCAACCGCCCAGTGTCGTAACGACATTCGGGGAACGGCGGCCGTGCCGACGGCCGCGTCCGGACCGTGAACGGTGTGAAGCGCTCGCCACGCCTTCCACCGCTCAACGAACGGGACCGGCTTTTCCCCACTCCACCCCCCTTGCGCCTCGGCATGTGCGCCCGCCACCGGGCCGGCCGTTTGCGCCGGCCTGCCGCGTACAGACCGCGGTTCCTTCCGTGCTGCTTCACCAGTGAACGGCTTCGCCATGCCCGGAAGGACATCCATGCCTCACGACCCCACCCGCGCGGCTGACGCCGCCAGCGAGCCGATCGCCATCATCGGCATGGCCGGACGGTTCGCCGACGCCACCAGTCTTGAGCAGCTGTGGGACATGCTGCTGCAGGGCCGTGACGCCATCACCGACATCCCGCCCGAGCGCTACGACGTAGACGCCGTCTACGACCCGGCCCCCCGCACACCCGGCCGCACCGTGAGCCGGTGGGGCGGACTGCTGCGCGACATCGACGCATTCGACGCGGAGTTCTTCGGCATCTCCCCGAGGGAAGCCGACCGCATGGACCCCCAGCAGCGGCTGCTGCTGGAAGTCGCCTACGAAGCGCTGGAAGACGCAGGCCAGCCCCTGCCCCAGATCGCCGGCACCGACGCGGGCGTGTTCATCGGCCAGTTGGGCGGCGACTACTGGCACCTGCAGTACAGCGACCGCGACCAGCTGGACCTCTACGCCATGACGGGCGCGGCCTCCCGCGCCATCACCTCCGGCCGTCTGTCGTACGCCTTCGACCTGCGCGGCCCCAGCTTCACCGTCGACACCGCCTGCTCCTCCGCGCTCGTCGCCGTCCACAACGCCGTCCAGGCGATCCGGCTCGGCGAGTGCCCGCTGGCGATCGCCGGCGGCGTCAACCTCGTGCTGCTGCCGGAGGAAGGCGTCGTCTACTCCGGCGCCGGCATGCTCGCCTCCGACGGCCGCTGCAAGTTCGCCGACGCTTCCGGCGACGGCTTCGTCCGCAGCGACGGCATCGGCGCGGTCATCCTCAAGCCGCTCTCGGCCGCTCTCGCCGACTGCGACCGCATCCGCGCCGTCATCCGCGGCTCCGCCGTCGGCAACGACGGCCAAAGCAGCGGCTATCTCGTCACCCCGGCCGTCGAGGGCCAGCGCGACGTGCTGCGCCGCGCCTACGCCAACGCCGGCATCGGCCCGGCCGACGTCGACTACATCGAGGCCCACGGCACCGGCACCAGCGTCGGCGACCCGGTCGAACTCGAGGCCCTGGCTCACATCGTCGGCCCCCGCCCCGCAGACCAGCGCTGCCTGGTCGGCTCCGTGAAGACCAACATCGGCCACGCCGAGGCGGCCGCCGGAATCGCCGGGCTGATCAAGGCCGTGCTGTGTCTGGAGAACAAGACGGTCCCGCCCAACCTGCACCTGAAGAACCCCAACCCGGCCGTCGACTGGGACAACCTGCCGCTGAGCGTCCCCACCCAGGCCACGCCGCTGCCCGACCGGGACCGGCCCGCCGTCGCCGGAGTCTCCAGCTTCGGCTTCTCCGGCACCAACGCCCACCTCGTCCTCGAAGCCGCTCCCCAACCGGGCGCCCGCGACACGGACGCCCAGACGCCGCCCGCACGGAGTGAACTGCTGGTCCTGTCCGCTCTCAGCCCCGAAGCCCTGGCCGACGCCGCCCGCACCATGGCCGATCACCTCGAGGGTCCCGGCGCCCAGCACGCCTGGCGCGACATCTGCCACTCCGCCGCCATGCGCCGCACCCTCCACGATGCCCGCCTGGCGCTCGCCGCCGACAGCCACGCCGAAGCGGCCGCCGCTCTGCGGGGCTTCGCCGACGGCGAGAGCGAGCCCGGCCTGTCCGTCAGCGACTACACCGACCCCGAAGCGGCGCCCCGGATCGCCTTCGTCTTCCCCGGCCAGGGCTCGCAGTGGCCGGGCATGGGCCGTCAACTCCTGGACAGTGAGCCGGTCTTCCGCCGCACCATGGAAGCCTGCGACGAGGCCATCAAGACGGAGACCGGCTGGTCGGTCATCGACCTGCTGCGCTCCGCGGACGAGGAGCGGCTCAAGCAGCTCGACGTCATCCAGCCCACCCTGTGGGCCATGGAGATAGCCCTGGCCGAACTGTGGCAGTCCTGGGGCATCAAGCCGGACGTCGTCATCGGCCACAGCATGGGCGAATCCGCCGCCGCCTACATCGCCGGCGCGCTCTCCCTGCAGGACGCGGCCGCCGTCATCTGCCGCCGCAGCCGACTCGCCAAACGCCTCTCCGGCCTCGGCACCATGGCCTGGGTGGCTCTGCCCGCCGACCAGGCAGCAGCCGCACTGGCCGGATTCGAGGACAAGGTCGCGGTGGCCGCCGTCAACAGCCCCACCTCCACCCTGCTGTCCGGGGACGTCGACGCCCTGACCCAGGTGCTGGCCGCCCTCGATGCCCGCGGCATCGACAACCGGCGCGTCAACGTCGACTTCGCCTCGCACTGCCCGCAGATGGACGCCCTGCGCGATGACCTGCTCGACGAACTCGCGCACCTGACCCCGCATGCGGGCCACATCCCGCTGCACTCCACCCTGCTCAACGAGGTGATCGACGGCTCCGGCATGGACGCCGACTACTGGGTGCGCAACATCCGCCAGCCCGTCGACTTCGCCGGCGCCGTACGCGGCCAGCTCGAACTCGGCGAGACAGTGTTCATCGAAATCAGCCCCCATCCGCTGCTCGTGGCCGGCATCAAGGAGACCAGCCGCCTGCACACCGGCGCGGACACCACCGCCGTCGGCAGCCTGCGCCGCCACACCGACGAACGCACCAGCCTGCTCACCTTCGCCGCCGCCCTGCACACCGCCGGCGCGCACCTGGACTTCGCCCCGCTGACCGGCGGCGGCCACTACGTGCCGCTGCCGTCCTACCCGTGGCAGCGCACCCGCCACTGGATCAGCCGCACCACCGGCCCGACGGCCCCCGCCGCCCCGGCACCACCGGCCGTCAAGCGCGGAACGGAGCAGTCCCCGCATCCGCTGCTGGGCCGGCTGCTGCCCGCCGACGGCGCCACCCGCATCTGGCAGGGACCGCTGGAGCTGAGCGCCAACGCCTACCTGAGCGATCACTGCATCCAGGACACGATCATCCTGCCGGGCACCGCCCACCTGGAACTCATCGCTGCAGCCGCCCGCACCGTCACGGAATCCGGCGCCCTGTCGGTGTCCGACGTCCACTATCACCGCGCCCTGTTCCTGGACGCGGATGGCCCCGCACCCGAGGTCAAGGTCACCGTCACCCCCCGCCCGGACACCTCACTGCACTGCCGCATCCACAGCCAGGACTCCGACAGCGGAGAGTGGATCCTGCACACCGAAGCCACCGCCCACGCCCTGCCGCAGGATGCCCCCGAGCCGTCCGAGCCTCTCCACGCCATCCGCGCCCGCCTGCCCCAGCACCAAGACGGGGGCGACTTCTACCCGTGGAACGCCGCACGCGGCAACCAGTGGAACGGCACCTTCCAGGGCATCACCGAACTGTGGCGCACCGACGGCGAAGTCCTCGCCCGGCTGGCCTGCCCCTCCGCGCTCGTCGACGGCCTCGCCCACCACCACTTCCACCCGGCGCTCCTGGACGCCAGCGGCCACGCCATGGCCGCCGCCCGGCCGCTGACCGTCCCCGGCGAGGAAGGTGTCTTCGTCCTGGGCGGCATCGACGAGGTCCGCTTCTACCAGCAGCCGCCCGCCTCCTTGTTCAGCCACGCCACGCTGCTGCCCTCCCCGCGCGAGGACTCCTTCGTCGCCGACATCGACATCCGTGCCGAGGACGGCCGTCTGATCGCGCAGATGCGCGGGCTGCGCCTGCAGTACCTGGCCGGCCACGCACCCGCACTGCTCACCACCCCCACCGAGGACCTCGTGACGCCAACCAAGGCTTCCCGCACCCCCGCCGCCCCCGTGGTCGGGGACCGCGACACCTGGCTGCACTCCCTCACCTGGGACGAGGCCCCCCTGCCCGACCTCCCCGCGGCCGCAACCGAACGGGACGGCTTCTGGCTGGTGCTGACCGACAGCGGCTCCACCGGACGCGCACTGGTGCGGGAACTGACCGGCCAAGGCCAGCGAGTGGTCGCCGTGACCGCCGGCGCCGGCCGCTTGGCCGGAGGAGGCGACCGCTACCGCATCGACCCGTCGAAGGAAGAGCACTACCTCGAAGTCCTGGGCGACGTCGCCCGCATCGGCACCTGCCGCGGCATCATCCACCTGTGGGCCCTGGACGCCCAGGCAGGCCTGGACGCCACACCCACAGAGATCCGCCGCGCCCAACTGCTGTCCGCCCACAGCGTCCTGCACCTGGCCAGGGCCCTGGAGCAGCGCCTGATCGGACAGCCTGCGCTGTGGCTGGTCACCCAGCTCGCCCAGGCCACCGGCTCGGGCGAGCAGATACGCCACCCCTTCCAGGCCATGCTGTGGGGGCTGGGCCGCACCCTGGCCGCAGAGAACCCCGCACTGACCCCGCGCCTGGCCGACCTCGACCGGTCCACGGCCAGTGTCGCCGCCCTGGCCGAACTGCTGCAGCAGGCTGATCAGGAGGACCAGATCGCGCTGCGCGACGGACGGCGGCTGGCAGCCCGGCTGCGGCCCGCGGCGGCCGCCGCTGACGCGCCGCGGGCTCTGTCGCTGCCGGCACCGGGCGTCATCGACGACCTGCAACTCACCGAGATACCTTCGCGTGCTCTCGCCGCGGACGAAGTCCGTATCCAGGTCAGCCACGCCGGCGTCAACTACCGCGACGTATTGCTGAGCCTTGGCGCGTATCCCGGTCAGGACAACCGGCCACCGGTCATGGGCTGGGAATGTACCGGCACCGTCACCGAGACCGGCCATGCCGTCACCGATGTCACGGTGGGCGAGGAGGTCATCGCCTTCGCCGAAGGCGCCCTGGCTTCCGAGGTCGTCACCCGCGCCTGCCTGACCGCGCCCAAGCCGGCCCAGCTGACCGGGGCCGAGGCCGCAACCCTGCCCGCCGCCTACCTCACCGCCTACCACGCGCTGCACGACCTGGCCCGACTGGAGCGCGGCCAGAAGGTCCTCATCCACACCGCCACCGGCGGCACCGGACGGGCCGCGCTGAGCATCGCCCGCTGGAAGGGCGCCCGGATCTTCGCCACTGCCGGCAGCGAAGCCAAGCGTGAACTGCTCACCGAGCTCGGCGTGGAACAGGTGGCCGACTCCCGCAGCCTCACCTTCGCCGGCACCTTCAAAAAGACTCTCGGCGACGAGGGATTCGACGCCATCTACAACACCCTGGCCGGCGACGCCATCGAAGCGAACCTGTCGCTGATGGCCCCCTACGGGCACTACCTGGAGCTGAGCAAGAAGGACATCCTCGACAACAATCCGCTGCCGCTGGGGGCCTTCACCCGCAACCTCTCCTTCCACGCCGTCGACGTCGTACACATGATCCAGCACGCCCCCCAGCGGGCCGGCCGCGTGCTGCGGGCCGCCGCCGCCCTGGTCGGCCAAGGCACCCTGGAGGCACTGCCGCACACGGTCTACCCGGCTGAGAAGGCCGCGGACGCCTTCCGCCTGATGGCCCAGTCCCGCCACACCGGCAAGATCGTGCTGTCGTTCGGCTCGCAGCCCGTTGCTGCCGCAGATCCGCGCGGACGGGCTGTGACCGTCCACGCCGACGGCACCTACCTGATCACCGGCGGAGCGGGCGGCATCGGCGGCCAGCTGGCCCGGTGGCTGGCCGACCAGGGCGCCCGCCATCTGCTGATGACCGGTCGCAGCCTGCTGCCCGACCCTGACGCGCCGATGGCCCACGACCATCCGCAGGCTGGTGCTCTCGCCGTGCTCAGGCAGCTGCGCGAGCGCGGCGTGCACGTGACGTACGAGGCCGTCGACGTCGCCGACACCCAGGCCATGCAGGTGCTGCTCGCCTCCCGGCGCCGCACCGGACTTCCGCCCGTGCGCGGTGTCTTCCACGCCGCCGGTGTCATCGACTACACGCCCCTGAGCGACATGAGCGCGCCCGAGATGGACCGGGTGCTGGCGGCCAAGGTCTCCGGGGCGTGGAACCTGCACCGATTGCTGCACGGGGAGTCGGTGGAGGCATTCGTGCTGTTCTCCTCCGGCTCCGCCCTGCTCAGCTCGCCCATGCTGGGCGGGTACGCGGCCGGCAACGCCTTCCTCGACGCCCTGGCTCACCACCGGCACGCCCAGGGGCTGCCGGCCACCGTCGTCAACTGGGGCTTCTGGGACAGCGTCGGCATGGTGGCCCGCAAGGAGCAGCAGGAAGAGCGCACCCTGCTGCCGCAGGGAATGGCCTCCTTCAGCCCGGCCGACGGCCTCGAAATGCTGGGCCGGATCCTGGCCGAGGGTCGTGTGCACACCGCGGTACTGCCGGCCGACTGGCCCGCCTGGGCCCGCGCGTATCCGAGCGCCGCGGACGCGCCGCTGCTGCAGCACCTGACCGGCGTCAAGCAGCCCCTGCCGTCGGCCGCTCCCGAGCACGGGCAGCAGGGTGGCGAGGCGGTCGCGCCGTCACAGGCTCCGGCGCCCACCGGGCCGCGTTCGGCCGCGCCCGCACCGGCTGCTCCACAGACAGCTTCCGCGCCTGCGGCCACTGCCCGGCCTGCCCCGCAGGCTGCCGCGTCCGCGCAGGCGGTGCCCAGTGGCGAGCTGTTGGACTTCCTCAAGCAGGAGGCCGCGGTGGTGATGGGGCTGCGCGCCGAGCGCGTCAACGTCAACCGGCCGCTGAACCGGCTCGGCATGGACTCCCTCATGGCCGTCGAACTGCGCAACCGCGTCGAACGCCGCTACCAGGTCAAGCTGCCCATGGTGCAACTCCTCAAGGACGGCACCATCACCACCGTCGCCCAAGCCCTGGCCGCCGAGCTCAGCCCTGCACAAGCCCCCGCTGACCGCGTGGCCGACGATGCTGCCGCACCGGCGGCCGCCGACGAACCCGACGGGGGTTCTGCCGCACCGCTCGCACCCCTCGCCGAAGCGGCTGCCCCAGCCGAGGCACCCCCGGTGCCGGAGACTGGTGGAGCCCAGACCCCGTCTACGCAGGCGGCTACGCAGGCGGTGCCCAGTGGCGAGCTGTTGGACTTCCTCAAGCAGGAGGCCGCGGTGGTGATGGGGCTGCGCGCCGAGCGCGTCAACGTCAACCGGCCGCTGAACCGGCTCGGCATGGACTCCCTCATGGCCGTCGAACTGCGCAACCGCGTCGAACGCCGCTACCAGGTCAAGCTGCCCATGGTGCAACTCCTCAAGGACGGCACCATCACCACCGTCGCCCAAGCCCTGGCCGCCGAACTGAACTCCGCTGACGCCTCGGCCTGACCGAGCGAGTGACGAGGACCGACTTCATGAAGACCACCGACATTCGCATCGCCGGACTGGGCACGTACATCCCTGAGATCGTCGACGCCCAAAAGGCCGTCGCTCTGGGCCTGTACGACGCTGAGGACTACGAGTTCTACGGCTGGACCGGCGCCGCTGTCGCCGACGACATGCCTGCTCCGGACATGGCGATCGCTGCTGCCCGGCAAGCCATGGAACGCTCCGGGCTGCACCCGCACGACATCGACTTGCACATCCACGCCTGCGGTCACGAGCAGGGGCCTGAAGGGTGGTCGCCGCAGCACTACATCTTGCGGCATCTCACCGACCGCGACGTGCCCTCCTTCCGCGTCTGGCAGGCATGCAGCGGTCTGATCGGCTCGCTGGAGCTGGCCGCCTGCTACCTCAAGGCGGTACCCGAACGCGGGGCGGCCCTGCTCACCGGTGCCGACAACGTCGGCACCCCGAGTTTCAACCGGTGGGCCTTCGGCATCCAGAACGGTGTCCTCGGTGATGGAGGCAGCGCCATCCTGCTGTCGAAGTCGGAGGGATTTGCGAGCCTGCTGTCCATCAACACCGGCTCGACCGCCGAGGTGGAGGAGCAGTACCGCGGGAGCGAGCCGCTCTTCCCGCCGTCGCTGACGGTCGGGCGCAGCATGGACTTCAAGGAGCGCCTGGCCGCCGCCGGAGGGCTGGAGGAGACCGTCGCCGAGGTGGTGCGCCGCCAGGGCGAGCTGCGCACCGAGATTGCGCTGCGCACGCTGGCCGAGGCCGGTCTCGAGCCCGGCGACGTCGCCCGTGTCTGCCACGTCTTCACGGGCCAGGAGAGCTACTTGAAGGTCATCCTCGACCCGATGGGGCTCACCCCCGAGCAGGGCCTGCTCGACTTCGGTCGCAATCTGGGCCACATGACGGTCAACGACCAGATCGTGGGCCTGACCCACCTGGTGGAGACCGGCCAGGTCGGTCCCGGCGACCACGTCCTGATCGTGGCTCATGGCGGCGGGGTGTCCATCACGTGCGCCGTGGTCCGTATCGACGAGCGTCCCGTGTGGGCCGCCCGATAGCGCTGTACGGCGCGCCGGCCCCACTGCGAGGCCGGCGCGCGTCCTGCCGTCCGCTCAATTCACCTGAACCCTGGGGCACACCGCGATGATGAACCTCGCCTCCTCACCCTTACTCGATGCCGAAGCACTGATATCCACCTTCGGGCTGATCGGCATCATGGCCACCGTCTTCGCCGAATCCGGGCTGATCGTCTGCTTCTTCCTGCCCGGCGATTCGCTGCTGTTCACCGCAGGCCTGCTGGTGGCCAACGACCAGATCCTGCACCAGCCCCTGTGGCTGGTCATGCTCGCCATCGTCGTCGCCGCGGTCCTGGGCGACCAGTTCGGCTACGCCTTCGGCCGCAAGATCGGCCCCGCCTTGTTCAAGCGGCCCAACTCCCGCTTCTTCAAGCAGGAGAACGCCGAACGCGCCCAGGAGTTCATGCTCAAGCACGGTCCCAAAGCACTGGTGATGGCCCGCTTCATCCCCGTCTTCCGCACCTTCATCCCCATCACCGCCGGTGTGGGCCGCATGACCTACCGCGTGTTCTTCCTGTTCAACGTGCTCGGTGCGGTCCTGTGGTCGGTGAGCCTCACCCTGGTCGGCTACTACCTCGGCCAGATCGCCTTCGTCCGCGACAACATCGAGGCCATCGTCATCGGCATCGTGCTCGTCTCCGGCATCCCCATCATCGTCGAAGGCGTCAAGATGCGTCGCCGCTCCCGGGCCGCGGCCCGGGAGGCGTCCACCGCGCCGTCCACCACCGCTGAAACGGAGCTGCCCCGTCCATGATCTCCGCTCAAGAATTCTGTGACCTTCTCGCCGAGCGCGGTTTCACTCTCGCCAGCGGCGTGCCGTGCTCCCACTTCGGCGGGCCGATCGCCCACCTGAGCACCCAGCCCGGCCGCTATGTGCCCGCTCCCAACGAGGGCAGCGCGCTGGCCGTCGCGGCCGGCGCCGCACTGGGCGGGCGGCGCGCGTACGTGATGCTGCAGAACTCCGGCCTGGGCAACCTGATCAACCCGCTCACCTCGCTGGTGATGACCTATCAGTTGCCGATTCTGACCTTCACCAGTCTGCGGGGCTGGCCCGACCCGGCCACCGACGAGCCTCAGCACGCTGTGATGGGGCCGGCCACCCCCGCCCTGCTGGACAGCGTCGACACGCCGCACTACACGCTGTACGCCCAGCACGGGGTGGAGGAGTTCCGGTCGGTGCTCGACCAGGCGGACAAGGACCTGGCGGCGCAGCGGGCGCCGTTCGTGCTGGTCGAACGGGGCGCCATCGGCAAGGCAGAGGCCGCCAACGACCCGCATACGCAAGGTCTTGCCGCCGCTCAGGCCATCGGTGTAGTGACCGCGGCAGCGCCGCAGGCGGCCGTCATCGCCACCACCGGCTTCACCGGACGGGACACGTTCGCGGTCGCCGACGCGCCCGGCAACTTCTACATGCAGGGTTCCATGGGCCACGCCTCGTCGATCGGCCTGGGCGTGGCACTGACCCACCCTGAGCGCACCGTGGTGGTGTTGGACGGGGACGGGGCCCTGCTGATGCATCTGGGCGCACTGTCGATGATCGGGCACGAGTCGCCCGCGAACCTGATCCACGTGGTGCTCGACAACCGGGTGCACGAATCGACGGGCGGGCAGGCGACCACGTCGGCGACCACCTCATTCCCCGAGATGGCATTGGCGGCCGGCTACGCCGGCGCCATCGCCTGTGACAGCGAGGACAGCCTGCGCGGTGCGATGCTGCGTGCCCAGGTCGCCTCCGGCCCGCACTTGATCAGCGTCAAGACGCTGCCGCGGACGGGCTCGATACCGCCGCGTGCGACCAACGCTCTGACCACGCTGGACATCCGCGACCGCTTCCAGCAGAGCCTGCAGCAGTAGGAGGGCGGCGAAAGGGCCGGTGCTCCTCCCAGTGCGGAGGAACACCGGCCCTTTCGGTCCGTGCGGGTCTGTCCGGTCAGGCGCCTTGTGCGGCGGGCTGGTCAGCTTCGGGATGCAGGCAGGCCGCTACCGTCTCGGGGTCCATGGCCGCCAGACTGGCGAACATGCGCAGCGGCTCGGCCAGGGTCTGGCAGCACATGACGTACTGGTTGCTGCGGCCCTTGGGAATCGCCTCGACGAGGTGCTGCTCGCGCAACGGGGCCAAGTGGTGGCTGACCAGCGTCTGGCTCAAGCCGGTGGCCTCTTGCAGTTCCTTGACGGTGCGGGGACGCTGTGCGATCAGCAGGATCAGCATCAGCCGGGTCTCATCGGCCAGCGCCCGCAGTTTGGGCGCCAGCATCTGGGCGCGCTCGCGTTCGCTGAGCCACTGAGCCGGATCGCTGACCGCGACCCTCAGCTTCGATGGCCGGGCCATCGCCACCTCCCTTTCGCCCCTGGGCCGGTCTTCCGGACCCGGCCGGTCCGCGGCATGCGCGCCGGGCCGGGATGCAGGCTTGATCCTACGCACTGTCCAATCCCCCGGGATCAGGAGGCTGCGGGGGCGTCGGCGCTGGTGCCGGGGGCGACTTCGGCCTGCGCGGTGCCGTCGTCCTGGGCCACACGGGCGCGGGGCATGGCGACCACGGCGGCGACCGCACCGGCCACCGCGACACCGACAGCGATCAGCAGCGTGGTGGCGAAGCCGCCGACGAAGGAGTGCTGGGCGGCGTCCAGGACCCGCTGGCCTGCGCTGCCGCCCAACTGCTGGGCGACCGCGGAGGCGCCGGCCAGGGACTCGCGTACCGCGTCTCCCGCTTCGCCAGGCAGGGTTGCGGCCTGCGGCAGGTCGTCGCGGTAGACGGTGGTGATAACGCTGCCGCTGATGGCGATGCCCAGCGCGCCGCCGACCTGCATGCCCACGTCCGCCACCGCGGAGCCGGCGCCGGCCTGGCGTGCGGCGGAGACGACCAGGATGGCGTCCACAGCGGCCGGCAGGGCGATGCCCATGCCGAGGCCGAAGACGGCCAGCCCGATGAGGGCCTGGGCCTCGTCGTCGACCTGAAGCCCGGCCAGCACGCCCAGCCCGGCCGCGCACAGCAGCAGGCCGAGGACGACCGTGGCCTTCAGTCCAGTGCGCTCGACCAGCTTCGCCGACAGCGGTGCGCCGATCATCATGGTGCCGATGGCGAGCATGCGCAGTCCTGCGCCCAGCGGGTCGAGTTCGAGCACGGACTGCAGGTACTGGGTGAGCAGGTACAGGCCGCTGTAGAGGCCGAAGGAGGTGCAGGCGATCGCCAGGGCGCCGCCGCCGTAGCGGGCGTTGAGGAACAGGCCGACGTCGAGCATCGGGTGGGCGGTACGCCGCTCCCACAGCACGAAAGCGACCATGAGGACGACGCCCACGAAGAGGGAGCCGAGGGTGACGATGTCGCCCCATCCGTTGTGCGGGGCCTCCACCAGGCCGTAGACGATGGCGACCAGACCGGCGACCGACAGCAGGGCTCCGACGAGGTCCAGGCCGGGGTGGCCTTCTGCCTTGGACTCGGGAATCAGCTTGGCGCCGCCGATCAGGGCGATGGCGGCAAGTGGCACGTTGATGAGGAACATCGAGCCCCACCAGAAGTGTTCCAGCAGCAGTCCGCTGACGAGGGGGCCCAGCGGCACGCCCACGGCGGCGGCGCCGGACCAGATGCCGATCGCCTTGCCCTGCTCCTCGGGCGGGAAGACGTCCTTGATGATGGCGAGGGTGGCGGGCATCATCAGGGCGGCGGCAATGCCCATCAGAGTGCGGAAGGTGATGAGCATTTCGGCGCTGGAGGCGAAAGCCGCGCCGAGACTGGTCAGCGCGAAGGCGGCCAGGCCGATGGACAGCAGGCGCTTGCGGCCGAAGCGATCGGACAGGCCGCCGGCCATGAGCAGCAGTCCGCCGAAGGCCAGGGCGTAGGAGTCGACGGTCCACTGCAGCTGGCTGCTGGTAGCGTCCAGGTCCTTTTGGATGCTGGGCAGGGCCAGGTTGAGGATCAGGGTGTCCAGACCGATCAAGACCAGGCTCAGGCACAGGATGTTCAGGATTTGCCATCTGCGGGGATGGCCGACTGAGCGGTTCAACGTGCGTTCTCCTCAAGCGCGACAGGGTGGCGCCCACGTGGGGCAGCCGGGGCTGGCCGCGCCTGCGGGGGAATCGAAGAGGCTGGGCCAGCCGCCGGCCACCCCTAATTAAGCAGCAAGGACTGTTATCAACAGTCATCGCTGTTGATAACGGCCGGTTTTGTATGCCGCATCCGGCCATCTGCGCATCGCCTTCACAACTGGCCGCCCGCGGCCGCGGGTTCCCGCCCTGACGTGCGCGTACATGGCAAGGCCGCGCCGCTGCTCGACGCCAGGGCCGTCCGGGCCATCGCACGGCGCCTCCCTCGGCGACAAGACGGCGCCTACGCCGAAGATCCTGATCAACAGCCGCCCGGCACCACGGAAGGCCAGATTCCGGCAGAGGGGGAGGAGTTGGCGCGAATCAGTCCCGGCCGAGCAGGAGACTCTCGAATACTTTGACCGTCATCGATAAATTGAGCGAGAAGCAGCACGGGGGCCTGCGCAGAGGGTCCCACTCACGGGGTGCCAGGGGGACACATGCGTACATTCGGCAGGCTGACGCTCTCAGTCACACGACCGCCGACGCGGCGGTAACACGCCTCGGTACCCCCCTTTTTTGCTCACGGATCCGTGCGTGGCGCACGGTCCTGACATCACCTCACCCACACCACATCCTGCGGAGCAGGCCGTGCTCGGCACACGGACTGCTGCGCTTACGAGGCTGGAACCGTCACCGGCGACGGCTGTTCCGGACCCTTCCTGAAATGTTGAAAGGGAAAACGATGTCAGTCTCTGCTCAGCCCCGACTTGCCCTGGTGGGCGACCGCGGCAATCACGACGAGCCGTCTCACCCCAAGATCGACGCGATGCGTGAGCAGTGGGACCTGACCACCCAGTGGATCCCGACCACCGACATCCACGACCCCTCGCTCCTGCAGGGCTTCGACGGGATATGGGTCGTGCCCGGCGCGCCCTACTTCAACCAGAAGGGCGTGCACGTCGCCGTGCGCCACGCCCGGGAGAACGGCCTGCCGTTCCTGGGCACCTGCGGCGGCTTCTTCAGCGCCCTGATCGAGCACGCGCAGAACGTGCTGCACCTGCCCGAGGCCGAGGGCGTCGATGAGGACCCGGAGCTGCTGATGCCGCTCGTCACACCGCTGAAGTGCTCCTTCCGCGGGGAGAAGGCGCCGCTGAAGGTCAAGGAGGGCACCCTGCTGGCCTCCATCTACCGCACCACCGAGGTAGAGGAGATCTTCCACTGCGACTACGGGCTGACCGACACCTTCATGGACGCCGCCAGCCAGGGATCACTGCAGATCAGCGCCTGGGACATTGACGGTGCGCCGCGTGCCCTGGAGATCACCGGGCACCCGTTCTTCATGGGCAGTCTCTTCCAGCCCGAACTGTCCTCCGCACCCGGCTCCGAACACGAGATCCTCAAGGCGTTCCTGGCCGCCGTGCGCGCCAAGGCGGGCTTTGTGGCGGCGCCCTCTCTCTGACCTACACCACCGCTGGAGTCTCCAAGGCCGTGCGCTGTTGCGCGCACGGTCCGGGCACCGCCATGCCCGCCTCGTCCCCACAACAGGCGGAAGGAACCTCACCTCCTTATGAAGTCCGACCAGCACGGCCTGTCCCGGCGCGGATTCGTCCGCGGCAGCGTCATCGGCGGCACCGGCCTCGGAGCGCCCGCCCTGCTCCCCCTCATCCCGGCGCACGCCGCGCAGGCATCCGCCGCGCCAGGCTCAGAGTTGTCCCCCGGTGGCGCTGCGGTGGTGGCGTTCACCAACCAGTCCGCTGCTCTGACTCCGGACAAGACCGTTGCCACGGCCTGCCAGTTCTGCAACAGCAACTGCCGTCTGAACGTCGATCTCAAAGCGGGTCGCGTCCTGGCCGTGCGGGGCGAGGACGACGACCCGGTGCAGCAGGGGCAGGTGTGCGTCAAGGCGGAGCTGATGCCTCAGCTCGTGTACAACGCCGATCGCCTGACGACACCGCTGCGCCGCGTCTCCGGCGCGAAGGGCTCGCCGCGCTCGAAGTTCGAGGCGGTCAGCTGGCAGGAGGCGCTGCGCACGATTGCCGGGAAGCTGCTGGCGCTGCGGGATGCCGGGCAGGCCCACACCATCGCCAACCGCACCACGGGGCGGCTGCCGCGCGGTACGGGTTCGTTGGTGGCCCGGCTGTTCGCGATGCTGGGCAGCCCCAACAACACCGACGTCGGCCCGGTCTGCAACGACGCCGGCGGCAACGCTCTGGCGGCAACGTTCGGCCTGGGCAACTTCACCAACGGCTACGGCATCGACGGCGCCACCGGCAAGGACGACCTCGGCTCGGCGCGCCACTACCTGTTCCTGGGCACCAACCAGGCCGAGACGCACCCGGTCACCTTCGATTACCTGCTGCGTGGGCGGAAGAAGACGAAGGCCACCCTCACCGTGGTCGACCCGCGGCTGACGCCGACGGGAGCGGCTGCCGACCGGTGGGTGGCGCCCAAGCCGCACACCGACCTCGCGCTGCTGCTGGCCATGCTTCATCACATCGTCGACGAGGGCCTGCACGACAAGGCGTTCGTCAAGCGGTGGGTGGTCGGCTTCAGCGAGCTGCGCGCCCATCTGGCCAAGCACCGGTACACCCCCGCCTGGGCGGCGAAGGTCACGGGCGTGCCCGCGGCCACCATCACCGCCATGGCCGAGGAGTACGCGCAGGCCAGACCGGCAGCGATCTTCTGCAACGCCGGGATCTCGCACCAGCTCGGCGCCTTCGACACCTACCGGGTGGCGACCTTCCTGGCTGCGGTCACCGGCAACATCGGCCGCCCGGGCGGCGGCTGCAACTTCATGCACAACACCTGGCCCGGCGACCTGCACCTGCCGCCGCTGAAGGCGCAGGTGCCCAAGCGGCGCGAGGCGCTGCCGGTCGGCCCCGACTACTTCGCCGAGTCCATCCTCACCGGCAATCCCTACCGGCTGCGCGCGGTGATCACGCAGGGCAACCCGCTGGTGTCCTCCGCCAACACCACCAAGGTGAAGAAGGCCTTCGAGGAACTCGACTTCTACGTCTACACCGGCCTGTTCATGGAAGAGGCCGCCTACTACGCCGACATCATCCTGCCCGTGTGCAGCGGGCTGGAGATGGAAGGCGTGTACATGCGCCGCGACGACCGCGCGATCCGCTGGCAGGAGCAGGTCGTCGAGCGCGTGGGCGAGTCCCGGCCGGACTGGGAGATCTGGATCGGTCTCGCGCACGCGCTGGCCGACCTCGACACCCGCCGCACGGCCGGCGACTGGCGCGATGCCTTTCCCGAGCGGTGGATGGACTACAAGCAGCTGTGGGCGGACTTCGTCTCCCACACGCCCGGCGCCGGCGGCATGACCCGTGAGCGGATGAAGAAGCGCAAGGAACCGTTGCGCTGGCCCTGCCCGAGCACCGACCACCCCGGGGTGAGCACGCTCTACCTGGACCATCCCAGCTGGTACGAGGCGGCCGAATCCCTGGATCCCGGCCATCGCGGCAAGCGTTTCCTCACGCCGAGCGGAAAGGTGGAGATCACCACAGCCGAGCTGGAGAAGAAGCTGTCGGTGACCGGGCACAGTGCGCTGCCCGTCTTCTACACCCACCCGGAAGTCACCGGGGCGCATCCCACGCTGGCCTACAGCAGCAAGTTCGTCACCAACCCCATCAACCCCCAGGCCGTCACGCACCCGGTGCGTCTGGGCGTGCCCGGCAGTGACGCGGTGCACCGCGACTTCCCGCTGATGGGCATGACCGGCCGGCCCAGCGTGGTCCACTTCGCCGAGGTCACCCACTGGACCCCCACCGGCAAGCAGCTCAACGGCATCCGCTTCATCCAGATCCACCCCGACACCGCCCGCCAGGCCGGCATCGCCGACGGAGACGACGTCCGCGTCGAAAGCCCCCGCGGGTCGGTGACCGGGACCGCGCTGCTGTGGGAGGGCATCCGGGCGGACACCGTGTTCGTGCCCAACACCTTCGGTCCCGCGCAGAAGGTCGGCGACCTCTTCGGTGACCCCCGCTACGAGGCGGCCAACACCCTTCCCGACGACCGCTACTACGACAACCTCTCCGGCCAGCAGGCCTTCAAATGCTTCGCCTGCCGGGTCGTCAAGGCCTGACACCGCCCGCGAATACCGCACCGCCCGTCCCCTAACACGGAGGCAGCACATGAGCGCCACACCCGACCCGCGGCTGAAGGCCGAAACCGTCACCGTCCGGCCCCTGGCCGCCTTTGACGAGACCGTCCGCGTTCTGGGCTCCAAGAGCTACACCAACCGTTACCTGGCCATCGCCTCCCTTTCGGGACAGGAAACGGTCATCGACAACGCGCTGCTGTCCGACGACACCATCTACCTCGCCGGCGCCCTCAAGGCCTTCGGCCACGTCACCTGCGACATCGACCACGCTGCCGCCCGCATCCGCGTGACTCCCACCGGCAGGCCGATGCGCGCACCGCAGGAGGAGATCTTCGTCGGCGGGGCCGGCACACCGCTGCGCTTTTTGATCTCCATGGCCGGGCACGCCGAGGGCACCACCGTCATCAACGGCAACGCCCGCATGCAGGAACGTCCGATGGGCGACCTGCTGAAGGCGCTGCCGCCGCTGGGCGTGGACGCCACCGCCGTCCGCGGGAACGGCAGCCCGCCCGTCCGGGTCGTCGGCGGCTCCTTCAAGGGCGGCGCCACCACCATCAGCGGCGCCGTCTCCAGCCAGTTCACCTCCAGCCTGATCATCAACGCGCTGCGCGCCCAGACCGACACCGAGATCACCATCAGCGACGAGCTGATCTCCAAGCCGTATGTGGAGATGACGCTCGCGGCGCTGAAGGAGATGGGCGTCAGCGTCGAACGCGACGGCTACCGCCGCTTCACCGTCCCCGCCGGGCAGCAGGCCCGCGGCGGACAGGTGACCGTGGAGCCGGACGCCTCGGGCATGTCGTACTTCCTGGCCGCCGCCGCCATCCTCGAATCCCGGGTGACCATCCCCGGCATCGGCGCCGGCTCCCACCAGGGCGATGTCCACCTGGTGGAGGCGCTCGAGCGAATGGGCTGCCACACCCAGGTCACCGACACCGACATCACCCTGTCCGGCGGCCGGCTGCGCGGCATCGACATCGACATGGAAGCCATGCCCGACGTGGTGCCCTCCCTGGCCATCGCCGCCGCCTACGCCGAGGGCACCACCCGCATCACCAACATCGCCTCCCTGCGCGTGAAGGAGTGCGACCGGATCGCCGCCGTCACGACCGAGCTGCGCAAGATGGGCATCGACGTCGAGGAACACCCGGACGCGATGTACATCACCGGCGGCACCCCGCACGGCGCGGTGATCGATACCTACGACGACCACCGCATCGCCATGACGTTCGCCATCGGCGGCCTGCGCACCGAAGGCGTGGTCATCAAGGACCCCGGCTGCGTCGCCAAGTCCTTCCCCACCTTCTGGCAGACCCTCGACGCCCTTCACCCCTCCCTGGAGAGCACCATATGAGCCCCTCTGAGGCGGCGTTCGCCGGGCCGGGCATCGTGCTGGTGCTCGACGGCTGGGGCCACGCGCCCGCAGCCGACGACAACGCCCTGGCCCTGGCGCACACCCCGGTCCTGGACGAGCTCGTCACGCAGTTTCCGAGCACGCTGGCCGACGCGTCCGGCGAAGCGGTCGGCCTCCTTGCGGGCACGGTGGGCAACTCCGAGATCGGCCACATGGTCATCGGTGCCGGACGGCCTTTGCCGTATGACAGCCTGCTGGTCCAGCAGGCCATCGACACCGGCACCCTGCGCGCCCACCCCCGGCTGGGCAGCGTCCTGGAGAAGACGGCCGCCACGGGGGGCGCCCTGCATCTGATCGGGCTGTGCTCGGACGGGCAGATCCATGCCCACGTCGATCACCTGGGTGACCTGCTGGCCGCTGCGGCCGCCCACCAGGTGAGCCGCGTGTTCATCCACGCGATCACCGACGGGCGGGATGTGGCCGACCACACCTCGACCGCCTACCTGGAGCGGGTCGCCGAGCTCGCCGACCGCGCCGGGGCGGGGCAGATCGCCACGGTCATCGGCCGCGGGTACGCCATGGACAAGGCCGGCAACCTCGACCTCACCGAGCAGGCAGTCGCCTTGGTCGCCGACGGCCGCGGGGCAGCGGCCGACAGCGTGCAGCAGGCAGTGGCCGCTTCCGCGCGCGGCGACGAATGGGTGCCCGCGAGCGTGCTCACGGCGGCAGGCAACGCCGCCATCGCCGACGGGGATGCGGTCGTGTGGTTCAACTTCCGCAGTGACCGCATCCAGCAGTTCGCCGACGGCCTGATCGAGCACCTGACGGGCAGCGGACGCTCGGCGGGCATGCTCAGCCTGGCCCAGTACGACACCCGCGCCGCCATACCCGCTCTGGTCGAGCGGGCGGATGCCTCCGGCGGCCTGGCCGACGAACTCTCCGCGGCCGGGCTGCGCAGCGTCCGCATCGCCGAGGCCGAGAAGTTCGAGCACGTCACCTACTACATCAATGGCCGTGACGCCACGATGCGCAGTGTCGAGGAGCATCAGCGGATCGCGGGCGAGGGCAAGCCTGACTACATCGCGCGGCCGCAGATGAACCTCGGCCGTGTCACCGCGGCCGTCATCGAGGCTGCCGGCCGCCCGGACATCGATCTGGTCATCGCCAACCTGGCCAACATCGACGTGGTGGGGCACACCGGCCATCTGGCCGCCACCGTCGCCGCATGCGAGGCGACCGACGCCGCGGTGGGACAAATCCTCGACGCGGCCCGCGACAGCGGCCGGTGGCTGCTGGCCGTCGGCGACCACGGCAACGCCGAGAAGATGACCAAGCAGGCACCCGACGGCACCACCCGCCCCTATGGCGGTCACACCACCAACCCGGTGCCCGTGGTGATCGTGCCCGCAGGCGCCGGCACGCCGGCGCCGGTGCTCCCTGAGACCGCAACGCTCGCCGACGTCGCTCCCACCGTCCTGCATCTGCTGGGACACAAACCCGGATCCGCCATGACAGGAAGGCCCCTGCTGTGAGCCCGCTCGTCCCCACCCCGGTCCAGGCCGTCTGGGCTGAAGCGCCTGACCTGACCGGCTGCGCGAACTCCGCGCACATCGCAGCCGCGTTCGCCGAGAACGCCGTGGTCCGCACGCTGGACGCCGACGGCGCCGAGGCCGTCCTGCGCGAGGTAGCCGACCGCTCCCGCGCGGTTTTGGGCCTGCACAACCCGTCCGATGGCGAGGTACGCATCCACCTGCCGTCCCTGCTTCCCGAGTACGCCGCGCAGGCCTGGCACTTCGTCAGCGGGTCCATGTGCACCAGCGACGCCGGCGGCGGACTGTGTGTCCACCTGGCGCCGTCCGCTCACGTCTGGCTCACCGCAGCCGTGAGGGAGGGGAGGCCTCAAAGCCCAGGACGTTGATCCCGGCTACCCGCATCGAGGTGCCGGCACATGAACCGCCGGCACACCTGCGCCAGATCCACAGATCCACAGATCCACAGATCCACAGATCCATTGCAGCCTGCGCGGGCAGCCCCTTCGGGTGCCGCCGTCCCGCGTTCTCTTTCAGGGCACCGCCAACCCCGAAGGATCTGACATGCATGAACTCGTTCGCGCCTTAGTGGCCGCTTCGACAGCGGCCACCGGCCCGGTCAGAGCCATCCCCGAATCTGCCAGCACCACATCTGCCGGCGCCTCCCAGGCCACGGCACCATGTGATCGCCTGTTCAACCACCTGCACGGCAGCCGTTGTCTGCCTGCTCTTCCTTCCTTCCAGCCTCACGATGACGGCCCTGTCCGCCACGGGCACCGCCCTCGGCGGACCGATCGCTGTCAGCCACCGCCGATGGCGGCGTCCCCAGGGTTCCCTGGCGCCGGCCGCGGCCTTGAGCGTGCCGGCCGGCCCTCCCCCGGAGGCACAGCCCGGCACGTCGGGGCGGCCTGGCCGGCCCTGCCCCGACCGTCCGAATAGTGACTGTCCGGGGGACGTTGCAGGTCCCACCCCAGGAGCCCACGCACACCACGGTCCCGCTTGAAGAAGGAAGAGCCGTACAAGTGTTCACCATGAAGCGCCGCACCACCTACCTCACCTCAACCGCGCTGCTCGTCATGTCGGTGGCCGGCTGCGCCGGCAGCAAAGCCGAAGCAGGCAGCGGTGCACTGCAGGTCAGCGGGTCGACCACGGTCGCACCGGTAGCCGCAGACGCAGCCGAAGTTCTCAAGGCCGACGGTCTCGACATCACCGTGGCCACCCAGGGTGGTTCCGCCGGCGGCATCTCCCAGCTCGGCTCGGGCCAGATCAGCATCGCGATGAGCTCCAAGCCCTTGGCAGAGGAGGACAAGACCGCCAATCGCAACGCCGACTTCCACCCCGTCCAGATCGGCGCGGACGCCGTGGGCGTCATCGTCACCAAGGAAGTCGCCGACGGCGGCGTCAAGAACCTCACCAAGGCGCAGGTACGCGACCTGTTCGAGGGCAAGATCACCAACTGGTCCGAAGTCGGCGGCCCGGACCTGGAGGTCTTCGTCTACGACAAGGAACCCGGACGCGGCACGCGGGAAGTGCTCGACAAGTACATCTACGGCGACAAGAAGGCCCCGCCGCCGCCGAAGTCGAACAACTTCGCCATCGTGGGCGGCAACCTCGAGACCCGCAACAAACTGGAGTCCACACCGGGCGCGGTGGCGCCGCTGTCCACGAGCTTCGTCGAAGGACGTGACAAGCTGGCCGCGGTGGCGCTGGACGGCATCGCAGCGACCCCCCAGAACATCGCCACCAGCAAGTACCCCATGTCCAGGCCTCTGTTCCTGATCACAGACGGTGAGCCGAAGGGGACGTCGAAGACGTTCATCGACTATGTCCTGTCTGCCAAGGGCCAGGCGCTGATGACCAAACACGGCTACCTGACGCTCAAGCAGATCGGGAAGTAGCCGATGGCCGTCGAAACACTGGCTCGAAAACCCGTCGCCCCCAAGGCGGGCATCCGCCCACGGGCCTCGAGGTGGGTCTGGGGCTGGGTGTATGCCGGGGCGTTCGCTGTGACAGGCCTGCTCGTGACCGTCGTGGGGTATCTCGGGGCGGGGGCCACCAGCGGCCATGTCGGCTGGCTGGACCTGCTGACCAAGGCGGCGTGGAGCCCGCCCAACTCCCTCTTCGGCGGCCTGGCGATGATCTACGGCACGGCCGTCGTGTGCGCACTGGCGCTCGCCCTCGCCGTGCCCGTCGGCTGGGCAGCGGCTCTCGCCCTGTCGGAGTACCTGCCCTCACGCGTGGCCCGGCCGCTGCGGATGTGCGTCGAGCTGCTCGCCGCCGTCCCGTCCATCGTCTACGGCCTCATCGGCATCATCGTCATCCGTCCCGTCATCGCGCAGATGGCTGACGTACCGGGCGGCGACAGTCTCGCGGCCGCCGGCATCGTCCTCGCCGTCATGATCACACCGACCATCGTGGCCGTCAGCGTCGATGCACTGACCGCCGTGCCCGACCGCTACCGCGAGGCCGCCTTCGCGCTCGGCTTGACCCGCCGCGAAGTGATCCGCTCGTCGGTGCTTCCGCTCGCGCGGTCAGGCATGCGGGCAGCCGTTCTGCTCGGCCTCGCCCGAGCCCTCGGTGAAGCCATCGCGGTGTTCCTGGTCGTCGGCCGGGCCGACGGCCACCTGCCCACCAGCTTCGGCGAGTTCCTGGACTCGCTGGTCCATCCCGGCCAGACACTCACGACGAAACTCGCCGGCCCCGAACCCGTCCTGGCCGGAACCTCCGGCCCCTACTTCGCCGCCCTGTGCGGCCTGGGCATCGTCCTGCTGGCGCTGGTGGCCGCGGCAACGATCTGGGGCACCCGGGAACGACGCCAGCGCACCACCAGCAAGCAGACTGCCCGCTACCGCAGCACACCGCGGCTGCGGGTGCAGCGGGACCGGCTGATGATGACCCTGCGGCTGGGAGCCCTTCTGCTGCCCAGCGCCCTCCTGGCCGCGATGATCGCTCTGCTGGTGACGCGCGGAAGCGCCGCCTTCAACCCGTCCTTCTGGTTCACCGGGGCGACAGGCGCGGCCGGAGGAGGCGTACGCGACCAGATCGTCGGCACCGTGCTGCTCACCGTCACCACGGCCGTGCTGGCCCTGCCGCTCGGATTCGGCGCCGGCATCCTGATCGGCGTCCATGCATCCGAGCGCATGGCGCGCCTGCTGCAGACGCTGACGGTCGTCCTGGGAGGAGCACCGACCATCCTGCTGGGGCTGGCCGGATTCGTCATCTTGTCCACCACCATGGGATGGGGCAGATCCTGGCTGGCGGGCGCCATCGTGCTGGTGCCCGTCGTCGTACCCGTGGTCGCTCTGACCGCGGCAGCCCGCGTGCGCAGCCTGCCGCCCGAGCTCACCGAGAGCGCCATGTCGCTGGGGCTGACCCGGGCACAGTTCATCCGGTCCGTCGTCGTCCCCTACACCTGGCCCGCCACGGTCACCGGCCTGCTCCTGGGCCTGGCCCGCGCTGCCGGCGAAACCGCTCCCCTGTTGTTCACCGCCACGGTCTTCTTCGGCGCTCCCACCGTTCCGAGCGGCATCGTGGAATCGCCGGTGCAGGCGCTGCCCACCCACATCTTCACTCTCTCCCAGGACTCCGGTGACCCGCAGGCCGTCACCCAGGCATGGGGAAGCGCCATGGTGCTGGTCCTGATCACTGCAGTACTCCTCAGCGCGGCGGTCTGGCTGCGCAACCGCTTCGAAGGAGAGCGATGGACAGCGTAATCACCGTGCGCCAGCTACGCGTACGCAGCCGTGACAAGACCCTGGTCGGCCCTGTCTCCTTCAGCCTCGAGCACGGGTCCACCGCCGGTCTGTGCGGGCCGTCGGGCGCGGGCAAGTCAACCGTCCTGCGCGCCCTGGTGGACCTGCTCCCCCGCGGGCTGACCCGAGAGGGCGACCTGCAGGTGCTGGACCGGTCGATCGCGCCCGGCAAGGGAGACGCCGATCTCAGGGCCAAGATCGTCCTCGTTCCGCAGACGCCGGTCGTGTTCGGGGGCAGCATCCTCGACAACGCCCTGTTCGGCCTGCGGCACGTCCTGCGGGCCTCCCGGGAGGTGCTGCGGGAACGAGCTGAACAAGCTCTGCACGAGGCGGGGCTGTGGAAGGAAGTCGCCGACCGGCTCGATTCACCGGCCCAGAACCTGTCAGCGGGACAGCGGCAGCGGCTGTGTCTGGCTCGTGCTCTGGCGCTGGAACCGGCCGGGCTGCTCCTCGACGAGCCCACCAGCGCGCTCGACGAACGCAGCCGGGACACAGTCGAGCAGTCCATAGCGGCGCTGCACGGCCGGCGGGCCGTGCTTCTCGTCTCCCACGATCCGGCGCAGGTGGAGCGCCTGTGCGACACGACCGTGCACCTGGACCAGCCGGTGACGGCATCCCCCGCGGCCGCGGTCTCCTGACCGCCTCACCTCCTGGGAGGGCGCCCCAGGTGTCCTTGAAGCTGCTTCGGCCCGGTCCCGCGGTGCTTGCATCAGCGCGGCACCGGGCCGAAGGCCTGTAGCGGGCCGGTTGTCAGTGTGCTTCCGCCCGTTCCTTTTGGTGCAGGATCTGCAGCAATGACGCACGGACCCCGTGCCCGAGGCGGTAATAGACGACGCGTCCCTCGCGGCGGCTCTCGATCAGGCCCATGGAGCGAAGCCGCTTGAGGTGGTGGCTGACCGTCGACGCGGACACCTGTACGTCGCACAGTTCGTGCACGGGCACCTCGGCGCCTCTCAGCGCGGCCAGGCGGATGAGCAGCTGCAGGCGCACGGGATCGCCGAGCGTTTTGAACACGCTGGCCCACCAGGCTGTGTCCGCTTCGCTGAGCTGCAGACATTCTCCCTGGCAGTCAGTGTCCGACCCGTGGTGGTCCATGTCGTCTCCTCACCCCAGCGTCCCTCTGGGGAGATGTCGATGGGCGAGGCACGCCCACGGGCCCGAGTTGTGCCTGCGGTGCCCTGGGCCACCGACTGGTGCGCAATGCTCAGACCGTCTGCGACAGCAGGCCGGCCATGCCGGCCAGCACACCGGGGGCCACCCGGTAGTACACCCAGCTGGCCCGCCGCTCCGACTCCAGCAGCCCCGCCTCGCGCAGCTTGCGCAGGTGATGGCTGACGGTGGGCTGGGAGACGCCGACGTCCTGAATGTCGCAGACGCAGGCCTCGCCGTCGGGCTGTGCGGCGATCCTCGAGAACAGCCGCAGCCGCACCGGGTCGGAGAGCGCCTTGAACATGGCGGCGATCTTCTCCGCATCGGCGGCCGACAGCTCTTCTCGCCCCAGCGGCTGGCAGCACCGCAAAGACGTGGCGACGTCCAGCATGCCGGAGCCCGAAGCCAACTTAGACATGCCTCTATGTTGACAGTTATCTAATCATCTGCCAAGAGTGAAGCGGAACCCGGGCACGGCCGACCAATAGATTCGATGAACCTCTATGTTGACGGCTATCTATTCCGGGGCCATGCTGGCTGCATAGACAGACATCGAACCACCTGCTCGTAGCATCGGCTGCAGCGCCTCAGTCGCTGGCGGCTCCGGCTCCGCACCTGCTGCCCCGGCAGGCGGGAGCCCACTCCCACTCCCCCAGGAGGACGCCGCATGTCACGCATCCAGCTCGCCCTGCGCGTCGGCGACCTGCCGGCCGCCATCACCTTCTACAGCAAGCTGTTCGACGCCCAGCCCGCCAAAGTCCGCGACGGCTACGCCAACTTCGGCCTCACCGACCCGCCCCTGAAACTGGTCCTGATCGAAGGGACACCCGACCAGGACACACGGCTGGACCACCTCGGCGTCGAAGTCGACTCCACCGCCGCCGTGCACACCGCCGCGGCCCGCCTGGCCCAGGCAGGCCTGGCCACCAGCGAAGAAACCGACACCACCTGCTGTTACGCCCTGCAGGACAAGGTCTGGGTCCACGGCCCCGGCCGGGAACCCTGGGAGGTGTACGTCGTCAAGGCCGACGCCGACACCCTGGCCAAGCAGCCCGCCAGCGCCTGCTGCGCCTCCTCCCCCGCCGGCTCTCCCGAGCAACGGCAGACGAGCGGAAACTGCTGCTGACCGCACATGAGACAGCTCACCGCCACCTCCCGCGCGGCCGCCGCCCGATCCGGCCAACCGCAGCGGCCGCGCGCAGCACTGCCCGCCCTGTGCCTGACCCAGATCACCAGCTGGGGCATCGTCTACTACGCCTTCCCCGTCCTCAACCCGCAGATCACCACGGCCACCGGCTGGAGCGCGGCCACGACCACCGGCGCGTTCTCCGCCGCTCTGCTCGTCTCCGCCGTGGCCGGCATCCGTATCGGCCGCATCCTTGACGCCCGCGGCCCCCGCACCGTCATGACCGCCGGCTCCGTCGTGGGCACAGCCAGCCTGATCATCATCGCAACCGCGCCCAACCTGGCCCTGTTCACCATCGGGTGGCTGCTGGCCGGGCTCGCCATGGCCTCCACCTTCTACCAGCCGGCTTTCGCCGCACTCACCCGCTGGTGGGCCCCCGAGCACATACGTGCCCTGACCATCGTCACTCTCGCTGGAGGCATGGCCTCCACCGTCTTCGCCCCCCTGACCGCCCTGCTGGCCAGCCACTACGGCTGGCGGCACACCTACCTGATCCTGGCCGCCGTCCTCGCCGCCGTCACCGTGCCCGCCCACGCCCTCGCACTGCGCGGCCCCTGGCCGCCCGCCCCGGCCCGCACAGCAACCGGCAAGGCCCTCAGCACGGCCGCCATCGCCCGCAGCCGTCCCTTTCTTTTCCTGGCCGCAGCCCTGACCCTGTCGGCGTTCGCGATGTACGCGGTCGTCATCACCCTCGTCCCCCTGCTGCTCGACCGCGGCTATACCGCCGCCCAGGCCGCCTGGGCCCTGGGACTGGGCGGAGCCGGACAGACCCTCGGCCGCACCCTGTATGCCACTCTGGCGCGCCGAAGCTCGCCGACCCTGCGCGCCGCTGTCCTCATCGGCATGGGCGGATCGGCCACCGCCGCCTTCGCGCTCATCCCCGGGCCCTACCCCCTGCTGGCCGCCCTGGCCGTCCTCGCCGGCACCGTCCGCGGCAACCTGACCCTGCTGCAGGCCACCGCCATCACCGACCGGTGGGGCACCCACCGCTACGGCCGCCTCTCCGGACTCCTCGCCGCTCCCGCGACCACCGCCTCCGCACTGGCCCCCTTCGCCGGCACCGCCCTGGCCGTCCCGCTCGGCGGCTACCCCCACCTGTTCGCCGCACTCGCTCTCCTCTCGGCCCTCGCCGCCGTGATGGCCTGGCAGACCGCCCCCACCGACGGCCCACGCTGAGAAGCCCGAGCCGCAGCCCGGAGCCAGGCGCGCCACTCAGCACCGCTGACGCTTCGGCAGCGAACTCGTCCCCGCGCATACGAAGGAACGCCCAGACTCGCTGCCCTGTCGCAACCCACTGCGGCAGGCGCACGGCCTGCTGACCGGAGCGGGGACCCTTCTCTGTCTGTCCAGAGGCGCTTTGCGCCAGTGACCCTGCCGGCGGCGCCAGCCGCCGGCAGGGTCACCGGCGCCAGCGGCGAGCCGCCGGACACCAGGTGAATTCACAGTGCGTCCATTTTTGATCGCACATCAGTGATCACCCAGCGTCTATGGTTGAACGGTGACTCTCATAGAGCTGCAGGCGTCGGAGGACGGATTCCTCGAAGGCGGCTCGTGCGGACCGGGACTGAACTGCCAGCCCCTGGACCGCACGGAGGCCGAGCAACTGTCCGCGATCCTGAAATCCATCGCCGATCCCACCCGGCTGCAGTTGTTCCGGCTGCTGGAGCAGGCCCCCGACGGCGAAGCCTGCGTGTGCGACCTGGCAGACAGCCTGGGACTGCGCCAGTCCACCGTCAGCCACCACCTGAAGATCATGACCGAGGCCGGGCTGCTGGACCGGGAACGACGCGGCACCTGGGCCTGGTTCTCCGTCAACCACGACGGGCTGCAGCGGATCCGATCCATCCTGGACCCGGCACCCCGCGCTGCATGCGACTGACCGCTGCTTCGGGCCGGTGACGGCACACCCGGTCGGACGGACGGACTGCCCGTCCTTGAGCTGACGGATGGCCCCGCCAGCGACAGCGCTTCCTCCCCTGCCCGCACGGGCCTGCGTGATCCACACGATCCTGCTCAATTCCCTGCCAGCCACACTTATGCGGCAGATGCATGAGCCGGAGGAGCCCCGCAAGGGCGAGGCGCCGGTTCTGCGACGACGGCCTCGGCGAACGGGGTACAAGCAGCGGAGACGCACCACCCCCGCGCCGTGCGATTGCGGCACAGCCACGCCGCGCACCATCCAGCACCCTCTCCAGCGGGCAACCCCCACATCACGTGAGACCGCTCAGAGCCCGCCAGCGGATGCTGCGCCAACCGCTGCACAACCGTCCGAGAGCAACTGATGTCAGTCCGGAACAAGTTGCGGTATGCCTGCCAGGTCAGAAAGCCGCTGCCCCAGAGAACCCGCAGCTCACATACTTCCGAGAAGCGTCCGCCTGCTGTTGAAGCATCGCAGGTCAAAAGGCGCTCAGAGGACTAAGATCACTTCATTTGCTGCTGGTCGTGACCCGCAGTTCAGAGAAGACCTCTGGGTTATGAGCCCAGCAAGCTACCGAGCTGCTCCACCCCGCGTCGGTGACGCCACTCCACACGGGGCTCAGGAGGCCAGCAGGACGAGCCGTAGACGATGTCCCGGCCAGCCGGGCCCACTACTCGTAAGCCATCGCGTCAGATGGTCCGCTGACCGCCCGTGCGAAACGCCGTCACCAGGAGCGTGTCGGCGGCGCGCCCCGGTCCGTCGGGCAGCACCTCGGTACTGACCCGGGTGAACCCGGCCTCGTCGAGAAGCATGGTCCACACGGGCTCCTGGAGTACCCAGCGGCGCATGAGCACCACCGTGCCGTCCTGCGTCTTCGAACCGATCTCGGTGTGCCGCACTCCGGGATGGGCCGGCGCGCCGCCGAGGTGATGGGCAAGGGTGGCGAACACCAGCCGCCCGCCGGGGCGCAGCGCGCTCACCGCCGCGGGCAGCAGTTCGCGCGGCTCGGTGAAGTCGACGGCGCCGAAGACGCTGTAGAGCACGTCGTAAGTGTCGGCGCGGTCCTCAGGTGGGCCAGCGCGTCGCAGTGCGCCAGGCTCAGCCGCGGGGCGAGGTGGCCGTACAGGTCGCCGGCCATGGCGTGTTGGGCGGGCGAAGCATCGATGGCGACGACGCAGGCGGGTCGGTGGTGGACCGCCAGATGGGCAGCGTGCCGGGCCGCCCGGCACCGAGATCGCCCACGCACCGGCTGGTGACGTTGCCGACGAGTTCCGCCCCGGGCCCGCCGTCCTGGCCCCAGTCCCAGAAGAAGCGGTCGGGCACGGCACGGTCGGTGGTGTGCCGGGTGCGGCCGTAGCGATGCCAGAGATCTACCGTGCGAGTCACCCGGCCCATCCTGGCAGGCGCCGCCGACTGTCGTGTGAGGTCTCAGGCCTCAGTTGACATTTCTGACACATCAGATTGTTGGCAGGCTCAAGACTTACTGGACAGGGCTGGGCAGCCGCGGTCCGGAGCCGGTCGGCCGAACCGGTGGCAGTCTGTGCTGTGGTGGACGAAATCAGGGTCCGTCTGGGTCGTCCGCGTTCGGGTCGACGTTCCATCGCCGGGGTAGGTCTGCGTCGCAGAAGACGCAGACGAAGTAACCTTCTCGCACGATGTTGTGCTCCTGGCAGGTGGGACACCGGCGGAAGACCACTGCGTGTGTGAAGTAGCCCGGGTGAAGCTTCCCCTTGATCGTGGACACCTGGAGACTGGGATCTTGAGGTTCCAGAGGAAGTAGCACCAGGTGGGAAGCAAGTACACGAAGCGGTAC
>NZ_JBIBEN010000037.1:0-27723 GCF_042955065.1 Streptomyces sp. NPDC012510
GGCTCCAGCCGGGCCCACTGGCCGTTCGTCAGATCACCACGTCCCACAGGACGTGATCATCAACGAACAAGATCCACTTTCGCAACAGGCCCTAGTGGCCCTCTTCCGCCGATCAGGAGCGGGAAGTTGAAAAACACCTACTGACTCCAGATCATTCGGTGCGAACCCGGAGTACGCAGCCTGGTCTGAGGCTGCGGCGCGGGGAACCGCTGCAGCGGGGTGAACCGGTTTCCGGGCCAGGCGGCGTAATGGCCGCAAGGGTGAGCATCGCCTCGGAGTGCTCAGGTCGGGTTTCGTAGTCCCGTGGGTTCCTGCGCCCGTGCCCTGTTGCGGCGAGAGCCGTACGCCTTGTCACCGCTGACGTGACCGGGCCGGCGCGACGCCCCGGGAAAAGCCGCTGCCGGACGGTGCGTGGCACTGGGAGACTGCGGAGATGACCACGCAGCGGCTGCCGTTCCCGGTCCCGGACGAACGCGCCCACCTCTTCGTCGACAGTTACGCCGACATGCACGACTTCGTTGAGGACCTGGTCGTGCCTGACGGCGTGCCCGAGGCCGCGGCGGCCGTCCTGCGTACTGCCCGTGAGCTGCTGTGCCAGTCCTACTACTGCTACGAGTTCTCCACCGTGGCGGTCCTGCACTCCCTGATCGCGGTGGAGATCGTGCTGCGCGACCGGATCCCGGACGCGGGCACCAAGCCGCTGTTCCAGCTCATCAAGCAGGGCGCCGCCGACGGGGTCCTGACGGCCCGGCAGGAGGAGTACCTCGACTATGGCCGGCAGATCCGCAACGGGATGGCGCACGGCCAGACCACGCACGCGGTGATGCCGCCGGCCATGGCGGTGCCGATGGTGACGACCTCGTTCACGATCGTCTCCGAGCTCTGCGCCGCTGTCCTCTGACACTGAAGTTGGATTGGCTGCCATGGAAGTTGGACTGCCTGGCTTCAGAGGCACCCGGACTGGTCAGTCGTGGCGGGCGAGCTTGACGGCAGAGACGAGCAGGATCACGGCCAGCGCGGGGATGAGGACCACGTCCGGGAACACCCCGAGAAGCAGGCCGCCCAGTATCGCCCCGGCGATCGAACCCGCGACCATGAGCAGCGCGAAGCGGCGGTTGGCGCCCAGTACGGCGAAGCTGCCGTCCCGGCTGTAGCGGGCGAAGGCCACCAGCATGGTCGGCAGCGACACCAGCAGGGAGAGACTTCCCGCGGTCTTGATGTCCTGCCCGAACAGCAGCACGATCGTCGGGATCAGCAGTTCGCCGCCGGCCACGCCCATGATCGCCGCGACCACCCCGATGCCGAACCCGGCCACCACTCCGAGCGGCACCTGCGCCCACAGGGACAGGTCGAGGGTCCCCAGCGTGGAGAAGTGCGTGAACAGCAGGGCGGCGGCCATCAGCACCATCAGCGCGGCCAGCACCTTATACAGGGTGGCCGAGCGCATCCGCACCGCCCACGACGCTCCGGCCCAGGCGCCCAGCAGGCTCCCGGCGAGCAGGTTGACAGCGACGGGCCAGTGCGCGGCCAGCTCGGAAGCGGACACGGCCGCCAGGCGGGCGGGCAGCGCGGTCAGGACCACGACCAGGCTCATCGCCTTGTTCAGGATGACCGCGGAGAGCGCGGCGAACCCGAACAGGCTGACCAGCAGCGGCAGGCGGAACTCCGCGCCGCCCAGCCCGATCATCCCGCCCAGGACGCCGATGGCCGCCCCGGAACCGAACACCACGGGCAGGGAGCGCGTCGAACGCAGAGGAACGAGGGTCTGGTCGGTGGTCATGACGGGCATCCTCGCTGGGCGCGCTGCCTGTCCGCTATGGAAGGTCCGCACCTTCGGGGAAAGGCACCGGGCACTCTTTCATGGTTTGTCCGGACCTCCGAGCACGGGCATCGGCGTGCTGAGTACGTGGGTCGTGAACGTGAAGCGGGCGCCGGTTCGCCTTCACCGGGGCCCGCTTCACGCTGGTGGGCGGTCAGTTGCAGCAGTCGCAGCCGGGGCGGCAGCCGCACGCATCCGCCTCGTTGCCGGCGGACGGCACGGGCGCACGGGTGGGGGCGCAGCATCCCTTGCCCTGCCAGGCGTCGCGGCCTTCCTTCACGGCGATGGCGGCGATGACCAGGGCGGCGATCGGGTCGGCCCAGGACCAGCCGAGGGTGGCGTTGAGGACCAGGCCGAGCAGCAGCACGGCGGACAGGTACGTGCACAGGAGTGTCTGCTTGGAGTCCGCGACCGCGGAGGCGGAGCCGAGTTCGCGGCCCGCGCGGCGCTGGGCGGCGGACAGGAACGGCATGATCGCCAGTGACAGGGCGGCGATGACGATGCCGGGGATCGACCGCTCCGCCTCCCCGGTGCCGGTGAGCGCGCGGACGGCGTCGACGCTTACGTACGCGGCGAGCACGAAGAAGGAGACGGCGATGATCCGCAGGGTGCGCTGCTCGCGGGCCTCGCGCACGGCGTGGGCGCGGGCGGAGAACTGCCAGGCGACCGCGGCGGCCGAGGAGACCTCGATGACCGAGTCGAGACCGAAGCCGATCAGGGCAGTGGAGGAGGCGATCGTGCCGGCGGTGATGGAGACGATGGCCTCGATGACGTTGTAGGTGATCGTGGCCGCGACCAGCAGGCGTATCCGCCGGGTGAGGACGTCGCGGCGGACCGGGGAGGGTCCTATGCCGATGGGTATCTCGGCGGTCATCAGCAGCAGCCCTTCTCGTCCGCGTCCACGCAGGTCTTGTCGGCTTCAACGGCGACCACGGCGGTGCGCAGGTCGTCCAGCGCGTGCCCGAGACGTTCATCGGCGAGCTCGTAGCGTGTGCGCCGGCCCACCGGCACCCCGACGACCAGGCCGCAGTCGCGTAGGCACGCCAGGTGGTTCGACAGCCGGGTCCGGGAGATTTCCAGAGCGTCGGCAAGGTCGGCAGGATGGGCCGGGGCCTCGCGCAGGGCAAGGAGGATCCGGCAGCGGATCGGGTCGGCGAGGGCGCGACCGAACCGCGTCAGCACCTCGATGTCAGCAGCGAGAGTCAACACACCCACGACAGTACATGGATGCCTGAATTCACGGAACCGTGCACTGTCAGAGTCTGTGTCACCTTCACGGAGGTCCAACTTCGATGCCAATCGGTCCAGGTTCCCTCACAGGACAGCCGCGCCCGCCTGACGATCACGGATCGGTAACGGCGCTCAGTGGAGTGTCACACCGTCGACTTTCGCCACACCTCTAACAGGTGACGGGGGATTCCATCCGGACCCCCGCGGCACCTGCGTGAGGAGCCTTGCCATGACGTACACCAGCAGCGCCCGGCAGCCTGAGCCGGAGCCGCACCCGACCTGGACAAGGGGTTCTGAGCGCCCTCCGGGCGGTCCGGAATCCAGTGCCGTGAACGGTGCGCGAACGATTCCACGTCGTGCCTATCACCGCAGCTCACACCGCCCGTCAGGGTGCCTCCCGGCACGCTGACACATCTCTCCCTTCCCCTGAGACGTCGACGAAGGGGAAGAAGTCCACTCCGGCCAGGAAAGTGCGGGCCGATGCGCTGCGGATGCTGGGGTGCGTGCGATAGCCACGGTGCGGCAGATGGCTCAGGTGATCACGGCGGAGGATCGGGACGGCCGGTCGTACGCGCCCGGTCGGTGGGCAGCTGCGCCATGACCTCCACCGCGAGTTCCTCCGCCACTACGCCGTACCGCATCCCGCACACCCCTGTGTGATCGATTCGGGCAGCAGCGTACGGAGGAACGGCCGATCACGTTCAGGCCTGTGGATAACCCGGATCGGAACGAGAGGACAGCACGGCCGACTACGCGCTGCCGCGCCGCCCGGAGCCGGTGGACTTCGCGGCTGCCGACTGCGCGCGCGGTGCAAAACCAGAGGTCGCGGACTTGCCGGAGGGGTTTCTCGCGGCCGCAGACTGCACCCGCGAGGCGGCCTTAGGCGTCATCGGTATCCGCGCCTGATCGCTTGCGCTGGCCTTGCCCATGATGACCACCTCCCTGTCCATGGTCCGGCGTGGCGCAGACCGCTGCACGTCGGCCCGATTGCATGCCGCGGTCTGCCCCACCGCCTCAGACGTCAGCGTGCCCCCGGGGGGATCCGGCGCAGGGGGACGTCACGGGATCGGAGCTGATGGTGCCAAACGCGCTCTGCCCGACACAGACACCGTCAAAGCTGCCATCGAAACCGTCCTCGCCGAGGCTGCCGCGCGCGGACGCCAACCTGAGCCGGCTGCGCGGGAGAACACCGATCTGCGCCGCACCCTCGCCCTGTACGAGGAGGCCATCCGCCAGCTGGCCCTCGAAAACGACGCCCTGCGCCGCGGCAGCACCGTCGTCCCCCTGCCCACCCGCTCCGTGCCCGCCTCGCCTTAACCCGGCACAGCCTGGAGACGCCCGGCGTGCAGACCGGGGCGGACCTGCGTAGATGTGGCAGAGTGACGCTGAATTCTCCGATCGAGCCGATGCTCGCCGAAGCCGGGGGGCCTGGTCCCGCGAGGGGACGCCGCGAACATGCCCGTACCAGGAGTGTCATTGCACTGGGCGGCACCGGTATCCCGATCCTCCTGGGTCATGCCGCCAGCCTTCGCCGTTCGGTCCGAACGATGTCCAATGATCATCGGCCCCTTACCACGCAGCCGCCTTGATCACATCCACGGCGATGTCCTCGACCGACCGGCCGTCGGTCGGGATACGGACCGTGCCCGCCGGAGCCCTCTCGTCCAGTTCCCGTGCGTTCCGCAGGCTCCGCTCGATGTGGGCGGTGAGCTGCGAGCCGATTTCGCGTTGGGCGAGGCGTTCCTGCACGGTCGTCTCCCCTGCCGTGAGCAGGACGCAGGTGGCTCGGAGCTCGCCGCCGCCCATGGCCCGGCTGATCATCGCCGCTTCCAGGATGCTCACCGTGTTCGAGTAGATGAGGCGATGCTGGCCGAGAGCGGCGTAGTTCGACCAGACCGCCGCGGTGTTCCGTTCGATGATGGCAGCGCGGTGAGGGTCGTCCTGTGGCGCCGGATGGATCTGGTCCATGTAGTCGCCCTCGATCAGACAGTGCGCCGTTCCCCTTCCCTGCAATGCCGCAGACACCTCCCATGCAACCGTCGTCTTTCCGACGCCCGCCCCACCACCGATGAGCAACAGTTCGTAAGCAGTCATGGCTGGGCAGCCTGACAGAGTCCGGACTGCCCGGTCGACCGGAAATAGACGGGTTGCCGTGGAAGACCGCGACACGGAAGCTTCCACCATGCAGATGCACGCCAACCAGCTGACGGTTGGCTCTGAACGGTTTCTCTGGCCCCCAGAGGAACGAGTCCGGTGGCCCCAGGGGCCTGATCGGGAAATGAGTGTTCGTCAGAAGTGGCCCCGGGGGCGGTCTTGTGGTGGGAGCATCGTTGTCCGCCAGTCAGGGGGCCTGGATGGACGGCCTGGTGTCCCGCGTCTGAATCTCGCTCACGGTCGGACGCTGCGGACGTTACGGTCGTGAAGGTGTTGAGGCCACCGGTGAGTAGGGACTTGGTCGTCGTCGGCTCCGGCATTGTCGGCGCATCGGTGGCCTATCACGCCGCCCGGGCGGGTGCCAACGTGACGTTGGTCGACGCCGGGCGGCCAGGTGCCGGCGTGACGGCGGACTCGTTCGCCTGGGTTGGATCGTCCGGCGTGCTGGACGTTCCGGCCGCCGGGCTGCGGGCTACCGCGACGGCGGAGTACCACCGGCTCGGGGCCGAGTTGCCGGGACTTCCGGTGACCTGGTCCGGCTCGCTGAGCTGGAACAGGCAGGACAGTGCGCCGGACGCCGGACCCGGGCAGACGATCGTGGATGCGACCACCGTGGCGACGCTCGAGCCCGCCCTTCGGCAGCCTCCGGAGTGGGCTGTCTGGGCGCCGGGGGACGGCGCTGTTGACTCGGTGGGCGTGACCGAGCGGCTGGTCGAGGCCGCTCGCACCCATGGAGCCCGGGTACATCTGGACACACCGGTTACCGCGGTCCGCCGGGACACAGCGGGCCGGATCGCCGGGGTTGAGACGACAGCAGGACCCCTCTCCGGTGCGACGGTGGTGCTGGCGGCCGGAGTTGCCACGGCCGCGCTGGCCGCGCCGCTCGGCGTGCGCGTCCCGGTCGAACCGTCGCCGTGCCCGCTGTTCCGGCTCAGCGCCCCGGCCGGTCTGGTCCGCACTGTGGTCAACACCGAGGACTTCGATCTTCGGCAGGTCGACCCGGACCGGCTGATCGCCGCCGCGGACTCGCCCGAACAGACCCTTGCCGCCGTCCGGTCCACCTTCCATGGCGCCGGAAACGTCGAGCTGCTCAGCACCCGACTCGGAGTGCGCCCCATGCCGGCCGACGGTGAGCCGATCGTCGGCCCGGTCGCCGAGGTCCCCGGCCTCTACTTGGCAGTGATGCACTCGGCGGTCACGCTCGCCGCGGCCGTGGGCCGCCTGGTCGCGCGGGAGTTGGTCGACCAAACCGTTGAGCCGGCTCTGTCAGGTTGCCGCCCGGATCGCTTCTAACGATCCCGATGTGGTGGGCGGTCCCTGCCTGAATCGCCGCGAGCAGTCGCTGTCCGCCTGACAGCCCATCACCGCGAGGCCGCACACGGCTCACACCCAAGTGGGGCCAATCGACTCGTTCGCAACCGGCCCCAGAGATCGCCACCCGCGGCCAAAGGACTCGTTCCGCCGGGCCAGAAGACTCATTCGAAGCCAGACGGTGTCGCCGCAGACGGTGCGCACGTTGGGGACCAGCAGTTTCCCGAGTGGCGGCGTCTGCCCGTCAGGACCGTTGCCGCGCAGGTGACGGTCAACGCCCTCTTGAGGGGCCGACCGGTCGTGGCACCGGTCGGCCGGCACAATCCCTCAGGAGCGCGGCGCCGTGTGTTCCTCGACGGTCAGTCCCGCAGGGGCTGATACCGATTCGATCCGGCCGCCGGAGTTGATGGTGATGTCGAGTCGTTCTCCCGCGAGGGTGAGCCCGGTGATGGTGAGTGCGCCGACGGGGAGTGGGCCTATGGGCCGGAGGTGGAGGCGGCCGGCGGGGACGTCGGGATCCAGTCCGGTCAGCGCCGTCATGAGGGCGATGGCCGCTGCTGCCGACCAGGCTTGTGGCCGGCAGGCGGCCGGGTAGGGGACCGGGGCGGGGGTGTCCGTGCGGGCGTCGCCGCTCCAGAGTTCGGGCAGCCGGTAGTCGAAGGCGGGTGCTGCGTCGAGGATGCCTTCGATGAGCCGGGCGGCGGCTTCGGGGTGTCCGGTGCGGGCGAGGCCGGTGACGGCGATGGCGGTGTCGTGGGGCCAGACGGTGCCGCAGTGGTAGCGCAGCGGGCCGTAGCCGCCGGACGTCGACGACATCGTGCGTAGTCCGTAGGCGTCGGACATGTCGGGGGCTGCGAGCCGTGCGGCGACGGCGGCACTCTCGTCGGCGTTGAGGATGCCGGTGGCCAGGAGGTGGCCCATGTTGCTGGTGACGGAGTCGACGGGCCGGCCCGAGCCGTCGAGTGCCATGGCGGGGTAGGGGCCGTGCTGGCCGGTGACCCAGAAGCGTGCGCGGAAGCGGTCGGCGAGGTCGGAGGCGAAGGTGCGCCAGCGTTCGCCGTCGGGCAGGTGGAAGGCGTCGAGGAGTGCCGCTCCGGCGAGGGCGGCCTCGTAGGCGTAGCCCTGTACTTCGGCGAGAGCCAGGGGCGCTTCGGCGAGGCGGCCGTCGGCGTACCGGGCGGCGTCGCCGGAGTCTTTCCAGCCCTGATTGGCAAGTCCGGTGCCGCTGTGGTCGATGTAGGAGAGGAATCCGTCTCCGGCCCGGGCGGCGGCGTCGATCCAGCCGAGTGCCGCCATGAGTGCGGGCAGCAGCGGTTCGATGTCTTCGGCGGGCAGGCCCCAGCGCCATGCATCGTGGAGCAGGCAGATCCACAGCGGTGTCGCGTCGACCGTTCCGTAGTAGACCGGCGGCAGGACAAGGCCCATTCCGTCGTCGAAGACCCCGCGTCGCACCTCGTGGAGGATCTTGCCCGGCTCTTCCTCGGTTTCCGGATCGGTGCGGGTGCCCTGCTGGGCGGCCAGGGTGCGCAGGGTGCCCCGTGCGAGGTCGGTGCCCAGTGGCAGAAGCATGCGTGCGGCCCACAGGCTGTCCCGGCCGAAGAGCGTGAAGAACCAGGGGATGCCCGCGGCGAGGAAGGTGTCGCCGGGTGCCTCGGCGGTGGCCATGCGCAGCGCGTGGAGGTCGTCCAGGCTCTGCGCGACGAGGGCGGGCAGGCGGCGGTCGTCGGCGGTGAGGCCCGGGCGCTGCCAGGTGAGCTGGGGGTCGGCGGCCGTGACGACCGCGGCCGTGTCGGAGACCTCGACGGCCAAGTGCAGGTCTATGTCCTCACCAGGCTTGACCGTCAGGCTCCAGGTCAGGGTGGAACGCTCGGCGTCGGGCGTCGCGCCGGGGGCGCTGACGGCGACGTCCACCGCCTGGTCGCCCCAGCGCAACACGCCTGCGCCGGAGAGCACTTCGCCCGTCGGCTCGGCGGGAGAGCGGGGCGGCAGGCCCGCCTTGGTGTGCTCCATTGTCACGAGGTCTCCGGCGACCTCGACCCGGACACTGAGATGCACAGGTGTGGTCGCCGTGGAGCGGACGGTCAGCTGTTCGGCGAGCCGACCGGGAGTCACTGTACGCCATCGGTCGACCCGGACGGTCGGGTCGGGGACAGCGTCGCCGAGCGCCTGGGCCAGGCCGACGAAACGGCTGCGGCCGGGTCCGTCCGTCGAGTTCATGACCGTGACGACCGGAAGCCAGCCCTCGCCGTCGCCCTCACCCCCGTCGGCAGCGGGAGGCACCTTCCCCGCATGCTCGCCGGACGGTGCGTGGTCGGGGCGCAGCGTCACCCGCAGCAGACTCAGCGCCCGTATGTCGGCGTGGAAGAGCCCGTGCACGGCGGCCCCGGGAGCGGTGGCGTCGAGGTTGCCGTCCGGCTCGGACAGCACGACGGTCGGGGCGGCGAGGGTGACCGTGAGGTCGTGCAGGAGCGGCTGCCGCTGGGGTGAAGTCATCAAAGCTCCGTCCGGTGCCCTCATGTCTCGTGGGCGGTTTGTGGAGGCGGGGTCGTGAGGCGATTCGTGACTGCGCCGACTCTTGACAGTCCGGGCGCCGATCGCCACAGTAACCGATCAGAACGTTAAATTTAACGTTCAAATCCAAGCGTGATGATGTGACGATGCGAAACCGCGACGGCGATACGCTGCGGTGCGGTGAACTTTGTGGAGGTGGCTTCGCGATGGCGCGAGTAACACTCGAAAGCGTGGCGCGGCATGCCTCCGTGTCGATGCAGACGGTCTCCAACGTCATCAACGCGCCGCATCGGGTGCGGCCGGAGACGCTGGCCCGCGTGCAGGCCGCCATCGAGGAGCTCAATTACCGCCCGAACCAGGCTTCCCGGACGCTGCGGACCCGGCGTTCACGTCTGATCGGCGCGCGTATCGAGCCGCCGCGTGACGGTGTCAACGGTGCCGTCCTCGCTCATTTCCTCCAGTCGCTGACCGCCCGTACTCAGGAGGCGGGCTACCGGATCGTGGTGTTCACGGCTACCGACGACGACCACGAGTGCTCCCTGTACGAGCAGCTCCTCGACGATCACGACCTCGACGCCTTCGTCCTGCACGCCACCCATGCCGGCGACCGCCGGACGGAATGGCTCACCGAGCGCCGGGTACCGTTCGTGACCTTCGGCCGACCCTGGGGAGCTGAACCAGATGCCCCCGAGCGGCATGGCTGGGTCGACGTCGACGGTGCGCAAGGGACCCTTGCCGCGACCCGGCATCTCATCGAGTCCGGCCACCAAAGGATCGCCTTCCTCGGCTGGCCGGAAGGACCGCAAGGATCAGAGGTCGGCGACGACCGGCGCAGCGGCTGGTCCACCCTCCTGGCCGTATCCGGAATCGACACCCCCGCCGGCTACGACATGGGCGTCCCCGACGGGCTCGATACCGGCCGTGAGGCCGCCGCGGCGATGCTCGACCTGCCCACTCCGCCGACCGCGATCGTCTGCGCGAGCGACTCCCTGGCCCTCGGGGCCTGGACCGAGATCACCGCACGTGGACTGCGCCCCGGGGCCGATGTCGCGGTGGTCGGCTTCGACGACTCCCCGACCGCGGCGGTCGTCGGCCTGAGCAGCGTCGCGCAGCCGTATGACGAGGCCGCCGCCGCCTGCCTGCGGATGCTCCAGGAACTGCTGAGGACTCCGAAACCGCCGGCTGTCCCGCCCACTCCGATCCTGCTGGCGCCCCGGCTCGTCGTCCGGGCGAGCGGCTGAGCCGTCCCGCCACACCCGCACTCTTTTCACCCTGCCGAGCGGCTCCTTGAGCCCGTCCGGCCGGCATCTGCGATCCCGCTCACCGCTGCAGTGCAGCGGACGGGACGCGGCACCCGCTACCACCGGCTCATCAGACCGGCCTGCACAAGGAGATTTATCATGAGAAATCCGCGTACCCGCTGGGCTGTTGGCAGCGTCGCGCTGCTGTCGCTCAGTCTGTCGGCCTGTGGTGGCAGCGGCTTCGACGACTCCGGCAACGATGACAGCCAGGCGTCGTCCGGCCCCGCCTCGATCAAGGTCCTCATCGCCTCCAGCGGCGACGCCGAGACGAATGCCGTCACCGACGCCGCTCAGGGGTGGGCGACGAAGTCCGGCAACAAGGCGACCGTCACCCAGGCACAGGACATCGGCCAGCAGCTCGGCCAGGGCTTCGCCTCGAACAATCCGCCGGACGTCTTCTACGTCGACGCCGGCCGCTTCGCGACGTACGCCAGCGCGGGCAGCCTCGAACCGTACGGCGACGGCCTCGCGGGGAAGGACGACTTCTACCCCGCGCTGCGTCAGGCGTTCACCTATGACGGCAAGCTGTACTGCGCCCCGAAGGACTTCTCCACACTCGGCCTGCAGATCAACACCAAGGCGTGGTCGAAGGCCGGTCTGACGGACGCCGACATTCCCACCACCTGGGAGGAACTGGCGGCCGTGGCGAAGAAGCTGACCACGGGCAAGCAGGTCGGCCTCGCCCTCGGTGACACACGTGACCGGATCGGTGCCTTCATGGTCCAGGCCGGCGGCTGGGTGACGAACAAGGACGCCACCAAGGTCACCGCGGACTCGCCGGAGAACCTCAAGGCCCTGAAGTTCGTGCAGTCGCTGCTCGCCGACGGATCGGCCAAGTACCCTAAGCAGCTCGACTCCGGCTGGTCGGGCGAAGCGTTCGGCAAGCAGAAGGCCGCCATGACGATCGAGGGCAACTGGATCGCCGGCGCCATGAAGAACGACTACCCGGACGTCAAGTACAAGACGGTCCCGCTGCCGGCCGGCCCTACGGGCAAAAAGGGCACGCTCGCCTTCACCCAGTGCTGGGGCATCGCCGCGAAGAGCAAGCACAAGGCCGCGGCCATCGACTTCGTCAAGGCGATGACCACGAAGGACAACCAGCTGACCTTCGCCCAGGCCATCGGCGTGATGCCGTCCCTGCAGTCCGCTGAGGCCGACTACATCGCCAAGTCCCCACAGGACAAGGCATTCATCGACGGCGCCGCGTACGCCCAGGCCCCGGTGAACGTCGCGAAGATCGACCAGGTGCTCGCCGACTTCGACACGGGCCTTCAGGGGCTGCCCAAGGCCGACCCGGAGCAGATCCTTGCGCGGCTTCAGAAGAACGCGCAGGCGGTCGTAGGCCAGTGACCCGGACAACCCGGGCGGCTCAGTAATCCGGACAGGAACGGAACGAGAGTGAACCTGCGATGAGTGAACCGAATCCCGGGCCCGCACAGGGCCCGGGCAGCGGCCCGGCACCGGCCCGGACGGCAGCTGCTGCCAAGGCCAGTGGAGGCCGAGGCCGCCGTGAGCGATCCCCCCGCGGCGGTATCCGGGGCCGGGAAGGTCTCGCCGGCTGGCTGTTCGTCTCACCGGTGATCGTCGTGCTCGGGCTCTTCCTGGTCGTGCCCATTCTCATGGCGCTCTGGGTGAGCCTGTCCGACTGGAACGGCCAGGGCAGCCCCTTCTCGTCAGGCGTGCACTTCGCCGGTGCGGACAACTACGAGCAGATCGTCACCAAACCCGGCCTGGCGCAGAGCGACTTCATGACGAGCCTGCGCAATAACGCCTACTACGTGCTCTTCGTCGTCCCGCTGCAGACCGCGCTCTCGCTGGGCCTGGCGCTCCTGGTCAACGGGCGACGGCTGAAGGGCAAGGGATTCTTCCGCACCGCGTACTACTTCCCGGCGGTGACGAGCTCGGTCGCGATCTCGGTCGTCTTCCTGTTCATCTTCTCCTCCAGCGGCGTCGTCAACTCCCTGCTGGCGAAGATCGGCGTTGACGGACCGGCCTGGTTTGCCGATCCCCGTGGCATCATCCACCTCGCCCTCGGCGCCCTCGGCATGAACACCGACGCGCCACCCTCCGCACTCGCCGACACGACCGTCGGTGGTCTGTCCCTGTGGGACTGGATCTCCGGCCCCAGCATCGCCATGACCGCGATCATCGCCCTGGTCGTGTGGACGACGGCAGGCACGTTCATGCTCATGTTCCTCGCCGCGCTGCAGGACATCCCCCTCGAAGTCGAGGAAGCGGCCGAGATCGACGGCACCGGGCGCTGGCAGCGGTTCCGCCACGTCACGCTGCCCATGCTCAAGCCGACCCTCTTCCTCGTCCTGACCCTCGGACTCATCGGCACCTGGCAGGTCTTCGACCAGATCTACGTCATGTCCAAGGGCGCACCGGCGAAGACGACACTGACCCCTGCGTTCCTCTCGTACCAGTCCTCGTTCACCGACAACGAGTGGGGGCAGGGCAGTGCCATCGCCTTCATCCTCTTCGCGATCATCGTCGCGATGACGCTGCTGCAGCGGTTCATCCTGCGAGACAAGGATGAGGCCCGCGCCAAGGCCGCCACCCGGCGCGCGGCGAAAGCGGCACGCTCCGGGTCCGGCCCGACCACGGGGGCGGCCTGATGACCCTGACCCGCATCGTCGCAACGGCCCACCCCACGCACCCCGGAACCACCGCGCCCACCACCGCAACCGCCCCGGCGGCCACAGCCGACGTCCACAACAGAGGCACGCGATGAGCCCACAGCACAAGCTCGCCGACGCGGACACCGCGGCGCACACAGTCGAGCAGCACCCAACCCGCCGCTCAGGCAACCGCACGCGCCGCGGCGGTGCCCTCGCCCGAGCGCTCGGCTACACGGCTCTCGTCGTCGTCGCGCTGCTCTACATCTACCCCTTCCTCATCCAGCTCGCGACGAGCTTCAAGACCGACGCGGACGCCACCAGCAACCCGCTCTCGCTGTGGCCCCAGCACTTCACGACAGCGGCCTTCAGCCGGCTCGCCGAAGCGGACTACCCGCGCTGGTTCGCCAACTCCGTCGTCGTCGCACTCCTCGTCACCGCCGGCCGCGTCTTCTTCGACTCCCTCGCCGGATACGCACTGGCCCGCCTGCGCTTCCGCGGCCGGAGCGCACTGTTCGCCGCCGTCATCGCGGTCATGGCTGTGCCCGGCGTCGTCCTGCTCATCCCGAAATTCCTCGTCCTCAACCAGATCGGGATGTACGACTCCTACGCGGGCATGATCGTCCCGCTTCTCGCGGATGCCGCGGGGGTGTTCATCATGAAGCAGTTCTTCGAGTCGATCCCCGTCAGCGTCGAGGAAGCAGCCCGCATCGACGGCGCGAGCACCTTCCGAACCTTCTGGTCCATCGTGCTGCCGATGGCCCGGCCCGCCCTCATCACCCTGACCATCCTGTCGTTCCAGGGATCATGGAACGAACTGGGCCACTTCATCGTGTCCCGGCAGAGCCCGGAACTGAACACCCTCACCACCGGGGTCGCCTCACTCGTCTCCGGCCAGCTCGGCTCGGGCAACCAGTACCCGCTCAAACTCGCGGCGACCCTGCTCATGACCATCCCCGTGGCCCTGGTGTTCTTCGCCTTCCAGCGGCACTTCGTCCGCGGCGGCACATCCGGCGCGACCAAGGGCTAGCCGGGCCGCCGCCCCGAGCGATCATCCGTCAGCAGCGCGTCTGTGTACTCCGACAGGACCGAGCCCCATGAGCAACCCAACCCTCACGAACGACGCCGCGACGGACTCCTGGTGGCGCTCCGCGGTCATCTACCAGGTCTACATACGCAGCTTCGCGGACGGAGACGGCGACGGAACCGGCGACATCGCCGGCCTCCGTTCCCGCCTGCAGTACCTGGCCTACCTCGGCGTCGACGCGATCTGGATCAACCCCTGGTACCCGTCCCCGCTGGCCGACGGCGGCTACGACGTCTCCGACTTCCGCGACATCCATCCCGCCTACGGCACCCTCGACGAGGCCCGAAAGCTGATCACCGAGGCGCACGAGCTGGGGCTGCGGGTGATTCTGGACATCGTCCCGAACCACGTGTCCGACCAACACGCCTGGTTCCAGGAGGCATGGGCGGCGGCGCCAGGCTCACCGGAGCGAGAGCGGTTCGTCTTCCGTGACGGCAGAGGCGAGAACGGCTCCCTGCCACCGAACGACTGGCACGCGGCCTTCGGCGGCCCCACCTGGACCCGCGCGCCGGACGGCCAGTGGTACCTCCACCTCTTCGCCCCGGAACAGCCCGACCTCAACTGGGACAACGGCGAGGTCCGGGCCGAATTCGAGTCGATCCTGCGCTTCTGGTTCGACCTGGGTGTCGACGGCTTCCGCATCGACGTCGCCCACGGCATGGCCAAGGACCCGGCCCTCCCGGACCTGGGTCTGGCAGAATTCTCCGTCATCGCCGACGAGAAACAAGAGAACCACCCGCACTGGGATCGCGAGGGCGTCCACGACATCTTCCGCAGCTGGCGTGCCATCGCCGACAGCTACCCGGACCCCCGCGTCTTCGTCGCCGAGGCCCACGTCCGCCCCGGCCGCCTGCCCGACTACCTCCGCCCCGACGAACTCCACACCGCCTTCAACTTCGACTTCCTCAAGTGCGCCTGGGAGACAGACAAGCTAAGGGAGGTGATCGACCGCACGATCACCGATCTGGCGAAGGTCGGCGCCCCCGCCACCTGGGTCCTCTCCAACCACGACGAAGTCCGCCACGTCACCCGCTACGGCCGCGCCCACACCGGCGTCACCACCCCGCTGCGCGACCAGAGCCACCCCACCGACCTGGCCCTCGGCACCCGCCGAGCCCGAGCGGCAGCCCTGCTGATGCTGGCCCTGCCCGGAGGCGCCTACATCTACCAGGGCGAGGAACTCGGCCTGTACGAGGTCGAAGACCTCCCCGAGTCGGTGCTTCAGGACCCCACCTGGGAACGCTCCGGCCACACGGTCCGAGGCCGTGACGGCTGCCGCGTCCCGCTCCCCTGGACGGGCGATAAGCCGCCCTTCGGCTTCAGCACGTCCGTCTCCGCCACGCCCTGGCTCCCCCAGCCCGAGCAGTGGAAGTTCTACACAGCCGAGGCCAATCAGGCCGACCGTACGTCGATGATCCAGCTGTACCGCTCCGCCCTGCGCCTGCGCCGCACCAACCCGGGCCTGCGGGGTGAGGAGTTCCGCTGGCTGAACAGCCCCGCCAGCACGCTCCTCTTCGAACGAGGCAACGGCCTGCTGTGCGCGGTCAACCTCACCGACCAGCCGACGCCGCTCCCCGACGCCAGCAGCCCCCTCATCGCGTCAGCACCGCTGACCAAGGACGGGCTGCTGCTCCCCGACACCACGGTCCTGCTGCACCGGGACTGACGGATGGCGACGGAATCACCCCGTCCGATGTCCCCCGCGCCCAGTCGCGCCCACATACGCCAGGGCCTGTCCGTGTTCACTCCCCGCCGATCGGACAGGCCCTGGTCCATCTCCAGGAGCACGATGGAGTTGTCGGCTTCCGCTACGGAATCGGGCCAATCAGTTCGCAGGCCCGTGCTGCGGCCACCAGCGCGCCGGTGCTGCCGGTAGTGGCGGCTACGTCCAGCGCGGTGTCGGTGAACTTCACCACGTGCTCGTCGCCGTGCTCCGCCGCGCGTGCGAAGACTTCCTGTGCGGCGCCCACCACCGATCCGGTAGGGACCTTCGGCAGTTCGGACGCCGGCGCCGGGGTGGCTGCTGAGTACAGCGCGGTCACCGCGGCGCTCGCTGTCCAGGCGGCGTTCAGACTCGGTGCCCACAGCGCGGGCGGCAGGGCGGGCAGGGTGCGCAGCACGGCGTTGGGCGCGGTGGCGGCGTGCACCAGCATGATGGGGCTGAGGTGGCCGTGCGTGGCGTAGCGGTATGCGGCTGCCCGGACGAGCTCTGCCAGCACTTCGCGGGCCTCCTCAGGTGTCACTGCCGGGCGGAGTGCGGCGGTCGCCGCCGTCCATCCGGGCGTTCCGGCCAGCTGTGCGAGGCCGTCACGAAAGCCCCCGTCCTGGTCCGCGATCAACGGGATGCCGTCGAGTGCCTTGCCCGGGCCGACGGTGCCGCCCGGTGCAGCGCCGCCGGGCGTCGGCAGGCTGCGGGCCGCCCAGTAGGCGAGACCATGGGCCAGTTCCGCGATACGCGGGTCGGCGCTCGACCCGGCACCCGCGTCGTTGCCGTGGTCGTCGTCCAGGAGGGTGCGGACGGCATGGCCGACACGGATCACCGGGTGGGTGGCACCGGCGGCTATGCCCGGCAGCAGGCGTGGCCACCACTCCACCAACACCGCGCGCCACGGCCGGTCGGCGGTCTGGCGAACGAAGTGCGCCGTCCAGTCGCCGATCCGGCGGGGATCACCCAACGCCTCCTGCCATCCCTTCTCGGTGATCGGATCGGTGGCGCGAGGCAGGTCCTCCAGCTTGTCGCGGTAGTAGTCCAGCCAGCGGTGCACGGTGGACGCGTGACCGTTGCGGACCAACGCCTCCACCGCCATCGGACCGTGGTTGGACAACCAACCGTCGCGTTCAGGGCCGTAGTCGTGCAGTCGCTGGAGAGCTTCGTCGAGGGTCCCGGTGGTGTCCATGATCCCGACGCTAGCGACCGCGACGACCGGACGTAACGGGCTTGAGACGTACGCCTGCAGACTTAAGTTCGGTCTTTAGCCTGTGCAACGGGAGACCCATCATGAGTGCCTCACGCTGAGGCACAACGACTCGTTGAGGCAGCGCAAAAGACTCACGGCAGGTCCGAACTAGCGGCCGGTTCTGCCCACCATCATGTCCATCGCATGCCGATGTGGGAGAGCTGCTCCACGCGCTCCGGGGCGAGCGTCGTGGCCCTGCTGCGTTGGTTGCTGATCCATGCCCCGAGCCGGAGCTCCCGCTCCTCCTGGTCCTCGCCGACGATCGTCTCGACGTGTTTCCTCGGAACCCGAAGGTGCCCTTCGCGTTCGTAGTACTGCTTGGCGGCCGAGTAGTTCAGATCCCACTTGTCGGCCTGCGTACGGCGCGGGGGCGGCTTCTCGTCCTCGGTCGCGGGCTCGATCCCGAGAACCTGCTCGCACAGCCACTGCTGGACACTGGTGAGCTTGTCCCAGCCGAAGCGGACCGACTTGACCCACCGCCCGAGGTCTTCGCCCTGGTGCACGACGTCGCCCGGTTCGGTAGGCAGCTCACCGCCCTGCTCCAGGTGCTGCCGGGTGAGGTGGAAGGCCCTCTGCCATTCCACGGGCCAGGTGGGGCACCATGACGGGTCGATGTCCTCCAGCTGCTCCCGGCGGTCCTGCGACAGGGCGCCGGCCGACGATTCCACGGGCAGTCCTTCGGCACGCTGCTGCTCGATTGCGGCGGCTTTCCGGGCGGCGGCGCGCGCGTTCTTCAACCAGATGCCCACCCGGTACCCCTGGTGAGTGGCGTCCAGCGGGGCCAGGAGGTGGCCCGCCTCGGACGCCCATCCGCGCGCGGCGGCCAGGCCCTCTTCCCAGGCGACGTCGAAGTGCGACCACACCATGCCCAGCTTCTCCAGCTGCTCGATGCGGTCCTGGTCCATGTCCCCGCGGGCGTAGAACCTCCGAGCGTCGGCGATCCACTGCCCAAGTGGAAATCCGGCGAGAGAGGCCGGCCACCCCTCCGGTTCGGCCTTCTGGTCTCCGCTCTCGGGCACGCGGTAGGTGAACGGAACTTTCAGGTCGCCGTGCTGGCGGGTGTAGATGGCGGCGGCTTCGATGCCGCGTCGCCAGTGCTGGTGTTCGGGGTTGAGGACGCGGAGGTTGATGAACGCTGCCAGCTGTGCTGAGTCGCGCGGCGTGCTGAACTTCAGCAGTTCCCGGGCCGGCACTGACAGTCGGTCGCTTCGGTCGCTCTGGCCCTCGTGCTCTCCGCTGCGACTCTGCACACCCCTGACACGGCTTGGTGCTTGTTGCTCGGCGAGCTGCTCGACGATGCGGGCATCGTGTGCGCGGAGTGCCTCGAGCAGTTTCGCCAGTCCACCGTACGCCCGGCTTGTGAGCATGTTGTCGGCCGTCTCTCCGGGCCCGAGCAGGACGGGTACGACCAGCGACGCCGTTTTGCCTTCGCCGGGCTGCATCCGCAGTGCCCGGCCGACGGCTTGGACGAGGTCGGGCATGGAGCCGCGTACGTCGGCGAAGTACACGGAGTCGCAGTGGGATGTGTCGATTATCTAGAGGTGCTGGCAGTGTGAGACACGTTTGCTTTGGGGACTGCTGCTGGGTCACGCACCCCTACCAGGGTGCTGGCCCTTGCAGCGGATGCCGAGGGCCTGCTGGTGGCGGTCGAGCAGGTCGAGAATGTCTGCCTGGAGTTCCAGTGCCATGCGGAAGTGGGCGCTGAGGACGGGCGAGGTTTCGGCGCCCAGATCGGCGTAGATCGCAACGCCCTCTTCTGCCATGGTCAGCGCTGTGGAGAGGTCATGTTGTCCGTTGCGCCGGACCCAGGCGGCCAGGCACAGAGTGCGGGCGAGTTCCGGTGCATTCACCGCGGGGTCAGCTCGTACAAACCGGCGCTGGATCTCCACTGCCTGAGCGGAGATTTCTGCTGCGGCCGCGTGTTGCCCATCCCCTGAGTAGGCGCTGGCCAGGCTGGCCAGCGCATTGGCCAGGTGGTGGTGGTCCTGGGCCGTCTCGAAGATGTCTGTTGCCTTGCGGTGGTCTGCGATGGCCTCGGAGAATCTTTGCACGTGCTGCAGGGCGTCTCCGCGGTTGTGCAGGGCTAGGGCCTCGCCGTGCCGGTCGTGTGTATCGCGGAGACGGGGGATGGCTTCTTCATACAGAGCGATGGCTTCCTCGAACTCCCTGGATTCCCCTAGGGCGGCACCTAGGTTGATCAGAGCCATGCCCTCGCCACGGTGGTCGCCGAGGGCCTGCATGATCCTTAGGGCCTCGCGCAGGAGAGGGATGGCTTCGCCGGGCTGGTGCATCTCCCGCCAGGTCGAGCCGAGGTTGTTCAGGGCCCGCGCCCGACCACGGAGATCCTGGATTTCATCGAAGGCGGCCGCAGCTTTGGTATGGGCATCGATGCTTTCGTCATAGTCGCGCATCTCTCGCCGAGCGACGCCGAGGGCATCCAGTGCCATGGCGCGGCCGTGCCGGTCGCCGACCTCGGCGAAGGCGTCAGTAGCCATCTGCAGGAGCAGGACCGCTACGTCGAAATGCCGCAGCTCCCGCTGGGTGATGCTGAGGTGGACCATAGCCTGGGCTGCGCTCTGGTGATCGCCGGCCTGCTGAAGGATGGCTAGTGCAGTGGCGGTTATGGCGGTCCAGTCGGCGAAGCTCCGGCGTTGTTCGAGGAACGCGGCAAGGCTGAAGGCGAGGCTGACTGCCGTGGCGGCAGCCCCGGTCTCGTGAGCGGTGGCCACGGTGACGACCAGGTTGACCCGCTCGTTCTCCAACCACTCCAGGGCCTTCGCACGGTCGGCGAAGAGCGGGGAGGGCGGACCACCGGCAGTGGGGGCGAGGTGCGAGCCGGCGGCCGATGTCATGGTCCGGTAGTGCTCAAGGAGCCGGGAGCTGGCCACGATCTGCTCCTCGCGGCTCTCTTGCTTCAAATGGTCGGTGGCGTAGAGGCGGACCAGGTCGTGCATGCGCCAGCGTCCATAGGCGGACCCCGAAGTCTCGATCAGATGGGCACGGTTCAGATCCTGGAGGATCTCCTCGGCCGTGTAGTCATCCAGGTCGGCGAGAGCAGCGGCGCTCTCTGTCGACAGGTCCGGACCGGCGTTGAGGGGGCACAGGCGGAACAGGCGTGCTGAAGCCTGGCTGAGCCGCTGATAGGACAGGTCGAAGGCGGCGCGCACCGCGCGGTCTTCCCTGCGTAGCCGGTCCAGTCGGGAGTGCTCTGTCTGGAGAGCTTGGACAAGAGAGGCCAGGGGGCGGGTTGGAGTGTCTGCGAGCAGAGCGACGACGATACGCAGGGCCAAGGGCAGGCCCGCGCATAGATCGGCGATGGCTGCGGCTGATTCGGGGGCGTCCTGGACGCGGGTGTCGGCGGGTCCGCGGGCCTGCAGTAGGGCCTGGTGTAACAGGGCGATGGACACGTCGGTGTCGAGAACGTTCAGATCGTGCAGGCGGGCGTCGATGTCGAGGGTGTGGCGGGACGTGACTAGGACGGCGGTTATCCCGTCGGTGGGCAGCAGAGGAGCTACCTGGTCGGCGCCGGAGGCGTTGTCGACCACCACGAGGATTCGCCGTCCCTCGTGGGCGAGGGCAGCCAGCACACTGCGGTACAGGCGCTGCAGGTCCTGCAGGCCGTCGGGGATGTGTTCGCCGGGAATGCCCAGAGCGCGCAGAAACCCGTCCAGAGCCCGCTCAGGGGAGAGTTGGCGTCCGGCGTCGTAGCCGAACAAGTCGACGAACAGCACTCCGCCGGGGAACCAGTCCGGTTCGCGCAGGGCGCGCGCGGCGACCTGGACGACCAGTTCGGTCTTGCCGACACCTGCCAGGCCCGCCACCGCTATCCGCGACGGCTGTGGCACGGCATGCTGCTCCTCGCGGGGGGCCAGTGCGTGAAGCAGCTCCTCTACGTGTGCGTCGCGTCCGGTGAACGTGGGAGAGGGAGCGGGGAGACCGGAGAGCGCTGGCGTGACCTGTGGGGGCAGCACCACGGTGATGTCGCGGCCCTGGATCACCTGGTGGAAGAACACTCCGCCGCTGATGGTGTTGGACACGTTCTCGTTCTCGTCGGCCATCCCGCTCAGCCTTGCGTGGACCGCGTCTCGCCTTCCGGGATGGTCGGAGGAGGAGGGGTGGTGAAGGACAAGCCGGAGAAGTCCCGGCCCTGCAGTACCGGCCCGTGCTGGGTGCCGCCGCTGATCGTGTTGTGGACGTCACCGTCGCCGGTACGCACGAGCTTCGCCTGCTCGTGCCACTGCTGCAGGCCGGAAGAAAACTCTGCATCCACCGCGGCCCGCACCGCCAAAGTGGTGCTCAGCGCCTGCGCACGCGCCACATTCCCGGGGGCCTCCTGAAGCCTGACCAGCTCCGTCTCCCCGGAACTGACGGCTGGAGCCTGTGCGGATTCATCCTGGCCATGTGTGAACGGGCGGCGCACCAGCGTGGTCAACCCCACCCAGGCTTGCCGTCCGAGCTCGCCGCCGGCGCCCCCTGCTAGCGCCGCGAGCAACGCTGCTGAAATCGGGTCCATGCTGTACCACCCTCGGTATCTCTTGTTTCACCAGGAATGGACACGCTATGCGAGGCCGCGGTTGCAGAGGGCGCCGATCCTGCAATTCTGTCCTGGGCCCGACAACGTCCACAGACAGACCGGGGCGCGTTCTTCGAGACGGGGGAACCGCCGCAGAAGATCAACGCAACGGTGTTGGTGACTATGGCGTCCATGGGGCGGATACGGTGCCGTCGGGTTCCATGCCGTAACGGAGTAGCTGTTGCCACCTGGGGTCGTTTCGGCCTCTCCTTCGCGCGAGACGGGTGAGGATGCGTGCGTCGCCCTCGTTCGCGGCTTGCCGCGCGGGTCTTCTGCCAAGTGCGGTCTCCGGTTGTTTCGTAGAGCTGGGCGAGAGTATGCCGGGCTTGTCGGTCACCAGCGTTGACGGCGAGCTTTAAGGCCGTCTTCCGCGCCTTCGTCGTCACCGGAGTCGTGTAGCAGGCGGTCGAGTTCTCGCTGAGAGCGTGTTTCTCCGACATCCGGGCTATCGAAGAGAACTCGCGTCCCATCAAGACGGGACCGTTGAACGTGCCCCCAGAGATCAGGTCTCTCGCCCCACCGTCTCCGCTCCTATCCTCGTGTCGACGGTCAGGCAATTCGGCTCTGTCGGAGATATTGTGACAGAGCCCGTAATTCCCCGCACGGTCACGCTTCCCCATGGGGATGGCGGTTGCGAGTGGATACCCAACGGCAGGGAAAGGCCCAACCCCGCCTCTCCCTGCCGTTCACATGAACACCGGGTCGACGGGCGGCCATGGGTAGCCCAGTTGCTCGGCATCATGCGAACCTCCCCAGACCTCGGCGGTGGCACGGGGATCGCCCGCGGTCAGCCGCGCTTCAAGGCACTCGGCCTGGACCGATGGGGCGTCCGCAGAGATCGGGAGGGTCATCCCGAACTGGAGCCAGGGCAGATCTGCATCGGCCCGGTTACGGGGATGCATCAGGACGACGTGAATTCGATCGGGTTCCTTGCGGGAGGCCCAGACGCCTTCCAACTCACAGTCCCACCTGACGAGCCAGTCCCCGCGTCCCCTCAGCCCCGCCTCAAGTAGCCGCGCAACCGCTCCTGCCGGCCACTCCCAACTGCGGTCCTCTCCGGCTCGCAGGACCTCGGCCTCGTACTGGCCTGCGGTGAACCGAAGCTCCGGCAGGTCGAAGTCTTGATTGGCCAGGTCGCGCCAGCCCGCCCAGACAACATGATCCCCGTTACGCGTGACCGTCATGTACAGCGCGCCACAGCACTCCTCCACGCCGCACCCGGACCAAGCGAGACGAACCTCGTGGGGCGTCGCCGTGGGATGCAACGGCCCGTCCTGGCCCAGCAGATCCCTGGGGCCTACTCCCAGGTACCGGGAGCCTCCCACGCCACCGGGGACCACCTCGGCCAGAAGATCCCGGCCATTGACGATCGGGCGGACCTCCACGCCGCCCTCGTCGAGTGGAGGGCACGCGATGCTCAGACTGAGAAGGTCCGGTCTCGTGGTCATCGGCCAATGATCGCGAAGCTGGCTCGCAACTGTCAGGTGAATTCGCGTGGCTTCCGCTCAGGGCGGTAGTTCGGGCCGCCTTCAGGCACGCTGGCCCCGGACACCCCTCCGGAACGACGGGACGGCAGCCTGGGGAATTACGGGCTCTGCCGGAGATCTTGTGACCGACACAGTCATGGGCTGTGGAGGATGCGTTTTCGGAGAAGCGGGAGGTGCGCGCGGCCGAAGCCCATGCGCTTGAGGAGCTTGGCTCTCGTGACGTGACCTTCGACCTGACCCGAGCTCCAGGGGGTGGCGAAGGCGGCGGTGACGGCGTCGAGGTCGCGGTGGAAACCTTTGACCAGCGAGTGCAGGGCGGGCAGGTCGTCGGCCTTGACCCGGTCCATCCAGGCGGGGAGGGCCTCGGCATTCTGGTCTCGCATCATTGCGGCGAAGTCGCGGACGTGCCGGACGGTGAGGTCCAGGTGTGGACAGCCGGTGCGGATCTCCTTGAGCTCGGTGGCGTCCGCCGCTGGGAGCCGGTCGGGGGCGGTCATGATCCAGCGGACCACACGCCGGGGCTTGGGAACGGTCCTGACCGAGGGCGGGGGTGCGGGTGGTGACTTCGCAGTGGGGTCTGTGTAGCGAACGGTGGAGTGCACGATGCACGCGCACCCTGAAGGGAATGCCTGGCGCCAGTCATCACAGCGCCAGGATGCTCGATCTGTCCTAGAATTGAATAAGGCAATGCGGTATGAGGCTGATGAGGTAATTTGATGGCCGTATGCCCCAGTTGCGGCGCTGGAGTGGCCCCGACGGCTCAAGTATGTGGTCACTGCAGGCGCTTTTTGAGCAGCCACGCGGTTACCGGTGGGGAGCCGGCCGACGGCAGCTGGAACCCTACCCAGAGGCACGGCTCCCCGTCGTCAAGTGGTGACAGAACGCATCAGGCAGCCGACGGCACACCGTCGCAGCCTGCTGGCCCCATGCAGCTGGTCGAGGGACAAGTGCAGGGTCTGCAGGTGCGCTCTGAGCAGCAGTCTTCCAAGGAGATCTGGACCTTTCGCTTGGAGCGGTACGACCAGTCCGGGAAGCGAGGAATGCTCGTCCCGGTCGAGATGCGCGGGTACGCGGTCGAGGGTTCGATCCACGACGGCGACTGGGCGCGGGCACGCGGAAAGAGCAAGGCGGGTACCTTCCGGGCGCGGGAGGTGGAGAACGTCACGACAGGGGCGGGCGTGCGCGCGAAGGGATATCGAAGATCGAGAAGGTTGGTGTGGCTTTCTTTATTGTGTTCTTCTGCGCACTCATCCTCTGGGGCATTGTCGACTCCGTCTACGGAGGCTAATGAACAACCACTCGCGGGCGCTCCACACTCAACTTCCATGTCGTGTTTCTGCGGGAGGCTGTGATGACGATTGAGGGCCTAACGTCGGAGGACCTGGACTACCTCCAGCGCACAGGCTTCCAGCCGCCGCCCTTCAGCCCCGAGGCGCGACGTACCGAAGCCCCTCCTGATCTCCGCTCGGTCGTTCGGGTCGAGGGCATCGGCCGGATCGAGAAAGGACGACCTTCCGACGAGAAGGGGAGACCTCCCACCGGGGGCAGTCCCATCACGCGTGATCTGATCGTGGGACTGTCCAACTACAGGGTGCCTCTGGGCTTTCTCGTCACTGCGGATCCAGGCCATGTTGCCCTGCACATCGGCACCTGGCTCCCGTCCGGTGCCTCGTCACAGGCAGTCAAAGGTAACGAGCGCCTTCTGAAAACCGGACTGCAGGCGTTGTACCCCTCCATCGACATCACCCCCGACCAGCCGGTAAACCGCTACTGGGAACACGGCGGTCTGGCTCTTGGCATCCCTACCGCCAAACCACCCGACGTTTTCGACGGAGAATTTCCCCTCGACCGGCTGCTGCGCTCACTTACCGGTTCCCCGTGGTCGGCGCTCGTCCTCGCCCAGCCCGTCAACGAGGCCCTAATCCGCGACCTCCGGCTGCAACTGATCAACGAACAGCGCTCGGTGCAGACTGCAACGAAACTCGCAGGCATACCCAGCCCGCTCGCTGACACCTACGGCGATTTGTTGGATCTGCAACTCAAAAGTCTCGCAGATAGCCAGGGCACTGGAGCCTGGCGCACAGCTGTCTACCTGCTGGGGGACTCCGACATCTATCGCCCTCTCGCCAGTCTCTGGCGCGGGATCTTCTCGGGCGAGTACTCACTGCCGGAGCCGGTGCGCGTATGGGACCGAGGCGAGGCACCGGCGATGGCCACCTGGTGGGCCATGCACGACCCCGCTGATGAGCCCTCCCCCGGGAGTTACCACCACCCATTCCAGCACCAGACGCTCCTCACCTCCTCACAACTCGCCGCCTACGTACACTTCCCCAACCTGGAAACCAACGGATTTGCCATCACACAGGTCCCGGACTTCGACACCGTTCCGCCCCCGGAGGAGCGCGAGCGCACCACGCTGCACCTGGGGACGGTCGTCGAGCACGAACGTGTCACCACCACGGCGTACGGCATCCCCGCGGACAAGCTGATAGCCCATGCCTTTGTCACCGGGGTCACGGGGTCAGGCAAGACCAACACCGTCTTCCATCTCCTGCGCCAGGTCACACGCAGTGACACCCCGTTCCTTGTCCTCGAGCCGGCTAAGACCGAATACCGCGCCCTCCTCCGCGACGCTGAGCTCGGCCCGACACTGCAGGTATTCACCCTCGGCGACGAGACCGTGTCCCCCTTCCGGCTGAACCCCTTCGAAGTTCCCCAGGGCATCCCCCTCGCTGTCCATCTCGACCTGCTGCGATCGGTGTTCAACGCCAGCTTCGGGATGTGGGCGCCGTTGCCGCAGGTTCTCGAGGCCAGCCTGCACGGCATTTACGAAGATCGGGGCTGGGACGTCACCTACGGAACAAACAGGCGTCTGGACAGCAACACCGCCCCCTCGGCAGCGTTCCCCACCCTCACCGACCTTGTGCGCAAAGTCGAACAGCTCGTCCCGCAACTCGGCTACGAGGACCGGGTCACCGCCGACCTCCGGGCAGCACTGCGAACCCGCCTCAACAGCCTGCGCACCGGCGGTAAGGGCAGGATGCTCGACGTCCGCTACTCACTGCCCATCGAGATCCTGCTCGGACAGCCAACTGTCCTGGAGCTTGAGGGCATAGGAGACGACGACGACAAGGCTTTCATGATGGGCCTGGTCATGATCAGACTGGCCGAACACCGCCGCACCCAAGGCGACATCGAGGGGCTTCGGCACCTACTCGTCATCGAAGAGGCACACCGGCTGCTCGCCAACACGGCAGGCAAGATCACCCAAGAAGGCGAAGCAAACGTGCAAGGCAAAGCGGTGGAGACATTCACCAATCTGCTCGCCGAGATCCGAGCGTACGGCCAAGGTGTCGTCGTCGTGGACCAGATCCCCAGCAAGCTGGCGCCCGACATACTCAAGAACACCAATCTCAAGGTGGCGCACCGGATTGTCGCTGGGGACGACCGCCAGACTCTGGGCGCCACGATGGTGATGACTCGCCGTCAAGGCGTAGCCCTCGCCACGCTGCCAATTGGACGGGCAGCAATTTTCACCACTGGTGAGGACGCGCCACTACTACTCCAGGTTCCGCGCTCCAAGGGCGGCTCAGGAACCTGGCCCCACCACCACGAGGTGCGAGAGCACATGGCCCAGCGCAGCACAAATGACAGGGTCGCCTACCTGCTGCCCACGGCCGACTGCGACCACCGATGCCTGGAATCGCCAGGAGCATGCGCCACAGCCCGAGGACTCACAGACACACCCCAGGTCATGCGTGCCCTGAAGCGCGCCATTCTCTCCGCCATTGAGAGCCGCGAAGGCCTCCAGCGCACGTGGCCTGACATCCTGGCCACAGTCGAGCCGCGTCGTCCCTCCTGGCTCGAACGGGACTCAATCTTCGCCTGCTTTGCGCGCCACAGCGCCCAACACTTGGCCGATGTCCGCGGAGCCCGCATGGGCTGGACGTACACACAGGCGGCAGCGGTTGGTGACTCGATCGACCGGATGTTGACCACGTACATGGAAGGAAATGACCCTGATGACGAAGCGTTCAAGCTCCGTGATCTTCTCCTGAACCTGAGGGGAAGCACCTACGGTCCCCATCTGGCGTGTGCACCCATCTGGGGGAACCGGCCAGCCCCTTGCCTCTGTGCTGGACCTGTGGCTGAGCTTGTAGTGACCAACGGATTCGCTAGCAACTGGGCACGCGCGCGCGACGCTGATCGCGCTGATGGAGGCCGACATCAGATATGGGATGTTTGCCTAGATGCCGCGTACCAGTTGATCGAAATGCCCGAGAAGGGGCATCCGCCCGAGCTCCAAGCGAGGTTGAAGGATACTGCCGACTGCGTCGCACTCTGCTTTGCGCAACAGATGCTCGAGGCCGAGGAGTGGTGCCATCCAGGGACAGAAAGACGCGCATTGATCGAGTTGTTCAACGAAATCGATCATAGTGAATCCCCGCCTAATTAAGGAAGAGCGATGCGGGACGCAACAGATGCCTCATCGAGCGACAGAAACCACAGTTCGCCGTCTGCTGGCTCAGCTGACCGCGGCGATGTGAAATCTGATCAGAGCAAGGTTCCGGAGAACCAGAGCAAGGTTCCGGAGAACCAGAGCAAGGTTCCGGAGAACCAGAGCAAGGTTCCGGAGAACCAGAGCAAGGTTCCGGAGAACCAGAGCAAGGTTCCG
>NZ_JBIBEN010000037.1:27819-51735 GCF_042955065.1 Streptomyces sp. NPDC012510
TCCGGAGAACCAGAAAAGGCCTGGAGAGCAAAAAGCGTCTGGAGAGCAAAAAGCGTCTGGTGAATGCATTCCGATCCCAGGTGTAACAAATATCCCGCCATATTCCGGTCCGAGTGCCGAGAAGACGCCAAAAGATCAGCAAATCGAAACGAGGTTCATAACTCGCCTACATGAATCTGGCGTAGGGAACGTCACTACAGTGGAATCGGGCACCAAGCGAGAGCTTGATGAGCGTCAATATAACGAGAATATGAAAGCGTCATGGGAGATGGCTAAGGGGGTTATTAATATCTTGTCTCAGCAGCAGAAAATGCAAGAAAAAATGGAATCCGCTCGCGGGCAAAAGTGATCTATAGTCGCGGAATGCCCACTTGAAGAGAGGTTCGCATGGGCACCACATGGATCTGTGAGAACTGCGGAGGCCAGGTCGCCGCCGGCGCCCGTGTGTGCACTCACTGTGGTCACGCCGCATCACCTCCGGTTCCGCACACACCGCCAGATGGCGACTTCCTTGGCGGCGGCGCGTGGGACCCATCTCCTCAGCCGCCAATCGGGGCTCCGCAACGTGAGCCACCCCGGCCATCACCCGAGGCTCCGAGACACGGTTCGTGGCAGCCGGCCCAGCAGGGCGACCACAGCTCGACCCACACGATCGGTCGAGGCGAGGCCATCGAGGGCATGGTGCGAGGCGTGCAGATGAGGACCGAGCAGGGCAGCAACAGCGACACCAAGTCTGTGTGGACGTTCAGGCTGGAGCGCTACGACGATTCTGGAAAGCGCGTGATGCTCGTACCAGTCGAGATGCGAGGCATCGGCTTCGAGGGGTCGATCCACGACGGTGATTGGGCACGCGTGAGCGGTCGCATGCGCGCCGGAACGCTACATGCGAAGCGCCTTCACAACGTGACGACGGGCGCCGACGTCCGTGCCACACGGACACCGAAGTGGCAATTGATCCTCGCCGGTGTCTTCATCTGCATCATTGTGACGATCATCCTCTTGGGGTGGATAGGTGTGTTCGCAGGCGAACCCGCGGGTCCGCCTGACGACTGGCCTTCCGAGGATTTCCCGTGAGCGACGACCTGACAGCGGCGAGCCTGGACCACATCCTCAGGGCCCGATCGCAGCCTGAACCGCTCCGGGATCGATGGAGGCTCAGGACTGACCCGAGTTGGGTGGAGTCGGCTTGTTTGGTTTCACGGCGGCAAAGAGTCCCGACGCCCTGGCAGCCCGAGTGACTGGTGCGCACGAGGGAGCCGTCCTGACAGCCACGGCTGAGACCGGAGGACAAGGTCAGACAAGGTCTCCCACATGCCATTCCGGCGGGAGACGCTTGAGGCGCAGCCGTGCCTCGATACCCAGGTGTTCATGCAGGAGAGCCTTCAGGGCCCGGCCGTCGACAAGATCGATGCGCCCGGAGCGGGCGGCGAACGCATGGCTGCTCGCTCCGAACCAACTGGTGGTGACCAGGATGCCCCGGACGGCCTGCACGTCCAGCATCTGCCCGGCTAGAGCGTGAACCGTCTCGAGCGGCACTACGTGCTGACTGCACCGTGTCTGCAGCACCCAGCATTCGCCGGAACGGGGCCTGTCCCGGAAGACTGCGGTTGCTGCTCCCGGCCCGATCAGATCCCGGGGCCCCTCGGCAGGGTAGTGCAGGTGCATGTAGAGGCGTTGGACAAGATCGCTGATCGATCTTCTGTACGGCGCTGGATCGAACTGCTCGCCTCGCCAGAGGTGCACACATACCTTGGCGGCCCTCGCCCGCGTGACGAGCTTGAGCGCGAGACGCCCAAAGTGCCCGAGCAGTGGCCCGGAAGTTTCGTCGTTGATCTCGACGGGGCGATGATCGGCCAGATCCTGCTCAGGAGAGCAGCGGAGCACCATCGCCCGGCTGCCGCAGGGAAGGCAGATCTCGGCTACCTGTTCCTGCCGCGGGCGTGGGGATTCGGGTATGCCGCCGAAGCGTGCGCGGCGGCACTCGACTGGTTCGACGGCGTCCTTCCCGGCGAGCCGGTGGTGCTTGCCACCCAGACTTCCAACGTCGGCTCTATGCGCCTCGCGGCGAAGCTGGGGTTCACCGAGGTAGAGCGGTTCCATGCCTGGGACGCCGAGCAGTGGCTCGGCTTGCGGTCCCCGGTCACGTCGTCCGCTTGAGCTCGTGCTCGACGGCGCGGAGCCCCAATGCGGCAGGCACTGCTAGGACGGAGCCCAGCGCAGTCGAACTCGTGGACGAAGCCACGTTGTGGGCCCGCCGACCGTCAGGTCGGCGGGCCCGGTGATCGGTGACGGTCAGCCGATGCTCACTGGAGACGTCTGAGCGGGACGATGTCGGTGACGCGGTTGGTACTCGTGGGGCGGGCGGCTTCCTGAGTGGCGAGCAGGGCGACGATCGTGACGGGCTGGTCGCAGTGAGGACAGTTCCGGATGGCCGTTGGTGCCAGTGGATCGATGGTTCCGGTGGCCGCCGGCTGCGGGGCGGACGGAAGGGCTCGGGGGTGTTCGCCGAGGCGTCGTGCTCGTTCTTCGTCGCGGGTCCGGTTGCGTTGCCTTTCCGACTCGCGACGGCACTCGGGCGAGCAGTAGATCTGGCGGAGTCGGGGGTTCGCGGTGAAGATGCCCTCGCAGACCGGGCAGGTGTGGGCAGCCAGACTGGCGGGAGCGCGTCGGTGGGCGGCGCTCTTGCAGCGGGGAGAGCAGTAGATCTGTCTCGGGCTCGGCATGAACTCACCTTCACAGACTGGGCAGTTGGCGGGCCTGGGGGCGAGCTGGTCGTCGTTGTGGGTCGGGTCAGGAGACACGTGCGTTGACTCCCTTGCGCATGGCGTCGGCCTGGTTCTGGTGGCCGCGAAGCCGGTAGGAGGGTCCGTCGATGCCGGCGACGGCAGCTCGGTGCAGGAGCCGGTCGAGCATGGCGGCGGCGACGGTGGCGTCGCCGAAGGCTCCGGCCCAGTCGGCGATCCCGACGTTGGTCGTGAGGATCGTGCTGGACTTGAGATACCTCTGGTTGATCACCTGGAACAGGGCCGAGGCGCCGTCCTCGGGCAGCGGCAGATAGCCGAGCTCGTCGATGATCAAAAGCTTCGGGCCTGCGAAGAAGCGCATGCACGTCTTCCAGCGCCTTCGAGGGCGGCCTTGTGGCACTTGGCGGCGAGTTCGGCGGCGGTGGTGAAGTAGACGCGGTGGCCGGCGTCGGCGGCCGCTCGTCCGAGGGCGACGGACGGCATGGTCTTGCCCACTCCGGGAGGGCCGCCGAACAGCACGTTGGAGGCATCGTCGAGGAAGCGCAGGGTGGCCAGGTCGCGGATCAGCTTCTCGTCGACGCCGGGCTGGGCGGCGAAGTCGAAGTCGGCCAGGGTCCAGGGCTCGGGCAGGCAGGCGAACCGTTCCCGGGCGGCGAGTTTGCGGGCTTCGGTGGCCTCGACCTCGATCTCCAGGAGCCGTTCCAGGGCTGCGGTCAGTGACATCCGCTCGGTGCGGGCCTGGTCCAGGACTCTGTTCAACGCCTCTGCTGCGTCGTTGAGTTTGAGGTAGGACAGATGGCCTCTGAGCTGCTGGAATCGGCGGGCTTCACTCACCTGCATCGGTGACGTACTCACCACGGACTCTCCTCCTGCTTCGGCGAGGGGACACTCCGCAGCCGGTCGGCCACGGCGGCATAGTGGTTCAGGTCGATCACGACCCGCTAGGCTGAACTGCCTGCGGCCGGCCCTTCGCGCAGACGCTCGGCTTCGGCCAGGGCTGCGGCCGACGGCGGTTTGCGGACCTTGGTCTTGCAGGGAGCCCGGTCGGAGAACGACGACAGCACCGCCCTCTCCAGCGCGATGACGTGTCCGTCGTCCCGGACGGTCTGTCCGGCGCCTCGCGGGGCCCGGCGATGGCAGGCGACGACGGCCCGGCCGGCGGTGACGATCCGCAGGTCGTCCTCGCCGAGCCGGTGCAGGATTTTGACCTGGACGCCTGGCAGACCGGGCGGGACGGAGTAGAAATTGCCGTCGAAGGCGACCAGGCTCTGCGGGCTGACGGTCCGCTCGACCTCCAACTCGGCCGGGAACGGCCGCACCGGGATGTCGAGCAGGGGCTCGGCCTCGGCGAGCTCGTCGACGGTGGTGACCGCTGCGTCGATCCGCCGCCGCCGGTCATCCATCCGGACCGAGAGCTTGTCGACCCCAGACTGGGCTTGCACGACCGTGAGGCCGTCGGGAACCGTGCGCCACCAGCGTTGAGCCGCCGAGTGGTTGGCCTTCTCCACCACTCCCTTGCGGTTGCCGCGGCGGGGCGGGCAGATGTCCACCCCGACCCCGTAGTACTTGGCGACGGCGGCGAACGCCGCCGTGACCTGACCGCTGGAGGGATAGCAGATGGTGGCCATCCGGTCGAAGCGCCATCGGCGGGCTGTCCCGCCCAGCTTGCGCATGACATCGTCCAGGGCCTGGACCAGATGGGGGAAGTCCTCCGACTCCGCCAGCACCGCCCTCCACCGGCCCGAATGCGCGAGAGCCCCGACCAGCAGATGCGCGTGCACACCCACCCCCCATCCTTCGGGAGGATCGGGCAGCTCCAGCCAGTCGAACTGGATCTCCTCGCCCGGCGGATGCGCGATCACCGCGACGTTGCGGCCGGTCGAGGCATGGCAAGGCTCGCAGTGCGGCCGGACGCGATAGCGGCGAAGGGCGCGGGTGAACGTCGAGTACGCACCCTCATAGCCGAGCCCCACCACCTGGTCGAACAGCGTGGATGCCCACAAGTGCGGGTCGTCAGCAAGGCGCTGCCGGCAGTACGGAAGGAACGGCACGAACGCGTCGGGCGCCTGACGCCGCTGGCCGGCGGTCCGCTCACCATTCAGATAAGCCCGGATCGTCTTGCGGTCCCGGCCCAGATGCCGGGCGATCGCCGAGATCGTCCATCCCTGCCGACGCAGTGCATGAGCATCCACGTCTTCCTCCCGCGTAAGCATCCAGGCCCCCGAGCAGGCCGAACTTGCGCACGCAGGCTTTCCGGACTAATCGCCGGATACGACGACACACCGGGCAAGATCACACGATGGATGGGGAGATCAACAGAGCAGGTTTGCCCCACCCCTGAGCAGCAAGTGGGGAGATTCAAGAAGCGTCATCAAAGCCCGGGAGCCGTACTGGGCCCCGTGGTCGGAGTGGAACACGGCGCCGTCCAGGCGCCCACGGGTCGAGGCTGCCATCCGCTGTGGCGTAGCTGTTGCGCCTGATTATTGATCTTGTTTGTGGCCTGGTGTTGCTCAGTTGTACTGAGCGGTATGCCTGTTCCGTGGGGGAGGCTTACGCGGGGCCGTGGTGCCGATGACGGGCGGTACGTGGGCTGAGCTGGGTGTATGGCTGCGCAGCGAGTTGAGCGTGGTGGCGGTTTTTGCGCAGGGTAGTTGGCGCGTCTATAGATACGGGAGTTCTCGGCCGGTCTGCTGAGGTCAGGGCGGTACGGGTATGTGGTCGGTTCAGCGGGTGGCGAGGCGTTGCCAGAGCAGGTCGTGGTCGGCGGGTGCGAGGCGGGGCAGATGGAGGCGGTCGGCCAGGTCGTGGAGGAAGGCGGTCTGCTGTGTACGTGTTAGGGGGTGCGTGGGCAGGCGGTCAAGGGGTGCGGCGAGGGTGAGGGTCTCCGGGTAGGTGATCAGTTCCCGGCAGGTCAGGGCTGGGGAGGCCGGGCTCGGGTAGATGTGGGGGTTGGCGGCGATGAGCTGGTGCAGGCGCATCCGCCAGCGCTGGTGCAAGTGTTGGCGGTGGTCGTACCAGCGTGTCGTGATTGTCGATGCCCAGCTCAGGGAGACTGGTGTCGCCGGGCGGCGGGCGTGAAGGTGGGCTTGGGTGAGTTCGGGGACAGCTCGGATGTCGAGGGGCGCGGGATGCCGGGGGTCGCTTGAGGCTTGCTGGTGGCGGGTGCAGATCATGATCCGCGGCAGGCCCGGCGACGGGTGGATCCACGCGGAGGTTGCCGTGTGCGGGCTGCGGCGGATGGTGCATGCGGTGCAGGCCGGTAACGGCTGCAGGGCTGGCTCGACCACATGCCAGTGGGCGGTGGCCGTGCCGTGCGCACCGGTGTTGGCCAACGAGGGTGCGGGCGGGCGCAGGTGGGGCAGGGCGCGGGTGAGGTGTGTGAGGGGGATGCGTGTGAAGCCGGAGAGGCGGCGGGCGGCTTCGGTGCTGAGGTGGATCTCGGCGGCGGGCGGGGCGTGCTCGGTGCCGGTGACGGTGGTTGCGAGTCCGTCGAGGAGCTGGGCGGGGCTGAGGCGGTAGGTGGCGGCGAGGCGGGTGAGGTAGGAGGCGGTGGCCTCGCCGGGCAGCGGCCGTACGCGTAGCGGGCCGGGCACGGACGGCCACATGGCGGCGGCCCGCACCGGGGGCGATGGCCTGGTTGCGGCCGGGGAGGTCACCGGCTGCTGGGGCGGGTATGGCGGCGGGCGGGGTTGCGGGGCCGGTAGTGCTCTTCGGCGAGGTGGTCGAGCGCGATGCCGTCCAAAAGTGTCTTGGTGATGCGTTCGCTGCTGTCGAGAATGGCTTCGATGGCCGCTTGGCGGATCAGGCGGGAGAGGCTGCCGATCCGGCCGGCGGTCCGCTCGTGCAGATAGGAGGCCAGCTTCGGCAGGCCGCCCGCCCGGTGGGCATGCAGGTCGAGGGCCTGCTCGAGGGAGGCGATCAGCTCCCGGAACGGCTCCCGCTCGCCGGCCCGGGCGGGCAGCGCCCCGCAGTCGATCAGAGAGGCGCGCCCGGCCAGCTGCGCCCCGCGCACCCCGGTGAACACGGCGCTGTCGGTGACGTCGATGCCTGCATAGACGAACGTGGCCCGCACGCGTTCGGTGAGGTCTTTGAGCCAGTCGGCGGCCTCGGAATCGCTGGAGGTGCGCGGGTTGAGCCGGTGGATCTCGTCGATCAGCACGAGCTTGACCCCGGCTGCGGTGTAGGTGTGGCAGACGGCGGTGGTGATCTGCGCAGTGGTCATGCGGGTGGTGACAGGGATGCTGAGGTAACGGGCGAACTCCCCGGCCAGTGTCTTGGCGGTGGCGCCGGGCGGCACCAGCACGTAGGCGACGGGAACGCTGTCGTCGCTCGGCGCGGCGCGGCGGGTGTGGGCCAGGTGGCAGGTGCGGCCCACTTCGAGCAACGCGGTCGTCTTGCCGGTCGTGGCCGGTCCGGTGACGATCAGGGACGGGCGTGCCGTGACGCTCTGGTGGCGGCCGAGGATCATCAGGGTGCGCACACTGCGCGAGAGGGCTTCGATGGCCGGGGTGCGCACGGTGACGAACTGCGAGTGGTAGGCCAGGCGTTCCTCCGGCGAGCGGGGTGCCTGGCCCGGCTGCGGCGGCGTGGGCGGTGCGGTGGCGGCGAACCGGGCGAAGGCGTCGAAGGTGGTGACCGCCCCTGCGGACGTCTCCTCGGCGGGGGGCGTGGTGTCGGGGCTGGTCACCAGTGTTCGGCCTCCTCGAAGGCGTCGTACAGCGCGAATCGGGCGGGTGGCGGGGAGTCTTCATCACTGGCTTGGCTGTCGTCATCGTCATGGGCGCTGGCGCCGACGGCGTCGAGACTGTCCTCGGTGTTCTGGGCGGGATGCTGAGCCGGCGGTGTCCCCGGCGGGGAGTCCGAGGTCTGGGACGGGGTGGCAGCCGCTGCCGTGCTCCCGGTCAGGGGGCGGCCGCGGCGCAGGATCTGGTCGGAGGCGTCGGCGAGGGCGGCCTCGTGTGCCTCGCGGTCGCCGCGCCGGCCCAGGGCGGCGCGGATGTGACGCCAGGCGGTCTCGCCCATGGGGGCGTGGACGTGGTCGCGGTGGATCCACGGGACCTCGTGCAGGTGTCCGTCGGGCAGGCGGATGTAAATCTGCCGCACGTCGTGCGGGTTGAGGTGGACCTCCCACTTGCCGCCGGGGCCGGTGGGGGAGGGGCGGCCGCGGTGTTCATTTGAGGCAGGCGTGGTCGTAGGTGCGGTGGTTGATGCGGATGCCGCGGCCGGTTATGGGGTGGAAGCGCACGGGCAGCAGTTCCAGGTAGTCGGCGCCGGTCAGCGGCAGCGGCACGTACCCGGACGCGCCCAGCAGCGCGCCCCACATCTCGTTCGGGGTGAGGGCCTTCTTCGGCAGGACCGGATGGCGCAGGCCCTCGTGGGGGCGGTGCTGCCAGCGGGCGGTGACCCACTCATCGAGCAGCTCCTGCAACTGGACCACGGTGAACCGCGCTTCGTCCTCCACCGCCTCGCCACGCTCAAGGATGTGGGAGCCGGTGTAGCCGGCGATGTGCTGGGCGACGAGCGTGTTGATACTGCCGAAGGTCCGCTCGACGGCGCCTTTGGCGGCCGGCGAGCGGGGCGGCGTCGGCTGCACGCTCACCCCCAGGGTCTCGCAGGCGGCCAGGAAAGCAGCGGAGACGAAGATGGCCCCGCGGTCGATGACGATCGTCTCGGGCACAACCGTCGGCCGCGCCGCCGCCTGCTCCAGCCGCGCGTCGAGGGCGAGCAGCCGGTCGTAGGGGACGGCGGCGTGGGCCAGGCGCAGATGGTCGGGCCAGCCGGGCCGTGCGGGATGGGGCACGGCCATCTCCGCCAGCAGCAGGGCGGCGTCCACGGCCTTGGTGCCCTCCTCGCGTAGCACAGCCGCCACCACCGAGCGGGTTGCCACATCGAGAGCGATCGTCAACTCCGGGCGCACCGGCTTCCCGTCCTCGCCGACGGCCATCACGTCGAGGCGGGTGGTGTCGACCTGCACCAGCTCGCCCGGCCGCAGTGCCACCGTCGGCGTGTACGGCCGTACCGGTGTGGTGGTGGCGGTGCGGGCCGGCCGTCCGGGATGCTCCAGAGGGTCGGCGAGCACGCGCACCAGCCGGTTGAACGTCGATGGCGGCGGCAACTCCATCACGCCCGGCCCGTGGGTGTCGGCCAAAATCTGTCCGGTCAGCTCCCGCAGCCCCTTCAGCGTGCCGGTGGAGCGGCCGCGCTGGCGGCGCAGTGCCTCCAGCACGGCGGCCACCACCCGCTCATCGGCCCGCCCTGTCGCACGCGACGGCTTGCGGCGGGGGATCAGCCCGAGCAGGCCGCTCGCGTGGTAGCGGGCGCGCATGCGGCGCACGGTGGCCCGGCTGACCTGCGGCCAGCCCAGCCGGGCGAGTTCGTCGGCCTTGGCCTGCTCCCGCTCGGCCATCGACCGCCGTGCCGGGTCGTATTCGGGCCGGGGCGTCCCGCCGCTTGCCGGGCCGCCGGGCAGCCCGGTCTCGACCTCGCGGATGTGCCGCTGCCAGGCCAGGGCTCGCTCGCGTTCCCGCTCGGGCACCGACTCCAGCAGTCCCCACGGCGGCACGGCGGCGGGGGAGTCCATCACGGCGAAAGCGGGGTCGGCGAACAGGAAGGAGGCGAGCACGGAGGCGGTCTGCCCGTGCTCATCGACGAGGCGCACCGACGCCCCGGCCACGGCGGCCACCTGCCAGGCGCGGCCCTCGAACGTCACGTACGCCCCAAGCTTGACCTGCCGGTGCCGGGCGCCGGCCACCGGGCGGCCGCCGTGTGCGCTCACCACAGCTCGGCCTCCGCCTGCGGGTCGTACACCCCAGACCCGCCGGTATCCCGGGCAATGTGACCACCGCCACCGCCGCCATCAGCGTGGTGCACCGTCATGGCGCCGGCGATCCCCTCCACGGCCGCGACGTCTTCGGTGCGCCCTGCCTCACCGGAGCCGTCGGTCGTCTCGCTGCCTGGCTGTGCGCCCGCGCCGCGGCGCGCAAGGACGCCGCCGGTGCGGCGCCGGACCATCTCGTCGAACGGGCGCAGGGTGTGCTCGCCCTGTGCCCACCCGACCGCGTGGAGCAGGCCGTCGGGCAGCCGGACGAAGACCTGCCGCGGGTCGTGGGGATGGTGGTGGACCTCCCACCGCTGGCCGCGGCCGCGGTGTTCGTCCAGACACGCATCGTCGTAGCGGCGCCCGCCCAGCCGGATCCCGGAATCGGTGAGGGCGCACCGGCGCGCCGGCAGCAGTTCGCCGTAGTGCTGCCCGGCCAGCGGCAGCGGCACGATCCCGGCCGCGCCCAGCAGCACCTCCCACATCTCCTTGGGGGCGAGCCCCGCCCGGGGCAGCAGCGGATGGCGCAGCTGCTCCTGGGGGCGCTGGTGCCACCTGACGGTGATCCATTCGTCCAGCAGGTCCTGCAGCTGCGGCATGCTCCAGTACGCCCCGACCGCCTCTCCCGCTCCGCATGCTTCTTCCGCCGTGGTGGCGTGCCGCGCGAACAGGCCGGCGAGGACATCCAGCGTTCGCATGGCGCCGCGCTTTGCGCCCGCCGTCCGCAGCGGGGCCGGCTCCAGGCTGATGCCCAGGCTCTCGCACACGGCCAGGACAGCGGAGGTGACGGCGGCTGTGGACTCGACGATGAGCGTCTCGGGCACGGCCGTAGGCCGCGCCGCCGTGGCCTCGATCCGTGCGGGCAGTGATACCAGCCGCCGGGCTGGCCCGCCCGCATGGGCCTGCTCCAGCAGGGCTGGCCAGCCCGGGCGCTGAGGCCTGGGCACGGCCATCTCGGCCAGCAGCACCGTCAACTGAACCGGCCCGTCCTGCTGCGGGTGCAGCACGGCGGCCAGCACGCAGCCGCTCGCCGCGTCCAGTGCCGCCGTCACCGCCACCGGCACCACACCCCCGTCCTCGCCCACCGCCCGCAGACCCAGGCGGGCGGTGGCGATGTGGACCCGCTCGGCGGGCCGCAGCGCAGGCGGCGGGCCGCCCGAGCGGGCCGGGCCGGTGGCGGTGCGCGCCGCACTGCCCGGCGGCTCGGCCGGATCCGCCAGCGCCTTCACCAGCCGGTACAGCGACGAGCGGCCGGGCAGCTTCACCCGGGCCGGCCCGTAGGTGTCCGCCACGATCTGCTCGGCCAGCTCGATGACCTGCAGGGTGGTTGTCTTCGACCGGCCGCGGCGCTGGCGCAAGGCCTCCAGCACGGCGGCCACCACCCGCTCGTCGGTACGCCCGGTGGGCGAGAAGGTGCGCAGGTGGCGCTTGTCGACCAGTCCCCACAGCCCCTGCCGCTGGTAGACCAGCCGCATCCGCTGCACCGTGGTCCGGCTGGCCCTGGTCCAGCCCAGCGCGGCCAGTTCACGTGCCTTGACCTCTTCCCGCTCGGCGAGGGTGAAGCGCTGCGGGTCGTATTCGGGCCGGGGCGTCCCGCCGCTTGCCGGACCGCCGGGCAGCCCGGTCTCGACCTCGCGGATGTGGCGCAGCCAGGCCAGGGCCCGCTCCTGCGCGGCCAGCGGCACCGTCTCCCACAGCGCAGGGGCCGGCGGCCCCGTGGCCGCGGGACCGGTCACCGAGAAGCCGGGCACGGACACCAGATGGGCGGCCAGCACACACCCGGTGGCCCCGTCCTCGGCGACGAGGTGCACCCGCCCGTCGACCAGGCCGGTCACCTGCCAGGTGCGGCCCTCGAACGTGACCTGAGCGCCCACCTCAACACACCGCCCACCAGGGGCGGTCACCACGTGCTTGCTCAACTCTCCTGCCGCTCCTGCCGTTTCCCGTCGCCTGTGGCCGGGCCGGGCGTCATGAGGGTGTGCTCGCCCAGCGGCCGTGTCAGGTCCGCGGTCAGCCGCCCGCTCCACAGCGCGTGGTAGAGCACCGGCAGAGCGGTGAGGACCTCGCCCGCCGCCGCGGCCCCGGCCATCAGCGGCCGTTCGGCGGCGAATGCCTTGAGCACCGCCTGCTCAAGTCCGCCGGCGTCGCGGTGGCGGGGGTGTCGGTAGCCGGCCAGCCACCGCACGTTCGCCGCCACCACTGTCTCGGGCGGCGCCAGGCGCCGGTAGGTGAACCCCACCGCCTTACACGCCGCTTCAAGCACGGCGGCGGCGCGCTCGGCCCGGCCGGCGGCGGGCGCCGTCGTGGCGGGGCAGTCGGCGAGCAGCGCGCGGCCGTCGGCGTAGCGGGCGAACAGCTGGGGCACCCATGTCAGCGTCCGCCCGCTGTCCGAATCCCGCCAGATCAGCCGCACCGGCCGCGCGGACAGGCCGACCACCTGAGGATCGCGGTCCAGGAGTATCAGCTGCATGCACATCGCCTGCGAACCGTGCATCACATGCCGCCCGGTCGTGGCCGACCACCACCAGCCCGGCCCCCACCGCCGCCCCGGCACCACCGGGAACGCCGCCACCGGCGCAAGCTGCTCGAACCTGACCGCGACGGCGGCCTCCACCCAGCGGCGCTGCACGAGCGTGCCGTCCACTCCGGCGAACTCAGCCTCCACCGCACCCGGTTCCGGCACCCGGCAGGCGTTGCCCGCGACGGCGGGTAAGCCGGTCTGCGCGTCGCTGTCCTGGCTGCTGTCGATGATCACGAACTCCACATAACGCCATGCCTGTCCTGCCGCGCAGGCGAACCGGCTGGTAACCCCAACTGCGGCGCGCAGTAAGCCCGTTGGGGTGCACGCAGGGTCAGGATGCCACCCGGACGCACTGGTGTCAGTGCGAACTCCTGCACTTTCCGGCTGCCTGGCCGCCCTCCTTCGTGGTACCGCCCCGCCGCACCCAGAGCGGACCGTGGTGCCAGGGCCGTTGCACGGCCGCCGCCGGGTGCGTCAGTCTTCGCTACGGCCCGTGGCGAGCACCCGGGACAGTTCCTCGGCGGGCAGGCGCGACCACCGGGCCACCTCCTCCAGCGCCACCCCGGCCGCGACGGCCGCGGCGGCGGTATGCAGCACGGCCCGGTCGACCAGCTCGGCACTCTGGCTGAGGTGCTCCAGCAGCGTGCGGGCCACCTCGGCGGTGGTGCCGCTCTGAGCGCCGCGCAGCTGCGCCAGTTCCTCGCGGGCATCGTCGAGCAACTGCGTGATGTGGAAGCGGTGTTCGGCAGAAACGGTGCCACGCCACCGGGTGCCCGAGCCGCCTGCCTGTGCCTCCGCCGCCATGACACGCAGCTGACCGGCCATCGTTGCGGGCTGCTGTTCCCGCTTCAGCTGCCACGGATCGTCCCGCCATCCCGGCGGCCCGCCGCCACGGCGGGCACGCACGATCGCACTCCTCCAGCCGCTCAGCGGGCCGCCGTAGTCGGCCGCGACCAGAGGCCCCAGCCAGTCCCGGTCCACCCGCTCACCCAGCCGATGGCAGAACAGGTCGTCCCCGCCCCGCAACCGAGGCCGCGTCCCCCCACTTGCGCGCCACGCCAGCTCGGCCATGGCCGGGTCCAGCAGCGCGTCGGCCACGGCCACCACCTCGGGGAAGACGACCGCCTCCCGTCCCACGATCCGCCACCGCTTCAGATCCGTCCCGGCGTTGCCGCCCGCAACCTGGTGCAGCCGCCGCGGCCAGATCGCCTCACGCTCCCAGTGCAGAGCCTGCTCCCACCACCGGGCCACCACCGCATGCGCCAGCGCGAACACCCGCTCCGGCCCGGCCCCCGTCCGCACCGCCCGCCGCGCCACACCGGACCACCGCCGCTGCGCCTGGACAACCTCTGGCAGATCCCGCAGACCGAGGTGCTCGAGCGGCTGGTCGGCATCCGCGTCCAGCAGCCACCGCCCGTGCCGCACACACACCCGCTGCCACCGGGGCGCGTACCGCACGACCCGCACGGCCGTTCCCGTACGCCGCACTGTGCACAGACGGCAGCCGAACGCCACCGGCCCGGCGACCGCGCCGCTGATCCGCCACGCCGCCGCCGGCCCCTCGGCCTCTGCGGGCAGCTTGGAGTCCTCCTGTCCCCAGGACGGCAACGCCCGCGCCAGGACGTCTTCCTCGACGCCGCACAGGCCTGCCAGGAGCCGCCGTCCGGCTGCGTTCAGCAGCACCTCGGCATCAGCCCGTGCGCCCCCGCCGTCGTGACTAGGTGGGTAGTTGCGCCAGTGCCAGCAGGAGCGCAGAGTCTTCGCCTCCATCCCGTACCGGCCCGCGATGCGGCAGATCAGCGACGAGGTCGTCTCCCCCTGCAGGGGAGCTGTCCGCAGGAGGCCGGGTTGATGGGTCACTCCACCACGGTCTCGTGTTCGCCGTTCCGGCGGGCGATTTCGCAACGGATGCCCAGCGGAATCAGCCGGTTCCCCCGGGAACGGCTGTGGAGAGCTGTTCCCTTTCGCAAGCTGCTTCTCACCTCTTCCCCACTGCGGACCGCAGCGCACGGGATCCCCGGTGCCGCGAGGACGGGACCACAGGGCGCTCCTGCATCGAGGCCTACCGCAAACGCGTTCCGTACGCAGCGCGTACGGAAGACGTACGCTATACATGCGCGATGCGTACGGTTTATGGGCTAGGGTGTTGCTGAGGAGGTGTTTCATGTCTGAGTTGTTCGATGCGGTCGATGCGCTGGTCGCGTCCCGCGCCACGCTGCCGCCCCCGGCGGAGCGCAAGCGACTGCGCCAGGCGCACGGTCTGACGCTGGACGAGGTGGCTGCTGCGTTGAAGGTGCGGCGTGCGACGGTCGGTGGCTGGGAGGCCGGTAGGACCGAGCCGCGGCCACCGGAGCGTGACGCGTATGCGCGGATGCTCAAGCAGCTCGCGGAGCTCTACCCCGCCCCTACCAACTCCGCCGCACCCGAGCAGGACACGGCGGTGCCCGAGACGTTCACCAGCGAGCCCGCCCTCGCCCCCGCTCCGGAGGTCCGGACCGCCGCGGCGCCGGTCTCCGAGGCTGCGGCCATGACTGCAACCGAGAACACCCAGACCCCCGCTCCGGTTGTCGCCGCTGCTCCGGTGGCTGCGCCCAGTCCGGCGGGCACCACCAGGCCGTCGTCGACGTCGCGCCGCCCGGGCGCGAAAAAGGCCGCCCCGGCGAACACCCTGGCCGGTGGCGCTGATCCGCGGTTTGAGAATGGTCCGCTGGCGGTCGTCGACGTCGAGGACGGCCAGGCGTACGCGTACTGCACGGGCGGCTTGGTCCTGGACGTGCCCGCCAAGTCGATCCCGGCCCTGGTCGACTGGACGCTGAGGGAGGGGCGGCTCGGGGCGCCGAAGTTGTCGGGTCCGGGCAAGGACGCCGATCCGCTGCTGGTGCTCACCGAGGCCGCGCTGGAGCGTTACGGCCTCCCCATGGTCCTCACGGATGAGGAGCGGCATGCCGGGCGGATTCCGGAGGGTCACAAGGTCATCAAGCAGCTGGTCCGGGCGGAGTGGAAGCTGACGAAGCGCGGGTTCGGGCCGTGGGCGCGGATCTACCGCCCAGCCACGGGTTCGGAGCGTGCGTGCGTGCAGTTGTGCATCCCGTCGTGGAACGCGCTGGACACGCGGCACTGGGGCGATGCCGCACAGCTTCCGCCGGCGGACCTCGCGCGGGTGCTGGGTGTGTACGCGTCCCGGGTGATGACGCCGCGCGGATCGACCGCCGTGACGGGCCTGGAGCTGATGACAGCCCTGCACCCGCCGACCCGCGCCTCCGAGCCCGACGCGACAGGGAAGCGGCACTCCGAGCACAACCCCGGCTCGCTGGGCAAGGATCCGGTGGACTGCGCACCGTGCGAGGCCCCCGACGGTCACCCGCTCCTCAAGGACCTGCCCCGGTTCCACGTGCGCCGCCCGGCGGAGAAGTTGTTCGAGGAGGCGTACGACTGGGCGCGGCCGATGACGGATGCCGAGTGCACCCTGCGGCACCTGGTGGGCATCGACGTGAACATGGCCTTCGCCGCGGGCGCCAACGGCCTGGTCGTCGGCCTCGGTGCGCCGACGTACGTCAAGGCGCCGGTGTTCGATGCGAAGCTGCCCGGCTCCTGGCTGGTGGACCTCTCCCATGTGGATCTGTCGAGGGTGCAGGTCGGCAGGGACAAGTGGGCGGACCTGGACGCACATCTGCTGCCCAGCCCCTTCACGCCCAAGGGCGAGCGCCCTGAGGGCCCGGCCTGGTACGCCACGCCCACCGTCGCGTACGCGGTGGAGCTCGGCTACGACGTCGCGCCGATCGAGGCGTACGTCCGCTACGAGAGCGGCCGTTACCTGGACGCCTGGTACAACCGGCTCCGTGACGCCTACCTCGCCACGATGGCCGACCTCGGCGTCGACGCCGACCTGGCACCGGCCGACTTCCTCGCGGCCATGGACGGCTACCGCGACCGTGACCCGGAGCTGGCGATCGTCGTCTCAGCGGTCAAGGCGACGGTGAAAGGCGGCCTGGGCAAGCTGCGTGAGCGCCCTCGCGGCGAGGGCTGGAAGCCCGGGCAGCCGTGGCGGGCTCTTTCCCGTCCGACGTGGCGGCCGGACATCCGCGCGGCGGTCATCTCCCGCACGCGGATCAACCTCCACCGGAAGATCGTCAAGCACGCGGCGTTCACCGGCCAGTACCCCGTGGCGGTTCTGTCCGACTGCGTCGTCTACGCGGCCGACGGCACCAGTCCGCTGGACTTCTTGCCCTACCGGGACGGCAAGCCGCTGCCGGGCGGGTTCAAGCTCGGCATCAACCCGGGCCTGGTCAAGTGGGAGGGCACGCAGAGCGTCCTGTGGGGCGAAGAGGTCCGCGAGCGGTTCGACGCCCCCGAACTCAACCTCGCCCGGTACATCAAGGACGGGCAGGTCACGGACAAGGACAGCGGGGAGTAGCAGGCGATGAGCATGTTCGGGGACGGCCTGGAGGCGGCGGTGCAGCGGGCGTTCACGCGCCCGGTCCCGAAGTCGGCCGGCGTCCAGATGCGGTACCTGGTCAAGCAACTCAAGGGCACCAAGGCGGTCGCCCAGATGCTGCGGATCTCCCAGCGCACCGTCGAGCGGTACGTCAAGGATCAGATCAAGAAGCCCCGTCCGGACCTCGCCGCCCGCCTGGAGCGCGAGGTGAAGGCCCGCTGGCAGCCGCAAATCCGCGCCAAGGCCCGGCAGAGGGCGGCGACGACCGGCGGCATCGTCATCGACACCCGCGCCCGCATCGGCTACACCGCGCCGATCGGGTCCACGGACCAGGACCGCATCCGGCACCTCACCGTCGCCCTGCCCCCGCAGTACGCGGCCCGCCTCTTCGACGCCCAGGGGGCCGGCGCCAGCGACCAGGAGCTCCAGGAGATCGCTGCCGAAGCGCTCAAGGAGGTGTACTTCCAGGACGGCGGCCGCCGCGCCGGAAGCCTGGAGGAGGTCCGCTTCACCGACATCGAACACCTCGACTTCGACCTGTAGATCTCGAACGCCCGCGAGCCCTGTCGGCTGCGATGTGACTGACAGCTTTCAGTCGGCGAGCCTGAGCGGTGCAGTTGGCTCCGCACCTGCGTCGGCAGTGTGAATCTGGCCGGCCACCCTCCAATGCCCGTCCTGCGGCGTGCACTTCAGGAGCACACATTCGCATGACGATGTGCTGCCGCCCTACCCCCAGCCGTCTTCCCGCGCGGGGCCAGCCTCGTGACCAGGCAGATGTCACAACTCCTGGGAGAAATCGCACTGTTGAGGTGCGCGAGGTGCGTGAGGGTGGGCTGAAAGCCTGTACGGGAAAGGGAAGGGTGCGGAATGGAGCCTGTGATCACCGCAGCGGTGGTGACCGTGGCCGTCAGTGTCATCAACGCCATGGTGAAGATCGCTCAGCGGCGGTTGAGCGTGTCTGTGGAGATGGCGCGCATCAGTGAGGCGGCGCAGACCGAGAGGGTCCGCTGCCTCACTGGGCGGTCCGCCGCACCGGCCCCCCACCGTGACGGCCGCGAGGCGGAGCCCGCCGGCCGGAGCGGGGGTGGCGAGCGTGGACGACGCCGTCAGCACTGACCTGCACCTTGCCGAGCCCCTGGAGACAGCTGCCACCCCGCTGCCAGGTATCCAGCTCGCCGGGGCCCTGCATGACGAGCAGTATCCCGCTCTGCTCCGCTTCCTGCTGTTGCAGGGAGCGTCCTGGGCAGAAGCCCAGGACGCCGCGCAGGACGCCTTCACTCAGATGTGCGCGCCAGGCGTCACGATCACCTACCCTCGCGCCTGGCTGCGCACGGTGGCATGGCGGTCTTGGGTAAGCCAGCAGGTGAAACTGGAAGAGACCTGCGCGGACCTGCCCGAACCGCAGCTCGGCCTGCGCTGGCAGACCCCGGCCCACGCCGCCGAGCTGGGGGAGGAGGAACGCCAGGTGATCTCCCTTCTTCAGCATTTGCCGGCCAAACAACGAGCCGCAATGGCCTGGCATCTGGACGGTTTCACCACCGAGGAAAGCGCACGCGCGATGGGGACCACTCAGGCGGCCGTCCGCCAGAACCTGGCCCGCGCGAGAGCCGCACTGAAGCAAGGCCTGCGGCTGGAAGGCCGGTTCATCGACGAGAGGAGGAAGACGTGATGGGCAGCGATCCCCGCGCAGCGGAAGGAAACGGCCGACACGACGACGACCTCAACGCCCTGCTGACAACTATGCACCGGCGGCTGGGCATCGCCGTTGTGGACCGCCTCAACGCCCACGGCGGGCCGCCCGAACTGCGTACCCCGGACCTTGCGCTGGACCGCCTCCTGGCAGCGACCCACCGCGCCACGGGGAAGGCCGTCAGCCGCCGCCTGTCCAGGGACGACTACGCCGCTCAGCGCAGTTCCGCACTCCAGGCGAGTCTCGGGCCCCGGGGCCACCTGGCCCGCCGCCCTGCGACGATCCGAGTGAAATACCGCGAAGGGGCACTGCGCTTGGTGCACAACTACTGGCCTTTCGACCTGGCCGAGGCCATGCGCACCGCTGCCCGCATCGTCCAGGACCTGTGTGACCTTCTGGGCGACAGCGCACAGCCGCTGGGCCGTGCCGACACTGCGGTGGAACAACTCCGAGAACACCTTGAGGGCATGTCCCGGCGGCCCCAATCGCACCGGTCCCAGGCTGCCCTCAGCGGCCTGGACTACCTCAACGCCGTCGAATCCGCCCTCGCCGACCCGGCCGAGCGCCTCGCCAACGACCTGCACAGCATCCGGGAACTCCTGGAGGAAGAACTGGCCCCCTCCGTCACCGCACTCCAGACAACCGGACACGCCTACCTGTTCGGCGTCGGAGCAGTCGCCCAGGACCTCATCGACGATCTGGCCCACGGCTGTGGGCATGCCGACGCGCTGGCCAGAGTTGTCGCAGAAGTCGAGCGGGCCAGCAACGACTTCGTCGGAGCAGACCTCACCAGCGCCAAGCTGGACGACGTGCCCCTGGAAGGAATCCTGTGGGACGCAACAACTCTATGGCCGGCACAGTGGGAAACCCGGGTGCGCCGTGCCTCACTGCCGTCCGATGAAGAGCAAGGAGTCCTCGTGGTCGCGGCCGAGGGATGCGACTCTGTGGTCCACGCCGATGCGTAGGACGTCTGATCGGCGATGCTGCGTCCAGGTCGGAGCTGTGTTGCCTGTGTCAGGCGACGGGGATGGCGCTGGCCGTGCTCGCCAGGGATTGCGTACGTGCAAGGGATATGTGAGCCGTCTTCGAGCTAACTCGTCCCGGACGACGTGCCGTCCGGGACGCGCGCAGAGCAGTTGCCGGTCCACGAGTAGCGCGGCTCAGGGTGAACCTGATCGCACAGGCCTGAGGCTCGCGGCAGTGGCTCACTCTCTGCCGGGCCGGACGGGACCGTCGTCCAATGTCGCCGTGCCGCTGGGCGGGGCCGGCACCGCCGCCTTCGCCCAGGGCACACCCAAGGCGGCGAGGGCGGCCTGCTGTTCGGAGGTGAGCTTGTCCCACCTGGCACGAGTGTTCGAATTCCATACGCCCAGCTTCACGACCACCGGCTCCGCCTCGCCGTCGACCATGATCTGCTCGCTGTGTCCGCGCGGCGTGGGCCGGTCCGGGCCTTCCCGTTCGACCCACTGCGCGAGGGCGGCAAGGCCGCGCTGGAACGCCTGTTCCGCCTTGCTCGAACCCTTCGCCGTACGCTTCGCTGACGGGGCGGGAGACGGCGCCTCAAGCGGCTGTACGCCCAGCTTGGACAGCCGCTCCTGCTGCTCGGTCGACAGCTGCGCCCAAGTAGCCGGCTGGGACTGCCGCTGGAGCCACCGCCCGATGTCATCGCCGTCCATCAGCACGCCCGGCTGGATATCGGGCAGGCTGCCGTCGGCGTCGACCAGGTCGGCGAGGTGGCGGTAGTGACGCTGCCAGTCCAGCGGCCACGGGCAGTTCCAGTCCGGGTCGATCGCCGCCAGCTGCTGGGCGCGCTCCGCCGCCCGCTCCTGGTCTTTCCCGAGGCCGCCCTTCCGGCGCAGATTGGCGACGTGCTGACCGACCGGCACCATCGCCTCGCCCTCGCCCCACACCTGGTCCTGACGGGGAGCAAGGTGGCCCGTGGCCTGCCGGTAGGAGCGCAGCGCGGCGAGTTTGGACTCCCACGCCTCATCGCCCGGCTCCCACACCATCCCGGCCTCCGGCGCGTTCAGCAGGATCTTGCGCCGCTCCTCCAACTCCCCGGACCGTAGTGCCTTCCGCTGCTGGTGGACCCACCTGCCCAGCGGAAACGACTTCGTGACCCCGACCTCGACCTCAACGTCGTAGGGAACGGCGTAGAGGCCGGTGATCTTGTTCTCCTTGCGCCAGCGGAGCAGGGCCTGGTAGCCCTCCAGCCACACCAGGGACTCCGGCCGGTAGACCCGGGTGCGCAGGAAGGCCGCGATGGTCGCCGCGTCGCGCGGGCTGGAGAAGTGGAGCAGGGCCGACTCGGCAGCGGCGTCGGTGTCGTCCTGCTCCTGGTCCTCGCCCTCGCCGCCGGCCCCGACGATCTGCCCGTCTTCATCGCGCCGGACGTGCACCTTGCGCTTCCCGCTGCTCAGGGCACGGGAGGCGAGCTGCTCAACGAGTCGTTCGTCATGACTGCGGAGTCCTTGGAGGACCGCTACAAGGGGGCGAAAACTGGCGCTGGCGACCATGTCGGTGGGGTCCTCGCCGGGCTCCAGGAAGATCGGCACGATGATGCGGGCGATCTTCGTGCTGCCGTCGCGGTTGAGCCGGAGCGCGCGGCCGATGTTCTGAACGATCTCCACCTGGGAGCCGCGGGTGTCGGCGAAGCAGATCGCCTCCACCCCGCGCTCGCCGGTGATGTCGACGCCCTCCCCGAGGACCCGCACGGAGGCGAGGAACGCGCGGTGTACGCGCCGGTTGTTGGCGTCGATGCCGTTGGCGAACTGCCGCAGCACCTCCCGGCGTTCGCTGACAAGGTGGTCGCCGCACAGCCACGCCGCCCACACCCGGTCCGGCGGGACGTGGCGGCCGGCCTCCAGGCCGTAGAACTCCGCGTCGATCGACGACGCGGGCAGCTCCCTCTCCGCCTTGACCATGGTCTCGTCATCGGTCTCGGTGACGTACAGCTCGGCAGCGGTCTTCGGCAGAGCCTCCGCGAACGCCGCCGCCTCCTCCACCTTCTGATGGAAAGTCATGGTGGTCCGCAGGTTGTACGCCGCCGCGTGCTCCAGCAGGGCGGTCTGCAGCAGGGCCAGGCGCCGGCCTCGCTGCGCCTCCTCCGATTCCCCGAGGACCGGGGAGGGGTCGCGGATCTCCAGGACGTCGATCTCGAACGGGGCGAGGATTTCCCGCTCGATCGCCTCCGACAGCCCGAGTTCAGCCCCAGGCAGCCAGGCGCCGAACGTGCCGTCCGGGTCGTCGGCCATGCTCGCGATCTCCGCCTCCTGGCCGTCGGCGCCCTTCTGCGGCCGGGGCGAGGCGAGGATGCGTGGGGTGGCGGTCAGATACAGCCGGAAGTCCGCCGGGATCCGGGCGTTGTCGTGGATCGCAGCCCACGGCCTCCCAAGATCACCAGTAGTTCCGTGGGCTTCGTCCACGATGGCGAGCGAAAAACCGTCCATGCGCTGGCCGTACAGGCGCTCTCCGCCCGCCAGGGCGGCCTCCAGCGGCCCGCGAACGCGTCCCTGGCCCATCGGGTCCTCGCGGTCCACGAGAGAGGCGTACGTGGCGAACACGATGACCGGCCCGTGCCCGGCCCACAGGGCGAGCTGGATCGGGTTGGTGGTGGTGCGCACCCCCAGCTCGTTCAGCACCGGGTCGTTCTCCAGCGAGCACACCGCGACCATGGGGGAGCGGTGGCCCACCGCCCGCCACGCCTGGGCGGTCTGCACGAGCAGGTCCAGGGTCGGCACGGTCACGAGGATCCGGCCGTCCGGGAAGCATTCCAGCGCACTCGCGGCAGCCATGATCGTTTTGCCTGACCCGGTCGCTGACACGATCGTGCCACGGGCACCCTGTGGGGGCACGGATGACCTTGCAGGGAATCCGACCCACCTACGAAAGGCCGACTTCTGGTCGACCTGATGTTTCTTGAGTGGAATCCTGCTCATCGTCCGTCCCCCTCTCCCTCTCCTGTGTCGTACAGCCAGGCGTTCTTAAGCCTTTCCAGCGGGTTGTCCTCTTGGCTTTCCCGCGCCCATACCCCGTCGAGCCAGAGCGGGCTGTTGTCGATCCTCTCGCACAGCACGAAGCAGCCGGGCAGGTCGATCAGCACCAGCTCGCCTGCGAACATCCCGTCGGGCCCGTAGCGGTGCCACAGCCGCTCCAGCAGCGCCCGGTGCTCGTGTAGGTACGTCTCCAGGGTCTGCGGGTAGGCGTTCCGTTCCGTCGTGGGCACGGCCCGCAGGGCGATGCCCACGACTTCCCGGTCCGATTCCTGGTCCCATTGGTCGGAGCTGGTGCCGGTCACGGCCGCGTAGTGCTGTCTGCAGACGTCCAGGACGCGCTCGACAAGTTCCGCCGACGCCTCGCCACCCTCTGCTTCGTGGGCTGAAGGCCGGCCCCCGCTCACCGGCTGCTCATCGGGATGGTCACCGGTACGGACGGCCGTCTCCAGGGTCAGGCCGTAGTGGTCCAGGTAGGCCAGGAGGAACAGGGCCAGGGCGCGGCCGGGGTCGCTGGCGTGCTCGATGTAGGGCTGTTCGCTGGTCCAGCCGAACGTGGCCTGGTGGGGCCGGGGCTGTACGCCGTTGGTGTGCGGGTCGGGGAAGACGACGGCGCGGGTGAAGAAGTCGTCCAGGCGGCTGACCAGGTCCGCATCCGGTGCCTCCGGCTCACGGCCGCGCACGGCGGTGGTGGCGTTCTCCAGGATGGTGGTCAGATACCGCCGGCGGGCCTCCTCCTGCTGCCGGAGCTCGCTGTCCGGGCTGTCCTCCACCACCTCCACCACGCGATACAGGCCCTGGTCCCCGTACAGACCGCCCGGCTTCTCCAGCCGATCCCGGACCTTCGCGAGAGCACCCTCGACCGACCGCCCGTAGGCGTAGTTCGTCAGCAGGGCAGCGCCCGGGTGCTCCGGATCGGTCCGCTGCCCCACGATCCGGTAGCGGTGTACCCGCTCCGGCTCCGCGGCCGCACCGCTCTCGCGCGCCTGACGCTCCTGCTGCGCTTGGCGCCAGCGGTGTACGTCCGGGTCGTTTTCCGGGGAGTAGGTCTGCCACCCGTCCTCGGTCATCAGAGTCCAGATGCGCTTCAGCTCGTTGCGCCGGACCGCTGCCAGCCGGTCCTCCGTGCTGAGCGGTTGGGGCTGGTCCTCCCGATCCTCCGGGCCGCCAGCGGCCACCCAGAGTTCGTGAATCTGCCCCACCGTCATTCCGGTAACCTCACGGTGAATTTCCTTCCGCGCCTCATAGCGCCTTTCGAAGCCCAGCGGATTCAATGCGCCCTCGCTTCCCGCGCCCCGTCCGGGTGGTTGGGGGTGTCCCATGTTTCCGCCAACGGTACATGCTGCATCAACCAGATGCACCCACTACACTGGAACCCACACGAACGAGCGACCCCCACCCCCTCACGGCCAGCCCGGCCCGCGCCAGCGGGCCCCGAGGTTCTGGAGGCGCAGCCGGAAGGACCGTCAGGCGGGGGAGCGCAGCGGACCCGCCCCAGAGTCCGCAGGACTCCCCAACCACACACCCGCCTAGCCGCACCTGACATGCCCTCAGCGGGCGAGCGCGCACCGCGCGCCGCGCCGGACGCGCAGCGGCCGGCCCCACCAGATCCCGAAGCGCAGCGAAGGGATCCGCCCACGCATCGCGTGGGCAGCGGGAGCGCAGCGACCGCCCCCCCTTGCACATCGCGCAGCGATGTGGTACCCGCTCCGCGGGG
>NZ_JBIBEN010000038.1:0-49631 GCF_042955065.1 Streptomyces sp. NPDC012510
TCGACCCGCCCGAGGCCCGCACCGAACTCGCCTCCGTGTCCACCGAACTCGCCGCGCTCTACGGCGCGCGGGCCTGACAGCACCGACCGACCTGCACAAAACGGCACGTCGGCGTCGAGACCACCACCGCATGCGTCGGACTGCGCCAACCGGTCCCGCCGCCCCTGCGCCGGTGCGGCCGTCCTGTCCACGGCAATCAACGCCGACCCGGCCCCTCCACGTCTGCGGCCGAACCGGCCGCAGGCCTGGGAACAGGCCAGTAGACGACGGTAATCCGGCGGCGGACAACCTCGTTCTCCTCCAGCTCGTCGACCAGAGGGGCGGCGTGGTCCTCGGCGCTGATGAGGCTGCGGCCGGTCGCGTCGCTCGGATCGGGCAGAGACGTGCCAGTCGAGTGCGCCCTGCGCCCGCCCAGGAGATCGCCCCCTGGAGCCTGCGTGGCTCCACGACACTGACCTGAGCGCACCCACCACACCGTCGAACCCCGAGTCGGTTTCAGGCCGTCGGCGCCACCTACGACGACCAGACATCGCATGCCACCCGTGCGCGCCCCCTCGACGAGGGAGCGCTAGACCGCCGCGAACGGGGCAGTCGTTACGACCGTGCGGGCCCCTGCACCGGGCCGCGTGCGGAGTGGGCCAACAGCTTGGTCACCAGCTCGCGCAGGACCAGCCGCTCGACCGGGGTGAGCGGCTCCACGAGGTCGGCGGTGACCTGCGGGCCATGCGCGGCGAGGGCGCGTTCCAGCAGGTCACGCCCTTTCGGGGTGGCTTCCAGGAGCGCGGCCCGGCGGTCATCGGGATGGGGGTGGCGAGCGATCAGCCCGGCCCCCTCCATGCGGGCGATCAGCCGGGTCAGCCCGCCCGAGGTGAACGACAGGTCATCGGCCAGGCGGGCGCTGGTGGTCCGGTTCTCCGGGTGGCGGGCCAGACGCAGGAGCACCTCGAACTCGGAACCGCCCAGCCCAGTGGCCTCGCGGATGGTGCGCTCGGCCTGTCCGCCGATCGCGTCCGTCAGTCGCAGGATGTCGCCGTACAGGACGACGGCCTCATCGTTCAGCAACTCATCCATAAAGCTGACGATACAGCAATCTAGGACACCTCCTGGGCACCAAGTCACCGCGCTACCAAGCGACATGACTAACTTGAAAATTGAAATAAAGCTGCGCAGGAAGGTATCTTCCTTCCCGTCCATCGCACTGCAGCACCGCACTGAAGGGGAACGTCCATGTCGGTCGGACGACGTCAGGTACTCGCCGCAGGTTCACTCACGGCCGCCGGGGTCGCATTGGGCGCCGGAACGGGATACGCCGCGAAGCCCGGCGAGGAGGCCAGGAGCCTGAAACAGCTGTACCGCGAGGCGAAGGCGGAGGGCGGCACCCTCACCGTCTACGCCGGCGGCGACACCGCCACCCAGCAGGACGGCAACAAGGCCGCCTTCGAGAAGGCGTTCCCCGGCATCACGCTGAACATCGTCGTGGACTACAGCAAGTTCCACGACGCCCGCGTCGACAACCAGCTCGCCACCGGCTCCCTCGTCCCGGATGTCGTACAACTGCAGACCCTGCAGGACTTCCCCCGCTGGAAGAGGGAAGGCGCCCTGCTCCCCTACAAGCCGGCCGGCTTCTCCCGCGTCCACCCGGCGTTCAAGGACCCCGACGGCGCATGGACCGGCATCTTCGTGGACGCCTTCTCCACCATCTACAACGTCGACAAAGCCGGCGGCACGACACCCGCCTCTGCCCGGGACCTCCTCGACCCGCGCTGGAAGGGGAAGATCGTCTCGACGTACCCGAACGACGACGACGCGGTGCTGTACCTGTACAAGCTCATCGTCGACAAGTACGGCTGGGAGTGGCTGCGGCGGTTCGCCGCCCAGGACGTGGCCTGGGTGCGAGGTACGCAGGAACCCGCGGACCGGGTCGAGGCGGGCAGCGCGGCTGTCGCGCTGGGCACGGACGGCATGCTGACCCCGGCGGCGGGCGTGAAGACCCGCTTCGTCGTTCCGAAGCACGACCCGTTCATGGCCTGGGCCCAGCGCGCCGCCATCTTCAGGCATGCGAAGCACCCCGCCGCCGCGAAGCTGTACTTGAACTGGTGGCTGTCGAAACAAACGCAGTCCGACTTCTACATGTGGTCGGTGCGCACCGACGTCCAGCCCCACGCGGGCTACCGCCCCATCTGGGAGTACCGCAACGCCCACCTTGACGGCTTCGAGGACTTCATGGCCGATCGGGCTCTCGTCGAGCAGTTCAGGCAACAGCTCACGCTCTACGTCGGCGAGGTGACCGGGGCGCCCTCCCCGGGATGGCTCGGCCTGCACCCCGGGCGCTGACCGGGAGGGCGGCCCCACGCCACGAATCTCCGGCCGGTGTCTGCTTCCACGGGGTTCGGCAGCTCATCAGCACCAAGAAGGGCTCCCGGCGGCTCACTTGACTCTTGCCGGGGATCGCAGAGGGCGTTTCTGCCCCGGTGCCGCATCCCGTAGTCGGTGTTTGATCCCGAGGTATCGGGTCGCGCCAGCAGATGGTGGCTTCGCCGGTGAGGCGGCGGGCCATCAGGTCGGTCATGGCCAGGTGGATCATGGCGTCGGAGCGGGCCGGCAGGGTCCGCAGTCGCGGGCGAAGCGGTGGTGCAGCGTGAGCCAGCCGTGGCTCCGCGGCGGGTCGGGTGGACTGCCGGCATAAGGAGCTGGTCACACGGTTCTTGGCGGACACCTGCGAGATCTGCGGGATGTCTGTAAGCACCGGTGATGTCACGGTGCATCACATCCGCACCCTTACTGCTCTCGCTCCTGCCGTACGGCCGCCGTCTGGCTGGGCGCACGTCGTGCTCGATCGGCGCCGCGAGACGGTCGTGGCCTGCGACGCCTGCCACGATCGCATCCACGAGGCACAAGCGGCCAGATCAATCACACCGTGAGTGCTCGCGTGGTTGGGCCGACGGTGCACACGTGTGCACCGTCGGCCCAACCACACTCCTCACCTGCTGCTGTCTTGATCAGAGGTTCAGCAGGTGTGCCGCGTTGCGGTGCGCGATGCGTTTGAGGTCGGCGCGGGAGAACGGCGCCGAGCGGAGGAACTCGACTGCCTCGGCCGTTGATTCGTAGGGGTAGTCGACGGCGAACAGCAGCCGGTCGGCGCCGATGGCCTGGACGGCTCCAAGGAGGGCCGCGTGGGAGAAGACGCCGCTGGTGGTCGCGTAGAGGTTGTGCCGCAGATAGTGGGAGGGCAGGTGTCGCGGCCTGCTCTTGGGGTCGGCCTGGTGGTAGCGGCTGTCGAGCCGGGCCAGCTGGAAGGGCAGCAGTTCTCCCATGTGCCCCAGCGTCACCGAGGCCCCGGGGAACTCGTCGAACACTCCTCCGTAGATCAGGCGCAGTGCGTGGGCGCCGACCTGCGCTGTCCATCCCCAGGACGGCCCGCTCAGCACGGGGTGCCCCTGGAACACCCGCCATTGATCGGCGGGGAAGAGCGCGGGATGGAGGTAGAGCGTCACACCGAGCCGTTCAAGCTCTGCCCACACCGGCCGGAACTGGGGCTCGTCGAGGTAGTGGCCCAGAACGTGGTCGTTGTGCAGGACGCCCTTGAGGCCCAGTTGCTCCACCGCCCGGCGCAGCTCGACCACGGCGGCCTTCGGGTCCTGCAACGGCAGGGTGGCGAATCCGGCGAACCGCGTCGGGTGGGCGGCGACCACGTCGGCCAGGCGGTCGTTGACCCGGCGGGCCGTGACCACGGCCTCGGAGGGGTCCTCGATGGCCTCCACGCCGGGTGAGGTGAGCGACAGGATTTGCATGTCCACGCCATGCTTGTCCATGTCCGCCAGCCGCAACTCCGTGAAGTCGGCGAGCCGGCGCCCCCACTCCTGCCCCCAGCCGGGGGGCATCGAGGCTTCGCCCGGCCACGGGATCAGCTCCGGAACGGAGAACGCCTCTTCGACCGCGATCACCTTCATACCGCGCCCCGGGCGGCCTGCGGGGGTCCCGGCCGACGTGGAGGGGGCGGCCTGCGCGGGGGCGGGCGAGACCGCGAGGGCTGCCGCACCGGCGGTGGTGCCGGCCGCGGCGGCCAGCAGGCGCCGCCGCGAGGTGCGCGCGGTGCGGGGGGATCCAGACGATCCTGGCGTCATCGTCATGCCTTTCCATCGGTTTACGGGAAGCAGGCGCATGGGTCGATAGGTGGGGTTCGATTCGAACTCAACCACTAGGTGACCTAATCGTAGGCTACCTAATGAAGAGGGATCTCGGAACCTCCGGCGATGTTGGGCACCAGACCTGACCGGCTTACGATCGACAGACCGCGCCGAACCCGACCACCCATCGTGAAAGCAGAACCACATGCCCTCCTCCCCGCCTGAATCCGAGCCGCTCATCCGGCTGCTGTGGCGCGCACACAACTGGTTCAGGGCCGCCCTGACCACTGCGTTCGAGGCCCAGGAAGACAGGTCCGCCATCAGCGCGGCACACGTGACCCTGCTCAGTCAGCTCCCGACAGAAGGGGCGAGTATCGCCGAGCTGGCCCGGCGCCTGGGCGTCAGCGCCCCGACAGCACACCAGTGGGTCCACGAACTTGTCGCCATGGACGTGGTGACCGTGGAGAGCGATCCGCACTCCGCCCGGTCGAAGCTCGTACTCCTCACGGAGGCCGGCGCCCGGCGCCGCGCGGAGACGATCCAGATACTGGCCGGGCTCGAAGCCGCACTCGCCGAGCGCGTCGGTGCGGACACCGTCATCGCACTTCGGGCCGCACTGGAGAAGCCATGGGGAGCTCCGGAATCGGCGGTGGTGGAACTCCCCGGCCCTTCCGCCTCTTGACACTGTTGGTTCCCGGGCACAGTGGCCGGCCCCTCCCCGGGCAGCAGGCTGCAAGGCCACCACACGCGGACGGCATGACCGGTCCGGCGGGAACCCGCAGGACAGTCAGACGCTGGAACGTCTACGGAATCCCTGCCGCCCCGGCCGCCGTCCGCGCCGCCGGCTGACCAACCTCGACGCCGACAAGGGATATTACGACCACCCGTGTCGTTCGCCCCGCAAGCGCGGTGCCACCCGCAAGGGCATGGAGCCCGCGAGCCGCCTGGGGCCGCCACCGCTGAACGATGGAACGCACCGCCTCCTGACCGACCGGATGCCGCCGCCTGCGCCCTCGCCCGGTTCCGCCGGCTCACCGACTGAGCTTGTGGTCGACCTGCTCGCCGTCGGCGCACAGGTCGGCGGTGATCCTGTGGACACCGTAGGTGCCGTCCGAGTGCCAGGTGCTGCGGGCCCGCCCGTCGGGCGGGCCCGAGACCTTCACAACAGGCGGATGAGCGTGCCGCGCGGGTAGCCGGAGGCACTCCGCTGACGGGCCTTGGCGGCGTTTCGGCGAGCAGGGGGATCACGCACGTCACACTGACGCTGCCGGACTCCTCCCGCGGGCCCGGTCCTCAGCGTGTGGGCTGGGGGTGCGGGTGGCTGTAGCGAGCGGCGGGAGTGGGGCGGTTGCCGCCCGCGAGCAGGGCGGCCTCGGCGGCCAGGAAGGCGTCGAGCGCGGCGGTCTGGTCCTCCAGGCCCGGTACGCAGATCGTCTCACCCAGGCGCAGGCCGGCGAGGCTGGCTCCGGCCACGCCCTCCGCGGTCATGGCGGAGGGGATGTTTCCGTATCCGCCGGCGAACTCCGTCGCCACGACGCCCGGGCAGACCACCTGGGTGCGGATGGGGGTGTCGGCGAGTTCGTGGGCGAGGGTGCGGGTGAAGGCGACCGTGGCGGCCTTGGCGGCGTTGTAGATGGTGCGGGGCGGCATGTGCGGGTTGCTCTGCCCGGCGCTGAAGGCCAGCAGTGAGGCGACCGTGACGATGGTTCCCTCCCCGGCGGTCAGCATGCCGGGCAGGGCGGCGCGTGCGAGCTGGATGGACGCCACGCCGTTGAGGGTGAGCAGGCGGTCGATCTCCTCCGGGGCGACCTCGGCGAGCGGCGCGTAGCCGCCGTCTCCCGCGTTGCTGATCAGCAGCCGGACATCGCCGGCTGCCAGGCGCTTGCTCACCGAGGTGAGGCCGTCGTGGTTCCCGAGGTCCGCGGGCAGGACCTCCACGGCGGCGCCGGCCGCGCGGAGTTCGTCCGCGAGCTCGGAAAGGCGGTCGGCCCTTCGGGCCACCAGGACGAAGTCGCAGTCGGCCGCGAGGAGGCGGGCGTAGGCGGCGCCTATACCGGAGGAGGCGCCTGTGATGAGAGCAAGAGTACGAGGCATGAGTACAGCCTTATTCAAACACCTGCGTCCTGTCAAACGTTTGATTGTCGGTCAGTGTCGTATTCTCCCCGCATGACGCTGCATGATGAGGGCCCGGTCGGCGCCGACGCCCTGGACCGGGTGACCTGGGCACTGCGGCGGGCGGAGCTGGCCGTGACAGCCCTGAAGGAGCAGCGGTTGCGCTCGCTGGGCATGGCGGCGGCACACTATTCCCTCCTCATCGCCGTCCACGTCGATCCCGGCCTGGCCGGAGCGGAACTGGCCCGCCGCCTGAACGTCACCCCGCAGGCGGTGGCCTCACTGGTGACCCGGCTGGAGGGCCGGGGCCAACTGGAACGCCGGCCACACCCGCGCCACCGTCACGTGCAGGAGCTCCACCTCACCGACGCCGGCCGTGACGCCCTACGCAAGGCCGACGCCGTGATCGCGGAGATCGAACAGCAGATCACCGAGAAGCTCGACACCAAGGGCTCCACCCAACTGAAGGCGCTTCTCCATCAGGTGACCGACGCGATACAACAGGTGCAACCGGCAGACGCCCTCAACAGACCCGTCACCTTGCGCAAAGACGGCACACCGGGGTGACCGCGCGATCAGCCGGCACGTCACGATCACCTTGGACGAGGAAGCCCCGCGTCATCGTCGAACCAGCGTGAACCTGTCGAACGAGTCGTGGGAGCACCGCATGCTCAGCCTGGAGCTGACGGGTGCGATCCGCGCGGCCGGCCTGTATGCCGAACTCGAGGTGTCGACGGAAGACGGCTCCTGGCGCGGCGGCGTCATGGCTTCCTCGCCGGACGACAACCAGCGCATGGCGTGGGAGGGGCTCGCCCACTCTCGGCTTCGCTCGAGCGTGACCTGCCTGGGTGGCTTTGGCGATCGGATGGAAGCAGGCCACAGAGGCAGCATCGCCGGCGGCGCGCGGCGAGCTGTTCGGCTTCGGTGACCACTTCCTTTGACAGAGAGCCCCCTGGTTGAGCGGTCCTGCGTTCCGGCCGCACTGTCTGGTGCCCTCAGGGGTGCCAGTGGTACACGGCGGGGGCGGCCGCCGTGAACGGCGGCCAGGGGGTGTCGGTGCTCGGGGTGCCGGTGCGGATGAAGCTGAGCCAGGCGGTGCGCAGGGCTCGGCCCAGGGTGTCGATGTCGTGCGGGTCGGCGCCGGCGAGCATCGGAGCGGTGGTCCAGTCGGCATCGGTGCCGAACAGGAAGGGCAGTTCGATGCAGTGTGTGGCGCCGAAGGGGGAGGCGGGGGCGGCGTAGTCGAAGCGGTAGGTCCACACGCGGGCACCCGCCTCGCTCAGCCGGGCAGCCAGGCGGCGGGCGGGACGGTCGAACAAGGCCGCACCCGCGGCACGTTCCACGGCGTCCGCGGTCGCCGAACCCAGTGCCGGGACCCGGCGCAGGCGGCGCAGCGCCGGGCTCGGGGTGCAGAAGGCGCTCATCTCCCGCCCGGTGGTGCCGATGATGACGTCCAGACCGGGAGCTCTGCCTGCCAGACATGCGGCCCAGCGTGTTGCGTCCGGGAGCGGGCCGACTCCGGCGACCGGCCTGAACAAGGGGACCGCACGGAGCCCGAGTCTGCCTGCCGCTTCTCGCGCGAGCGCGGTCTGGGCGTCCAGGACATCGGCGACGGGGACGGTACGCGGGTCTGCGCCGAGCCGGGTGAGCAACCGTTCGGCAGCCTTCCGGGCGCTGCGGGCGCTCCCGAGGCCCAGAGCGGCGGGGGAACTTTGAACGACGGCCCGGCGGAACAGTCCCTCGGCGTCGGGCATACCCAGCAGACACTGCACGGTGTGGGCGCCGGCGGACTGACCGGCCACGGTCACCGCGTCCGGGTCACCGCCGAACGCGGAGATGTTCTCGCGCACCCACCGCAGCGCGGCGAGCTGGTCGGCCAGGCCCAGATTGCCTTCGGAGATCCCCGGTGCGCGCAGATAGCCGAGCAAGCCAAGCCGGTAACCGACGGAGACAACGACCACGTCGCCCTCGCGGGCGAGCCGGTGGCCGCCGTAGAACTTCCAGGAACAGGCGCCCGAAACCCAAGCACCGCCGTGGAACCACACCAGCACCGGCCGGGACCGGTCGTCGACGCCGGGGGTGGTGATGGTCAGGTTCAAGCAATCCTCGCCCTGTTCGTGCGGCTCGGGGACGCCCATCACGGGCTCCAGCCGGGACGGCCGCTGCGGGGCGATCGGGCCGTCGGCCGTGGCGTCCCTCTCTCCGCTCCAGGCGGGCACCGGGCGGGGCAGGCCGAACCGCTCGCAGGTGGCGTAGCGCACTCCTCGGAAGACGGTCGTACCGTCTTCGACCCGGCCACGCAGCACGCCGCTGGTGGTCTTCGCCGTGGTGAGCATCAGCAGCCTCCGCAGGTCGCATCCACCGCAAGTCGACTTGCGATAGAACCCAGTGAAGCTCGCCGTGGTGGTTTATCGCAAGTGCGCTTGCGATAATGGGAGGCATGACACCACCGCCGCGCCCGGCCCCCGCGCACCGCCGCGGCGCGGCCGTACACCGAGCCGTCCTCAAGGCCACCACCGAACTCCTGGCCACCGAGGGCCTGGCGGGCACCCGTATCGCGGAGATCGCCGCCCGTGCCGGTGTGCACGAGACCTCGGTCTACCGGCGGTGGGGCACCCGGACCAACCTGATCCTCGAAGCCCTCTCGGACCGCCTGGACACGGAACTGCCCCTGCCTGACACCGGCTCCACGCACGAGGACCTGACCACCTTCTTCACCGCGCTCGCCGGGTTCCTCACCACGCCCACGGGCCAGTCGCTCGCCCGTCTCGCCCTCGCCGCAGCGGACGACGAGCCCCAGTCCGTCCAACTCCGCAACCAGTTCTGGACCGCCCGCCTGGACCGCGCCCGCATCCTCGTCCAACGCGGCATCGACCGCGGCGACCTCCCACCGGACAGCAACCCCGAGTTCCTCCTCGAAGCCCTGACCGGCCCCCTCCACCTGCGCATCGTGCAACGCGACCAGCCCGCAGGACACGCCTACGTGAGTCGGCTCGTGGCCCTGGTACTGACCGGCGCCCGCTCAGCACCACCCAACAGCCACACCAGGTCAAACCGCTGAGGGAAGAAGCAGAACCATGCGCGGGGCGCCGTATCCGGCGTCGAAGGCGATGAGGATGTCCGCATCACCCTCGCGCCACCGCCCGCCGGCGATCAAATCTCTGACAACGCGGCGCGCACCTGGACGGCGGTACCCGTCATGGTCGGGCTGACGCCGGTCCCCGACGACGACAGCCAAGCCGATGGCACGGTTCGAGGAGTGCGTCGTCCGTATAGACGAGGACACCGCTCGCCTGCGCTACTGACCGGACGAAGCTCAGCCAACACGTGGTGTAACCCGGGACAACGTGAGCCTCCCGACGTGAGCGGGAGACGGCCCAACCGACGAAACGACCCGGCGAGTGGTCACCCGCACCATCACCGCCACCAGCGAGGCCTTCGCTCACTTGTCCGAGCACGACAAAGGCGGCATCCCCGCCATGGGCGCTCAGGGACGCAGGTAGGCCAGCACCGCGCGTACCCGGCGGTGGTGGTCGGTGTCCTCGACGTACAGGCCCAACTTGGCAAAGATGCTGCGGACGTGATTTTCCACCGCGCCACCGCTCACCACGAGTTTGCGCGCGATGGCCTGGTTGGAGTGCCCCTGGGCCATGAGCCCGAGCACCTCCCGCTCCCGCGCGGTCAGCGCCGCCAGGGGGTCGTTGCCACGGCGCCGAACCATCAGCTGGGCCACCACCTGCGGATCGAACACCGTCCCCCCGGCGGCGACCCGCCGCAGCCCGTCAATGAACTCGTCGACGTCCACCACCCGGTCCTTCAGCAGGTAACCCACGGCTCCCCTGGCATCGGCCAGCAGATCCTCGGCATAGGAGGCCTCCACATACTGCGACAGGATCAGCACCGGCGCACCGGGAACCCGCTTGCGTGCCGCAACCGCGGCCTTCAGGCCCTCGTCGGTGAACGAGGGGGGCATCCGCACATCGACCACCGAGACGTCCGGGCGGTGCTCGACCATGGCAGAGACGAGGCTGTCGCCGTCGCCCACCTCGGCGACCACTTCGAACTCGAACTCCTCCAGCAGCCGGACCAGTCCGGAACGGATCAGTACGGCGTCGTCGGCGACCACTACCCGCATGGGACCTCCATCACTACCACCGTCGGGCCTCCCTCGGGGGAGTGCACCACGAAATCGCCCTCGACCGACCTGGCGCGGTCGGCCAGCCCCTTGAGGCCGTGCCCCTTGGCCAGGTGGGCGCCGCCGATGCCATTGTCGGACAGGGTCAGGATCAGCCGGTTCGCGGTCCGGGACAGGGTGAGGCGCGCGGAGTCGGCGCGGCTGTGCTTGGCGACGTTGGTCAAGGCTTCGGCGGCCACGAAGTACACGGTGTTCTCCACCGCGGCGGAGAAGCGGTACGGGACCGAAGCGTCCAGCTCCACCGGCACCGGGCTGCGGGCCGCCAGGGCCTCCAGGGCCTGGGCCAACCCGCGGTCGGTGAGCACCGGGGGCGCGATCCCGCGCGACAGCGTGCGTAGCTCCTCCAGGGTCTCCCGAGTCTCGGAAATGGCGCCCGTGATGGTGGCCTGTGCCGCGTTCGGGTCCTTGGCGAGCTGGCGCTGCGCCCGCGACAGCTCCATGGCCAGGTGCACGAGCCGCTGCTGGGGCCCGTCGTGGATATCGCGCTCCAGGCGCCGCATCGCGCCCGCCTCGGCCGAGGCGGCGGCGGCCCGCCCCTCGGACAGGTCAGCGATACGCTCGTGCAACTCGCCGACCGCCGTCAGCAGGACGCGCCCCAGGTTCGCCCTTGCCAGGGCGGCGCCGCGCACGACGAACGGCAGCGCGAGGGCGAACAGCACGCCGATCGTCACGTAGAACGCTGACGCGAACAGGTAGTTCTCCACCCCGACCAGCTTGGGAAGCTTCTGCAGGTTCTCGAGGCCCACCGCCTCGTGGATGATCCATCCGTACAGCGGCCAGGTGAGCGTGGACAGCGTCACCCACCACCACGCCGCGGTGATCGCGAACATGATCACGGATACGGGAAGGATCACGATCCCGTACAGGAGGTCCAGCCAGTACTGGCCGCCGAAAAGCGGGGTGATGCTTCGCCGGAAGACACCGGATCCCGCGGCAGGCTTGTTGTACATCGGCCGAGCCACGGAATGGCCCAGGACTTCCGGCAGGGCGCGGCGCTCGACCTCGGCGAATCCGCGTGCGATCCGCAGGGCGAGCGCCAGGACCGGCAGTCCGATGCCGATGACCGACGTGACCACGCCGAGTCCCAGGACGGGGATGATCAGGGTCACGCTGATCAAGGCCAAGGGGAAGGTGGACAGCGAGTAGAGGGTGAAGGCGCCGACTCGGCGCGCTTTCGGGGGCATGCCCGCATATTAGGCGGTGGGTTGTCGGCGGATGATCCGGCATGCATGCCGGTTCGGGGTGGGGCCGGCGCTACCTCTGGCGACGGCGCGGTACCGGTGACGTGGCCGGGGCCGACCCGTCACCGCGGCTCCGGCATCGGTGGGGATCGCATGAGGTGAAGGCGATCCAGCGCTCTTCGTTGTGCCGTTGAAGCCCACCTACCGGTGCGAGCCTGACAGTCCTCGGCCGACGGTGGTGCCTGCACCATCCCGCACTGGTGTGCGCGCGGGATGTCTGCTCCCCTGGCTCGGCTCCTAGGTTGTTGCTGCCGGTCACGAGCGCGCCGGGCGGCGTGGCGCACCAGGGGCTGGATCGGGGCTCTGGCAAGTGCCTTCCCGAAGGTCCCGGGCCGACCACCGGCCGAGCCGGACACATGACGACGAAGACCTTCACTCGTTCAATTCGTCAGATAGGAACACCATGATCTCCGCGAAGGGCCTGCACAAGAGATACGAGAACACGGTCGCGGTGGACGATCTGTCCTTCGAGGTCCGGCCAGGGGTGGTCACGGGCTTCCTCGGTCCCAATGGCTCGGGGAAGTCCACCACCATGCGGCTGATGCTCGGCCTCGACCACGGCGGGGGCGAGACCCTGTTCGACGGTGAGCGGTTCACCTCGATCCGTCGGCCGATGAACCACGTCGGCACCCTGCTGGAAGCCAAGCAGTTCCACCCCACCCGCTCGGCCCGCAACCACCTGAAGATGCTCGCCTCCGCCAACGGCATCGCCAACGCCAGGATCGACCGGGTCCTGGACCTGGTCGGGCTCGGCTCGGCCAAGCGCAAGAAACCCAAGGGCTACTCGCTGGGCATGTCACAGCGCCTCGGCCTGGCGCAGGCGCTGCTGGGCGACCCGCACACGCTGATGCTGGACGAGCCGACCAACGGCCTCGACCCGCACGGCATCCACTGGATGCGCGATCTGCTCAAGAGCCTGGCCGCCGAGGGCCGCACCATCTTCGTCTCCAGCCACCTGCTCTCGGAGATGCAGCTGATGGCCGACGAGCTGGTCGTCATCGGCCGCGGTCACATGATCTTCAACGGCGACGTCGACCAGTTCGTCCGCGAGTTCACCACGTCCACGGTGATCGTGCGCAGCCCCTTTGCCGACGCCTTCGTCCCCGCCCTCGAAGCCAAGGGCGCGAGCGTCACCAAGGGCGACGACGGCGAACTGGCCGTCTCGGAAATGGAGATCGGCATGGTCGGGCACCTTGCCTTCACCGAGGGCATCGAGCTCACGGAGCTCTCCAGCCGCTCGGCCTCGCTCGAAGAGGCCTTCATGTCCGCCACCGGCGCCGCAGAGCAGTTCGTCGCCGAAAAGCCCATCCAGACCGCTCAGACCCCAGAAGGTGCCCAGAATGCTTGATGCGCTCAGATTCGAATGGACGCGGCTGCGTACGCTCCGCTCGACCTACTGGATGGTCGGCTCCGGCCTGGTGGCCTCCGCCGTGATCCCGCTGGTCCTCGGCCTCGGCGCCAGCGACGAGCCGCTCCATGCCGACGCCGTGAACCTCAGTGTCAACGGCGGGGCGAGTTTCGTGATCCCGTTCCTGGCGGTGTTCATGGCCGTCGTCGGTATCTTCGCGACCGGCCACGAGTACCGGCACGGCACGATCCAGCCGACCCTGACCGCGCTTCCGCAGCGCTCGCGCCTGCTCCTGGCGAAGATCCTGACCGTCACGGCGCTGACCGCCGTGGCCACGCTGGTGTCGATAGCGATCAACGCGACCCTGGTACTCGTGTTCTGGGGCGAGGTCCCGGGTCTGTTCGACGACCCCGTACGCTCGGCGCTGCTGGGATACCTGGCCTACAACCTCATCTACGCACTGACCGGGCTCGGCCTGGGATTGCTGTTCCGCGGCGTGCCCTCGGCACTGGTGGTCATCTTCCTGATGCCGCTGATCATCGAGACCCTGATCGTCGGGCTCACCATGGTCCCGGCCCTGCAATGGCTGGCGCCGGCCGTGAAGTTCCTGCCGTTCACCGCCGGCGAGGAGCTGATGTTGACCAGCCCGGCGAACTTCGGTCCCGCAGCTCCGGACATCGACTTCTTCGACCGCTGGGCCTCAGGTGGCGTGTTCGCGGCCTTCGCAGCCCTGATCATCGGTGCCGCCTGGATCCAGTTCAAGAAGCGCGACGCGTAGTCCCACGACGACGAAGGGCCTGGAGCATCGCTCCGGGCCTGACGTCTGTGGTGTACCAGCGGCGCGAGGCCAGACCGAGATGATGTCCGCCGTCGCGCCGGGTTCCGGTGACCCGGCACGACCCCGACAGCAGGCGCGCCAGGGTCACCGAACGATGGGCGAAGGCGACCCTGCCACCAGGAAATCGCTCGCGCAGAACCTCGTCGAGGGAGTCCTCGTCTGCGGACCCCGCCAGATCCAACCCGTCTTCCGCGTCCCTACCAGCAAACACAACCCTCCCCCCCTCGCCCCCCTCGACCTCGCTTACCTGCACATCGGCCACGGCGGCGACGAGGAACTCCTCTCCACCCTCCGCAAGTTGTGGCCGACCACGCTGATCCTCAACCGGGCCGGTGCCGACATCGCCACCCGCGCCAAGGACGTCGAAGACGGTCTGGCCGACGTCGTCACCGTCGGCACCATGGCCCTCGCCAACCCCGACCTCGTCGAGCGCGTACGCTCCGGCTCCCCCTGAACACCCCCGACCCCGCCACCTTCTACGGCGGCGGCGCGGCCGGCTACACCGACTACCCCACCCACACCGCCTGACGAAGAGCACGACGCCCGAAGGAATCATCTCCCTCGGGCGCCTGGGCACGACTGCGGCGCACGGCAACCGGCGACCCGAGGAGTCATCGGGCCGCCACCAACGTGCGCCGCAGTCGTTTCACCTCGCACTCCGGCGTTCCGCGCCGAGATCAAGGGAGTCCGGCATCACGGCCCAGACCGATGCCGGTCGCCGCCGAGGCTCACCCCTGCGAGGGAGGCACCGGGAAGAGCATGCAGCTGCTGGTGGCATGGGCAAGCAGACGGTCCGTGCCGTCGACCAACTGCGCCTGGGCCAGGGCGGTTTGACGGCCCTTGCTGACCACCGTGCCGATGGCGCGTACCGTGCCCGTGTCCACGGTGATCCGTCGCAGGAACTTCACCGTGAGGTCGAGCGAGGTGTACGCAACGCCCTGCGGAAGGGTCGACTGGACTGCGCAACCAGCCGCCGAGTCGAGCAGGGTGGCGAAGATGCCGCCGTGCACGCTGCCGATCGGGTTGTAGTGCTCCTCACCCGGCGTCAGGGAGAAGACCGCCCTGCCGGGCTCCACCTCGCTCAGAGTGAAGTCGATGGAGTAATTGATGGGTGGCCCCGGCAGTCGCCCCGCCTGCAACTCACGCAGGAAGTCGATGCCGGCCATGCGTCCGGCGGCTTCCGCCAGGATCGCGGGATCTTCCCATTGATACGTACGCGTTCGTCCCACGACCGGGCACCTTCCATCTGACTTCTGAAAACGAAGCTAGTTCCCGCCCACCTGACTGTCAATGGCGAAGCCAGACCCTTACGATGGCTGGATGGAGTGGCTTGAGGCGAGCACGGAGAACTGCCCCGTCCAGCGCACGCTCGACGTGGTCGGAGAGAAATGGACGTTGCTGATCCTGCGTGACGCCGTCAACGGAGTCCGCCGCTTCGACGACTTCCACCGCCACATCGGCCTGTCGGAAGCCGTCCTCAGCGACCGCCTCCGGAAGCTGATCGCGGCCGGCATCCTGAAGACCGTCCCCTACCAGGAGCCAGGCAGCCGCTCCCGCAACGAGTACCGCCTGACCCGCAAGGGCTGGGATCTGTGGCCTGTCCTGATGGCGCTGAGCCAGTGGGGCGAGGCGTACGCCCTCGGCCCCGAGGGGCCTGTACTGGACATCCGTCACACCGACTGCGACGCCCCGGTCCGCGTCATCGTCGAGTGTTCCGCGGAGCACTCCACCCTTACCGCCGCGGAAGTCACCGCCCGACTCGGACCCGGTGCCCGCATCCGGTCGTGAGCACGCCGGCCGTGAGCACGCCGGTCATGGGCACGCCGGTCATGGGCACGCCGGTCATGGGCACGCCGGTCATGGGCACGCCGGTCATGGGCACGCCGGTCATGGGCACGCCGGTCATGATATTACGCACGTCAGGCCATGGATTACCCTTGGGTGCGAAGCATGGGCCTTACGGAGTGAACGGAGGAAGCTCATGGTGCGCTACGCCAAGGAGCACAAGCAGGTGACGCGGCGACGCATCATCGAGAAGGCCGGCCACCGGTTCAAGCAGGACGGCATCGACGGCTCGGGCATCTCCACGCTGATGGCGGACGCGGGGCTCACCAACGGAGCCTTCTACGCTCACTTCGCGTCCAAGGACGACCTCGTCGCCCATGTCGTGGCCGAGGAACTGCACACGCAGATCGCAAGGTACGGCACCCTTCGCCCCGGCCGCCCGGGACTCGAGGACCTCATTCGCGAGTACCTGTCCCCCGAGCACCGGGACAACCCCGGCCTCGGGTGCCCCTCCGCCGCCCTGCTCGACGAGATCGGCCGCTGCGAGGACGGGACCAGGCAGGCCTACAGCGACGGCGCGCGGGCCATCCTGGAGGAGATCTCCGCCCGCCTGACACCTGAGGATCCGCGGTCCGCTCGGGCCAAGGCCATCGGGCTCTTCAGCATGCTGGTGGGGACGTTGCAGCTGTCCCGCGCCCTGTCCGACCAGAAGCGCGCCGATGAGGTCCTTGAGCTGGGGGTCGAGAACGCTCTCGCGTTCATGGGGTGAGGCGGAAAGCGAGGTCGCGTCAGTGAACGGATACCTCGAGCCGCTCACCCAAAGGGCGCCACGGCCCTGAGCACCATCCTCGGCCCGGACTACGACCGCACCGCACCGCACGCCTCTTACCGCTCGAGGAACTCGAGAGCCGACTCCACGAACCGCTCGTGGAACTGGAAGATGCCGCCATGGCCGGCGTCGGGGTAGAGGACCAACTCGCCGTTCGGCACTCGCCACGCCAGGTCGACCGAGTTCTGGCTCGGAACCATCCTGTCGCTCTCGCCGTTGGCGACGAGCACCGGCTGGTGGATGACCGAGAGGTCGTGGGACTGCTCCAGCCCCCACCGGTGAATGGCCTTGAGCTGAGCACCGTATGACGTGAGAGAGATCGCCTTGCCCCTGCCCTGGGTGCGCTCCTTCAGGCGGGCCAGGAACTCCTTCCCGGCCCGACGCCCATTGGTGGTACGGGTGAAGAAGAGGAACTGCTTCGGGTCCTGAAGGGTGAGCAGCCCCCGAACGGTGTCGAGATGGGACAGCCGGGTCACGTCCTTGATGCCCTCGCCACCCGCCGGACCGGTACCCGTGAGGATCAGCTTGCGGACGAGGTCCGGTTCGGTCTGCGCGATCACCTGGGCGACCATGCCGCCCATCGAGAAGCCATGGAGATCGACGTACTCGAGCCCGAGCGCCCGGATGAACGTGACGGCGTCCTTCGCCATCGCCTGGATGGTGCGCGGCGTCGAACCGCTGGAAGCACCGACACCCCTGTTGTCGAAGGTGACGACATGACGCTTGGCGGCGATGCCGTCGACGACCCGGGGGTCACAGTTGTCGAGAACCGCGGCGAGGTGGGTGAGGAAGACCACCGGGACACCGGACCGGGGACCGACCTCGCGGTAGGCGTAGGTCGCCCCGCCGGCGGTGATGGTGTGGGTCGCTGCGTTCTTGTACGACGTCACGACGTCGCCTCGTACTTCCTGGGAGTCATTCACGGTCGCGCCCTTCGGCATGGGGGTGTTTCCCTGGCGTCTCCCGGCTGCGGCTGCAGTCTGCGAGGGTCGACGGTCAAAGGCCGCGGACATCGGAACCCTGAGCGGTCGAGCCTCTCAGCATCACGTCGACTATTGAAGTAGGATCGTAATTCTATCAGCTCCGCAAGCCTGCGAGTTCCCGAGATGACGTCTTCGTCCGAGTCGACTCTTCAGGTCGCGGAGGAGGTGCTCGCACCGAGGCCTGGCGCGACAGGTCGGGCACGGTGCGCCCGGACATCGGGCGGTCGTGAAGGTTCGGCGCACCGGGACACGCCGACACCTGCCAACACCTGCCGACACCACCGCGGACGACCCAAGACGAGTCAGCCGTCGATGACGGCACCAAACGTGAGCGAAGGGTGCGTGGGCGACCCGCCTCGAGGCGTCGAGATCCCAGAGGAATCCGGCGCCCTCGGGACAGCTGTCGGCGGTCTCTGAACCTGGACCCCTTTGGTGCCCCTGGTCCGCGCGGGCGCCAGGTGAGAACGGCGTCCTGGTCGAGCGAGCGGAGGACGCAGCCGCCCGAGCGAGGGGACACAGCACCACCCGGCACGGCACCTCGCCGCCGAACGGGCAGCCCCTGGAGCCTCGAATCTATTGAAGTACGATCGAAATACAATACGGCGAGGGCGCCCGCCAAGACCAAGCAGCCCCTCCGACGAGCAAAGGAGCGCGCGGTGCGCTACGGGAAAGAGCACAAGCAGGCGACCCGGCAGCGGATCGTCGAGGCGGCCGGACGCCGGTTCAAGCGGGACGGCATCGACGGCTCGGGCATCTCAACCCTCATGACGGACGCGGGGCTGACCAACGGCGCCTTCTACACCCATTTCACGTCGAAAGACGACCTCGTGGCCACCGCGGTCGCCGACCAACTGCAGGCGCAGAACGCGAACATCGCCACGCGGGCGGCGCCCGGTCGCGCAGGACTTGAGCAGATCGTGCGCTGGTACCTGTCCGCCCAGCATCGCGACAGCTCCGACGACGGCTGCCCCTCCGCCGCCCTGCTCGACGAAATCCGGCGCTGCGCAGACCCGACCAAGCAGGCTTACACCGACGGCGTACTGATGGTCATCGACGGCATCGCCGCCCGCCTGTCACCCGACGATCCCCTCGCGGTCCGCACCAAGGCGCTCGGCGCCTACGCCATGATGGCCGGGACACTCCAGCTCTCCCGAGCCCTCACCGACCGGCAGCTTGCCGACGAACTACTCGAACAGGGCATCCACAACGCCTTCGCCCTGCTGGGCGTGGAACACGGGCACTCCAGACCCGCGATGTGACACATCCTCACCCCCTTGCGGTCCACCGAACCGGCGCATAGCATTACGATCATAATTCTAAGGTTGCGGCGTCCGACCGGCACCCAGGGAAACCCTGGATGCCCATGAATCCCGCGATGCACATCACCCCCGTCCACTTGCGGACGAGATACGGAGACGACGATGAGGGCCTTCACGGTAGAGCGCTACGGCGACGAGGCCGGCTTGCGCGCCGGCGAAGTGCCCGACCCGGAGGTGGGCGCGCACGACGTGCTGATCCGGATCCAGGCCGCGAGCGTCAACCCGCTCGACCGCATGATCCGGGACGGAGAGCTGAAGGCGATCCTGCCGTACCGGCTCCCCGTCGTCCTGGGCAACGACCTCGCCGGAATCGTGGTCGAAGTAGGCGCGGCCGTCACGCGCTTCGCGGTGGGCGACGAGGTCTTCGCGCGGCCCGACAAGGACCGGATCGGCACCTTCGCCGAACTCATCGCGGTGCACCAGGACGACGTGGCGATCAAGCCGGCCACGCTGACCATGGAGGAAGCGGCATCCCTTCCCCTGGTCGCCCTGACCTCATGGCAGGCGCTCGTCGAACGGGCGAACATCCAGCCGGGCCAGAGAGTCCTGGTCCACGCGGGCTCCGGCGGCCTGGGCACCATCGCCATCCAGCTGGCGAAGCACTTGGGTGCCCACGTGGCGACGACCACGAGCACGGCCAACGTCGACCTGGTGAAGCGGCTCGGTGCGGACGTTGTCGTCGACTACAAGAAGCAGGCGTTCGAGACGGTGCTGCACGACTATGACGTCGTCCTGGACTCACTCGGCGGCGAGACGCTTCTGAAGTCCCTGGGCGTGCTCAAGCCCGGCGGACAGGTCATCAGTGTCTCGGGCCCTCCTGATGCCGCTTTCGGCAGGGAACTGGGAGCGAATCCGGTCATCCGGCTGGTGATGTCCGCGCTGAGTTCCCGAATCCGGCGACGCGCCCGGCGGCGGAACGTGACGTACTCGTTCCTGTTCATGAAGGCCAGCGGGGACCAGCTGCGCGAGCTCACTCCGCTCATCGAGGCCGGCAGGATCCGGCCCGTCGTCGACACCGTGTTCTCGTTCGAGTCGGCCCCAGAAGCGCTGGAGTACCTGGAAACAGGGCGCGCGAAGGCAGGCAAGGTCGTCCTCAAGATGACGTGAGGGAACACTCCTGCCGACCGGTCGAGGCGCTCCGCGGGCGCCGGCACGACACCACCCGCGGCACGAGAGGTGAACCGCCCCGGTTCACCTGGGCGGCGAAGGCGATCTGGAGCCGCTCAGCCTCGGGTCTGCGTTCGTCGCCCAGGGCGAGGCCCATCAGGTGCGCGCTTGTGGCGAAGGCTCGCCGCACCCCGCGCCCGCACCCGCACGCGTCTAGCCAGGCGTCGCAACGCGCCCGGGTGGGTGTGGGTGGTGAAGTTGAGCTCGGCCAGGGTCGCGACTTCGGGGACGGGAACCAAGCGGTTGCGGGCGGAATCGGCCGACCTCGCCCTCGACGCCACCCTTCTCGTGGGCGCCCGCGATGCCCGGCTGGCAGTAGAAGACCTCCAGGTCGGCCCAGGAGCGGAACACGGTCCATCGCTCGGTCTCCACGCGGGCCCGGGTGAAGCCGAGGACCTGAGCAACCGCGGAGCTGAGGTTGATGCCGCCCGCACCACTACCAGCCGGTGAGGTCGGGAGCGCCACGGTCTGCCTCTGACCGCGTTAGTCGGCGGTCAGCGGCAGGCGGGATTGGCGATGCCGCCGAACTGCACGGAAGGGGACCTACTGCCGCGCGGCGTTGCCACGGAGCCCGAGTCTGGTGATCGTGCGGCGGAGTGCGGTGCGGATCGCCTGCGTCGTCGACGGGTCGAGCGGTGTGGAGAGATGGTCGATCTCCAGACCCGCGATGACCGAGAGAATGATCTCCGAGTCCGTCTCGGGATCGTCCGAGCCGAGCCGGCTCGCGACATGGCTGACCTGGAGCTGCAGCGCCTGGCGCCACGCCCGCGAGACGCGAGCGAGATCCGGCCTGCGGGTTGACTCGATCAGGAACTCGTACTCCGCGACCAGGCTCGTGCGCGCCTCGGTCAGACCGTGGTGGATGAACGCCGTGAGGTGCTCGGCGATGTCGTCGGCATGGTCGCCGTTCTCGACACCCGCGAAGGCGGCGAGGACCCGGTCCGCCTCCCGGCGCGTGTGCAACTCGAACGCCTCAAGGATCAGATCGTCCTTGGTCTTGAAGTAGTAGCCGAGAGCTCCGAGCGGCAGCGCCGCTTCCGCCGCGATGGCACGCATGGAGAGCCCGGCGAGTCCCTTGTCCCCGATGACCCGCAGGGCTGCTTCGAGGATGGCCGCCTTGCGGACCCCGCCGCGCTCGGTCAGGACAGGGGTGTCTCGTTGCTGGGCGGATTCGCCGGGCCGGCTCATGTCTGTCGTCGTCCTTCTCACCTGTGGTGACCGCCGGGCGTCGCACGACGGCAATGGCCGCACGGTAGCAATCGCGGGGCAACCCGGCTGTGTTGTGCGCCGCGGCATCATGTCCCTTCACCGCTAGAACTGGAACGAACGTACCACTCAGATGAAGGAAGGTTGGCCATCCTGCTCGGGCCCATGATGGTTTTCCTCCCCTGGATTGCAGGTGAACTGGCCATTGCCGCGCCGCCTTGCCTCCCCCGCTGTGACGAACGTTCAACTCATTCACGCCGTGAGGCGTCCAGGGATTCTAGGGTGAGCACCACATGAACCCGACCAACGCCGACGGCCGGCCCGTCGCGGTCATCACCGGGGTCGGCAGTGCATCCGGTATCGGTTTCGCCTGCGCCGAACGGTTGGCCGACGACTACTCGCTGCTGATCACCTCGACCACCGGGCGGATTCAGGAGCGGGTGGCCGAGCTGGCGGGGAGCTGCCCCGTCCGTGGGGTCGCAGGCGATCTCACCGATGCCCGGTTCGCCGAGTCGGTGGTGGCTGAGGCGCTGGATGCCTTCGGCCGGATCGACGTTCTCGTCAACAACGCCGGCATGGTCTCGGTGGCCGAACCCGAGGATCCGTCCAGCCTCGCGACTGCATCCGACGAGCAGTGGCGTTCGGCCCTCTCGCGAAACCTCGACACGACCTTCCACATGACCCGCGCCGCGCTCCGGCCGATGCTCGACCGAGGGTACGGCCGGGTGGTGAACATGTCGTCGCTCTCGGGTCCGGTGATGGCCTACAGGGGCGACGTCGCCTATCACACGGCCAAGGCCGGCCTGATCGGCCTCACCCGCTCGACGGCCATGGACACGGCCTCGCGGGGCATCACGGTCAACGCCGTCGCGCCCGGCTGGATCGCGACCGGGGGCTCGACGAGCACGTCGACGCCCTCGGGGCGGCAACGCCGGTCGGTCGTGCCGGGCGTCCCGAGGAGGTGGCCGCACTGGTGGCGTTCCTGGCCTCGCCGGAGTCGTCCTACGTCACGGGACAACTGTTCGTGGTGGACGGCGGCAACTCCATCCAGGAGGAGCGCGGGCCGAGCCCGGCAGGCGGCCCCCTGACACTGTTCGCGCAGTAGCCCGCTGTTCGCCTTTTTTACCTGATTCGCCTGTGCTGCCCATCGTCAAGAGGAGCGAAGGATGGACCTGAACTATCTGTCGGCCGACGAGATGCTGGGGGCGTTTCGGCGGCGCGAGCTGGCCCCGGTGGAAGTCCTGGACTCGCTGATCGAACGGGTCGCCAAGACCAGCGAGGTCAACGCGGTCGCCGAGGAGATGTTCGACGAGGCCCACGATGTCGCGCGGGCCGCCGAGGCCAGGTACGCGGGGAAGGGCCCGGCGCCCCGGGCCCTCGAAGGCGTCCCGGTCGCGGTGAAGGAGGAGATGCCGATCGCCGGCAGGTCTCATCGCTTCGGCTCCCTGCTGACCGAGGGCAACGTCGCGACGCAGACCCAGCCGATGGTCCAGCGCCTGATCGACGCCGGTGCGGTCCTGCACCTGCGGACCACGACGCCGGAGTTCTCGATCGCCGTGACCACCCACTCCGCGCTGTGGGGCGTCACACGCAATCCATGGAACCTCGACTACAGCCCCGGCGGTTCGTCGGGCGGCTCGGGTGCGGCACTGGCGGCCGGACTCGCTCCACTGGCCACCGGCTCCGACATCGCGGGCTCCATCCGGGTTCCGTCGGCTCTGTGTGGCGTCGTCGGGTTCCGACCCCCCTACGGACGGGTGCCGTCACTGCCGCCGCTCAGTCTCGACACCTACTGTCAGGACGGGCCGATGGCCCGCACGGTCACTGACTGCGCTCTCTTCCAGAACGTCATAGCCGGGCCGGACCCCGTCGACCACGCCTCGGTACCTGCTGCTCCACCGCTCCCGACGACCTTCGGATCGTGTGCGGGACTGAAGGTCGCGCTCGCGGTCACCATCGGCGACTTCCCCGTCGTACCCCAGGGGCGGCGGCCAACATCGAGCGGTTCGCGAGCGCCCTGCGGGACGCCGGAGCCAGGTGACGCCGGTCGAGATCCCGATCACCCGTCAGTCGATCATGGCCACCGCCATGGCGCACTACGGCCTCCTCCTCGGGCCGTCCGTATGGGAGTGGGCGCCGGCCGACGACCCGCGCTGGTCCCGGAACGTCCTCGATGTCGTCGAGGCGTGCGGGGCAGCCCTGGAGAACATCGGCGCCCTGCGGATCGCGGAAGAGGAAGGCCGTATGCACGCCGTGCTCGCCGAGATCCACCGCGACCACGACGCCATCATCTGGGTTCTAGCGGTCGTTGCAACACCTCAGCTCAGAGGTGGCGATGGACGTCGAATTTCGTGGAAGCCGGAGACCCCAGGGCAACAGGCCGTTGGTCCAAGAACGGGAGACATACTTCCTGCTTGTGGATCAAGGAATGAGCTTTGTCGAGGCAGCCAGGGCCGTCGGCATCAGCACCCGAACCGGCGAACGATGGCGTAACGGACGAGGCGCCTCGGGTCGGATCAAGGCATATCCACCGCTCAACGCGGCACCCGTCGATGTATCGAGTGATCCCTCGCGCTATCTCCGCGAGGCCGACCGCGTCTACATAGCCGACCGGCTACTGGAGAAGGCCACCATCCGGGCGATCGCCGCCGAGCTGGGCCGCAGCCCATCGACGATCAGCCGCGAAGTCCGCCGCAACGGCAGCACCTTGGCCGACCGCCGCTGGCACTACCGGCCCTATACCGCCCAGCGCCGCGCTGACGCCCGCCGGCCTCGCCCCAAGACCGGGAAGATCGGCCAGAACCCGGAACTGCACGACTTCATCCAGTCGCACCTGACCCTGCGCTGGAGCCCTGAGCAGATCTGTCACGCTCTGCGCAGACGCTTCACTCATCGGCCGGACATGCACGTGAGCCACGAGACCATCTACCAGGCCCTTTACACCCAAGGCCGCACAGAACTCCGCCGCGAACTGACCCAAACTCTGCGCACCGGACGTGCCAGGCGACGCCCTCGCCGCCTAGCCCCGGACTTCGCGGGTCACCGTTTCAGGTCTCGCTGGGCGCTTCAGTTGCCCAGCGAGCTTTGATTTTGGCCGACCGGGCACCAATGTGCGGGCGGTCAGTCACGGCACTCGGTCACAGGTCCGGCAAGAGGAGCCAGACTTCGGAGAAGGCAAGGCCGTGCTTGTGGGTCACCGCCCCGCACGGGCAGCCCAGCGAGATCAGGCGCCAGTCGCAGGTCACCGTCCACGGGCCGGCCTTACCCCCGCATACCGGGCAGCCGATGGTCTCGGCCGTCCACACCCCGAAAGCGGGTCTGCCGTAACGACGGAAGCGGCCCGCGTACCGGACCTGCCAGGGCTCGACCGGGGGCGTGAGCGGGACGCTCCCGGGTGGGCTCGCCGAGGCCAGCACGGCGAACAGTGCGATCAGATCGGGAAGCAGGGCCTCGCCCGCCTCTGTTGGTGGCACGGCCGGGCCGTCAGCCGTGCCCACCGGGGTCCCGTATCTCGGGGCCGCCGCTGCGGGCGGTGGGTTCGGGGTGGTGTGCCAAGGCAAGAAGGCGCGGGCGACGGCGGCCAGGAGGGCGGCTGCGGGCGGGCTGACTGCGCCTGCGTCGAGGTGGTGGAGGGTGGTCCGCAGGATGCGTTGGAGGCGCCGGTCCCGGTCCGTGGCCAGCGTCTGCGTGGTCGCTGCCCGCCGGGTTGGGAGCGGGGCCGTGAGGCGGGCCAGGACGCGCGCTGCTGCTTCGGAGTCCGCCGCGGCAGGGCACCATTCCCCGGCGGCCAGGAGCTGCCGTGCCCGCCCGGCCTCACGGGTCAGGGCGCGCGTCTGCAACGGCCGCGAGCCGGAGCCTGCCCCGTGAGTCTGGTGCCCGCTCGTCATGGCCCCCTCTCCCCTTCCCTCGTTCGTCGCTGCGACGTATCCCCGTCCTCTACGAGCGTTGGTGGACATCCCATCACACGGGCGGATTGGGCCCGGAGACGCTTAGCCACAGCTCTGTGGCCAGCGGGTTTGTCCGATGTCGGTGTCGAGCAGGTCGAGGAGGTGGAGTTGGACGCCGCGGGTGATCTGGACGGTGGGCGGGTCGGTGACGTTGCCGATCCGCAGGGTGAGTTCGCCGAGGTGGTAGAAGATCATGCGGCCGGTGGGGCGGACACGGCGGTTGTCGGGGTAAAGGCCGGTCATGGTCTGTTCGGGGCCGAGCGCCCGTCTGACCTGCCGCTCGATCAGGCAGAAGACGAGCAGGGCCAGGCAGATGACCTGGATCAGGGCGGCAACGCGCCGGTTGTGCTGCACGAAGACCGGCGCGACCGCGAGCGGGCCCTTGAAGTCGTGGTATCTGCGCTCGACCGCGCCCTGGCCCTTGTAGTGGATCAGGGCCTGCCCGGCGTCCGCCTGGTCGGCGGGGACGGACGTCAGCAGTGCGTACCAGCCGTCGACAGCAGCTTCGGCCTTCAGCACGTCGGTGTCGAAGTGCCAGGCCAGGGCCGGGGTGCCGTCCTCGCTGTCGGTGACGGTCCAGCGCAGACAGGAGGTGATACGGCGCTTGGCGGCGATGACACCGATCCGGGCGACGATCTTCTCCCGGGTCTTGTAGTGACGTCCGCCGGCCGCAGCGGTGAGCTTGTCGAGCTCTTCGGCCGCCTTGGTCAGGCGTTTGGCCCGGGCGGCCTGCTGACCTGCGGCGTTCGCGGTGGAGTGGACCAGGATCCGCCGCAAGGCGACCGGCGGGTCGCTCTTGCGGGGTCCGGTCAGGGCGTGGGTGTCCTCCCGGACCCGGTAGGTCTCCCGCTTCTCGGGCGGCTTGTCCGCGTCCCGGTCGGGCACCCAGTCCACGACGACGGCCTGCCGCAGGTCGAGCGCCGCGTAGACCTCGTCCTTGACCTGCGCGGCCGGGACCGGGGCGATGAACTCCACTCCCGCCTGAAGCAGGGCAGCGACGTTGGAGTAGGACACCAGCTTGGAGTCGGCGACCATCAGGAAGTCACGCTTGCCGGCCATGGCCCGCAGGTCTTTCATCGCGCCGACGACCTGGCTGACCTCGGCCGCACCACCGCCGAAGACCCGGGCATGGAGCGGGATGCCGCCGTCGGCCGACACCGCGAGTCCGGCCTGGACCTGCTTCAGATCGAAGCGCCGGTCCTTGGGGTGCCCGTAGCCGATGATGGGGAAGTCCTCGTCCTGACCCTCGACCGGGAAGGCCCCGTGCACGGACATGCTGGTCATGTCCCAGTGCATCCGGGCCACATCGATCCCGAACTCGCCGATCGCCCGCGCCCCGACCGTGCCCGCGATGTGCTCCAGATGCGGAGCTATCGCATCCAGTGCCCGGGCCAGACGGTCATCGTTGAGCAGACCGGGCTCGATCCCGAAGACCTCCTCCACCGCCCAGCACCTGGCCCAGTCCTCCACCCGCACCAGCGGCGCGGGCGACGTCAGCCGGTTGGCCACCAGCGCCTCGATCACCTGCCCGTGCGTCACCAGCGCACTCGCGCCACCAGGACACACCTCGTCGACGATTCCGGCGACATCCAGCCGGCGCAGAAACTCGGCAGCGACAGGCAGAGCGCCCAGACGCTTCTCCACCACGGACGTCACCGCCACTTCAAGGCGCTGACGCTGAGACCGTGGCCGCGGGGAGCGGGAAGTCATCGACACACCCCGCCCAACGCCACACCACCGGCCCAGGACACCCCCGGACCGGTCACACCATACGAATCAACGACCCGCGAAGTACGGGCCTAGCCGACCGCAGGCGCTTCCGTGCAGTCAAGAACATGGTCATGATCAGCCAACGGCCGCCCGAGGCAGCCGACCGGGCTGTCCCCGGGCACTGGGAAGGCGACCTGATTCTCGGCCGCAGGAAGCACTCCGCGATCGCCACTCTGGTCGACCGCAGCACCCGTTACCTGATGCTGGTCCACCTGCCCGACGGCTACAACTCCTCAGCCGTGCGCGATGCCCTCATCGCCACCTTCGAGACCTTGCCGCCCCTGCTGAAGCGGTCCCTGACCTGGGATCAGGGCACCGAGATGGCCGCTCACCACGACTTCAGCATTACTACCAACATCCCGGTCTACTTCTGCGATCCCGGCAGTCCCTGGCAGCGAGGCTCGAACGAGAACACCAACGGCCTGCTACGGCAGTACTTCCCCAAGGGCACCGACCTGTCCACGCACACCCCTGAGGACCTTCAAGCCGTCGCCGCCGAGCTCAACAGCCGTCCGCGCAAGACGCTCGGCTGGCAAACCCCAGCCGAGCGTCTGTCTAAACTGCTCGCGGCTTGATCAACTCACCACGGTGTTGCAACGCCCCCTACAGCGGACCCCTCACCCGAGGGACGGGCCGGGGAGAAGCTGTTCTGCACCCGGGCGAGTGATAGTGAAGGCTCCGACGGCGGAACACCCGGTAGGCGGCCCGCCTACCGCAGGGAGTGGAACCACCGCACCACGGCGGCGGTTCCCGCCTGCTGGGAACCCAGGTGGCGTGAGCCGCCGTAGTCAGGGGTGCCGAGGTCGATCGGCGGGGCATGGACGCCGCGGGCGCGCAGGGCGGCGTGGCAGCGGGCGGTGTTCGCGGTGACGGCCTGCTCGTCGCCGTCGGCGTAGTAGAGCCGGATCGGAGCGCGCGGCGTCCAGTCGGTGCACACGCCGTCGGCAATCCTCAGGGCCGCCGCCAGCCGTCCGGTGGGATGGGCCAGCATCGCCCGGCCTCGGGGGGTGAGCAGCGCGTCGATGGAGTTCGGGGTGCCCGCCTCGACCTCCTGACCGGTGTGTGTGCCGTCCAGCAGACCTTCGATCGTCTGGTCGTACGGCGCGCGGAACACCTGGGCCGGCGTGTCGTACAAGTGGTGCAGGCGGTTGAAGGCGACCAGGGTCAGCGCCGTGTAGATCACGCTTGCCTTCGGCTCCGTCTGCCCGGCCAGCAGCGCGGGCAGTTCCGCGTCGCGGAACGCGTACGCGCCGCTGATGGGCGCCACGGCCCGCAGCCGGAACCATCCGTCGGCGCCTTCCTGCAGCGACCGGGCCAGTCCCAGTGCCGCCGAGGCGCCCTGTGAGAAGCCGGTGACCAGTACGTCGCGCCGCAGCTCCCGGCCCTTCGCCGTCGCGACGGCGCGGGAGGCGCGCAGCATGTCCAGGGCGGCCGTCGTCTCCGAGGGCACGTCCATCCAGGGGTGTGGGCCGGGGCCCAAGCCCAACCCGAGGTAGTCGGGGAGCACCGTGGCGAATCCTGCGGAGGCGTAGGTCAGGGCGGGTGCCTGGTCCCAGACGCTGGTCGAGACGGAGGCGACGTCGCCCTTGAACAGTTCGGTGCCGTGCGTGAAGGACACGGTCCGCAACCGCCGTTCACCGCTCCGAGGCAGGGCCAGCAGTCCGCTGGCCGTCGTGGGCCGACCATGAGCGTCAACTGTGCGGTACACGATCCGGAAGGTGTCCAGACCGTACCGTACGGCGCCGGTGTCCCAGGCACCCGCCTTGTCCCCCGCAAGCTCGGCCGCGACCTCGCGGGCGGTGAGCGTGCGCAGGTGCTCGACCGACACGACCGGGCCCCGCGATAAGTCCGCCGCAACGGGCGCGACAGCGGCGGCCCGGGGTTTCTCTGCTGTGTTTGCGACCACGGCCGTTGTGCCGCTCGCCGTCAGCGCCACCGACACCGCCGAGACCATCAGTATCCTGCTCATTCGCTTCATGCCGTGACCGTACGTATCCGCCGACAGAGCCGACCATCCGGCCAACCCTCCGACGTGTGTGGGGTTCTCCCCAGAGTGCGTTCGGTGCTCGCCGTCGCTGTCCGAGGACGGCGTTCCCCGCCAACTTGGTCCGGCACACCTGCAGCGACCTCGACGCCGTCACCTCCGAACTCAACAGCCGTCCACGCAAGACGCTCGGCTGGTAACCCCAGCCGAGGTCTGTCTAAACTGCTCGCGGTTTGATCAACTCACCGCGTTGTTGCAACGACCCCTGGAATGCGCCTCATCTGCCCGACCATGGCCACCACCGGCTACCCGGCGGACGCCACGTCCGCGGAATCCGTCGAGCTCGCCGAGGGCGTGCACTTCGCCAACCTCGTGAGCCAGTGCCTGACCCAGCTCTTCAACATCGCGAGTCGGCATCCGGTCCTCAACGTTCCCTCAGGTCGCGCGGGCAACGGGGTGCCGACCGGCGTGCAGATCGTCGCCCGACCGTTCGACGATCTGACCGCGTTCCGCCTCGGGGCGGCCGCCAAAGCACGTCTCGGCCTCTGGAGCGACCCGGACTGGCGGCCGGGACTGGCGCACCATGGCTGAAGCGCGACGGTCCTTCACCGACGAAGGCGTGATGGACGTGGCCGCCTCAGCCGCGCCTTACACCGGCCTGATGCTGTCGGTGCAGGACGCGAGGCGCCTCCTGCGTGAGGAATGGGGAATCACCGGTCGGCTCACCGACCTGGGGAGCACCCAGGACCAGGTCATGCTGGTCGAGGACGACAGTGACGGGCGCCGATACGTCCTGAAGGCGACCCTGGCCGAGGGCGGTGCTGATGCAGTCCACGCCGAACACCTGACGGTCCGTCACTTCCGGTCCCGGGATCCGGGCCTCGTGGCGCCGGAAGCCATCCCGACGCTGCAGGACCACGACCTGGTCGACCATACCGGGCTACGCGTGCGGCTGTTGAACTGGGTTCCGGGCGCACCGCTGGGCTCCGTCGCGCACCTCTCGCCGACGGCGCTGCGCGGCCTTGGCCGACTGGCCGCGAGATCGGTCACGGCACTCGCCGGGTTCGACCACCCCGGGCTGCACCGCCACTCCTCGTGGGATCCGCGCCACGCGGTCCGGACCGTGTCCGGGCTCACCGATCACTTCACGGGCCCGGAGAACGCGCTCATCGAGCGGGCACTCGCTCCGGTCGCCGAACTCATCGCCGGCGGTACCGCTGGGCGGCTGCCGGAACAGGCCGTGCACACCGACATCCACGAGCACAACGTGGTCGGTGACTTCGATGCCGACGGAGAGTTCGTACCGACCGGGATCATCGACTTCGGTGACCTGGTGTGGACGTGGCGGGCCAGCGAGGTCGCGACCCCGATGCTGGCCGCCGTCGCACGTGCCCCCGAGGACCCCTTGGGGGCGGCGCTGCCCGTCCTCGCCGGATACCTCGACCGGCTGCCGTTGGCCGAGGCCGAGGCGGACGCGGTCTGGACGCTGGTCCGCGCGCGTGCCGTGCTCTGTGCGGCGCTCCAGACCATCGCGTCGCACCAGGCTCCGGATGACAAGGGGGCGGCCGAGGTCGCCGCCGAGGACTGGCGGGCGTTGCGGGCCGTGGTGGAGATCGACCCGGCGCTCGCCACAGCGGTGGTGCGCCAGGCCTGCGGTTTCGGCGCACCGGAGACCGACCTGGCCGATCTCGTCGCCCGGCAGTCGCCGAGCCCGATCCTCCGCGACCAGGAGTTCGGTCGGCTCAGGCCGGTCGATCTGAGCGTCGAGTCGGAGCTGTTCTCGGCGGGCAACTGGATGGATGGCGAGTCCTTCCCCCAGCTGGGCTCCGACGCGGAGGGGGCCGTCGGGCGCTTCGACGAGATCCGCCTCGGTGAGCCCGACCTCACCGACCAGGCGCCCGCCACACTGCACCTGGGCGCTGACCTGTTCGTCCCAGCCGGCACCGCGGTCTACGCCCCGCTCGACGCCACGGTGGCCCGGGCCGAGGCTCACGCCGTCGTGTTGCAGAGCCGCGTCGACACCACCACGTTCTTCGTCCGGATCGCCGGAGTGGCCGCGCACTTCCCCGTCGGGCACACCGTGCGCCGTGGTGCCGAGGTCGCGGTGGTCGCACCGTCGGCCGGCCCGCGGCCTTCCCACGTCCACGTGCAGCTAGGGCTCTCACCCGACCTGCCGGGCTACGGCCGGGTCCGGGACCGTGCGGCCCTCCTGACGCTCTGTGCGGACCCGTCACCGCTCGTCGGGACGCCCACCAGGGCGGAGCGCGGGGAAACGGTAGAACGCGCGTATGAGCGCCGGGCCAGGTACGTGGCCGGCGCCCAGTCGACGTACTACGAGACTCCCGTGCAGATGGTCCGGGGCTGGCGGCGCTGGCTCTACGACAGCGCGGGCCGACGGTACCTCGACATGATCAACAACGTCGCGACCGTCGGGCACTCCCACCCCGCGCTCACCTCGGCGGCGGCTCGGCAGATGGCGTTGCTCAACACCAACAATCGCTTCCTGTACGACGTCATGGGCGAGTACGCGGAACGGCTCGCCGACACCCTGCCCGAGGAACTGCACGCCTTCTTCTTCGTGAACTCGGGCAGCGAGGCCGTCGATCTCGCCGTCCAACTGGCCCGCGTCCACACCGCACGTCGCTCGGTGGTCGTCATCGAAGGCTCCTACCACGGCTGGACCTCGGACGTGTTCGCCTTGGACACGCTTCCCCATGACCGCCCGCGTTGGCGCGAGGAACTCGACGAACACGTCCACGTCGCCGAGACACCCGACCCGTACCGGGGACGGCACGGTGTGCGCGCGGAGCCGTACGTGGAGTCCGTGCGGCGAGCCTGCGCCGAGGCGGAACCGGGCGGTGGCGTGGCCGCGTTCGTGGCCGAGCCCCTGCTCGGCAGCCAGGGCGGAATCGTTCCGCCTCCGGGATATCTGGCCGAGGCCTACGCCGCCGTGCGCGAGGCGGGCGGGGTGTGCGTCGCCGACGAGATCCAGGTCGGGATGGGGCGGACCGGTCCGGCCTTCTGGGCGTTCGAAGGCCAAGGCGCGACCCCCGACATCGTCGCCGCGGCGAAGGCGACCGGCAACGGACATCCCCTCGGTGTCGTGGCGTGCCGGGCCGAGATCGCGGCGGAGTTCGGCCGACTAGCCGGGTTCTTCTCCTCCACCGGCGGTGGCCCGGTCTCGTGCCGGATCGGTACGGCGGTCCTCGACGTCCTCCGTGACGAACGCCTGCCGGAGAACGCGCGCACGGTCGGTGCGTACCTCGGCGGAGAGCTCAACACCCTGGCGGCGCGCTTCCCCGAGATCGGCGCCGTCTACGGGGAGGGCCTCTACCGCGGGGTCGACATCGTCGTACCGGGCGGCGACAAGGAGCCGGCGCCGGCCGCCGCGACCCAGATGTGCGAACGCATGCTCGAACTCGGTGTCGTCATCCAACCCACCGGAGTCGAGCTCAACGTCCTGAAGATCAAGCCGCCCCTCTGCTTCGACAAAGCGGCCGCCGACTACTTCCTCGCCCAGTTCACCCGGGTGCTCGAGGAGCGGGCGCAGTCCCGCACGGCCTCGGCCCGATCGGTTCACCGGCACCCCACGACCGGGCAAGGCTGCCAGTGAAAGGAATGAGAGCCCATGACCGGAACACCCGCCACTGAAGCCGGGATCGAACTGCACCACGTCGATCCGGTGCCCGAATCCCACCGGCGAGGGCGCCCCCGCGACCTCTTCCACGTGTGGTTCGCCTCCAACCTCAACGTCGGCAACGCCATCTTCGGCGCGATCATCTACTCGGTCTGCCGCAACATCCCGCTTGCGCTGCTCGCCGCCGTCATCGGCAACCTGGTCGGGACCGTCCTCATGGCCCTGCACTCGATCCAGGGTGCCAGGTTGGGGATTCCCCAACTGATTCAAAGCCGCGGCCAGTTCGGCTACCTCGGCGCCCTCGTGCCCGTCGTGGTGGGGTCCGTCATGTATGTCGGGTTCACGGTCTCGGTCTCGCTCGCGGGCGGTATCGCGCTCAAGGTGGCCACGGACGGCAGGATCCCGCTGCCCCTGGCCACGTCATTGGTCGCCGCGCTGAGCGTGCTCCCCTCACTGATGGGAAACCGGGCCATCCACGTCGTCGCCCGCTACGCGACGTGGCCGCTCACCATCAGCCTGATCGTCGTCAGCGGCTACACGCTCGTCCGAGGGGATGGCGTGGCGGTGACGTCCGGTCCGGTGTCGCTCGCGTCGTTCCTCGCCGGCACCGGAGTCGCGGTGACGTTTGCGCTCACCTACGCGACGGCCGTCTCGGACTACTCGCGCTACCTGCCGAGCGACGCGTCAGGCCGGGCGGTCTTCTGGTGGACGGCTGCCGGGGTGTTCCTGTCGTCCACCTTCTGCTGCGTCATCGGTGTGCTGCTCGCGGCCAAGTTCGCGGCCGCGGACGTCTTCCAGAGCGCCAGTGCCGCGCACGGCGGGGGCGCACTCGCAGCCATCGTCCTGGTGGTGACCGCCCTGGGCCTGGCCGTGACGAACATGCTGAACCTCTACGGCGGAATGCTGAACCTGATCACCGGCCTCTCGACCTTCGTCAAGATCCCGAACTCGTTCAGGACCCGTGCGGCGATGATGCTGCCGACCCTCGTCATCGGTCTGGGCCTGGCCGTCACGGCGTCACAGGACTTCACCGGCAACCTGACGGCGTTCCTGTCGTTCCTGCTCCTGTTGCTCATTCCCTGGGGAGCGGTGAACCTCGTGGACTTCTACCTCGTCCAGCACGGAGAGTACGACGTCCCCGGCATGTACACCCGCAGCGGAAAGTACTGGAGCGATCCGGCCACGTGGACCCACAACGGGGTCAACCTCAAGGTCCTCATCGCTTTCCTGATCGGCGTGGTGTCCGGCATCCCGGCCATGAGCAACGCCTGGTACGTCGGGCCCGTCGCGCGACAATTCTCCAACGCCGACCTGTCCTGGATTCCCGGCATGGTCGTCACCTCGGTCGTCTACCTGGCGCTCGTCCGCGTCGGCCGCGATACCCAAGGAGAGTCGTTCACCGCAGTCGCGCGCCCGCACCGGACATCTCCCTTGTGACCTGAGCCTCCAGCACTGCGCGCCCATGCCTGACCTGCGGTTCTGGCCCGCCGGAGCCGGGCACCGGTGAAAAACCGGGCATCGCCGACCACCTCCGCCGACCACCTCCGCCGACCGAGCCAGACCTCATTGTCCGTTCGCCGCGTCGGGTGCCTGGCGTCGACGGTCGACGGTTCGGGCACATCTGCCCGGATTGTGGCGGCGGACTTGAAGCCGGATGCTCAGCCGGGCGACGCGAGGGACGGTGCGGTGCGGGCGCGGCTGGCCGAGGCGGCGGGGGCGGGGGCGGGGTGAGCATGCCGGTGCCTCCGATGTCTGAGCAGCAGTGCGCCCCGTCGGCGGGGCCGACGGGGCGCACGTCATGCGGTGGATGTAGACACTCCCTCAGGGCCCTCAGTGCCGTCCTGTCGAGGGCCGACAGGGGCTCGGAGTCGGAGTCCGGGAAGGGGATGAGGAACTGCTCGGCATCTCGGTGCCGGGGTGGAGCGAGGGGGCGTCCCACCCCGGCCGGGGCTCATCGGATGTGCTTCACCGGCTTGGTGACGGCGTTGAGGAGGTATTCCAGGGGGCCTCGGCGGAAGAAGCGGGACCAGATCGCGGCGAACACGGTCGCCCCGAGGACGAACATGAGCAGCGGCACCCATGATTGCTGGGCGCCGGTCCCGGCGGGCACGGACAGCGCCGACTGGGCGAGGAAGTGGCCGACGTAGGCGGTCAGGGACATGGTGCCCACGGCGATGACCGGCTTCGCCAGGCGGCGCAGTCGCGGCAGGCGGTCCATCGCCACCGTCGCGCCCACGATCACGAGGATCGCGACGCCCACGCTGCCGATGATGTCGAACGTGGTCCCGCTGTGCGGCCCGGCCTTCAGCAGGAACGACGCGGGCATCTCGGGGAACGACCCCCCGTCCGGGGGCATCGAACCGCTGGCGGGGGGCATACCCCCGGAGCTGCCGGACGACGACCCGTCTTCCGCCATGCTCCTCAACGCGCCCGATCCGGCGAGCAGCAGGGACATGCCGTAGGCGGCCGCGGTGAGGGAGGCGCCGAGCGCGGCGAGGCGCTTCTGAACGGTGCCGGAGGACAGGTCGAGGCGGCCCAGTGCCATGCCCGCGATCACGAACGACATCCACGTGAGCGCCGGGTAGAAGCCGGTGAGCAGCAGGTCGAGCACTCCCACCTCGCTGAGGCGGCGGAGCGGGTCGTAGGCGTTGATGCTCTCCTGGACCGACGAAGTCAGCAGCGAGTTCAGGGCGAACGCCAGCTGCGGTGTGACGAGGGCGAACGCGGCCGCGATGATCGCGAGTGTCCTGGCGCGCAGTCGCACCAGCGGCAGGGCGAGGAGGAAGTAGACCCCGTAGAAGCCGAGGATGATCACTCCCCCGTACTCCATCGCCAGCACGGTGCCCAGCACCAGCAGGACCACGGCGCGGATCGCGATGCGGGCCTTCGCCTGCCGGCCCGCCAGGCCCGTCTTCGGCTCGCGGCGGCCGGCGATCAGCATCAGCGAGAACCCGGCGAGAGTGGCGAACAGGACCGACGAGTGGCCATCCGCTATGTAGCGGATCCAGCTCGCCACGCCGGTCGTGGCGGACAGCGGGGGGCCGATGTGCACGATGTACATGCCGAACACCGCCAGCGCGCGGGCCAGGTCCACCCCGACGAGGCGTCCCATCGAGGGACCGGGCGAGGCCGGCGCGGCGGACTCGGGGGAGGTTCGGGGCGGCGGAGATGAGTTCTCCGGGAGAGCTGACGTCTCCTGCGGCGGCTGCGTCTGTGTCATACGGCAAACCTCGCGCGGAGCTCAGGGGGTGGGCCATCCGGCAGGCTTCGGTAACGCCCCCGCCGACCGGCGGGTACCGCCCTGCCAACCGGCGGAACCCCGTCCCCGACCCGGTCCGGTGCGACCGGGCGGTGGTCTTGTCCAGCCACTCGGCGGGGGTGGACCCGACGGTTGCCGGATGGGTGCGGGGCGGCCGGGCTTACAGGCTGGAGGCATGACACACCGTGCGTGGCCCAAGGAGCCCGACACCTCCCACGCCTCACCAGCCGACGAACCGGGGCATGACGTGGTCCCTCGCAGGGGCGACTTCCTGGAGTTCCTCGGCCTGGTGCTGGCTGCGGGCGCCCTCGTCCTGGTCGTCGTACGCCCCGAGATTCCCGAAGCGTTGGTGCGCGCCCTCGCCACGAGCACCGCCGGACTCGTCCGCTGAGCCGGCACACCATCACGCCCGGTCCGCCCGGCACCGTCTATGCGGTGCCGGGCGGACAACAGAAGGAAGGAATGTTGTGAACACCGCATCCGCCCCGGCGAAGGATGAGACGTCCCTGTCTGCCCGGGAGACGGTCAGGGCGCTGTACGGGTATGTCCGGCCGCACCGTTGGGCCGTTGCCCTTGGTCTGTTGTGTGCCCTGGTCGGGGCCGCCGGGGCGCTGTTGCAGCCGCTGGCCACGAAGGCGCTGGTGGACCGGATGGCCTCCGGTGGGACGATCACCGGGATTCTGATCGGGCTCACCGTGCTGGTGGTCGTGGGCACGGCGGTCGAGGCGTTCGGCGCGTATGTGCTGGAGCGGACGGCGGAGTCGGTGGTCCTGGCCGCTCGACGCACCGTGGTGGGGCGGCTGTTGCGGCTGCGACTCGCGGAGTTCGAGCGGATCCCGCCGGGTGATCTGATGTCCCGCGTCACCTCGGACACGACGCTGCTGCGGGCGGTCAGCACGCAGGCGGTCGTCTCCGCAGCCACGGGTGCGGTCGCGTTCGTCGCGGCGATCGTGATGATGGCGTTCCTCGACGCCGTGCTGCTGGGCGTGACGCTCGGCGTGGTCGTGCTGGTCGGCGGGGCCGTCGCGCTGGTCATGCCGAAGATCGCCCGAGCCACCGAGCGATCGCAGCAGGCGGTCGGGGAGATCTCCGTCGCGTTGGAGCGGGCTTTCGGGGCGTTCCGTACGGTGAAGGCGTCCGGTGCCGAGGGCCGGGAGACCGCCCGTGTGGAGGCGGCGGCGCGGCGGGCCTGGCGGCACGGCGTGAAGAGCGCGAAGTGGGAGGCCGCGGCGGGCTCGGCCGACGAACTCGCCGTACAGCTGGCCTTCCTCGCGGTGCTCGCCGTCGGCGGGGCGCGCGTGGCGTCCGGGGAGATCCCGGTCTCCACCCTGATCGCCTTCCTGCTGTACCTCTTCTATCTGATGGAGCCGGTGTCCCGGCTGGTCGACGCCGCGTCCTCCTACCAGGAGGGGTCGGCCGCCATCTCCCGGATCGCGGCCGTGGAACGTCTGGCGACGGAGCCGGTCATCGGGCGGCAGGACACCCCGCCCCGGCAGGAGGCGGCGGTGCCGGGCCCGGCGTCGGTCCGCTTCGAGGACGTGTCCTTCCGCTACCGGCCCGGTCTGCCGTACGTCCACCACCAGGTCAGCTTCGAGGTGCCGGGCACCGGGACGACGGCCTTCGTCGGTCCCTCGGGCGCGGGCAAGTCGACGGTGTTCGCGCTCATCGAGCGGTTCCACGAGGTCACCGGCGGCCGGGTCCTGGTCGACGGCAAGGACGTCCAGGACTGGTCCCTGTCCGAGCTGCGGTCTGCCATCGGGTACGTGGAACAGGACGCGCCCGTCTTGGCCGGCACCCTGCGGGAGAACCTCGTCTTCGCGGCGCCCGGCGCGACGGACGACGACATCCGCGACGTCCTGGCCCGCACGAAACTCGACACCCTCGTCGAGCGCCTGCCCCACGGCCTGGACACCCCGGTCGGACACCGCGGCTCCAAGCTGTCCGGCGGCGAGCGGCAGCGCGTCGCCATCGCCCGCGCCCTGCTGCGCAGGCCCCGCCTGCTGCTCCTGGACGAGGCGACCTCGCAGCTCGACGCCGTCAACGAGCTGGCGTTGCGGGACGTCCTCACGGAGGTGGCCCGCGAAACCACCGTGCTGGTGGTGGCCCACCGCCTGTCGACGGTGACGGGAGCGGAGCGGATCGTCGTGATGGAGGCCGGACGGGTCCGGGCCGTCGGCACCCACGAGGAACTGGTGGATGAGGACCCGCTGTACGCACAACTGGCGGCCACCCAGCTCCTGACGCCCGCCCGATGACCCCACCACACGCGAGGTGGTCCGGTCGGCCACTGCCCCACGCCCGGCCGGACAACCACCCACACCCGCACCCACACAGACCAAGACCGCGAAAGGCCCCCCATGTACACCGAGTCCGCCATCCGTCACAGACGAGCGGTGTGGAGCTGGCTGGCTCAGCCGACCGCGCTGTTCGGCGGGGTGTACGGGCTGCTGGTGTCGAGTTCGGCCGTCGCCGCGCTCACCCAGTTCGGCGAGACGACTCGAGCGGCACGCATGGACGATGCCCTGTGGGTCCTGTTCACCGCCCTCGCCTCGGCCCTGGCCCATGGTTACGCCCACCAGATTGCCCACCGCGACGCGCAGGGACGTGCCGGCGTGCGAGGTGTGGTGCGTGCCGTGCTCGCCGAATGGCCGCTGGTGGTGGCGGCGCTGCCCACCGCACTGCTGCTGTGGGGGGCGGGCCTTGGCTGGTGGCGCTCGGCAGGCATCGAGTACGTCGCCTTCGGCATCAACACCGTCCTGCTGCTGGGTTGGGGCGTGCTGGCTTCCCGGGCCGCGGGCAGCACATGGGGACGAGCTCTCAGGATCGGCTGTGCCGACGCGATCCTGGGAGTGGCCGTCGCCCTGGTCAGCACGCTGCTGAAGTGACGCGGCGACTTGTCACGTGTAGCTCGTCGTCCGCCGTGGGCGAGGCGGAAACAGTGGGATGCGGCATGAGGGACTGGTGGTGTCGGCAAGGTATGGGCGGCTGATTGGGGGCCACTTGGTGAGGGGGTTGGGGCAGCATCCCCGGTTCCCTCCCCGCTGGTCGGAGGAGGGAACCGTCAGTTCCCCGGGACGCTGTAGCCGGAGATGTCTTGGCGGCTGCTCACGGGGCAGGCGCGAGGTAGCCCCCGCTTTCCCCGCTTGCTGCGCGCGGTCTCCCAGCACCTCAACATCAAGCTCTAGCTCATCGCAGACGAGGTCATCGGATGGGCCCTGGGCCGACCCCGCGACAGGGCGATCCTGGAGAGGCTGGAGGTGGAGGTGGAGAAGCACAAGCGCGCTGGCCGTCTGGGCGGCGGGCACCCTCGCACGCCCGGACCATCTCGGCGGTGACAAGGCGTATTCCTCCCACCGCAACCGCTGCTACCTACGCAGACGGTAGACCAAGCAGACCATCAGCGATCCGCCTCTGACTTCGGGGATAGATCCATTATCCCCGTGCGGGGACGTGACTGTCACCACTCTCCGGAATGATCTTACACCCGTTTTACACCTTTAGGCTTGCAGGCACGGACGCAACACACTGATTTGACCCGGGAGTTGAGAGTGGCGCACGACGTTGCCGCGCTGGCCGTGGAGCTAACGGACATGGCCGCGGCGGATCACCGCTCCGCCCTCCGCGCGAACAGTGACGACCCTGCCGAGCAGCTGGCCTGGCGGCGGCTTACCGCACAGCACGGTGACCGGCTCGGCAAGATCATGGACGAGTATGGCTGGCCGACGGAGGAACTGGTCGGCGAGGAGGCCGCGCGCGCAGCGTGGCTGATCGCCCAGCACGCTGACCGGCAGCTCGAAATTCAACGACGCGCCCTGAAGCTGATGCAGCAGGCGGTGTCGACAGGCTCGGCCAGCCCACGCGAGCTGGCCTTCCTGCGCGACCGCACGCTGGTCAATGAGGGCCGCAAGCAGATCTACGGCACTCAGATCGCCGGCGTGAAGGACGGGGCACCGGTTCCCTGGCCCTGTGAAGAGCCCGAGCGCATGGACGAACTCCGTGCAGAAGTCGGCATCGAGCCCTTCGACGAGTACGTCGCCAAGTTCACAATGGCCTGACGCCTCGCCCCCGCCCCCGCCCCCGTCCGGATCCGCATCCGCATCCGCATCCGCATCCGCATCCGCATCCGCATCCGTATCCGTATCCGGAGGATCCTTCCCAGGGTTCACGTGCCGTAGGTGATGATCCGCCGGACAGGCCCTACGTAACAGCTCAGTCCGCGCTGAGCGGGATCCGCAGCCGCACCCGGTAGCCGCCTTCCATGGTCGGGCCCGCATCCAGGGTGCCGTGCAGGATGTCGGCACGTTCCCGCAGCCCGACGAGGCCTTGCTGGGAGCCGGGGAGGGACAGGGAAGGACGTGTGGACGGGGTGTTGGTGACGGTCACTCCGATGCCCTCGCCGTCCTGCCACAATTCGACGCTGGCCGTGGCGCCAGGTGCGTGTTTGCGGACGTTGGTCAGCGCTTCCTGAACCGTACGGTAGAGGGCGCGTTGGGTGGGTGTGCTCACAGTGGGCGGCAGTTCCCCCGTCAGCTGTACGTGCGTGCCGCTCGATTCCACGAGTTTACGCAGGTCGGCAAGGGTGGGCTGAGGCGTCAGCTCGGTGGCGTCGCCGCCGGAGGCCCGCAGCAGGGTGACCATGGTGCGCAGTTCGTCGAGCGTGGTGACGCTCAGCGAACGGATCGTGCGAGCGGCATCCTTGGCGTCCACGTCCCGGGCGGCGACCTGCAACGCCCCGGCCCGTACGGCGATCAGGCTGACCTGATGGGAGACCACGTCGTGCATCTCCCGGGCCAGCTGGGCGCGTTCGCGAGCGAGGACGGCCTGGGCGTGCAGGGTCCGCTCGTGTTCCCTTGCCTCCTCGATCTCGGCCAACCGCCGCGCCAGGTCCCGCTGTGCCTGGAGAAGCTGGCCGAAGAGGGCCGGCGCCGCAGCCGTAGCCAGGCCGTACACGAACAAGACCAATGTCATGGTCCGGTCGACCTCGGCCAGGGGCCACGGAGTGCTGCTCGCGACGGCGGCCAGGGCGACGCACACGGCGAGGAGACGGCGGTTGCGGGAGCGTTCGGCCAGGGTGAACAGCGCCGCGAGCACAGCGACGGCGACATCCTGCATCAGCGCGACGGGCAGGGTGAGCAGGAACACGACGAGCGGGAACCGGCGGCGGAAGGCCAGCGCGGTGCACCCGACAGCCGCCAGCGCGAGCTCGAGGTGCGTGGGCTCCCAGTTGGTCAGCCGCACGTCCACGGCCGCCGCGGCCACCAGGGCGAGGTCGATGACCAGCGCGGGAACCCGCTGCCACAGGGCGCGTGCACGGCTCATCCCCCGACCTCCGACCGCGGGCGCTCGTCGAGCAGCCCGGCCCGCTGCGCCAGCAGCGCCGCCTGCACCCGGCTCGCCACCCGCAGCTTCGTGAGGATCGCGCTGACGTGGTCCTTCACCGTGCCCACACCCAGGTGGATGCGCGCCCCGATGTCGGCGTTCGACAGCCCCTCCGCCACCAGGACGAGGACGTCGCGCTCCCGCGCGGTGAGCAGCCGGACCCGCGCCGCCTCCTCGTCGACGGCCGCCTCGGTGCCGGGGTGGCTGTGCAGCAGGGCCCGCGACGCCTTGGCAGAGAGCACCACACCGCCCGCGGCCAGGGTGCGCACCAGGTGGGCGAGCTGTTCCGGCTCGGTGTCCTTGAGGAGGAAGCCGGCCGCGCCGGAGTGCAGGGCGGTGAGGATGTACTCGTCGGCGTCGAACGTGGTCAGCATCGCCACCACCGGCGGATCCGGCAGCGTCCGCAGCTCACGCAGGACGGTGAGCCCGTCGACGTCCGGCATCCGGATGTCCAGCAGCACCACGTCGGGCCGCTCCCGGCGGACCGTCTCGACCGCCTCGCCGCCACTCGCGGTCGCGACGACCTCGATGTCCTCGGACGCGCCCAGAATGAGTTCGAAGCCCGAGCGGACCAGTGCCTCGTCGTCGATCACCACTACCCGGATCACGCGCCCCGCCTCACCTTCGTTCATGCCGTCCGGCCCACGCCGACTCGAGCCTAAAGCCCCGATCGGTCCTGGCCGCCCGCTGAGCTGCAGCTCCAGCCACACGGCGGGGTAGCACCCACCACTCGGCAGGGCCGCGGCAGCCTTCTGCCGGATGGGCCGTGATCGGCCCGGCCTCCAGTCTGAGGGCCATGACCCATCACCCGGACTCCGCGCTGCTCCCGGCCGATACCCCGTCTTCTGGAGATGAGCGTGGTGAGCCCTCGACCGGTGCGCCCGGAGTGGGCCGGCTGATCGGGCTGGACCTGGCCCGCGGCCTGGCCGTCTTCGGCATGTACGCGGTCCACGTGGGCCCCGCCCCGGCTCAGGGCGGTGTCATCGGCTTCCTGATGGAGCTGGCGCAAGGCCGCTCCTCCGCCCTGTTCGCCGTCCTGGCCGGCTTCGCGGTCGCTCTCATCACCGGGCGCCGCACGCCGAAGACCGGCCTGGCCGGCCGCCAGGCCGTCGGCAAGGTGATCATCAGGGCAGTGATCCTGCTGGCCCTCGGCACCGCCCTGACCATGACCGGCACCCCGGTCGTGCCGATCCTCGCCTTCTACGGACTGTTCTTCCTGCTCGTGCTGCCGCTGTACCGGCTGGGCGCCAAGCCACTGGCGCTTGTCGCCGCAGGATGGGCCCTGGTGGGCCCGCAACTGCTGTACGCGCTGAAGCCGGTGGTCGGCGGCCGCGTGTTCCTCTCCTACGGCCAGGCCGACGGCCCCGTCTCATTGTTCTTCACCGGCGGTTATCCGGCCCTGACCTGGGTCCCGTTCGTCATCGCCGGTATGGCTGTCGCCCGCTGCGACCTGACTGCCACCGCCGTCCGGATACGCCTCGCCCTCACAGGCGTGGCCCTCGCCGTCACCGGCTACGGCGGCTCCTGGCTGGCGGTACGTCTCGTACCCGGTGCCGCCGAAGCCGTCCGGAAAGCCGAAGAGGGGCCGGGCATGTCGTCCGTGTCATCCGTATCGCCCGACAGCATCGGCATCTTCGGCGACACCCCCGCCGGGATGCTGGCCTCCGCCCCGCACAGCGAGGCGACCCTGTCCATCATGGCCGCCACGGGTGTGGCGATCCTGGTGATCACCGCATGCCTGGCCGTCATGGACGCCTTCCCCAGGCTGCGCCGCCTGGCCAAGCCCGTCATCGCGGTCGGCTCGATGTCACTGACCGCGTACGTCTACCACATCGTGGCCATCTGGCTCCTGGACACCGAGCAATCGGCCGTCCCGCCGCTGTACGTCCTGCTCGGCTTCATCGCGTCCATCACCCTCCTCGCCACCCTCTGGTCCCGCTTCTTCCAGCGTGGGCCACTCGAATGGCTGATGGGCAAGGCGACCGGGATCGCCCGACGCGTTCGATGAAACGCAGCCGGAGAAGCGTGCCCGGAGCCCCTCGCCCGGGTGGGGCGGTCGCGCTGCGGGCCTCCACGAACAGTCTGCGATTCTTAGGCGGCCCTCAAGGCGCTTTGACGGGCGCCGCATCGGCGCCCTGTCTTCAGGGGCTCCTGTTCTCTCTGGTCCGGATCGGCGGCAATGACCTTGGGAGTCCCTGGATGTCCCTGGAGCAGGCGGTCGGGCCGGTCAACCGGTTGGGCGTGAACCACCCCAAGCCCCGTAGCCTCAAGCGGCTTTGGTCGCCCAAGCCGTGGCTGCCCGGGGCGGCGGCGCCGTCTGCTACTTGCAGTGGCTCACGAGCGTGAGCCGGTGACCGTCGAGGTGCCCGGCACCCACCGGTCATGGCTCGGCAGGTCGGCGAGATGCTGGGAGTGGACGCCAACATCCGATCCAAGCTGGGACCGCTGCGCGGAAAGCTGGTCAGACTCGTCGACCGGGGTTGGCTGCGGAAGCTACCCGACCGCCGGTTCACCACCCGCCTGTGACGGGCTGCCGTTGATCACGTACTTCGCCCCATCCGGCAGATCGTTGCCAGCGGATGGGGAGCTGCTCGGCTCTCCTGCTGAAACTCGCGATAGAAGTTGCCCATCACCGCGGCGACCGATGCATAACGGACAAGGAGCGCCGCGACCGACGCGGGAACCTCCTCTGGGGGCGCCCCTTGGGCGCACGCGTTCACAAACGTTCTGCGTTCTTCCGGTGTGTGTCCGTAGAGAGCGACGGCCAGCCAGTTCACCAGGTGGGTGACGGCGTAGCACTGGTCGTAGGTGCGGTGCTGGTCGAAGAAGTCGGCCTCGTCCTGTGTGAGGTCGAAGCGGGAGGAGATCGCGAGGCCGTAGTCGGTGAAGAAGAGCTGTCGGCCGTCGGTGAGGATGTTCTCGAAGTGGGCGTCGAAGTGCAGCAGCCCACGGCCGTTCATGAACGAGATGCCGGCTCTCAGCTCGTTGTCCACCATGGCGCAGGCCCGCTCGGCCGCCTCGTCACCGGCCCTGATCTGGATGCCCAACCAGTCGTGCAGGTTCTGCGGGATGTACTCCAGGAACAGCACGAGGCTTGCCGTGGACTGTTGGAGAGCTTCGATCCGCCGGCGCACCGCTGATCCGCCGCCCCAGTAGGCGACAGCTCGTTCCACATCGGCCAGTTCCTCGGGCAGCGGCTGGCCAGAGTCTGGGATCACCCGCCAGTGATACATCTGGGGAAAGCCCTCGTGGTCTCCCGCGACCACCCAGTTCGTCGTCATGGTGTGCGCGGCCAACTCCCGCCAGGCCCCGAACCCCGGGCCGCCGATGGTGCCGATGCCGTAGTGGCAGAAGGTCGGGAGTCCAAACAGATTCGCGGTGGAGTGAACATGCTCTGGCCGTCGCTCCAGATCGGTCAGCCGTACCTGCTTGACGAAGACCGGCGTTCCCTCGATCTCCAGCAGGACCGTTTTCCCGCCGATGCCCGACCCCAGCGGTGCGCCAGCGTCCACGAACTCGCGCACACTGCGGTCACTGCGCAGCGCCAGCGATGTGGAAACGGCGCCGTGGGCGGCCAGACGAGCACCGCGGGACATATCAGGGCCCTTCACTCACGCCTCCAACCATGCCCCGTCTCTTGTCCAGCGGCTTCAGCAGACGCCGGGACGGGGGCCAAAGAGCACCCTCCCACGTCGGAGCCGGCAAGAGGTGGCGTAACTGGAGCTGTTCCAGGTGCCGTTGAGGCTGTGTGACGAGAGCTGAAGAGCGTGCCGAGACTTCCTGCAAACTTACTTACCAGTGCCGTTCAGCGCTGTCCACGCGCACCGTCAGCCACCTCGCCGGTCTGCTGCGACGTCACCTGAAAGTGATCCGGTCCAGGTGGCGGATCCTGCCGCCCGGGAAGATCGCGGTGATTGTCCTGGCCGTGCTCCGTCACGACCAGCGCCTGGCCGACATGGCCGGCGGCAACAACGTGTCCGAGTCCACCGTCCGCCGCTGGCGCGACGAGCTGATCGGTCTGCTCGCCGCGCAGGCGCCGCGGCTGGACCGCGCCCTGAAGAAGGTCGCCAGGCAGGGCGGCGATCAGCCGCGCCGTCGACGAAGGGCGTTCCGTCGCCGTGACAGGCTCGGGTACGTGCAAGGGCTGGGCAGGCGCCTTGTTGGCGCTTTCGATCTCGGTCACCGGGACAACCTCGCCGAGACGTGGGCGGTCGACCATCCGCCAGGCTTCAGGAGGTGTCCCGCCAGTCGGCCCACCGACCCCCTCCGGTCGGCGGGGGTCGGTCTCGGCCTACATGAACGACTGTGGTCGTCGAGCTAGCCACCGGGATGCCGCGGGCCAGCAGGCTCACGACCACAAGATCATGTATCGCCTGGGGCATCGAGCGCCGCCACCACCCGGTGGACCGCCGACGGCGGCGGGCGCTCGACTGCTGGATCACCGCCGGCGACACCCGGGGCAGCACAAGGAGCGCGGACTGCCGCTGTCCGGCATCATCTGCGACTTCTTCCGCTGGCCGGAGCCGGGCGACCGGCGTTTCGAGGAGAGCGAGTGGCCCGACCCCGCGGCTATGGTCGAGCAGTTGGCCGATCTTGAGGTGAACGTCGCCGTCTCGATGTGGCAGACCGTCGAACCCGGCAGCGACACCTATCACGAGCTTCGCGCGTCCGGACACCTCGTCCGGGACGCGGAGGGCGGTCTGCTCACCTTCGCGTGTCCAACCCGGGAGTCCGACGAGGCGCCAACGCTCCCGATGGCGTACTGCAACGCCCTCCGGGGCACGCGCCGCGCTGTGGCGGCGGCTGAACGCCAACTACGTTCGCTGAGCGTGGAGTGCTTCTGACTCGACTACCCCGTACTGCACACCCACACGTGGCCGGCCGCTGCGCGTGGCCGGCGAGGACCGGCTACTGTCGCTGGCCCGCTCCGCGTGGGCGGGCAGCCAGAGAGGTACGGGGCCCTGCCGCGGTCCGGTGACATCCCCCACCACCTTCGGCTCCCCCGCACGCCCGCGCAGTCCCCGCTGATATGGAAGGCCGGGGTGGGGCAGGAAGCCGAGCCACCCCGACCGGACATCAGCGGATGTACTTGGCGGGTTTGGTGGCGGCGTTGAGCAGATACTCCAGAGGGCCGCGGCGGAAGAAGCGGGACCAGATCGTGGCGAACACGATCGCTGTCAGGATGTACGTGAGCACGGGTACCCAGGACGTCGTGGTGCCGGCGCCGGAAGCGGGCCACGCGGACTGTGCGAGGAAGTGGCCTACGTAGGCGGTCAGGGACATGGTGCCCACGGCGATGACCGGCTTCGCCAGGCGGCGCAGTAGCGGCAGGCGGTCCATCGCCGCCATCGCGGCCACGATCACGAGGATCGCGATGCCCGCGCAGCCGATGGTGTCGAAGGTGGTGCCGGTGTGGGACACGGCGCCCAGCAGGTCCGAGGCCGACAGCTCGGGCCCGCCGGGTGCGCTGCCCATGGAGCCGGAGACCGCGGAGCCGCTGCCCATGGAGCCCGGACCGGAGCCGCTGGAGGGTCCCCCACCTCCACCGACGTTCCATACCGCGCTCGCGCCGGTCAGCAGTGTGGCCAGGCCGTAGGCGGCTGTGGCGAGGCCGGCACCGAGGACGGCCAGGCGCCGCCTGACCACGGGGGCGGACAGGTCGAGGCGGGCCAGAGCCATGCCGGTGGTCACGAACGCCATCCACGTGATGGTCGGGTAGAGGCCCGTCAGCAGCAGATCGAGTACTCCCACGGTGCTGAGGCGTTCCAGCGGGTCGTAGGCGTTGATGGTCTGCTGGACGGAGTCGCTCAGCCACATCTTCAGAACGAACGCCAGCTGCGGCATGACCAGCGCGATCCCAGCCGCGATGAGCGCCAGTGTCCTGGCGCGCAGTCGTACCAGGAGCAGTGCGAGGAGGAAGTAGACGCCGTAGTAGGCGAGGATGATGATGTCCCCGTACTCCATCGCCAGCACGGTGCCCAGGGCCAGCAGGATCACGGCGCGGATCGCGATGCGGACCTTCGCCTGCCGGCCCGCCAGGCCGGTCTTCGGCTCACGGCGGCCGGCGATCAGCATCAGCGAGAACCCGGCGAGGGTGGCGAACAGGGCCGAGCTGCGTCCCTCGGCCAGGAAGTACACCCAGCTGCCGACGCTGCCCTGGGGGGAGTTCATCGGGGCGATGTGCACGATGTACATGCCGAACACCGCCAGCGCACGGGCCAGATCCAGTCCGACCATGCGTCCCATCGAGGGGCGGCCCGAGACTTGCCCGGCGGACTCGGACGAGGCCTTCGGCGGTGGAGTCGCGTTCCTCTGCGGAGCCGACAGCTCCTGCGGCGGCTTTACCTGTGTCATACGACGAATCCTTCGGTGCCGCCAGGAGGTGGAACATCCGACAGGTTTCGGCAACGCCCCCGCCGACCGGCTGGGACTGCCCCGCCGACCGGCGGAACCGCGCCGCGCCGACAGGCCGGCGGGCCCGGCCGGCACACTTCCCGCACCGAATCAGTTTCACCGAAGTAGTGGCTAGGGGTGGGCACTGGCGGGCCGCCTGAAACGTACGCCGGTACGCCTGGGGTGAGATGCCGATCGCCGCGTGCAAGTGCTGGCGCAGGGAGGTGCTCCTGGGAAAGCCGAACCCGGTCGGCGATCTGGTCCACCGACAGGCCACTCGGCTCCAGCAAGTCCCGGGCTCGGGCTACACGCTGGGGGAAGGCGTCGTGCATGTCGTCGCATGCTTCCCAGCGGACCGCAGTCGGCGGTGACCGTGGAGCCAGGCGATGGCGGACTCGGCAACCCATCGGATACACCCCAGGCCCGAGCCGTGCGGCTCGCCGCGCCGGGCGATCTTCGGTGTGATGCCGCGTTCGCGCAGCCGGCGGCGGTAGATGTCGTGGTCGTAGCCGCGGTCGGCTACAACGTGCGGGGGCTTGCGCCGGGGCCTGCCTCGTTTGCCGCGTATCGGCGGCAGGCCGTCGACCAGGGGCAGGAGCTGGGTGATGTCGTTGCGGTGACCGCCGGTCAGGGACACGCGCAACGGGGTGCCGACCAGCGCAAGTCGGCAGCGATCGCGATTACCGCCCGATGTCAGCCAGCCACTGGCTCGTGGTCCGCGGGGTGTTGCCTAGCAGCTTCCGGACGGAGGACTCCGGCGTGATCGAACGGCCCGGCATGGCCACTCATCGTGCGGTAGCAGCCGAACGAAGATGCTCCTTTTCTTTATGGCTTTTCAAAAATGCCCGTGACGGGCTTCCCTGAGGTGCGCGACAACGTCGTCCAGGCTCACGGTCAAGGAACGCTCGATGTTGGTCCAGTCGTCCTTGGCGTGATCGAGGAGGTACTCACGCCGTTCGGGTGCGCGCCCGGCACGCCAGTTCGAGATCAGCGCACGCAGTGTGAGCCGTGCCAACGCGGCAACCGGGAGCAGCGGGAGTTCCGAGGCCCGGATCGGGCGCTTTCGTTGGTAGCCTGCGGCGAAGGCGCAGGCGTCCCGCCAGGGATGATCTGGTGTCCTGCCGAGCAGGTTCGCCATGGGAACGGCCGGGTCGAAGATCACCGCACTGCGCACCGTGTCACCGAAGTCGATGACACCGGTGACGAAGTGATCGCTCTTCTCTGGGTCCACCACGATGTTGTAAGGGCTGAAGTCTCCGTGGATCACTTGCGTTTCGAGATCACGCAGCCTCGGGACGACGTTTTCGTCGAAGAGCCGGAAGACCGACTGGGCCAACCGGCGGTGCTCGGGGCTCGGCGTGTGCTCGACCAGTTCGGTCATCTGGTGGAAGTGCCGGATGTCCCATGCCAGACCTCGTCGGTCCGCCGGGTGTGTGAACGGCCTGAGCGCCAGGTCGATCAGACCCAGCATTTCACCGGCCTGGCCGAGGCGTTCGGCGTCGGGGTTCGCATCGGCCAGGACCTGGCCTTCGACGAAGTCGAAGACCCGCAGGACCCGAGTCCTGCCGTCGTTCAGCCTGATCTTGACATGGTCGTCTCCGTCAGCGGTCAGCTTCACCCGCTGGACGGGCAAGTGCGCAGCGGCGGTTTCGAGGTAGCGCATCGCGGCGGTCTGGAGGGCGACAACCGCCTCCACCTCGTCAGGTGGTGAGACCTTCACGAGGTAGTTGCGCGGGTCGGTGCTGAGTCTGAATGTGTCGTCCTTCTCGGTCGCCAGTCGCCCCAAGCGTCCGGTGAGGCGGTAGTGCTCCTCGAGGAGAATGCTCACCAGCATCACGTCGATGGGCTCGTGGGAAGACGTCAGGCCGCTCTCCTCGAGGAGCCGCTGAGTATGGTTCACAGCCGGTGAGGTGGTCACGGTCAGTCCCTTCGGTCAGCCGACTACAGACGGTTTTTCGCGACCTCGGCGAAGGTCTCCAGGAATCGGGTCACATCGGCGGAGTCGAAGGCCAGTGGCGGGCGGATCTTCAGGGTGTTCGCCGACTTGCCCGTGCCGTTGATGAGAATCCGGCGATCGCGCATGTCGTTGATGACGTCTTCGGTCAGCAGGCG
>NZ_JBIBEN010000039.1:0-46167 GCF_042955065.1 Streptomyces sp. NPDC012510
GTGATGCCGGTCTCCCGCGTGAACGGCGTGTAGATCGCCTTCTGCAGGGCCGCACCGTAGGAACCGCCGCTGTCACGGACGACCACCGTCTTGCCGCCCTTGCCACCACTCCCAACGGCTGTCCGGCTGGAGCCGGTGCCGCAGGCGGCGAGGGAGGGAAGGGCGGCGAGGGCGGCCAGGCCGCCTGCTCCGCGCAGGAGCGCTCTACGACCGATCTGGGCATCACTCATGGCAATACTCCTCATCTGGGGACGCATGGGACCAGCTGTGCGGGGGCTTTACCTCGCATGTGGGGGGATTGTTCAGGGCGGCGAACGCGGACAGAACATCGCCCGCTTGGCTTGCCGATCGCCGTTTGGGGCGCGTGTTCGCCGTGGATCGAAGTTCCCGACGACCTTGTCGCGGGAGCGACGCCGGCCGGGTGACCGGGTGGGTGGCGGGGGGAAACCGGAGCCGGGACAGGGGGTGACCAGCGGAGTGGGGGTGATCCTCAGCAGAGCCGGAGCATGAGGGCTCTGGTGTGGGATGAAGCAGATCCTGGCCTGCGGCTGAGGGACGGGCTGAGCGGACCATCGGCCCCGGCGACGTTGCTCAGCAGGTGGCTTCGCGTGAACCCTGAAGGCGATCGGGGCCGGGCATCGGCATCACGTCACGGTCACGTAGATCTTGCGCACGGTTTCGATGGTCTTCCAGACGCCGACGTAGCCCGGCTTCATGACGAAGCTGTCGCCGGCCTTGTAGATCACCGGCTCGCCGCCTTCGGGTGTGAGTTCGACGATGCCGGAGAGGATGTGGCAGAACTCGAAGGTCTCGCCCTTGATCGAGCGCATCTCGCCGGGCGTCGCTTCCCAGACGCCCGTATGGATCGACTCCCCACGGGCGACGTCCTGGGCCCAGGTCCGGAAGGTGGGGTCGCCGGAGATCAGGCGCTCCGGGAGCGGGCCGGATTCTCGCGGCGCGCAGGAGGGATTGGTGTCGATGGCCTTGAGGAGCGACATGTCTTTCCTTTGGAGCTTGAGAAGTTGGTGGCCGCGGCCAGGGTCGACGAGCTGCTGCCGAGCGGCATCTGACACACGCTCGTGGGCATGGCCCGTTCCCGATGTGCGGAGGCCGATACGAGGCATCGTGGCTCGTGCCGAGGTGGCCGGGTGGCTCGGATACGTTGTCGGCACGGGCGCACTGAGGGTGACGCCGTTCGAGTGGGGCAGGCGAATGGGCACGCAGCCGACGCTTGTTCGACGGTTCATGTCGCAATCGGCGGACGCCCGAGACAGAAGGAGCGACGGAGAACAGGTCGTTCAGCTCCTTGCTGATGGTGATGCCCAGCTGGGTGTTCAGCCGGCGGTGTACCCGCCGTCGACGGTCAGGACCGATCCGGTCACGTACGACGACTCCCGCGAGGCGAAGAAGAGCACCGCGTCAGCGACCTCTTCAGGGGTGGCGAGGCGCTGGAGCGGGATCGTGCTCTCACGCTGACGGCGGTAGCCCTCGGGGTCAGGCCTGCGCTGGAACGCCGCTTCGATGATCGGGGTGGCGGTCAGGCCAGGAGCGACGACGTTGACGCGGATGTTGCGCGGGGCCCACTCGATCGCCGCGCCCTTGGCGAGCATGATGAGGCCCCCCTTGGCGGCGGAGTACAGGACCTGCCCGGCCATGCCGACCATGCCCAGCCGTGAGCTGACGCAGACGAACGAGCCGCCGGACTCGGGCATCAGCGGCGCGAAGTGCTTCATCACCAGGAACGCGCTGAGCAGGTTGCTCTCCAGTACGTTCCTCGCGTCGTCGCAGGCCATCTCGGTGAGCGGACCGTCGGCCTGCAGGCCGTGGTTGAGGACGACGACGTCGACGGTGCCGAAGGACTCCGCGGCCTGCTTGGCCAGGTGCTCGACGAACGTCTCGTCGTTGAGGTCTCCGGGAACGTACAGATCGTCGGGCTCAGCGCTGTCGAGCCGCTCCCTGCGGCCGGTGAGCAGGAGCCGCCCGCCCTCACGGCGGAAGTGGGAACTCACCGCCTGCCCTATGCCACTGCTGGCGCCTGTCACCAGGGCCGTGACGTTCTTGAGTCTCATGTCAGGCACTCCTCATTACGGGGGGAGGTCGGTCGGGGGTGGGGTCTTGGGGAGGACGGGGGTCTCATCCCGTGCCGGTCAGTTGAGGAATCCGCGGGCGTCGACCGGCCACCGCTCCAGCGACGTGCCCGTGCTGTCGGTGACGATGAGTTCCTCGAAGCCGAGGACGACCGGGCATACATGGTTCGGCACCACGGGGACGACGGTGCCGACGCTGGGGCGGAAGTCGCCGTCCGGCAGCGGGAGGAAGCCGTGGTACTCGTTGACCTTGGACAGGACCGCCTTCGTGCCGGCGATGCCGCCGTAGCCGATCTCGGGGCTTCCTTCTTTGCTGAGGGCCTTGTTGCCCACATCGACGATGACCTGGTCGGGGACCCAGTCGCTGACCACGGTCCCGGCGACGAACAGCGCGATCTGGTCCTCCGTGCAGGAGCCCAGCCGGGCGTTGTTCAGATCGCCGAAGACGTACTCGCCGGGACGGATCTCGGTGATCACGCTGCTGCCGGTGGAGAACTCGACGGTGGGCGTGGAGCCGGCGCTGACCACCTCCGCGGTGACCCCGACGCCTTCGAGGCTGCGTACCGCGGTGGTGAGCGCGGCTTCCTGGTCCTGCGCGGCACGCCGGCGAGCGTCGCGACCGACGCAGCCGTGACCGGGATAGGTGAAGACGCCCGCCGGCACCAGACCGCGCTTGCGGGCGGCGAGCGCAAGGTCGCCCGCGAGCTCGGGCGGCGCCCCGGAACGACGGGCGCCACAGTCAACCTCGATCACGACCTGCAGGCGGTCCGGTTCGTCTCCCATCGCGTCGACGAGGGCCTCGATCGCCGCGACGTTGTCGACGCCGACCCGCAGCCGGGCGGACTCGGCGAGCCGGCGGATCCGGGGCTTCTTCGATCCCGCGGCCCAGATCGGGTAGGCGAGGAAGATGTCGTCGAAGCCGGCTGCGGCGAAGACCTCTGCCTCACCGACGTTTCCCGCGGTGATCCCGACCGCGCCGGCCTCGATCTGGCGCCGACCGATCTCCACGCACTTGTGTGTCTTGACGTGCGGCCTGACCTTGATGTTGTGCTGGTCGGCGAAGCCCTGCATGCGGTCGATGTTGCCCTGCATGACGTCGACCAGCACGATCGGCGCGGGGGTGTCGATCCGCTCGACCAGAGCGTCGAGTGCTCGTTGCAGCTGATTCACGCTGCCCTCCTTGTGGTTCTGCCTGAAAGATCGAGGGGAACGATCGAGGGGCGCGGGTGCTGACTCCCCTCGATGCCGAACGCGCGTGCCCCGCGGTATCGCGCGCACTCGGTTACACCGTCGTCGGGGCCGCCCTACGCAGCGGTGATGACCATCTGGATCTCGACCGGACTGTTGAGCGGCAGCCCGGCGACACCGATCGCGGTGCGGGCGTGCCGTCCGTTCTCGCCCAGTACCTCGATGAGCAGTTCACTGGCCGCGTTGGCGACCTGCGACTGCTCACCGAAGTCCGGCGTACTGGCCACGAAGACCAGCATCTGCACGATCCTGACCCGGTCCAGATCGCCCACCGCCTGAACGGCGGCGGCAAGGCAGTTCAGCACGGCATCGTGCGCGAGTGACCGCGCCGTCTCGAGGTCGATCTCCCTGCCGACAGTGCCCTGCCCCAGCAGCCAACCGTCCCGGTAAGGCAGCTGGCCCGAAATGTAGATGCTGGAGCCCACCGTCCGGTGGTGCACGTAGTACGGGTTCTCCCGGAGCTCGGGAAGGGCCAGCCCCAGGGCCTGAAGCCGATCGGAAGCCGAGTCGGTGTTCGCTGCCGAAGTCTCATGATTCTTGATCATCTGTACTCGGCTCTCCTCTCAAGTAACAGCGGCGACAAAACCCCTTATGGTGGCTTAAAACCGTCAACCTATTGTCGTTTGTCGACCATATGGCTGTCCGTCGAGCACTGTCAATACGAACTTCAACCTCGAACGCGGCCGCGGAATCAGTTCGAGAGTGCGATGTGGCGGTTCAGGGCAAGTGCGTAGCGGCCGTTCAGGGAAGCGCCTGTGGCGTGAGACGCCAGGCGGGTTCCGGACTGACCGAGTGTCTACGGGCACTCGCGGACCGGAAGGAACGCCGGCCCCATCACCGTGCCGGGGCGACCGCCGACGAGGACATCATGGTTACTCTGCCGTCCGCGGTCGGGCCTCCAGCACGGCGCACCCACCGTGGCCGCGACTGAGGCCCGGACGCCGCGCCAGTGTGCGGAACGGCATCCGGGCAGGCCAAGAACGGGCCGCCCGGACGGGCAGCGCGCGTTCGGCGACCGATGATGCGGTGCGACAGGCGCACCATGCGGGTCAGTGCGCCGTCTCGGCCATGTCGTAGGTGTGGCAGACCACCCTGGGTGCCGGGATGCGGCCGTGCGCAGCCCCCATGCCGATCTGGCGGGTGACCTGCACCTGTCGCACGCGGGCGTGGTTCTCACAGGTGGCCGAGCCGCAGCGCGAGCACACACCGATGCCGGTGGTGTCGCTGCCTCCTGGAGGCAGTCGTAGCACCTCATTCGCGACACCGCGCTCCAGGGGAGTCGCCCGCAGATACGTCGGCAACCTCGGCACGGCGCGGACGGCGCCGCCGGAAGGCATGCCGATCAACGGTTACACATGCGCCTCACCAGCCGCGACCGGCCACGGCTGCCCCACCCCGAACGGAGTCGGCAACATCGGCGCATTGCCTGGTCGCGGTGCGCGGGCGGGTCCGTAACCGTGCGCGCGGCAGTCGCCGGACGGAAGCCGACCGATCGCGGCCACGACAGGAGGCACCCAGGACCGGCGCAGCCGCTCGATCCGGCATGCGCCCGCCGACGGACCCTTCCTCGATGCCCTGCCCGTGGTCGCACACCTCGATCACCGAACGCCCCGGCGTCGACGCCGGGGCGAACAGGCTTGGATGTTTCACGCAGGCGGCACGGCCTCAGACATGCCGGGACGCGGGCTCCCCCGGATCTTCCGTCCGGGCCCCCAGCCCCATGGGGAAATGGGCAGCCAGTTCCTGGCGGAACGCGTCGGTGTCGCCGCCCAGGGCAACGGCGGCCAACCTCTCGTGCTCGACGACCAGCTGCTGCGGGTCGTCGCTGTAGGTGCGGTGGTCGACGCTGAGGTGGAGGCGCAGCTTGGTCTCCCAGCCGTTCCAGAGACTCTGCAGGACGCCGTGGCCCGAGAGATCGTAGAAGAGCCTGTGGAATCGGAGGTGCGCGTCGATACTGGCCGGGATGTCGTCCTTCTCCATGGCCCGGCGGAGATCCTCGACGGTTTGCAGCAACTGGGGCCGCTCAGGACCGCGCAGCGCTTCGGCCGAGAGCTCGGCGGCGTACGGCTCGACACGCAGCCGGACCGAGTCGATCTCGGCGACCTCCTGAGCGCTCACCTCCACGACGAACGCCCCACGGTAGGGGATCTTCACGACGAGGCCTTCCTCCTCCAGCTTGGTCAGCGCCTCGCGCAGCGGGGACCGGCTGATGCCGAGATCCGCGGCGATGTGCGCCTCGCGCAGCTGGCCACCAGGAGGCACGGTCCCATCGAGGATGGCGGCTCGCAGTGTGCGGTAGACGCCTTCAGGGGTCGTCGTCCGCTGCTCCTGCCACTCGAACTTGTGGTCCACCCCGTGGCCCTCCCTCAGTGATTGCCGACCACTTGGTCGTTTGTCGACTATACCTCCGCCAGTTGCATCAATGTCATCGAGTGGGCTGCGCCGGTGGATCACCTCATGCGCACAGAAGGGGGTCGGCGCCGTCCCGCCCAAGGTGCTCCTCTGGCGCTGTTGACAGCTCAGACATGTTTGGTCGACAATCGACCAGACAGATGGTCGACAATCGACCACGGCGTCAGGCTGCTCCACTTAAACACACAGGAGGACCAGTGGCATTCGACATCAAGCCCAAGTTCGCGACGTTCGACATGAACGGAACGCTGATCAAGTTCAGCATCAACGACACGATGCGCGAGATCCTGGGCGACCGACTGCCGGCCGAGGTCGCCGATGAGTACCTGCGGATCTGCAAGGCGTACCGGATCGACGAGTGCACGGGTGCGTACCAGCCGTTCCACCAGATCGTCGCGCGTTCCATGGAACGCGCCTCGCGCAAGGTCGGTCTGGAATACCGCGAGGACGAGGCGCGGGCGGTGTACGAGCGCGTCCCCACCTGGGGCCCGTACCCCGGTGTCACCGAGGCGCTGAACCGCCTGGCCGAGGCGGTCCCGCTGGTCATCATCACCAACAGCGACACCGAGCACGCCGTGCGCCTCGCGGAGAACCTGAAGGCCCCGTTCGAGGTCATCATCAGCGCCGAGGAGATGGGCGTCTACAAGCCGCGACTCAGCGCGTTCGAGTACATGTTTGACAAGCTCGGCGTGACACCCGACGAGATCGTCCACGTCTCCGCGAGCCCCATGTATGACCACCGGCCCGCGGCCATCATGGGCATCGAGAACAAGGTGTACGTCGACCGCGGCTTCGAGCACGACGAGCACTGGCTCGGCTACGAGCGGATCACCGACATCGCCGACCTCCCGGTCCTCTTCGGCCTCCCGCGCCCCTGACGCCTGAGCCTGAGCGGAGAACTGAGGAAATGATCCACAGCAAGACGGTGGCGGCATGACTCAGCCCCTGCCTCAAACCGTCAAGGGTGACTCGGCTGCAGAAAGGCTCCAGGCCCTGGGACTGAAGCTACCCGTCCTCGCCAGCACCACGTACCTCGTGCCCCACCGGACGGTGGGCTCCACCATCCATCTCTCCGGCCAACTCCCCTTCAAGGACGGCGAGCTGCTGGGTCAGGGCGTGGTCGGCCGGGACGTGGAGCTGGAGACCGCGCAGGAGCTCGCACGCCATGCCGCGCTCAACGCGCTCGCTGCCGCTGCGCAGGCGGTGGGCGATCTCGACCGGGTCCGGATCGTGCAGATGCTGGTCTTCGTGGCCAGCACCCCTGACTTCGGTCAGCAGTCGAACGTCGCCAACGCGGCCAGCGAACTGCTCATCGAGGTACTGGGTGAGAACGGACGCCACGCCCGCACCGCGATCGGTGTCGCCGGGCTGCCGCTCAACACCCCTGTCGAGATCCAGGTCGTCTGCACCGCTGTGTAGCGCGAGCCACTCATGGGCAGTGCGGCGGTGGCCCGGCTTCGACGGGCACTCGACGCCCTCGGCCAGCACGATCGACACCCCGGTGCAGATCCTGCTGGCCGACGCGAGGGGCAGATCCCGCTCCGGCGCCTCGCCCCTCCCGAGGAGATCGCCGACGCCGTCCCCTTCCTCGCGTCGCCGGAATCCTCGTACATCCCCGGGGCAACGCACCCCGTCGACATACCGGCCACACCGCCTTCCAGCAGCGGCCCACGCGGTTCCCAGAGACAAAGGACACACCATGAACGCCCTCGCGGCACCACCCCGAAACGGAGAGCTCGGCTTCTGGGTGGCACAACTGGCCGACAAGAAGCCCTCGTTCCCCCGTTTCACCGGCCAGGACTCCGTCGACGTGGCCATTGTCGGCGGCGGCTACACCGGCCTGTGGGCGGCGTACTTCGCCAAGAAGCTCGAGCCGTCGCTCTCGGTCGCAGTCTTCGAGGCCGAACAGGTCGGCTACGGCGCCTCAGGGCGCAACGGGGGCTGGCTCTCGGCCATGCCGCCGGGAAACCGTGCCACCTTCGCCCGCGCCGGCGGAGGGCTGGAGGCGAGCCGGGCGCTGCAGCAGGAGTTCGTCGCCGGCGTCGACGCGGTCCTGGACATCCTTGAGGCCGAGGGAATCGATGCCGATCAGCACAAGGGCGGAGCGCTCGTAGCCGCCCACACGCGGGCGGGGCTGGACCGGCTTGTCACCCGGCGTGATGCCGAACTGAAGTACGGGCTGACCGACGACGAAGTCCACCTGCTCGACCGGGAGGAGTTCCAGTCCCGGATCAACATCTCCACCGTCCACGGCGGACTCTTCTACAAGCACTGCGCGCGGATCCACCCCGCGAAACTCGTCTACGGCCTCGCCGACACCCTGACCTCCATGGGCGTCAGGATCTACGAGAGCAGCCGCGTGGACCGTGTCGAGGGCAAGACCCTCACCCTGGCCGACGGGCGTGTCACCGCGGCGAAGACGTTCATCTGCACCGAAGGCTATTCGGGACAGCTGCTGGGCCGCCGGAGCCTGATCCCGGTCAATTCCTCGATGATCGTGACCAAGCCCCTGCCGGAGGAGGCGTGGCAGCAGATCGGCTGGGACGGGCCCCAGTGCCTCAACGACTCCGCTCACACGTTCATCTACTCCCAGCGGACGTCGGACGGCCGTATCGCCATGGGGGGCCGAGGTGTCCCCTACCGCTTCGGATCCGGCACGGGGGGAGCCGGTGCGACCGCCCAGTCCACCATCGACCTGATCTCACACAAGCTCAGTACCTTCTTCCCGGGCATCCCCTTCGAGGTGGACCACGCCTGGTCGGGAGTCCTGGGCGTCACGCGTGACTGGAACGGCGGCGTGCACTGGGACCCGGCATCCGGGATCGGAACGTCCACCGGCTACGCGGGACACGGTGTCACGGCGGCCTATGTCGGCGGCAGGACTCTCGTGGAGCTCGCCTTCGAGAAGGAAACCGAACGGACCACGCTTCCCTGGGTGGGCTACCGGGCGCCGAAGTGGGAACCGGAGCCCTTCCGCTGGCTGGGTGTTCATGCCATGTACCGGCTCTTCGGTATCGCGGACCAGTGGGAAGAGCGCAGGGGCTCCAGCAAGACCTCACTCCTGGCCCGATTCGGCAGCCGCCTCGCCGGACTTCACGAGTAGACGAAAAGGAAACTGCTCTCATGGACGCAAAACTCGCAGTCATCGGCCTGGGCAGCATCGGGAGCATGGCCCTGTGGCAGGCCTCCCGGCTGTCCGGCTCGGTGGTGGGCTTCGAGGCAGCCACCCCCGCCCACGGCCGCAGTGCCGTGGGCGGGGACACCCGCCTGTTCCGCATGATCTACCTCGGCAGGCCCGAGTACTACCCCATCATCGAACGCTCCCGCGGCCTGTGGGCCGAGCTCGAAGCGGAAACCGGGCAGGACATCCTCACCACTACCGGGGGCCTGTCCATCGGGACAGCGAACGGCAGCTACATCAACAGCCTCCTCGAGGCAACGCGCATCACCGGAGCGGAGCACCACGTCCTCAGCCGGGAGGAGATGGCCGAACGCTACCCCCAGCACAACCTCCGCCCCGACGACTGCGCCGTCTACGACCCCCACGCCGGCGTTCTGCGCACCGACCGCGCCGTCAGCGCCGCCGTCGCGGCGGCCCAGGCGAACGGTGCCACCGTTCTGCAGAACACACCCGTGGACAGCATCACCGAAACCGACCATGGCGTCGTCGTCACCTCGGGCGACAGAACCTGGACGTTCGAGAAGGTCATCGTCGCCTCGGGCGGCTGGTCCCGCAGGCTCATGCCCGACCACCTCAAGGCCGTCACCGAAACCCATCGGATCGTCCTGACCTGGTTCATCGCCCAGGACGGCACCCAGTTCTCGCCGGAGAACTTCCCCGCCTTCAGCCGGTGGTACGAGGACCGCTCCATGTACGGCGCACCCGCCGTCGACGGCGTGACGGTCAAGGCATCGGTGGACGGACCGGTGGCCGGGCGCGCAAGGGCAACCCCCGACCCGGACGCCGTGCCCAGGGAGCTCACCCGAGAAGAAGTCGAAAAGGTCACCGAGATCGTCACCGAATTCTTCCCCGGCCTGATCCCCACCATCGCGCGCTCGGACGCCTTCCCCGACCTGTTCACCGAGGACAGGCATCCCCTCGTCGGCTGGCTGGACGACAACAGCAGGATCTACTGCGCCACCGGATTCTCCGGCAAGGGCTTCAAAATGGCGACCGGCTACGGCCACGTCGCCGCACACGAGGCGCTCGGCAAGCAGACCACCGAAGGCCTGGACTTCGTGCGTCCGGACCGGTTCAAGACCAGGTAACCGCCCACTCCTGCCGCCTCGGCGCAGTGGCCTCGTATCGCCATCCGGCTGACGGTCATTGCAGGACTCAACTCTTGATGTCCCGCAACGGTGCCGAGAACCAGCCGTATGCCGAACGCGCCCTCTGGGCCGTCCTCGCCCCGGCCGCCGTCCTGGGCCCCTGCTCAGGGCGCTCGCGGTCACGGCGGCCGGTGGAGTACGCATCCCGCGGCCGAGGCGGCGGGCGTCGGCCCACCCCGGAGCGCACACGGACCACCCCGCGGGACGGCGCAGACGGTGTCGGAACGACCGCGTGCACCCGTACTCACACAAACCAGGAGGAGACGGACACCACCATGCCCGATCTCATCTCCCGCGCCCCGACCCGCCGAACCGTCCGGACGACCAAGCCTTCACGCGAGCGGACCTGGAAGCATCTGTCACCGCTGCTGCGGCTGCTGATCCTTACCCAACTCACCTCTGGTTCGGCTTCTTCGCCGTTCTGCCGTTCCTCGCCGAGCACCTCGGCAACGCGCTCGGCATGGCGGGATGGATGATCGGCCTCGTCCTGGGTCTGCGCACCTTCAGCCAGCAGGGCCTCTTCGTACAGCGGCTGACCCGCCTGATCGGCACCCACCGGTCCCTGGCCGCGATCCTCGAAGGCAAGCCGTTCACGCCCGCGGAGGCGCTCGCCAACGGTGCGGTCGACAAGGTCGTACCCCAGGACAAGGTCGTCGCGCAGGCGGTCGAACTCGCGGAGCACTTCGGCCGGCAGTCGAAGGGGTCGGTCGCGGCCGCCAAGAGGTCTGTGTACTTCGGCGGCTCGATGCGCCTGGAGGACGGACTCCACGTCGAACGCGCCGAGTTCTTCACCAGGGTCGTGTCGAAGGACGGCCAGGAACTGATGCTCGACTACATGGAGACGACGGAGGCCACCGGCGAGCTCCCGCTCTACAACCCGGACACCTACGCCCAGGCGCTCGCCTCGGGCAGCGTGCCCGGGCACCGCTCGACGAAGACGACGCGGCGGTGAGCCGACGATGACCACTGCGCACTCCTTCACCCGCCACGACATCACCTTCCCCTCCGGCGACAGCACCTGTGCCGGATGGCTCTACCTCCCGACCGGCGTCACCTCCCCGCCCGTCGTCATCCTCGGGCACGGCCTCGGCGCCACCCGCGAGATGCGCCTGGACGCCTTCGCCGAGCGTTTCGCCCAGGCCGGCATCGCCGCCGTGGCCTTCACCTACCGGCACTTCGGCGACAGCGGCGGCCACCCGCGTCAGCTCCTGTCGATCAAGCGACAGCTCGCCGACTGGGACGCCGCCATCGCCTACGTCAAGGCCCGCCCTGACGTCGACCGCTCCCGCATCGCGGTGTGGGGCAGCTCCTTCGGCGGAGGCCACGCCATCACCGCCGCCTCTCGGCATCCCGAACTGCGCGCGGCCGTGTCCCAGTGCCCGTTCACCGATGGTCTCGCCTCCGCGCTCGCGCTCGGCCCGGTCGCCTCGCTCAGGATGAGTCCCGTGCTCGCTCGGGACATGGCGGCCAGAGTGCGCGGCAAGGCACCCGCGATGGTTCCCATCGCCTCCGCCCCCGGTTCGCCGGCCCTCATGAACGCTCCGGACGCCCTGCCCGGATATCAGGCGCTGCAGCCGGCGGGGACGACGTTCCGCAACGAGGTGGCGGCACGGGTCATTCCGACCATCGCCACCTACCGGCCTGGGCGTGCGGCGAAGAAGGTCGCCATGCCGATCCTCTTCTGCGTCAGCAACACCGACTCCGTCACGCCTCCCGCCCAGACCCTCCGGTACGCGCGCACCGCACCCCGGGGAGAGATCAAGAGGTACGACGCCGGCCACTTCGACTTCTACACCGGCGAGACCTTCGAGGCCCTGGTCCGCGACCAGATCGAGTTCCTCACCCGGCAGTTGCACCCCGCGTCGGCATCGACTCCTTGACCGGATCGCACAACACCGAGACAGGTACGCCCGCCATGAACTTCGCTTCACTGCCCGACCGTCGCACCGCTCACGACCCCGATGGGGCAGCGGTCTCGGACGGGCGCCAGTCACTCACCAACGCTCAGTTGCTGGACCGCGTCCGTGCGGCAGCGCGTCAGCTCCAGGACCTCGGCATCGGTCCCGGCGATGTCGTGGCCCTCAAGCTGACGAACCGCATCGAGTTCGTGCTGCTGTTGTTCGCCGCCTGGCGGATCGGCGCCACCATCACGCCGGTCAACCCGAGCATGACCGACGTCGAGGTGGACCGACAGGTCAAGGACTCCGGTGCGCGTCTGCTGGTGGTCGAAGACCACGAGGCGCCTGTCACGGACGGTACTGCCGTACTCGCCGTCGGCGCACTGTACAAGGAAGGGGTGAGGTCGGATCACGCACCGCATGTGGACTCGTCCGCGCTGGCTCTTCTCATATACACCAGCGGCACCACCGGGACACCCAAGGGCGTGATGCTGGACCACGCCAACATCGACGCCATGACGGAGATGGGCCGCCTGTCCCTGGACATCGGGCCCGCCGACCGGTGCCTGCTGATCCTTCCGCTCTTCCACGTCAACGGCATCGTGGTCAGCATTCTCACGCCTCTTCTCGCGGGGGCGAGCGTCGTCATCGCGGGCCGCCGGTTCGACCCACACAGCTTCTTCGACCTCGTCGAGCAGGAGCGCCCCACCTTCTTCAGCGCCGTGCCGACGATCTACGGCATGCTCGCTGCGCTCCCGGACGACGTGCGGCCCGACACATCGTCGCTGAGGTTCGGAGTCTGTGGCGCCGCACCTGCCTCCGCCGGGCTGCTGAACCGGTTCGAAGCCCGGTACGGCTTCCCTCTTGTCGAGGGGTACGGCCTGTCCGAAGGAACCTGCGGATCCACCATCAACCCCGTCGCGGGCCCGCGACGTGCCGGCACCGTGGGACTTCCCTTCCCCGGCCAGGAGATTCGGATCGTCGACGCCGAAGGTACCGAGGTGCGGCCGGGCACGGACGGTGAGGTCCTCGTGAAGGGCCCCAACGTCATGCGTGGCTATCTCGGCCGCCCTGAGGAAACGGCCAGAGTCATCGTCGATGGCTGGCTGCACACGGGCGATGTGGGTCACCTCGACGCCGAGGGCTATCTGACCCTGGTCGGGCGCTCGAAGGACATGATCATCCGTGGTGGGGAGAACATCTACCCCAAGGAAATCGAGGACGTCCTCACAGGCGACCCGTCGGTGCTCGAAGCCGCCGTGATCGGCGTACCCGACGAGAAGTGGGGAGAGGTGGTCGTGGCCTACATACAGCCGCGACCAGGCGTGCCCGTCGATCTGACGGCGCTGCGGGAGCTCTGTGCGCGCAGCCTCACCGGCTTCAAGCGTCCGACCGACTTCTTCGTCGTGGAGGCCATAGCGAAGAACGCGGTCGGGAAGATCGACAAAGCCTCCTTGCGCGCTGCCCACGTCGCGGCTTCCTGAGATTCACCGCGCGCCGAGCCTGGATGCCCAGGCAGCGCATACCCGACGGCGCGGCCGCGGGAGACGCTTCGGCGGGTGTCCCGGCCTCGGCCAGGATCTGACTGAGTGGCGGCCCAACCGGAAGCAACTGGGCCGCCCCTCGGTCCGGGAGGCTGCTCGGACGACCTGCCCCGGCCGGCCAGTGAGACTGTGGACCCGCAGGGGCGCCGCCCTCGTCACGGTGGCAGGGTCACCGACTCGCCTCGTCGGCCAGGATCGACCGCAAATGGATGGCACCTGATCCCCGCGACCGCCCTGGCACTGATCGCGCAGGACGCTGTAGATCTGCTCCTGTAGACCGAGATCCGGCGCGTACGCGTGTGCGGCGCGTACGCGTGTGCGGCGCGGACACGTGCGCGGCGCGGACACGTGCGCGGCGCGGACACGTGCGCGGCGCGGACACGTGCGCGGCGCGGACACGTGCGCGGCGCGGACACGTGCGTCCTGCGCTTCCTGGACCGCTCCCCCGCCCACAACCGCCGCTGGTGCTCGATGTCCCGCTGCGGCAACCGCACCAAAGTCCGCCTCCACCAGGCCCGAGCCAGACGAAGTGAGCACACCCCGGCGGACTGAGCCCACCCGGACTCCTGCCGCCACCGCGCTCAGCTCACTCAGCGGCCTTCATACGGAAAGCGGGGCCGGGGACACTCTCGATGTCCTCCGCCTGCACGGCATGACCTCGTTCGCAGCGGATCTGGGTATCGACGTGCGCACCGCATCCGCGGTGTCGCGTCAGCATGGCCGGACCCTCCGGGTCGGCGCGGTACCGGTCACCCCATTGCAGGAGCCCCATCACAGCCGGGACCAGGTCCATGCCCTTGGGCGTGATCACATACTTCGGCCGACTCCGCGAGCCCGGCTCCTTGTAGGTCTCGGTGGACAGGATCCCTTCCTCCACGAGCATCCGGAGTCGCGCCGCGAGGAGGTTGCGAGGACAGCCGAGGACACGTTCGAAGTCGCCGAAGCGGGACGAGCCGTACCAGACCTCGCGCAGGATCAGGATCGTCCACTTCTCACCCACGACCTCGAGGGTCCGGGCGATCGAGCAGTTCGACGTGTCCCGGTCGAGTCGGGTGTCCATGCCGGCGTCCTGAAGAGCTTCGGTCCTCGCATCCATGGGGTGATTCTAACTCGACTTGAGTTTACTTTTCTACACTCAGCAAATAGCGTCATGACCAGCACTCAGGCGACCGAGCAGATCACATGGAAAGGCGGCCGGCATGAAGGCATTCGTCGTCGAGAAGTACGGCAAAAACGGCGTGCGCGCCGCCGAGGTGCCCGAGCCCAGCGTCGGTGACCGCGATGTTCTGGTCAGGGTGAGCGCCGCGAGCATCAACCCGCTGGACAAGATGGTCCGTAACGGGGAGTTCAAACAGCTGTTGAAGTACAAGCCTCCGTTCGTGCTCGGTCATGACGTGGCAGGCGTCGTGACGCGGGTCGGTTCCGGCGTGCGCGGCCTCGAAGTCGGCAACGAGGTCTACGCCCGTCCGCGCGACCTGCGGATCGGAGGCTTCGCGGAGTACATCGCGATCGACCAGGACGACGTCGCCCCCAAGCCGGCCTCGCTCACCCCGCAGGAGGCGGCCGCGGTGCCGCTGGTGGCCCTGGCCGCCTGGCAGGTCCTCGTAAACCGGGCCCATGTGAAGCCGGGTCAAAAGGTGCTCGTCCACGCCGGTGCCGGCGGTCTCGGATCGACGGTCATCCAGCTCGCCAAACACCTCGGCGCCACGGTGGCGACGACCGCGAGCACTGATTCCGAGAAGCTGGTCCGAAGCCTCGGTGCCGACGTCGTCGTCGACTACACCAAGGAGGACTTCTCCAAGGTGCTGTCCGGCTACGACCTGGTGCTGGACGCCGTGGGCGGGGCGAACCTGGAGAAGTCGCTGGCCGTGCTGAAGCCCGGCGGCCTGGCCGTCAGCGTCGTGGGCCCGCCGGACGCCGGGTTCGCCAGGCAGCTCGGCGCTCCCTCCTTCCTGGGGCTGGTCATGAACGTGCTCAGTCGCAAGATCCGCAAGCAGGCGAAGACCCTGGGTGTTCGCTACCAGTTCTTCTTCATGCAGGCGAATGGCTCCCAGTTGCGCGAGCTCGGCACCCTCTACGACAGCGGGAAGCTCCGCCCGATCATCGACAGCACGTTCCCGTTCGATCAGACGCTCGAGGCGATAGCGTACGTCGAGCAAGGTCGCACCAAGGCCGGCAAGGTCGTGGTCTCGATGACGCCCGACAGCAACTGAGACCAGGCCGGCCACACGGCATCCTCCTGGCACGATCACGCAGGGCCGACGACGCGACGGCAGGGGCGAGAGACGCTCGCCGCGTCGGGCGGAACCACATCGACGGCCCGCGTGTCTCGACGCTCACGAAGGACACGGGAGTTGTCCAACGGCGCCCTCTGCTCCGACCCCGAATCCGAGGGCTGCCGGCGGCCGCGGCAGTCTGCGGAGCCCCGTGCCCCGCGCGCCTTGTTGTCGCGTGCCTTTGGTTATGCGCTGTTGAGCGCTGTCCACGGACTATCGTCCAGCGTCATGTCGATCACCGGGCACCCCCAGATCGTCCAACCCCTCACCGAGATCCGGGCACGGCAGCCGGGCGATGGCGCACCCCGCCTCGATCACGCAGGATGCGCCTACCTCCGCCAGCCGCTCCGGCAGGCCGGGGTCCGGCATGGCGGATTCTCGCGCGGCTGGTCAGCCGACGAAATCGGCGACGCTCCGCTGGCCGGACTGTCTTCCGTTTCGACCACGGGGGCGTAGAGGACTCCATGGCCTGGGAAGGTGTGCGTGTCGTATTCCGGGGATCCGGTGAGCCTGCGGCCCGTCATCAAGGACCAGGCGTCAGCGACTGCACCGAAGCCCCGCAGGCGTTACTCGTCGAGGAACTGAATGGCGTGCTTCAGGAACCGCTCGGGATACTGGAACTGCGCTCCATGCCCGGCATCGGGGTAGATCAGCAGTTGCGCGTTGGGGATGTTCTGGGCGAGGTGCCAGGAGTTGACCGAGGCGATCATCACGTCGTTCTCGCCGTTGAGGACCAGCGTCGGCTGGGTGATCGCGTTCAGGTGGGCGTAGGGGTTCTCGCCCGGCAGCGGTTCCGCGTAGGCGACGGTCGCTTCGAACTGCGCCTGTGCGACCGCGGGCGAGCTCGGCGGGTCCTGGTCGGCCCGCTGGTGGCGGCGCTCCCAGAAGGCCTTGCCCGCTTGCTTCGCGGCTTCCGAGCGGCCGAAGAACAGGAAGAGGAAGTCCTCCAGGGTGGGGACCGGGTTCAGGGCGTACTGAGGCACCTGGGGGTCACTTGTCGGGTCCCCGCCTCGGAGGCCGGTGCCGAGCAGGAGGAGCTTGCGCACCAGATGGGGATGGCGCAGCGTGACCTCCTGCGCCTGGAAACCGCCGAGCGAGAAGCCGAGCAGGTCGACCTGCTCCAGCCCCAGCGCCCGGATGACCGCGGCGATGTCGTCGGCCATGCCCTCGATCCGGTTACGCGGAGTGCCCGATGACGAGGCGACGCCGCGGCCGTTGAACAGGATGACCTCACGGCCTTCGGCCAGGCCGTCGGTGAGCAGCGGGTCCCAGTTGTCCATCCCTCCGCGGAAGTGCTGGACCAGGAAGATCGGGACGCCCGAGGGCTTGCCCCAGCGCCGGTAGGCGAACCGGTCGCCGTCAACCTCGATGTACTGAGTCGGTGCGGTCACATGCGTGTCACTCATGGCCTGAGCCTTTCTGGAGGGGGTGAGCAATACGATGACGATCGTCATCTAAAAAGTCAAGCTTTTGATGTCGATCGTCATCTATGTATGCTGGACCGTCGAGCGTCGACCGACGAAGGGACGGCTGGACATGCGGGTCACCAAGGCACAGGCAGAGCAGAACCGTGCCCACATCGTCGCGACAGCCTCCAGGCTGTTCCGGGAGCGCGGCTATGACGGTGTCGGCGTGGCAGAACTGATGGCAGCCGCCGGGTTCACCCATGGCGGGTTCTACAAGCACTTCCGCTCCAAGGCCGACCTGATGGCCGAAGCGTCCGCGAGCGGGCTCTCGCAGACCGTGGCACGGACAGAAGGTGTGGACGCCGCCGAGTTCGTCGAGCGCTACGTCTCGCGGGAGCATCGCGACGGGCGCGGCGACGGTTGCACCATCGCGGCCCTCGGCGGCGACGCCGCACGTCAGCCGGCGGACATCAAAACAGAGTTCGCAGCCGGGATCGAGAACCTGCTGACGGCCCTTCAGTCCCAGAGCGATACGCCGGGGGATGCGGGCCAGCGCGCGGCCCGCATGATGGTGATCGACATGCTCGCCCATTCGGTCGGCGCGATCATGTTGTCGCGGGCATGCCCGGACGATTCTCCGCTGGCGGACGAAATCCTCGATGTCTGCCGCAAGGAGATTCTCGCGTCACTGGCACAGGGCAACAGCGACCAGCCGGTGGCAAGGAGTCCAGAAACCTGACCGCAGCCGACCGCCGCAAGCCCAGCTCGTTACCATGAGCAGCACGAGGCCGGCTCCCAGTCGCCTCAGTACGAACACCGGCAGGACCACCCCGCCGCCCTTTCGGGCGATCTTCTTCAACGCGCGGTCCAGGCGCGGGGCGCGGGCGGCCAGCAGGCCCACGACCTCGCGCACCCACCGGCTCACGAGGGTGCGGTGCACCCCGTTCCCGCCGGCCAGATCGCCGGGCCGCTGGTCACAGCGCAGCACCGCCAGCACGATGCCGGCGATCTTCCCGGCGGGCAGCGCCCGCCACCGCGAGGCGATCTTCTTCAGGCGTCCGCGTATCAGGCCGGCGAGATGGTTCAAGGTCGCGCTCGACAGCGGCAGGCGGGCGGTGTAGACAAGGCCGTCAGGGCCCTCGGTGAGACCGTTGTTTTTCTTCACACCAAACTCAACTGCCGCCGGGGGTCCTCCCGTTACGGCCTGCCGCGCAGTTACGAGCGTGCGGTGAACCGCCCGTCAGGGCCGCTTGTGCAGCCGACCGCGGTCGGCGAGCTTGGTCTTCTTCGCCCGCAAGGGCTCCAGCTTGCCACGCACCGAGGCATCCAGGCCCAGCCACTCACCGACCGCCCTGACCTGCACCGGCCCGTCGGCCTCCCGCACGATCGCCAGGATCTTGCGGTAGTCGTCGGGCAGCGCGCCCTCGTCGGCCGCGTCGCTGTGGTGCGGGATGAGCACCATGGCTCGCGAGCCCACAGCAGGGGAGGTACGCGAAACATACGCGGCCGGAGTCCAGGAATTCGCCGCGTGGCTGTTCACCGACGCCGACGACAGCCTTCCCATGGTGGCCACCCTGGTCGGCGCGATCCTGCTCGCCCGCGCCACGGCGGGCACAGAACTGTCGGAGAAGATCCTGGAATCGACCCACAAAGCCCTGCCCACACCACACGGGCCCCGACCCGGGCTCCTTGGAACAGGGGCTGCGGGAGTGGGACCCAACGCCCCATAGGTGGGCAATCTCCGGAATCCCAGCAGCACGCGGTGGCGGTAGCCCTCCGGCCGGCCGCCCCACCCGTCCAGTCATGCCGGCATGGGCAGCAACGGCCGGATGCCTGACATTTGGGGATTCGGGCCACGCCGCAGCCGAGGACTGCCCGGACGGCCACCTGGGTCTGAGGCTGGGCCACGCTTCAGCGAGGCAGCAAGACGTCGACCTGCCTGCGGATGTCCTGCACGATCTCCTCGACGCTCAAGGCGATGTTCACGCTCGCCGCCATGCTGAGGAACATCACGGCGGACACGATGTGTGCCAGCGTCGCGGCGTCGCCCTCTGCGACCCGCTCGTCTCGGCGCAGCACGGCGGCGACGGCCTCCTCGGTCTGCGCGACGATGGCGAGTGCTGCGCTGTGCCGGGGCTCCTCGGGGTCGCCGAAGACCATCTCTCGCAGGTAGGTGCGTCCGTTGTCGATCTGGATGCGGTTGCACTCGACGATCGGCCGGACAATCGCCAGCACCGCGTCCAGCACACCTGGGACGGTCTCGGCGTCCGCCCGGCCCCGCTCAAGTGCTTCGACGTACTTGGCGTTCTGGACAAGGAGGAGGAGTTCGCCCTTGGTCTTGGCATAAAGGAACAGGGTCCCGGTGCCGATGTCGGCCTTGTCAGCGATCTGCTGGGTCGTGACCTCATCGACGCCGTGTTCGGCGAACAGTTCACTGGCGGCAGCGACGATGCGGTCGAGTTTTTCTTGCTTTTTCCGCTCGCGCCGTCCGAGAGGCATAGCGGTGTCCTCCAGGAATAGTTTCTGACTGCAATCAGTTATGATTGTACTCAATAACGTGTGGGCTCGAATGTGGCTCCGCTCATTCTCCCATCGCAGGGCGACGTTCGTTGCTCCATCCGTGCAGCGTCACGCACTTCACATCCCCCTCGGAAAGAAGAACCCATGCCCTCCCTCGATGGAGCAGTCGTCCTCGTCACCGGCGCCAATGGCGGTATCGGCACCCACTTCGTCCACGACGCCCTCGCACGCGGCGCCGCCAAGGTCTACGCCACCGCCCGTTCCCCCCGCGCCTGGAACGATGACCGCATCGTCCCCCTGACCCTTGACATCACCGACCGCACGTCGATCGACGCAGCCGTGGCCGCCGCGGCGGATGTCACCGTGCTCGTCAACAACGCGGGCGCCGCCCCGCCGAGCGCGAGCCTGTTGGACGTCACCGAGGCGGACATCCGGGCGAACATGGAGACGAACTTCTTCGGACCGGTCTTCCTCGCCCGCGCCTTCGCACCGATCCTCGCCGCCAAGAAGGGGTCCGTCCTCATCGACGTGCACTCCGTTGCCAGCTGGTATGCCTTCGGCGGCGCCTACAGCGCGTCCAAGGCCGCACTGTGGTCGGCCACCAACTCGCTGCGCATCGAGTTCGCACCCATGGGCGTCCACGTGACGGGTGTGCACATGGGCTACGTCGACACCGATATGGCCGCGCACGCCGACGGACCCAAGATGCTGCCGACGCAGCTGGTGACGACGGTCTACGACGCCGTCGAGGCCGGAGAATACGAGGTCCTGCCGACGAGTTGACCAAAGGGGTCAAGGCGGCTCTGAGCGGCCCGGTCGAGGCGCTTTACCCGGACCTGCACGGCACGGACGCCTGAGCTTGTTCTTCGGTCCCGACGTGATCTCTTCAGGTCGGGCCCCGGTGATCCATGGCGTTCGAACGCTTGGCCGGCCGGTGTCGAGAAGGGCTGCACCGTCGCGGCCGTCGAGCGGTGGATGACATCGGCGGTCGATCCGGCAGCAGCCCGATCCGACCAGGGTGCCGAAGACGTCGGAAATCAGGTGGGCCCCGCGGCAAAAGGGGACGGACGCGGCATCCGCTGCGTCCGTCCTCGCTTCCTGGTGGGTGTCAGCGTTGCTGGTTGGCGATGCCGATGTAGTGCCCGAGACGGTACTCGAAGTCGATGCCGGCCTGTTCGACGACGGCCTGCGTGCCTGCGGCCCGGGTGAGGAAACCGGGGAGGGTGAGGGAGTGGGTGAACTCGCCGTACGCGGCGACCAGGTCCGCGTCCGGGGGCAGGGAGGCCCGGTTGATCTGGGCTTTGGCCGAGGCCAGTGAGGTGCGGTCGAAGGAGGCGAGCCGGGCGGCGACGGTGCCGACGAAGGCGTCGAGTTCGCTGTCGGGGAGGGCACGGGTGACCCAGCCCCAACGCTCGGCTGTGTCGGCGTCGTAGTCGTCGCTGGTGAGGATGGCTTCCAGGGCGCGGTCGCGTCCGATGGCCCGGGGCAGGCGTTCGCTGCCGCCACCGCCGGGCAGCAGTCCGCTGCCGACCTCGGGCTGTCCGAAGATCGCCTTCTCACGACTGGCGTAGCGCAGATCGAGGGCGAGGGCGAGCTCGTTCCCGCCGCCGCGGGTGCGTCCACGGATGGCCGCGATGGTGATGTAGGGCGCTTTGGAGAGTTCCAGGACCAGATTCGTCCATGCCGGCACCGCGTCCGGGTCCTCGGGGGCGGGGAAGTCGGCGGCGGCGGCCAGGTCGAAGTGGTTGTAGAAGAAGTCGGGGGTGGCGCTGTCGAACAGCACGACCTGGATGTCCGGGTCGGTGGCCAGTTCGGTGACGATCTCGATGAGGCGCAGGACTGTCTCGCCGGTGATGAGGTTGACGGGCGGGTTGGCGAAGGTGATCCTCGCGATCTGCGGTGAGGTGCGCTCGTAGTGGATGGTGCTCTGCTGCTCGCTCATGGTTGGCTCCGGATGCGTGGTGGTTCACATATGGCGACGGGGGCGTGAGGAGGGCCAGGAAGCCGGGGCGGATGGATTGCTGAGGCAGATCCGGTGGTCCCGCTTCCCGTCTGCGCGCTGCTCACTTCTGGTAGGGCGGGAGGATCTCGCCGTTCTTGACGTAGGTGAGGGTGGCGGTGACGTCGTAGGCGTGGATCGCGGAGACTTGCGGTGCCAGCCGGTTGGACAGGTCCTCGATCGCGTTGCCGGTGAAGAAGGCGTCCCGTGCTGCGGTGTCGGTGAACCCGAGGCTGACCGAGGCGTGGAAGTGCTGGTCGTGGGGGTTGTCGTGGGCGACGTCCGGGGTGTCCCAGAGCTTTTCGATCCAGGGCAGGAACGTCTGCGTGCGCAGTTCCTTCAGCACTCCGGTTTCGGCGAGCGCGGGTGCGAGCTGCTCGTTGACGAACTTCCGGAAGGCGCCGGCGCCGACCCCGTCCCTGCGGCGCAGGTAGATCAGCGCGCGGGCGCCGACCGTCTGTCCGGGGCCTGCGACGTCGTACCAGCGGGATGAGTTCGGCGGGCCGGCGTAGAGCAGGGTGCGGCGGAACACGTTGATCTCGTCGGCGTAGGCCAGCTTCGTCTGCTTGCGCCCTTTCAGGGGTGCAAGCGCCGATTGGAAGGTGACTTCCGCGACGCCGTCGATCTTCCGGTCGGCGGGGATCGCGGTCTGGACCCCGTCGATGGCCGGCCACAGGCCCGTGTTGTGCTCGGCGAGGTGGATCTGTCGGTACTCCTCCAGGCCCGGGGTGGCGGAGATGATCCCTGAGTGCGGGCCCTTCCAGTGGTCCATGCCGGTCTGGCGGGGCTGGTCGGTGCGCACCCACAGCAGGATCGAGGAGGTGAGAGGCTTCCTCACTTCCAGGGGCGCGGCGGCCGGTGACGTGCTCATGGTGTTGCCCCTTTTTCCTGGTCAGGTGGCGGTCATCGGGCCAGGAACTCGACCGCTACGGGGGCGAATTCCTGGTGGTACTGGAAGATGCCGCCGTGCCCGGAGTCGGGGTAGATGATCAGCTCGCTGTCCTTGATGCGCCGGTGCAGGTCCTCCGACAGGACCGACGGCACCATGCGGTCGTTGTCGCCGTTGGCGATCAGGGTGGGCTGCGTGATCGACGACAGGTCGTCGGGAGCGGAGCGCCCCCACTTCTTGATCGCCTTCAGCTGCGTCTGGAACGCCTTGGTCTTGATCTCCGCGTCGCGGTCGACAGTGCGCTCCTTGAGCCGGTTGACGAACGCGCGCCCGGCGGCCTTGCCGGTGGCGTCGCGGTTGAAGAACAGGAACTCCTTGGGGTCCGAACGGGTCAAGGTGGCGCGCAGGATGTCCCAGTAGGTGATTCTGGCGACCTTGTCCATGTCCTTGCCGCCCTTGGGCCCGGTGCCGGTGAGGACCAGCTTGCGGACGAGCTCGGGGTGCTTCACCACCAGGGCCTGAGCGACCATGCCGCCGAGGGAGAAGGAGAAGACGTCGATCTTTTCGTACCCGAGCGCCTTGATGAAGGTGTAGGCGTCGTCGGCCATCGCCTCGACACTGTCCGGCACCTGACCGGTGGACGCCCCGACACCGCGGTTGTCGAAGGCGATGACGTGACGGCCCTTCGCGATGGGATCGATGATGCGGGGGTCCCAGTTGTCCAGGGTCGCGGCGAGGTGGACGAAGAAGACGACGGGGATACCGCCCTTCGGTCCCAGCTCGCGGTAGGCGTAGATGACGCCGCCGGCGCTGACGGTGCGGGCCGGGGCCTTGGCGTAGGAGGTGATGACGGCTTCGTTCGGGGTGTCGGTGCTGCTCATGACGGGTTCTCCTTGCATGTTCTGTGTCGCTGTGTGTTTCGTGTCGCCCGTCGCGGTTGCGGCGGGTCAGCTGTTGCCGATGACGGCCTTGCCGCGGATGCCGCCCTGGGACAGGGACTGCAGCGCATGCGGGGTCTGGTCGAAGGGGAACACCTTTCCCACGACCGGGCGCACCGCGCCCTGGTCGATGAGGGTGGTGATCTGGCGGAGCTGGTCGCCGCTGGCGCGCATGAGCAGGAACTCGTACGTCACGCCGAGCTTCTTGGCCTGCTTGCGGATCTTGCGGCTCAGGGCTGCGACCGCGAGGCGCAGCACCGGGTTCAGGCCGGCCTCGCGGGCGAACGCGGGGTCCGGGGGACCGGCGATCCCGATGGCTTTGCCGCCGGGCTTGAGCACCCGCAGGGACTTCTCGAGAGTCTCCCCACCGAGGCTGTCCAACACCAGGTCGTAGCCGGTCAGGAGCTGTTCGAAGTCCTGGGTGCGATAATCGATCACCGTGGCCGCGCCGAGCGCGCGCACGAAGTCCGCGTTGGAACCGCTGGCGGTCGTGGCGACGCTCGCACCGAGGTGCGCGGCGAGCTGGATCGCGATCGAACCGACCCCGCCGGCGCCGGCGTGGATGAGAACCTTCTGCCCGGGCCGCACCTTCCCGCGCTCCACCAGCGCCTGCCACGCCGTGAGCGCCGCCAGCGGCAGTGAGCCCGCTTCTTCCATGCTGATCGAGGCGGGCTTGAGCGCCAGGTCGCCCTCCGCGACAGCGATGCGCTCGGCGAAGGTGCCGATGCGGTCCTGGTCGGGCCGGGCGTAGACCTCGTCTCCGGGTTTGAAGCCGCGAACCGCCGTTCCGACGCTGATGACGGTGCCCGCAACGTCGTTACCCAGTATCAGCGGCAGCTTGTAAGGCAGGATCTGCTTGAACTCACCGGCGCGGATCTTCTCATCCAACGGGTTCAGCCCGGCGGCCTCCACCCGGACGAGCACGTCGTGCTCCCCCACAGTGGGCTCGGGGACCTCCGCCTCCTGCAGCGGCTCCTTGTACTTGGTGACAACGAACGCTCTCATGGGGCGCCACTCCTAATACTTGCCCTATTTGTCCAGGTCTGAGACTGGATCAGCGAACCCGCGCGACATCCGGGGATCTCGCAACCTCGCCTCACTCAGCTAATCTGAGTACACTCAACTATGAGTCTACTCAGAATTATTGTCAAGGGAGGTCCCCATGGGAAGCGGTCACATGCCGATCGGGCGCCGCGAGAGGGCCAAACAGGACAAGCGCGAGCGCATCATGACCGCCGCCCGTGAGCTGTTCGTCGAACACGGTGTCGACAGGGTCACGACGCAGCAGGTCGCCCGCCGGGCCGATGTCGCAATCGGGACGCTCTACCTGTACGCGTCCACGAAGGCCGAGTTGCTGATCATGGTGCAGAACGAGAAGTTCGCCGCCGCCCTCGATTCCGGCCTCGCCGCCGCGAACGCCGCCGTCGGACAGGGCGCGCTGGAGCCGGTCATCGCTCTCATCCGCCCCGTGGTGGAGTGCGTGAGGGAGCACATCGAGAACGGCCGCACATACCTGCGCGAACTCGTCTTCGGCGACCCGGCCGAGCCCTACCGGCAAGCGGGTCTGACCCTTGCCGGCCGCCTTGAGGACGGCATCACCGACCTGCTCACCCGCAACGAGTACATCGGCGCCGCCGACGCGGCAACGCTGGCGCGGGTGATCACCGCGATCATCCATATCAGCACCACCGCCACCGTGTGCCTGCACCGCAGCGACGAAGCCGTGCTCGCCGACATCCGCGACCAGATCCACGCCACCCTGGCGCCGCACATCCGCGCCGCATGACCGCTCGCTCCACGAGCCGACCATCTCCCCGGAACGGGGGCACTTCGTGAGCACGCACTACGGCATCGTCACCATCGGCGCCGGAACCGCGGGCACGTCACCGCGATCCGCGCCGCGCAACTCGGCAAGAACATCCTGCCCGGCAGTCCGGCAGTGCGGCAGCCCGGCAGTCCGGCAGTCCGGCAGTCCGGCAGTCCGGCAGTCCGGCAGTGCGGCAGTCCGGCAGTGCGGCAGTCCGGCAGTGCGGACAACGGACAGCCGCAAGCCCTGCCCCTAACCCGCACACCCGGTCAAGTGCGTTACAGCTGATCGAACCACGCGCCGAGCTGACCGGGGCAAGGTCTGCCTCGCCCCGGTCAGCTCTGAGAACCTGCTCACGGCGCACATGCTCACGCCGGCAGCGTCTGTCCGCCCTGCGCCTCACGTTCCCAGGTGGGACTGCGGTCCTTGTCGACCAAGGCCGCTCGGACGCCCTCCAGGAAGTCCGGCGTGCGGATGGTCGTGCGCGTGAGAGTGAGTTCGGTTTCAAGGCACTCGCGCAACGTCTGCTGTCTGCCCCGGGCCAGCAGGTTGTGAGTGATCTCCAAGCTCTGCGGCGAGGCGGACTCCAAGGCGACCAACGCGCCTGCCGCCCAGGCGGTGTCGAGGTGACGCAGGCGTTTCTCGATCTCGTCGAGGGTCGGCGCACCGAACGCCCAGTCCATCTCCTCGCGTACCTCCGCCAGCCTGCTCTCCCCCACCGGGGAACGGTCGGCAAGGCGGTTCAGGACGACGTCCACCGGAGCGCCGGGGCTGTCTGCCAGGGCATCTCCGACCGCACCGAACCTGTCCGTGGGGACGAAGTGCGTGGCCAGCCCCGTGTACAGGGCGTCGGCAGCGTCGAGACGGTGCCCGGTCAGTCCCAGGTACATGCCTATCGCGCCGGGTAGCCGCGGCAGAAAGTAGCTGGCCCCGACGTCGGGGAAGAAACCGATCCCGGTCTCGGGCATCGCCAGCACCGCACGCTCGGTGACGACGCGGAAGGTGCCGTGGACCGACAGACCGAGACCACCGCCCATGCACATGCCGTCGATGAGGGACACGACCGGCACGGGATACTCAGCGATCCGGGCGTTGAGCCGGTACTCGGAGGCGAAGAACCGCTCACTGGCCTCGGCATCCCCAGCGAGGCTGTGCTCGCGGATCGTGCGGATATCGCCGCCGGCGCAGAAGGCCTTCACGCTGGTGCTGGCGATCACCACAGCGGACAGCGGTGTGTGCTCCCATGCGGCGAGCGCACCGTCAATGGCCGCGACCATGCCTGTCGTCAGGGCGTTGAGCGCCTTGGGTCGGTTCAGAAGGATCCGGCCGACGCCCCGGTGCACGTCGGCGAGAACCTCGCCCTCAGCAGTGTCAGTCATGCGTCTCATCTCGCACTCCGCGCGGACCTGGCTGTTGTGCCATCACCGTTCTTCAGTCGCCGGCCTTCAGCCGTAGATCTGCGCGTAGAGGTCCTGGATCTCGTCCACGGTGGCACAACGGGGTTGTTGGCGGGGGACCCGGACGCGAGCGCCTGCTCAGCCAACAGGGCGACAGACGGACCACTCGTCCTTGGCGATGCCCGTTGGCCCGAGGGGCGGGCACCTCAAGATCCTCGCACAGATCGCGGAGCGCCTCCACAACCTCCCGGCCGCCAGGGCATCGCCGTCGCCATCGGCGGCAACTCCGAGCGCGCGGGCGCAGTCGGCGTACCGGCTCTCGGCGGCCGGTACGGAGAACGCCGTCACCGCGGGGAAGAGCATCGCGTTCGCAGAGCGCGAGCGACGTGGAAGCGCGCGCCGATCGGGCGGCTCATGCCGTGCCTGAGCGCCACGCCGGCGCTGGAGAAGGCAATGCCGGCCTGGGTCGCGGCGAGCATCATCGCCTCGCGAGCCTCGGAGTCTCCCCCGTCCGCGTAGACGCGGCGGAGGTGGTGGCCGATGGTCCGGATCGGGTTCAGCGCAAGGCCGTCGGAGAACGGATCGGCCTTGCGGCTCACGTACGCCTCGACGGCATGAGTGAGCGCGTCGACGCCGGTGTCGGGGGTCGCCCGCACAGCGCCGCCGCGCCCCCGCAGCCAGAGGCGACACCCCTCCTAGGTTTACTTTTCTATACTCAGCCAGTAGCGTCACGACCAGCACATCAACCTGGCTGCACGCGGGACGAGGGCGTGGCAGCAACCTGCGAAGGAGCACCACCATGGGAGCAAGCCCAGAGGCACGGCAGTTCGCCCAGTTCCTCGAGAGCGTGAGCGCGAAGTCCTCGACGCCGGGGCTCGACCTGGCCATCGTCCGCGACATCGTCGACTCGAACCAGAAGGCGTCGACCGAGCCGGAAGGCGTCACGTACGCCGAGGTGGACGCGGGCGGCGTCCCCGCCCTCTGGGCCATCCCCGAGGGAGCCGATCCCGACCTGGCTCTGCTCCACTTCCACTTCGGCGGGTCGGTCACCGCCTCGATGCACTCGGACCGCAAGGCTGCGGGCCATATCGCGAAGGCGGCGGGCGCCCGCTCTCTCGTCGTGGACTTCCGCCTGGCGCCCGAACACCCTTACCCGGCGCAGCTCGACGACGCCGAGACGGCGTACCGGTGGCTGCTCTCGCAGGGCTATGAGCCGCGGAACATCGGCAGCACGGGCCATTCGATCGGCGGCACCCTCGCGGTGATGCTCCCGCTGCGCCTGCTCGCGCAGGGGGAGGCGACCCCGGGCGCGATCGTCAGCGTCTCGCCGTGGACCGACCTCACCATCCAGAACCCGTCGGTGGACGAGAACGAAGACAACGACAAGATGCTCAGCAGGAACACTCTTGAGCTCTTCCGCGGAGCCTGGCTCCAGGAGCCCGGAGTGGACTTCGCCGATCCGAAGATCAGCCTCGTGAACGCCGATCTGACAGGCCTGCCTCCCACGATCGTCCTCTACGGCGAGTACGAGACCCTCGCCGACGACGGCGCCCAACTGGGCCGTCGCCTCGAGGACTTCAAGGTCACCTCCGAGGTCCACCCGCTGCCCGAGGGACAGCACTCGTTCGTCCTGGGCGCGGGGCGTGTACCCGAGGTGGACGAGGCGATCCAGCGGATGGGTCAGTGGCTCCGCAAACACCTCGGCGCGTGAGCTGAAACCACACCGGGCGGAGCGGCCTTTCGGCCGGACCGCCGCACCACCGCGATGGCGGTGACCGGTCCGCCGGTCCGCCGGTCGTCGGCATCCTGCTCGACCATGTCGGCCGGCATGCGCTGCCTGTGTCCGACACGGTTCCGCACACAGCCACACCACCGTCCCTTGATGCCACAAAGGAGTGCGCGATGGGAACGGACGAGGACGTCTTCCGCGCCAGTACCGAGGACCCGAAGAGTTTCTGGCTGAAGGCTGCGGAGGGCATCGACTGGGATGTCACCCCACGACACGCCCTGGACTCCTCGGGCGCCCCCTTCCACCGCTGGTTTCCCGACGGTCGGCTCAACGTGTGTTTCAACGCGGTCGACCGGCACGTCGAAGCCGGCCGCGGTGAACAGGCTGCGCTCATCTATGACTCACCCGTGACCGACACCCGGCGCACCTACACCTATGTCCAGTTGAGGGACGAGGTGGCGGCTTTCGCGGGAGCACTCGCGCGGCTCGGTGTCGGGCACGGCGACCGTGTGGTGATCTACATGCCGATGGTCCCCGAGGCCGTTGTCGCGATGCTGGCCTGCGCACGTATCGGCGCTTGCACTCGGTCTCTTCGGCGGGTTCGCCCCGCGCGAACTCGCGCTGCGCATCGACGGCGCGGACCCCAAGGTGGTCGTCTCCGCCTCCTGCGGCATCGAGGGCAAGCGTGTCGTCGCGTACAAGCCCCTGCTCGACGAGGCGATCGAGCTCGCGGCCCACAAACCGGGGAAAAGCGTGATCCTGCAACGCCCGCAGGAGACGGCCGAGTTGGGGCCTCACGATCTCGACTGGGCCGACCTGGTGGCTGCCGCGCCGTCGGCCGACTGTGTTCCCGTCCCCGCAACCGACCCCCTCTACATCCTCTACATCTCCGGAACCACCGGAAAGCCCAAGGGAGTCGTGCGTGACTGCGGCGGCCACGCGGTCGCCCTCCACTGGTCGATGGGGGCCGTCTACGACGTGGGCCCGGGCGAGACGATGTTCACCGGCTCCGACGTCGGCTGGGTCGTCGGGCACTCGTACATCGTCCACGCGCCATTGCTGGTCGGCGCGACGACGAGGCTGTACGAGGGCAAGCCGGTGGGCACCCCGGACGCGGGCCAGTTCTGGCGCGTTGCCGCCGAGTACGGGGTCAGGGCCATGTTCACGGCACCCACCGCGTTCCAGGCCATCCGCAAGCAGGACCCGAAGGGAACGCTCACCGCTGGCTACGACCTGACCGGCCTGCGCCACCTCTTCCTCGCCGGCGAGCGCCTCGATCCCGAGACCTACCACCGGGCGAGCGATCTGCTGGGCATCCCGGTGATCGACCACTGATGGGGCCCCATGCCGGGACCCATTTGCCACAGCCCACCCGACCGCATAATATTACGATCGTAATTTGATAGCCGATGCCGATGCCGATGCCGATGCCGACTCCGACTCGGTCGGCGGGCGCAGGGCGGGTGCGTCTTCGGACCCGGAAGCAGAAGAGCCCGGTGCCCACGTCCACTCGGTGTCCGCCCCCGGCCCTTTGGAACCACCACCCATCACCTGAGGAATCACCCATGCTCAACGCCCTGTGGAACCCGACCGTCGTCGGAGAGATCGCCCTGCCGCACCGGCTGGCCATGGCCCCCCTGACCCGCAGCAGGGCCACTCCGGACGGCGTGCCGACCGAGCTGAACGCCGAGTACTACGCCCAGCGCGCCTCGCACGCGCTCATCATCACCGAGGGCACCCAGCCCTCCGCCGACGGCCAGGGCTACCCGGTGACCCCGGGTATCTACACCGAGGATCACATCGCCGGTTGGCGCAAGGTCACCGACGCCGTGCACAAGGCCGACGGACGCATCGTCATCCAGCTGATGCACACCGGGCGCATCTCCCACCCGGACAACACCCCCCACCACCGGCAGCCGGTAGCCCCCTCCGCGATCAAGCCGGCCGGCCAGACGTTCACCCCGTCCGGGCTCCAGGAGATGCCGGAGCCACGCGAGCTGTCCACCGAGGAAGTCGCCGCGACGGTCAACGACTTCCGGCGCGCCGCCGCGGCCGCCATCGCGGCCGGCGCCGACGGCGTCGAGATCCACGGGGCCAACGGCTACCTGGTCAACCAGTTCCTCTTCCCCAGCGCCAACCAGCGCACCGACCAGTACGGGGGCTCCCTCGACAACCGCATCCGCTTCGCGGTGGAGATCGCCACGGCCGTGGCCGACGAGATCGGCGCCGGCCGCACCGGCATCCGGATCTCTCCCGGCAACCCCTTCAACCTCAACGACCTCGCGGAGAGCGACCCGCACGAACTCTACCCACACCTCCTGCACGCCCTCGCTCCCCTCAACCTCGCCTACCTGCACATCGGCCACGGCGGCGACGAGGAACTCCTCTCCACCCTCCGCAAGTTGTGGCCGACCACGCTGATCCTCAACCGGGCCGGTGCCGACATCGCCACCCGCGCCAAGGACGTCGAAGACGGTCTGGCCGACGTCGTCACCGTCGGCACCATGGCCCTCGCCAACCCCGACCTCGTCGAGCGCGTACGCTCCGGCGCCCCCCTGAACACCCCCGACCCCGCCACCTTCTACGGCGGCGGCGCGGCCGGCTACACCGACTACCCCACCCACACCGCCTGACGAAGAGCACGACGCCCGAAGGAATCATCTCCCTCGGGCACCTGGGCACGACTGCGGCACACGGCAACCGGCGACCCGAGGAGTCATCGGGCCGCCACCAACGTGCGCCGCAGTCGTTTCACCTCGCACTCCGGCGTTCCGCGCCGAGATCAAGGGAGTCCGGCATCACAGCCCAGACCGATACCGGTCGCCGCCGAAGCTCACCCCTGCGAGGGAGGCACCGGGAAGAGCATGCAGCTACTGGTGGCATGGGCAAGCAGACGGTCCGTGCCGTCGACCAACTGCGCCTGAGCGAGTGTGACCAGGCTTTTTAGTTGGCACCGCTGTACGTTCCTGACCTGCGGCGATGCCAACAACAGTCAGCGGCATCCATGACGGCGCAAGCATTTTAGTTGGCACATTGGTACACCCCAGGTCAGGGACACTACGTCGGGACTCACGGAGCGGTGGCCCTAGAACACGACCATGCCAGGGGCAGTGCCTAGCTCGGCAGTACGCGATGGTCGACCACGCAAGACGGCCAGGTCTTGGGCAGTACCTGACAGTCCAGGAGTGGTCACCAGGCGGCAAGTGGGCTTCTCGCCCAAAGTGTGCCATCGGTTGAAACAGATGGGCGATTCCACCATCGTCAGCGAGCTGATTGCCGGTCACGTCGAGCACGGCCCTGATACGACCGGTGGCGAGCTCGCGTACCAGTGCCTCGGTGTCCACGAGGCTGCCGCGGGCGGTATTGATCAGCGCCGACCCGTCCGGCAGCAGCGCCAGCCGGCCTCGAGCAGCTCCCGCAGCCGGACCAGCAGGTCCGGCGGGAAGAGCTGGGGCAGATTCGGTGAACCCCCATTGCTCGTCGCTGAGTTGCCTACGTGTCACACCCAGCGTCCTACCAGGTCCTGCCCCCGCAAGGGACCAAAACCCGAGATTGATCACGACCTCACACAGGCCCTAGTCCGGGCCTGGGGCTTCGCCCACGTTGGGGCAGACCGAGTCGCGGACGACGATGTGCGTGCCCAGCAGGACGTGCTCGGAGGCCCCGGGTGTCTCGCTCTTCAACGCGAGCCGCACGGCGGTACGCCCCAGCTCCTCGTGCGGGATGTTAACGGTGGTGAGGTCGATGTCGGCGGCCGGGGGGAGGTCGTCGAATCCGACCATCGACACATCCTCCGGAATGCGCAGCCCGCGCTCTCGCAGCGCCTCGCGCGCGCCCGCGGCGATCAGGTCGTTGCTGGCGAAGACGGCGGTGAAGTCCCGCGGCCCTGCGTCGAGTCGCTCGCGCATCATGCGGTAGCCCTCGCGCCGCACCATTCTCGCGCCGTCGACCTCCAGCCCGGGATCACGCGGTACGCCGTGCGCGGCCAGGGCGGCACGGTAACCGGCGACCCGGCTCTCCGGCGTCGTGTACCCGGACCGCCGGCCGAGGAACAGGATGCGCTTGTGGCCCGCCGAGAGCAGGTGGCTGGTAGCGGCGAACGCGCCCCCGGTGTTGTCGTACTCGACCACGATGGCCGGTACGTCGGGGCCCAGCGGCGGGCGGCCGCACAGCACCAGCTGCGAGCCGGCCGCGGCCAGTGCGCGGGCATAGCCGGCCATGCGCTCGCGGTAGGCCTCGTCGGGGTTGATGTTCCCCACGAGAATGACCGCTTCGGCGTGCTCTTCGCGCATCAACTGGATCGTGGCCAGCTCGCGTTCGAGATCTCCGCCGGTGGTGCCGACAATGCAGAGCCGGCCCGCACGCGCGGCCTCCTCGTGTACCCCCTGCGCCACATGTGCGTAGTGCGGGGAGATGACGGAATTGACCACGATGGCCACGCTCTTGGGCCGCACACCCGCGAGTCCCCGGGCGTGGGCGTTGGCCACGTAGTCGAGTTCGCGTACGGCCCTCATGACCTTGCTGCGCGTGGCAGGGGCGTTGGGGTACGTACCGGAGAGGATGCGCGAGACGGTGGCGACCGAGACGCCAGCATGTCTGGCCACGTCCTTGATCGTCGCAGGGCGGGGCTTTCCGTCGCCGGAAGCGATCCGACGCGGCATCCGACCTCCCTGCATCCCGTTCTATTGCCCTCGGTGTTAACCGTTTAAACTCGATGATGAGCCGATCGATGTGACACGTCAAGCACGAGGGAGGCGGGAACACACCGCTCTTGACATGCCCTCCTTACAGTGCTTCCATCGCGCCCTGTGTAAACGGTTCAACATGCGCTCATGCTCCGCACTTGTACGAGCATGAGGAGCTCGCATGGAGCACATGCACAGACGTCGGAGCGGGTTGCGCCGGGCAGATTCCACCGCGGTGGCAGCGGCCGGGGCGATGATCCTCGTCGTCGGCCTCTCGCAGCTGGGCACCGCCTCCCCCGGCACCGGTACGGCTCAGGGCACGACCGCGGCGGCCGCGCGTCCGATGGAGAACCTGGGGCGCGGCGTCGTGGCCGTGCACTCCGGCGGACACGACGGTGCGGGTACGGGAGGCGGCCGACGGCACGCTGGTGACCGTGCCCGACCCCGGCACCAGCGCCCTGCTGACGGTCCACGGACCGCACGGCCCGGTCCGCGTGCTGGTGCTCTCCGCCGAGCAGGGGCGGCAAGTCAGCCGCGTCCATATCTGGGGATGCGACCGGCTGGTGCTCTGCGACGACCTGGTGCTCGCCGACGGCGAGGAACTGCGCGTGCACACGGGCGCCGCCCCGGACATCGCCCTCCTCCCTGCGCCGCCCGGGCTGACCGGCACCACCGCAGGACCCGGCGTCCGGGACGGCGCGTTCACCCGCTGGAGCCTGAGCCCGCCCGCGTCTGTGCTTGGTGCAGGTCTACGAGGAGTTCTTCGCCAACAATCGCTACGGCTACGGCTCCGCGATGCTGTGGGTGTTCTTCCTGGTCATCCTGGTGGTCACGCTCATCGTGCTGCGCACCAGCCGGCTGTGGGTGCATTACGAGGTCGACAGTGAGGCTGAACGATGACGCAGACCACCGCTGCCACGCCGCCCGCCGTCAGCACACCGCCTGCTACCCGGCGCCGGCGCCCACGCCCGCCGGGGCAACGCGGCGCGCACCTACCTGATCCTGATGGCGCTCGCGGTACTTTTCATTGGTCCGTTCGTCTGGCTTCTGCTTGCCGCGTTGAAGACCAAGGCGGAATGGGTGACGATCCCGGCGAAGATCCTGCCGGAGGAACCGCAGTGGGGGAATTTCACGCAGGCCCTCACCGAGATCAACTTCCCGGCGTACCTGGGGAACTCGGCGTTCCTGTCGTTCATGTTCGCGACTCTTGTGACGTTGTCCAGCGCGGCGGTCGGGTTTGGCTTCGCCCGCCTGCGTGGGCGCGGCAAACGCCCGCTGTTCGTGGTGGTGCTGTCCACCATGATGCTGCCGCAGATCCTCACCCTGATCCCGACGTACGTGCTGTTCGCCAGGGTGGGACTGGTCAACACGTACTGGCCATGGGTGATGTGGGGCCTCGCGGCGTCGCCATTCCTGGTGTTCTTGTTCCGCCAGTTCCTCGCCGCCATCCCCGCCGAACTGGAGGAGGCGGCGATCATCGACGGGTGCGGGTACGGCCGGATCTTCGTGCAGATCTCCCTGCCGCTGTCCCGGCCCGTGCTGTTGACTTCGTTTCTGCTCTCGTTCACCTGGACCTGGGGCGATTGGATCGCTCCGGCCCTGTTCCTCGATCCCGACACCAGACCACACTGTCGGTCGCTATCGCGTCGTTCTACCTCGACCCTCATGGCAACCCCGACGCCACGGTGCAGGCGGCCGCCGCCACCCTGTACGTCGTACCCGTCCTGGTGATCTTCCTGTTCGCTCAGCGCTACTTCATCCGCGGCGTCGTCAGTTCGGGCTTGAAGGGATAAACCTCGATACGCCTGGTTCTGCGGTCGCGGATGGCGCGACCGTCTGATCCACCGCATCCGCCGTGAACGCGACCGCGGCCCATGCCACGGCGCCGCAATGGCTTCACCGAGTCCGAAGACGCCCGCCTGCTGGACACTGCCCACCCGACCTCACGCCGCCATACCCCCGCTGATGAGGATCCCTATATCGGGTCGACGCCGTCAATGGTCGGCACGACCGGTCGGATGCTGCCATCGGCATTGAAGTACAGGCGGTCGATCATGGTTTCGCGGTGGGTGCCGTCACCGTTCGGGATGGCGAAGCGGTGGTAGGCGATGTACCACTGGTCGGTGCCGGGGACCTGGACGACCGAGTGGTGACCGGTGGCCTTGATGCCTTGGCTCAGGTCCTTCTGGAGGATCGTCCCGACGCGGTTGCTCCAGGGCCCGGTCGGTGAGGAGCCGGTGGCGTAGGCGACCCGGTAGTCCTCTGAGCGGGTGTCGTTCTCCGCCCACATGAAGTAGTACGTGTCGCCGCGCCTGGCGACGAAGCTGCCCTCGTTGTAGTTCGCTGGCCGGTAGGTGCGCACCTGCGAGGAGTTGAACGAGACCATGTCGCTGTTCAGCGGCACCTGGTGCGAGGAGCCCTGGCCCCAGTACAGGTACGACCTGCCGTCGGCGTCGGTGAATACGGCCGGGTCGATCATCTGGCCCGCATAGGAGCCGGCCGGCACGAGCGGCTTGCCGAGGGCGTCGCGGAACGGGCCGGTGGGTGAGTCGGCCACCGCCACACCCAGGTGCTTGCGGGTGTCGCCGCTGGCGCGACCGGCCGAGAAGTAGAAGTAGTACTTGCCGTTCTTCTCGGCGATGCCCGGGGCCCAGGCCGAGTTGTCCGCCCATGCGATGTCGCTGTCGACGTCCAGGATCACGCCGTGGTCGGTCCAGTTGACCAGGTCCTTGGAGGAGAAGGCCCGGAACTGGGTGCCCGACCAGCCGGCGAAGCCGTCGGTGGTCGCGTAGAGGTAGTACGTGTCGCCGAACCGCACGATGTTGGGGTCGGCGAACAGTCCCGGGATCGCGGGGTTCGACACCGTGTTCAGCTCCCACTGCTGGTGGGTCCCGGTGCCGCAGGTCTGCTGCCGGAGGCGGGTGCCGTTGGCGGTCGAGGCGCCCGGGACCTCGAGGCATTTGCCGGAATGCCGCGCCATCAGCCGGGTGTGGCCGGCGCCGGTGTTCTCGATCTTCCACTGCTGGTTGGTCCTGGAGGAGCACGACCACTGGATGACCGCCGCGTTGTCGGCGGCAGAGGCACCCGAGACGTCCAGGCACTTGCCGGAGTGGCGGGCGGCGAGCTGCACATACCCGTTACCGAGGTCGCGGATGCGCCACAGCTGATTCAGCCCGTCATTGCACGTGTACTGGCCGACCTCGGCGCCGTCGGCCGTCGAGGCGCTGACGACGTCGGCGCACTTGCCCGAATGCCGGGCGATCAGCTCGACTGAGGTCCCATCGGTCAGATGGTGGGCGGCCGCCGCCGGGGAGACGGTGGTGAGGGCCAACCCGAGGCCGAGTATGCCGGTGAGCGCCGTTCTGCCTGCCGTTCGCATGACAACTCCTGAAGGTGTGATCGGAGGAATGTGGGTGCTGTCAGCCCGGGGCGAGTTCGACGTAGTCGAGGTTGGGCAGACCGCCGGCGTCGGTGGGATTGAAGCGGATGATGTTGCTGCCCTCGCCGACGTTGACGGTCAGCGTCTTCGAAATCCACCTGGACCATGCGCCCGTGCCCTCGAACGACACCTGCTGGACTCGCGTGCCGTTGACGATGAGATCCGCGGGCCGGGCCGTCGTGGTGCCATTGGCGAACCTGACCGCGATGGTGGCGGTGCCCGCGCTGGCCGCGTTCACGGTGAACTGTGCATAGGCGCCGGCGGCGCTGTCACCGTTGCAGAATCCGGTGCCCGAATAGCCGGGCCAGTCGGCGTCGATGGTGCCGCTGCACACCGCCGGCGCCGACTCCGCCTCGTACCGCGAGGCGGAGTCGCTGCCCCGCACGACGTAGGTGACGGCCGACCGCGCCGGCACGGTTGCGGTGAAAGCACCGTCCGTCACGGCAAGCGCGGGCTGGGCCGTCATGCTGTTGTCGCCGTTCGTGAGGTACGGCGTCGCCATGCCGCCGCCGATACCGGTGTTCCGCAAGGAGAACGTGACCTCGTTGGCGCTCGTTGCCGCGTTGAGGGCGACCATGACCACGGTGCCGTCCGTGTTGCGGAAGGAGGACATGCGCAGATTCCTGTCCGATGTCGATGCTGCGATTCGGGTCGCGCCCGGACGAATGAACCGGCTGTAGTTGGCCATCGCCCATAGCCGTTTGGACACGCGGTAGGCATCGCCATCGAGCTGGATGAAGCCGCGGGTGGCCCCGGTGGATGCGCCATACCAGTACACGTAGGCGTTGACGTTGCCACCGGTCAGCGCCGTGTGAATCTCATTGGCCACCCGGTATCCGTCGTAGCCGCTGCCGTCGTCCCAGGCTTCGTTCCACGTGGTGCCGTCCGGTGACCACTCGGACATCCACGTTGGTTTCGATGTGGGCAGGGGTGTGCTCGGGTAGCTGCCGTACGAGTGACCCGTGTGCAGGTCGACCAGCCCGCGTGCTGTGCTGTCGGCCTCGATCGCATGGGTATAGGTCTTCTGCCCGTCCCAGCCGACCACATCGCAGCACGCCATCTTCAGCCCATTGGCGTCCGCGATCGGCCCGAGGACCCTGCTGAACTCCACCGCTTGCGCCGGCGTCAGCCGCATCGACGAATAGTCGGTGGTCCAGTTCGGCTCGTTGGTGAAACCCAGATCGGTGATGGCGATCCCTTCCTGGGCGTAGAACTTGGCGAACTGCACCAGATAATTCGCGTAGGCGCGCCGCCAGTCGCCGCCGGCGCACGAAGCGCCCGACAGCCCGCACAGCGTGCCGCCGTTGGTGTCGCTGCCGTTGGTCTTCATGTAACCCGGCGCACTCCACGCGTCGGCGTAGAACCGGTTGACCCCGTAAGCCTTCGCCTGTTGCGCCAGCCAGACCTGGCCATCGTCGTTGCCGTTCCAAACATAACGCGGTGTCGCGTTCGGACCACCGGGATTCACCGGCTGGATGGAGCCGCTGCCGGAGGCGATCCCCAGCCGCAGGATCGACAGCCCCGCACCGGTGGAACGCGACAACAGCAGGTCCAGGACCTCCTGTTGCTTCTGGGCCGACAGTCCCTGCGAGCCGCGCATGATTGCCGAACGGCCGAAGAATTCGGAGAAGCCAAAGCCATCGATCTTCTGGTATTCGGTCGAGCCGTTCACGGTCACCGTTGCGGCCGCCGGAGCCGGGGGTTCGACCGCGGCAGTGCCAGCGACAGCCGTTATCATCGCGGCCATCACGGCGAGCAGTCGACTTTTCATGGCAACCTCAGCAGGTCGAGTTCGTTTGGGTGAGCAGGCCGAGCCGCCACGGCAGCAGGCTGTACGGGTCGCCGGCATTCGGGTCTTTGCCCTGATACAGGTACCGCATCCCGCACGGGCTGATGGGCAGTGTCTGGTCGATGCCGTTGCGGATCATCTCGCCATGGCTGATGTCGCGCGTCCACGTCGTGCCGCTGAATGTCACGTTCGCCGCGCCGGCGAACGGACTGGCCTCTGTCACGGCCAGCGCCGTCCACGGTCCGGTGATGGCCGGTGACGTCCACGAGCGGAAGTAGCGCTTGCCGCCGGAGCCGATCGCCTCGACTATCAGCAGGTATTGGGAGCTCGCCACACGGTATACGTTGGCCGCTTCCCACAGCGGATATCGAGCGCTGTCCTCCATGGCGATGACGGTGTTACCGAAGCCGTTGGGGAAGTTCGACAGTGACGTCTCCGACCGGTACAGGTGGCCGTTGTCGTCGGAGGAGAACAGGTGACATTTCGCGCTGTCGCAGATCACCCAGAAGTCGACCCAGTAACCGTTGCCGATGTTGTCCCTGATGATCTGCGGCATTCCGTCGGCGTAGAAGGGCTTCGGCGCGCTCCACGACCGCGGGTTGCTGATGTCGGACGTCGTCGAGTACGCCGCGTTCGATCCGGTCTGGAAGACGAGATACCACTTTTGCTGTGGCGCGAAGTAGAACACCTGGGGCGCCGCTTTGTAGCCGCCGCCGATCGCGGTCTGGTCGAGGTAGTGCTGCGTGGCAGAATTCGCCTGCGACCAGTCGGTGAAGTTCAGATACACCATGCTGTATGCACCACTTTGGTTGGTGGTCGTGGCGAAGACGTGATACCGGCCGTTGTGGTGCACGACCGACGGGTCCTTGAGTGCGCGGATGTTGTGCGTCGCATCGGATTTCGGCGAGATGAGTATCCCGCTGGAGCTCCACTGGAAACTGCCCGGAAGCCCGCCCCCGAGATTGAAGTCCAGATAGTCGATGTTGGGCAGCCCGGTGGCGGCAGCCGACCTGATACGGATGGTGTGGTCTCCGGCGCTCACCGGCACCGTGAGCGTTTTCGTCGTCCAGGACGACCAGGAACCGGTGGGCTCGAACGAGACACTTTGGACGGTCGCGCCGTCGACCATAACCTCTGCCGGGCGCGCGGTTGTTCCACCGCTGGCGAAGCGTATGCCGAGCGTGGCTGTGCCCGCCATCGCCGTGCTCACGGCAAATTGTGCGTGCGCGCCGACGGCATTGTCCGTGTTGCAGAAGCCGGTGCCGGAGAACCCGGACCAGTTCGCATCGATGGTGCCGACGCAAGTGGCGGCGGCACTCTCCGCCTCGTACCGCACCGCCGCCGCGTGCGCCGAACTGCCCGGCACCACAACGAGCGTACTGATGAGCAGGCATAAGCCCGCGATGGCGGACTTCAGTCGCATGACGGCTACTCCAGGTGGAAAGTGGCGTCCGCGCGGTCGGTGGCGGTGCTCAGCGGCTGGGCGTGGAGCGCGTCGCTGTAGTGGCGCAGGTAGCGGCCCGGGGTGCTGACGGACTCGAAGCTCACCGCGGCCGGGTCGGCCTGGCCTGCCCGCCGGGTGAAGCTCGCACCGTTCTTGAACCCGGTCGTGCCGTCGCTCTTGTCCAGCCAGATCTCGTAGTCCCGGTTCCGCAGGTAATAGCCGGGATTGCTGGTTGACTCCAGCGACACCGTGCCGCTTCCGGCCAGCCCGGGGACCATACGGAACTGCGACTCGGCCAGGTTCGTCATATCCGCGTCGATCCGTCCGCGGAACGAGACCTGCCGGATGTAGCGGTCCGGGAAGTTGTACGACCTGAACCGGTACGGCGTCACCCCGTCCGGCACCGGGATGCCGAAGTTCGGTGTGCCGTCGGCGTTCCAGTACAGCTTCTGGATGCGGGTCCGCCGGTTCGGGTCGCCCAGCGGATCGCCGCTGATGTCGCGGTAGCTGCGGTCGTGGTAGACGAGGATGTCGCTCTGCCCGTCCTCGGAGACCGTGAACGAGTTGTGCCCCGGGCCGTACTGGCTCGTCGCGGCGTTGCTCCTGAATACCGGCTGCTGCCTCTTGCTCCACGACGCCGGGTTCATCAGGTTGGCGGTCACCGGAGCGGTCAGCATTCCCATGCAGTAGTTGCTGTCCGTGGCGCTGGCCGAGTAGGTCAGGAACACCCTGCCGTTGCGGATGAGCACCGACGGGGCTTCGTTGACCTTGTGCCCTTTCGTCTCCCACGACAGCGTCGGCACGCTCAGCCGTGCCGGGGTGCCGGAGATCGTCCACGGATTGCTCATCGGCGCCAGGAAAAGGCTGCTGTTGTTGCCGATCGTCGGGTCCTGCTGGGCCCAGGCCAGGTAGCGGGTGCCGTTGTACGCGAATGTGGTCGCGTCCAGGGAGAACGTGTCCGCGTGGGTGACGATGCGCCCCTTTTCGGTCCACGTGCCGGTGAACGGGTCGGCGCTGCTGTTCTCCAGCACCCACATCCGGATCCGCCAGACGTCGTTGCTGCGGCCCGCGGCGAAGTAGATGTACCACTTGCCGTTGATGAAGTGGATCTCCGGCGCCCAGATGTGGGCACCCATGTCCCCGCTGGCGTGCTTGCGCCAGATCACCGACTCGCTCGCGCCGCCCAGCCCTTGCAGCGTCGGTGCCCGGCGCAGGACGATCCGGTCGTACTCGGGCACCGTCGCGGTGCAGTAGTAGTAGCCGTCGGTGTGCCGGAAGATGTGCGGGTCGGCCCGCCGTGCGATCAGCGAGTTCGTGTACGTCACCGGCGGTGACGCCCATGCCGCTGATCCGGTCAGCAGGGTTGCTGTGGCCGCCGCGCCCAGTGCGGGGACGGCGAGGAAAGTACGTCTGCGCATCGGTCACTCCTTCCTCAGACGGGTTGCAGCTGCCACTGCTGGCAGTTGTTGTTCAGCCAGCGCCACTGTCGTACGTCGGCTCCGTCGGCGGTGCCGCAGCCGGGGGCGTTGGCGACCTTGCCGCTGTTGACGTTGGTCAGCCGCACCCAGCCGCCCTGATCGGTGACGATCATGCGGAATTTCTGGCAGTTGTTGTTCAGCCACGGCCACTGGTGGATGTTGGTGCCGTCGGCGGTGCCGCAGGCGTCGACGTCGAGCGCCTTGCCGCTGCGGACGTTGACCAGCCGGCTGGTGTCGTTGCCCTGGTCCTCGATGCGCCACTGCTGGTTGGTGCTGCCGGTGCAGCTCGACTGGATGACGTCCGCGCCGTCGACGCTGGAGGCGCCGGACACGTCAAGGCATTTGCCGCTGTGGCGGTTGACGATCCGGTACGCGGACGACGTGGCCGCGGTCTCGCCGGCCGGGCCGGCGAGCGTCACGCCGGTTGCCGCCGGAGTCCCGAGGTTCGGCGTCCCGTTCGCGTTCCAGGTGAACTTCTGCGCCCGGGTGGTCCGCGCGTTGCCGCAGCCGCCGTTGGAGGCCGAGTTCGCGTGGTAGACGATCCAGTTCTCGGTGCCGTCCGGGGAGGTGAAGAAGCCGTTGTGACCGGGCCCGTAGGCCCTGTTGGCATCATTGCGCTGAAAGACCGGACCGGCTGCCTTGGCCCAGGACGAGGCGGACAGCGGGTCGCCTCCGTTGTAGGTGAGCAGGCCCAGCTTGTAGTCGGCGGTCTGGCACGAGCTCGCCGAGAAGGTGACGAAGGTCTGGCCGTTGCGCTGCAGCGCCACCGGGGCTTCGTTGACCGGCGCGCCGGACCGCTCCCACGAGTTGGCCGGCTGCGAGATGACGCTGAACGTGCTGCTGGCGAGGGTGTACGGGTTGCTCATCGGCGCGATCACCAGGCTCTGCGCACTGCCGCCCACGAACCCGCTGCCGAGTAGGTAGAGCGAGCCGCCCAGCCGCAGCACGCTGGCGTCGATGAGCCAGCCACCCGGGGTGAGATTGGGGCCGGCGAGCTTGTTCTTGTACGTGTACGGGCCCATCGGGTCGGCGCCGGCGCTCTCCAGCACATGGGTGCGCTGGCTGTCGCAGCAGGCGGCGCCGACCTGGCCGGCGGAGTAGTACAGGTACCACCGGCCGTCGATGAAGTGGATCTCAGGGGCCCAGAAGTTTGTCCCGCGCGAGGACGTGCTGTCCTCCCAGACCTGCACGCTGGGCGCGGTGGCGAGCCCGGCCAGCGTCGGCGACTTGCGCATCAGCAACTTGTTGGTGAACGTCGTCGTGATCAGGTAGTAGTTGCCGTTGTAGTACTCGAGCCAGGGATCGGCCCCCTTCTGAGCCTTGATCGGATTGGTGTACGGGCGGCCCGGTGCGGCGGAGGCCGGCTGCGCGATGCCGACAGACAGCGCCGTGCACAGCGCCATCAGCACGGCAAGGAGGACGCGGTAGCGAGTACCGGACATGTCGGAGCCCTTTCGACAATGGTCGTTTCGGTCGCTCCACGACGGGGCGGCTCAGCCCCAGCGCTGCAGCAGCCGGTCGTACTCGGCCTGGGTGACGGGGAGGACGGTGCCGTGGCGCGGCCGGCCGGGCAGGGAGTAGCCGGAGACGGGCGTCCATTGCCGGGCGTTCAGGTCGGTGGTCGTGAACGGGACGTAGCCCCGCCCGCCGTACTCGTCGATGAACATGTACCAGCGCTCGTCGGTATTCGATTTGAAGACCAACGGGCCCTCGCCCTGGCTGATCGCGTTGTTCCCGAGGCATTCGGCGACGAACGAATAGGTGCGGTTGAGGATGGTCGCCGACTTCTCCGCGAGGATGAACTTGCCGCACGCGGTCTGCGACGCGCTCCGCTCGTCCTTCGTGAAGCGGTAGTACGTGCTGTCGTGCTTGATCAGCGTCGAGTCGATCGTCGAGTAGCCCTTGTCGACCCAGACCTGTGGGGCGCTGAAGGTCCGGAAGTCGGATGTGGTGGCGTACATCATTCGGTTGTAGCTGCTGCCGGTGTGGTTCGGATCGCCGGCCGAGTACAGCTTCGATGCCCAGAAGACGACGTACTTGCCGAGTTCTTCGTCGTAGTACGCCTCCGGGGCCCACGTATTGCCGGCCGTGTCCGGTGAGACGCGTGCCAGGCGTGGCGCGCTCCAGTTCACCAGGTCGGTCGACTCCCAGACCACGATGGATTTGCTGCCCGTCCGCTGGACCTGGTCCCAGTTGCCGTTGCCGTACATCCGCAGGTCGGTGGCGATCTGGTAGAACTTGTCGCCCTGCGGCGAGCGGATGATGAACGGGTCGCGCACGCCGCGGGTGCTTACGGTCGAGGTCAGCAGGGGCCGCCCGCTGTTCAGCTGCCGCCACCGGGTCGGGTCGTTGCCCTGGCTGAGCGCGAAGTAGACCTGCTCGCCGGCGGAGGTGTTCTCGCCGGTGAAGTAGGTGAAGAGATAGCCGGCGTACTTCGGGACCGGAGCCGCGTCGACGCGGACCAGTTGCCACTGCTGGTTGGCGGCGCCCGTGTCGGTGTACTGGGAGATCCGCGCGCCGTCGGCGGTGGAGCGCTCCCAGACGTCCAGCGCCTTGCCGCTGTTGCGGTTGATGAGTTTGACGTATCCGCCGTCGGTGTCCACGACGCGGAATTGCTGGTTGGTGCCGCCGGTGTCGGTCCGTTGGATGACGTTCGCGCCGTTCGCCGTGGACGCCGAGGAGACGTCCACCACCTTGCCGCTGTGCCGGGCCCGGAGCTCGTGGTAGCCGCTGCCGGAGTCGACGAACTGGAACTGCTGGGCGGCCCGGTCGGCGCGGGTCTGCTGCTGGACGGCGGCGCCGTCGGCGGTCGACTGGTCGGCGATGCCGATTGCTTTGCCGCTGTGCCGCGCCACGAGCTGGTAGTACACGCCCGGATCGATCACGGCCGCGTTCGCCGACGGTCCCACGATCGCCGCGAGGCAGCTGGCGATCAGTGCGCCGACAAGGACGAATATCGTGCGGCGGCGTAACGGACGTCTCGGAGCGGCCGGTGCGTGGAAAGGCTGTCTCATGGAACCCTCCTGGGTTGCAGATAGCTGACCAGGGACAGGTTGTGTTCGCGGACCCCCTCGACGACCAGGTCCGCCATCTTCCCGGCGCCGTACTCGGAGAAGTGGGTGTTGTCCTTGACCCCGTCCTCCGACTGGCGCAGGTAGAGCCTGGCGGAGTCGTTCGGGCCCATCGACTCCACCAGCGCTTTGCTCTTGGCGGTCAGGTCGATGACCGGCACGTTGAGCGCGGAGCCGAGCCTGCGCATCTCGGCCGGCAGGTCGACGCCCACGCCGTTGACATGGAGCGCGGTGGGTGTGAGCCGGCCACCGTTGAGCTGCCGCCGTACCGGTGGTGTGACGAGAACGGGGTCGCCGCCCTTTTCCCGCACCTGGTTGATCATGGAGGTGAGGTTGCTGCGGAACGCCGATGCCGACGTGGACTTGTCGTTGTGCCCGAACTGGATGAGTACCAGGTCGCCCCTCTTGATCAGCGGCTTCATGGTGGGGAACAGCGCAGAGTTGCGTAGGAAGCTCCCCGAACTCTCGCCGGAGTCCCCGTAGTTGGCGATGGCCGCGCCCGCCGTCACATGCGTGGGCAGGATCTGGCCCCAGCCGGTCCACGGAGCGAGCGTCTGGTCACATGTCGTGGAGTCCCCCGCCAGGTACACCGCCAGGGGGTTGGTCGCCGCCTGCACCGTCAGGCCGGACAGCTGCGGCGCCTTTCCGGTAAAGGTGATGTCCAGTCCGGGCCTGCCCGTCCCGCCTTGGCCCGTCGGCTGGCCCTCCGGCTGCCGGACGTTGATGGTGAAGGTGTGCTGGGTGATCGTGCCGGCCGCGGTGTCGACCGCGGGCAGGACGCGGCGGCGCGCCTCCACCGACATCGAGGTGTTGCCCGCCGCGGCGCGGTCGCCGATCCATGCGGTGACGGTGTAGTTGCCGGGAGCGACGTCGAAGTGGCAGACGATGGGCGCGCCGCCGGAGCACTGCGGCGGCCGGCCGGGAGGCTCGGGCGATGTGCCGGCCTCGACGTCGAGGTAGTCCACATTGGGCAGACCGCCGGCGCCGGTCGGACTGAGCCGGATCGTGTTGCTGCCTGGATTCAGCCGCACGGCCGAGGTTTTCGTGGTCCACCTGTTCCATCCGCCGGTGGGCTCGAATGACGTCGACAGCACGGTGACGCCGTTCACCATCACGGCGGCGGGGCGTGCCGTGGTGGAGCCGTTGGCGTATCGGATCGCCAGCGTCGCCGAACCTTCCTCAGTCGCGCTCACCGTGAACTGCGCGGCCGCGCCGACCTCGTTGTCGCCGTCGCAGAATCCGGTGCCGGAGTAGCCGTCGTGGTTCGACGCGATGAGCCCATCGCATGTGGCCGGCGCGGTTTCCGCCTCGTACCGTGGGGCCGCGGCGGACGCCACCGCGGGGCTGACTATGTGGCCGGCGCCGGCCAGTATTGCGGCAAGTACGGCAGTGAGCAGCGCTCCGCGCCGTCTGGCTAAAAGCATGATCGACCTCCAGAAGCGTGGAGTGGGGCGGTGCCGGATCATCGGCCCCGCCCCACCACACGTCAGACGCGGCGACGGGCGAAGCGCTGGTTGGCGTTGCCGGAGTAGGTGTACTGGGTGATGCGGGCGCTGTTGGCGGTGGAGTTCTCCCAGACGTCCATCGCCAGGCCGGACTCCCGGTTGACGAGGCTGATCACGTCACCGCCGTGGTCGACGACGCGCCACTGCTGGCCGGTGGCGCCGGAGTCGGTCTGCTGAACGATGTCCGCGCCGGTCGTGGTGCCGGTGGGCTGGAGGAACAGGCCACTGTGCCGGGCCTTGACGCGGACGTGGCCGTCGCCGGCGTCCACGAACTCGA
>NZ_JBIBEN010000040.1:0-35905 GCF_042955065.1 Streptomyces sp. NPDC012510
TTTCAGGGGCGCGGGGAACTGCGCGAGAAGCCCCACCGGGCCCGCACACGCCCGACGCACCCCGGCCCTCCGAACCGTCCCGCGCGGAGCCCCCCGCAGGCCACAGCGGTTTCCCGCCAACCCCCGACCTCACCCGAAGCCGACCCTCACCCCTCGTCCCCGGCCAAAGCCAAGCGCAGCGGAATCGCGGAACCCTTACGTCGGTGTGGGCGCGGAGCCTCGGAGAAGGTAGCGTGCATAGCGCGCCTGCGGCGGTTGTTCTCGGCCGCGCGCCTCTCGTTCATCCCGCAGAATGGATGACATAGGTGCGCCCGAGTGCGATCGGGCGCGGACGTCGACGCGGCCCACTGGTCCGCTCCGTCCGCACCCCCCGCCGAGGGAGGCGCACTCGTGAGACGGCGTAGGAGAGAAGCGATACCTGTGAGCGCAGCGACAACGCGAAGCCGCACCCCCGACCGTCTGTGTGCCGAGGCCGTCGACCTCGCCCGCGCCGCCGCGGAGGAGGCCGCCGCGCCCGGCGTGGTGGGTGAACACGCCGGTCTCGTCTCCGAGGGCGACCGTGTTGTCACGCACCTCTTCGAGTGCAAGGAGATGGGCTACCGGGGCTGGCGCTGGGCCGTCACCGTCGCCCGTGCCTCACGCGCCAAGTTCGTGACCCTGGACGAGGTGGTCCTGCTCCCCGGGCCGGACGCGCTGCTCGCGCCGGAGTGGGTGCCATGGAGCGAGCGGCTGCGGCCCGGCGACATGGGTCCCGGCGACCTGCTGCCCACCGATGCCGAGGACCTGCGGCTGGAACCCGGGTACTCCGGCGAGGACGAGCCGCTGCCGAACTCCCCGGTCTCGCACGACATGGCCGAGCTGGTGGAGGCGGAGGACGCCGAGGTCACCGCCGGGGTGCCGGCGAACCTGCCGCTCGCGCCGACCCGTGGGTCCATCGCCGCCGTCGCCGAGGAACTGGGCATGCGGCGGGCACGGGTCCTGTCCCGGTACGGGCTGCACACGGCGGCGGACCGGTGGGAGGAAGGGTTCGGGGCGAAGACCGCGATGGCCCAGGCGGCGCCCGCGTCGTGTGTGAGCTGTGGTTTCCTCGTGCCGATCGGGGGGTCGCTCGGGCAGGCCTTCGGGCTCTGCGCCAACGAGTTCGCGCCGGCCGACGGGCGTGTCGTCTCGCTGACGTACGGCTGCGGGGGGCACTCCGAGGCCGCCGTCATGCCGACGCCGCCGCGCCCGGCTCCGCCGCGGCTCGACGAGACCCGGGTGGACCCGTTCCCCCTGCGGCCGGCGCCGGACTCCGGATCCGTCCCGGTGGAGGAGACCGAGTCCGAGGCCGATCTGGGGCACTCGTAAGTCCATCCTCGCCGAGTGCCCGGATGCCGGGTGCTCGCACCTGAACGACCAGGTCCCCTGAACCCAGGCCCCCTGAACGACCAGGCCCCGCACCCCTTGCTTCCAGGGGCGCGGGGAACTGCGCGAACAACCCCACCCGCCCCCACCCACCCGCACCCGCCACCTCACACGTATCCCCCACCCCACAAGGCGCCCGGCCTGAGCAGCGCAGCGACGCGGTACCTTCGTGCACGAGGCGACAGGGAAGGTGAACCGTGAGCAAGTTCGTGCGGCCGGCGGCCGAGGGTGCGGACCCGTTCGGGACGGCTCGGCTGCGGCGGGGTGTGCTGGACGCCTGGGCGACCAGTCCGGCCCGGTTCCGCGAGGACGCCAACGCCGAGGAAGATCTCGTCCTCGGCGGCTACCGGGACCGTCTCGTCGTGGAGCTGGCGCAGAACGCCGCCGACGCCGCGGCCCGGGCGAAGGTTCCCGGTCGGCTGCGGCTCACCCTCCGGGACGGCGTCCTCGTCGCCGCCAACACCGGCGCCCCGCTCGACGCGGCCGGCGTCGAGTCGCTGTCCACGCTCCGCGCGTCCGCGAAGCGGGAACCCGCCGACCGTCCGGTCAGCGCCGACAGCGCCGTCGGCGCGGTGGGCCGGTTCGGCGTCGGGTTCGCCGCTGTGCTCGCCGTCACCGACGAGCCCGCCGTGGTCGGGCGGCACGGCGGTATCCGCTGGTCGCTCGGTGAGGCCCGGGTGCTCGCCGCCGACACCGCCCGGCACAGCCCCGGGCTGGGCGACGAGATCCGTCGGCGCGACGGGCATGTGCCGCTGCTGCGGCTGCCGTTCGCGGCCGAGGGATCCGCTCCGCACCCGTACGACACCGTCGTCATCCTGCCGCTGCGCGACGCGGCCGCCGCCGATCTCGCCGAGCGGCTGCTGAACGCCGTCGACGACGCGCTGCTCCTCGCCCTGCCCGGCCTCGACGAGGTCGTCATCGAGGTCGGCGAAGGTGCGGCACGGACACTGCGGCGGCACGTCGAGGGGCCCTACGTCGTCGTCGAGGACTCGCGGGACGGGGCCACGCGCTGGCGTACGGCCGTCGCGCACGGGGCGATCGAGGCCGGGCTGCTCGCGGACCGGCCCGTCGAGGAGCGGCTGCGGCCGTACTGGTCGGTGACCTGGGCGGTGCCGACCGGGCCCGACGGCGCGCCCGTCCGGCCGCGTACCAGCCCCGTCGTGCACGCGCCCACCCCCAGCGACGAGGCCCTCGGCGTCCCCGCCCTGCTGATCGCCTCCTTCCCCCTGGACACCACCCGGCGGCACGCCGCGTCCGGGCCGCTCACCGACTTCCTCGTGCAGCGCGCGGCGGACGCCTACGCCGAACTCCTCGCCGCCTGGGAACCGGTGGGCGAGGGCATCATCGACCTCGTGCCCGGCCCGCTGGGCAAGGGCGAGCTGGACGGAGCCCTGCGCCAGGCGATCCTTCAGCGGCTGCCGCGCACCGCGTTCCTGCCGCGTGCGGTGACGCCGCCCGCGCGGGACGGCCGGCTCCAGGACGCCGCGGCGTCGGTGGAAGCCCCGGAAGCCGACACCTGGCCCGACGTCCCCAACCCCTTCCGGGGACGCGAGGACTCCGGCACCCCGTCCGTCGGGGGCGCCGGGGCCGACGAGTGGGCCGACGCTCCCATCGCCCTTCGCCCCCGGGACGCCGAAGTCGTCGAGGGCGCCGGCGCCGAGACCGTCCAGGTGCTCGCCGACGTCCTGCCCAGCTTGCTGCCCGCCGGGCTCGAACGGCGCGCGGAACTGCGCACGTTGGGCGTCGCACGCCTGCCGCTGGGCGACGCCATCGACCGGCTCGCGGGCCTGGAGAAGACGCCCGACTGGTGGCGGCGGCTCTACGACAGCCTCGCCGGGGTGGATCCGGACCGCCTCTCCGGCCTTCCCGTGCCGCTCGCGGACGGGCGTACGACGATCGGGCCCCGCCAGGTGCTGCTCCCGACCCCCGACGGGGCGCAGACGGCGCCCGAGACCCTCGCCCGCCTCGGTCTGAAGGTCGCCCACCCGGACGCCGCGCACCCCCTCCTGGAGAAGCTGGGCGCCCTGCCCGCGACCCCCCGCGCCGTGCTCACCACCCCGCAGGTACGGGCCGCCGTGGCCGCCTCCCTGGACGACGACGGCGGCGTGTGGGACGAGGAGGACGGACGGCCGGACGCCGACGAACTCGCCGACCTCGTCCTCGCCCTGGTCCGCGACGCCGGCCTCGACCCCGGCGACGAACCCTGGCTCGGCGCCCTCGCTCTCCCCGACGAGGACGGCGAACTGGCCCCCGCCGGTGAACTCGTCCTCCCCGGCAGCCCCTTCGCCCGCGTCATGCGGGAGGACGAACTCGCCTTCGTGGACGCCGAGCTGGCCGATCGCTGGGGCGAACAGCCGCTGGCCGCCTGCGGTGTCCTCGCCGACTTCGCCCTCGTCCGTGCCACCGACGTCGTCCTCGACCCGGACGAACTGGAGCCGCGCGACGGGGACTTCGCCGAACCCGACGACGCGGGGCTGCTGGACGCCGTGGACGTGTGGGCCGAGGACATCCTCGACCGCTTCCCGGACAGCCCGGTGCCGCCCGTCGCGACCGAGATCGTGGCAGTGCGCGACCTCGACCTCGTCGACGAGGACCGCTGGCCGGAGGCGCTCGCGCTCCTCGCCCGGCCTCCGCTGCGGGACGCGATCGTCCAGCCGGTGCGGATCCTGCTGCCGGACGGCACGCACGAGGTCGTGCGCCCCTACACCGCCTGGTGGCTGCGCGGCAACCCGGTCCTCGACGGCCGCCGCCCCGCCGGCCTCCTCGCGGCCGGCGGCGACCCCCTTCTGCACGGTCTCTACGACGAGGCCGACGCCACCGGCTTCGACGACGAGCAGGTCCTGCGGGCCCTCGGTGTCCGCACCTCGGTGGCCGCGCTGCTGGACGAGCCGGGCGGAGCCGCCGAGCTGCTGGACCGTCTTGCCGACCCGGACCGCCCGGTCACCTCGGCGCAACTGCACGGCCTGTACGGCGCCTTGGCCGACCTCGATCCCGAACAGGTCACTTTGCCGGACGAGTTGCGCGCGGTGATGGACGGCGAGGTGACCGTTGTGGACGCGACCGACGCCGTGGTCGTCGACTCGCCCGACCTGCTGCCCTTCACCTCCGGCGTCCCCCTCCTCCCCGTACGGCCGTCACGGGCCGCCGAGTTGGCCGAGCTGTTCCAGGTACGGCGGCTGAGCGAGTCGGTGACCGGCGAGGTGGACTCGCAGGGCACGGAACACGAGGTACCGGAGTCGGTGCGGGCCCTGCTCGGCCCCGCCACCCCTTCGTCGTATGTCGAACACGATGAACTGGTCGTCGACGGCGTCGAGTTGGACTGGCGGCGGACCCGGGACGGCGTCCTGCACGCCGCCACCCTGGAGGGCGTCGCCGCCGGGCTGGCCTGGGCGGCGGGGCAGTGGCCGCGCCGCTTCGAGGTGGCGGCGCTGCTGGAGGACCCGTCCAGGACCGAGGAGTTGGCCCGGGACCGCTGGTTCGACTGAGCCGGGCCCGGGGCGCGCCGGCTCGGTGTGATCTGGGCAACATCTTCACGGGAAACCCGAAACTCGTACAACCATTCGCCACACTCGTGGATCTGTTCACCCGAGCCAACGGCTTTCCCCGGAGTCACTCGACTCCCGGGAGCCGACGGGCTTTTCGGACCTGACCGGATCTCGTGTGTTGGCGACGCGTCGCCGCGAGGTCCCAACCACGTGGGGAATACATTGCGCAAGCGTGCCATCGTGGGTGCCGTCACCGGCGCCCTGGCTCTGACCACCTTCGTCGCCCCGGCTGCGCAGGCGGACAACATCACGAGCGGTAACACGAAGATCTCGAACGTCGTCGTCAACGGCGGCAAGTCCGTCGTCGTCGGCGTGACGTCCAAGAAGACGGTCAAGCTCAAGTTCACCGTCACGGACAACTCCGGTGTCTGGCGGGCGGCGGCATTCCTGTACCGCGGTTCGAGCACCGCCAACATGGACACCGCCGCTCCGTCCAGCGGGACCTGGATCAAGTGCACCAAGGTCAGCTCCACGAAGGCGACCTGCTCGGCGAGCTACACCATCGAGGCCGGCTCGAACGCCTTCAACGCTCACGCGGGCACCTGGAAGACCTGGGCCATCGCCCAGGGCAAGGACGCCGACTACATCGAGCGGGAGAACATCAAGTCCTTCAAGGTCCTGCGTGCCGCCCAGCTCGCGGGTGCCAACGCCGCGCCGGAGCCGGTCGCCAAGGGCGCGACCGTCACCGTCACCAGCAGGCTGACCCGCGCCAGCTGGGACGCCGGCCGGAATGCCTCGTTCGGCGCCCAGTCGGTGCAGTTGCAGTTCAAGGCGAAGGGCGCGTCCGCCTACAAGACGGTCAAGACCGTCAAGTCGGCCGCCACGGGTGACCTGAAGACCACGGTCAAGGCGACCGTGGACGGAACCTACCGCTACGTCTTCGCGGGCACCTCGACCACGGCGGGTGCGACCGCCACGGGCGACACCATCGACGTGAAGTAAGCACCGCGGAAGAACACCGCACACGAGTGCCGAAGGGGCGTGCCGACTCAACCGGCACGCCCCCGTCGTGTCCGTCGCCGTTCCTGCGGCGACGACCCACCGCTTCACAGGGGGAACACGGCATGCGCGTACGAGCCGCCGCGGTCGCCGTCTCCGGCGCCCTGGCGCTCATCGACATCCGGCCGCGCGAGGGCGATCTCGCCCACAACGACGCCCGGACCTGGAAGGTGGGCGGCCTCGCCATCCTGGGCGACGAGCGGACGCAGCAACTACGCCTACGACGGCTACCGGCGCCCCGGCTTCGCGGGGACCATCACGACCGCACCGGTCAACGCCACCGGTGACTACGTCGACGTGACGTAGGGGCCACCGAGCGTTCTCCTACGCCGGGAACCTGCGGTCCACCCACCGCCACAACAGCTCCAGGACGGCGGACGCCGTCGCCGCGATGGCGACCGCCGTCCAGGGCATCGTCGTACCGACCAGGCGGAGCGCGAAGAAGTCCTGGAGCCAGGGGACCACGAGGACGAGCAGGAAGCCCGCGCCCATCGCGGCCACGAGGCCCAGGCGCCACCAGGTGTAGGGGCGGGCGATGATGGCCAGCACCCACATGGAGATCAGGAACAGGGTCAGGGTCGCCACACTGGTCTCGGCGGACAGCGCGCCCGCGCCGGTGTAGTGGTGGCGGGCGACCAGATACGTGGCGAATGTCGCCAGAGCCGCCAGTACGCCGCCCGGGACCGCGTACCGCATCACCCGCCGGACGAAGTACGGTTTCGCCCGCTCCTTGTTGGGCGCCAGGGCGAGGAAGAAGGCCGGGACGCCGATGGTGAGGGTGGAGAGCAGGGTCAGATGGCGGGGGAGGAAGGGGTACTCCACCTGCCAGCAGACCACCAGGAGGGCGAGGAGCACCGAGTAGACCGTCTTCACCAGGAAGAGGGTCGCCACGCGCGTGATGTTGCCGATCACCCGGCGGCCTTCCGCCACCACCGACGGCAGCGTCGCGAAGCTGTTGTTCAGCAGCACGATCTGGGCGACGGCGCGGGTGGCCTCCGAGCCCGAGCCCATCGCCACACCGATGTCGGCGTCCTTGAGGGCCAGGACGTCGTTGACGCCGTCGCCGGTCATCGCGACCGTGTGGCCGCGGGACTGGAGGGCGCCGACCATGTCCCGCTTCTGCTGCGGGGCCACGCGGCCGAACACGGTGCCGGAGTCGAGGGCCGCCGCCATCTCCTCACGCTCGGCGGGTAGCCGGCGGGCGTCCACGACCTCACCGCTCAGGCCCAGCTTCCCGGCGACCGCGCCGACCGAGACCGCGTTGTCGCCGGAGACGACCTTCGTCCGTACGTTCTGCTCCTCGAAGTAGCGCAGGGTGTCGGCGGCGTCGGGGCGCAGCCGCTGTTCGAGGACGACGAGGGCGGTGGCGCGGGCGCCTCGGGTGACCTCGGGGTCGTCCAGCTCGCGGGTGACGCGGGCCAGCAGCAGGACCCGCAGGCCCTCCTCGTTCAGGCGCTCGGTCTCGGTGAGGGCCGGGTCGTCCTCGGGGAGCAGGACGTCGGGGGCGCCCAGCAGCCAGGTGCTGGACTCGCCGTTGCCCTCGCTGAAGGAGGCGCCGCTGTACTTGCGGGCCGAGGAGAAGGGCAGCGACTCGGTGCAGCGCCAGTCCTCGCTGTCCGGGTAGGCGTCGATGATGGCCTTCAGGGAGGCGTTCGGGCGGGGGTCCGACTCTCCGAGCGCGCCGAGGACACGGTGTACGTACGACTCCTCCGCGCCGCCCAGGAAGCGCACCTCGGTGACGTCCATGCCGCCCTCGGTGAGCGTGCCGGTCTTGTCGAGGCAGACGGTGTCGACGCGGGCCAGGCCCTCGATGGCCGGCAGTTCCTGGACCAGGCACTGTTTGCGGCCGAGGCGGATGACCCCGATGGCGAAGGCGACGGAGGTGAGGAGGACGAGCCCCTCGGGGACCATGGGGACGATGCCGCCGACCGTGCGGGCGACGGAGTCCTTGAAGTCGTTCTCCTTGACGATGAGCTGGCTGATGATGAGGCCGATCGCGGTTGGGACCATCATCCACGTCACGTACTTGAGGATCGTGGAGATGCCGGAGCGCAGCTCGGAGTGGACGAGGGTGAAGCGGCTCGCCTCCTCGGCCAGCTGGGCCGCGTAGGCCTCCCGGCCGACCTTCGTCGCGGTGAACGCCCCGCCGCCCGCGACCACGAAACTGCCCGACATCACCTGGTCACCCGGCTGTTTGACGACCGGATCGGCCTCGCCGGTGAGCAGCGACTCGTCGATCTCCAGGCCGTCGGTCTCGACGCACTCGCCGTCGACGACGATCTTGTCCCCCGGCCCGATCTCCAGGAGGTCCCCGAGGACGATGTCGGAGGTGCCGACCGACGCGGCGACGCCGTCCCGCCGGACCGTCGGTTTCGCCTCGCCGATGACGGCCAGTGAGTCCAGGGTCTTCTTCGCCCGCCACTCCTGGATGATGCCGATGCCCGTGTTGGCCAGGATCACGAAACCGAACAGGCTGTCCTGGATCGGCGCGACGAACAGCATGATCACCCAGAGCACGCCGATGATCGCGTTGAACCGGGTGAGGACGTTCGCGCGGACGATGTCCACCGTGGAGCGGCTGCTCCGCACGGGAATGTCGTTCACCTCGCCGCGGGCCACCCGCTCGGCCACCTCTGCGGCCGTCAGACCCCGCGCCCGGCCCGTGTCCGAGCGGGCCGAGGCGGCGGTGGGGTGCACAGGATCGAGGTCGGTGCCCGCGTCGATGTGCGTCATGCAATCGACGGTACGTGCGGATCCGGGGCCCCACCCGCCGAGTGCGGCAAAGATCCGACCAGGGGACGACGGGGGGTGGGGGTGGCGTGGTACCGGGGTCGGACACGGGCATCGGGCGTGTCCGACGCCGGCGGGGCGCGCCTACTCGACCGGGGTCACATCAGGTGTCTCGGCCTCGTCGGCGGCCTTCCGCTCCGCGTCGCGTTTGATCGCCGCGTCCCGCTTCCGTACGTAGGAGATGCCGATGATCCCCAGCCCGGCACCGGCCAGACAGGTCCACACCCACCAGGTGTGCCCGTGGTCCTCGTACCAGCCGTAGAAGGGGAGCTGGACGACGAAGAGGACGAACCACAGGATCGTGCCGCCGATGATGGTCGGCACGATGGGGCCCTCCAGGGGCTCGGGTGCCTCGTGCTTGGGGGTCCACTTCGCCATGGGCACAGCTTACGAGGCGGGTGGGGCGGAGCAGGCCGGGGATATCCGAACGCTGCAGCACCCTGTCGCGCGAGATCCGGGGCGGTTTCGCCACCCTCTTCTCACCGCGAACGCGAACGCGAACGCGAACGTGACCGCGAACGTGACCGCGATCATCGCCGCCTTCACCATGCTCGCTTCTTCTGCCTGATGCCGGCGCTGCGGCTCACCTGACCCGACGGGTCACGTCACGTCACCCCGTAGAACTTCTCCGTCTCCTCGACGGCGGTCTGGAACCGCTCGTCGAAGTCGTCCCTGATGAGCGTCCCGATCACATAGTCCTGGACGCTCATTCCCCTTTTCGCCGCGCGGGTCCGGAGCCGGTCGAGCAGCTCCCCGTCTATCCGCAGACTGAGCACAGTGGTCCCCATGGGTACCAGGTTCGTGGCTGCTCCGGCCTGACGTGTCTGTTCTGCGTACTAGTCACTCATATGAGTGATGCGGGCGCGGGGGGCGTGCGAGTGGCGGGACTCACGGGGGCCGGGTGGGGAATCCCGGTGGTATTTAGCGAGGGTAATGAGTTACGCTAAAGAACATGCCTGACCTCACCCATGGCGCCGACGAGGCCGCCGTGAACGCGCTGCGGTCCGCCGTGATGCGCCTGTCCCGTCGGCTCAAGCACCAACGGGTCGACGAGTCCCTGAGCCCGACCGAGATGTCGGTGCTCGGTACCCTCGCCCGCTGCGGGAGCGCCACCCCCGGCGAACTCGCCCGCAAGGAGCATGTGCAGCCGCCGTCGATGACCCGCATCGTCGCCCTGCTGGAGAGCAAGGGGCTGGTGAAGCTGGAGCCGCACCCCGAGGACCGGCGGCAGAAGGTGGTCACCCAGACCGAGCGGGCCGAGGCGATGTTGGAGGAGAGCCGCCGAAAGCGCAACGCCTTCCTCGCCTCGCTCGTGGAGGGCCTCGACGAGGAGGAGTGGGACAAGCTCCGCGCCGCCGCGCCGGTGCTGGAGAAGCTCGCGCATCTCTGACCGTCGGACGCCGACGCCGACGCCGACGCCGACTCGCCGACTCGCCGACGCAAACGACGCCGGCTGCGCCGGAGCCCCGGAGTGCGCCGGGTCGGCCGCCGGTACGCCCCGGCCGCCAGCCCGTGCGCCCTCCGGGACGGGCATGGGCGGACCGGAAAACCAGCAGACAGAACAGGAGCGGTGAGGCTCACGCAACCGCAGGATGTGCACGCGTTCCACACAAGGAGGCGAACCCCTTTGAGTACGGGCCCCGGAGCAGCTTCCGTCCCCGCGCCCCGACCCCCTCACGAGCCCCCGCCCACCCCGAACGCCCCCGAAGCGCCCCCGGATACCACCGGCGCGGCGAAGACCCCCGGCTGCCCGGCGGAGATCACCGGCCCCCCGGCGAACGCCACCGAGGCTCGCCCCTCCACCCCGGCCTCCCCCGACGCCTCCGCAGCCGCCCACGGTCAGCGCGCGTCGATGTTCCGGTCGTTGCGGGTGCGGAACTACCGGCTGTTCTTCGTGGGGCAGGTGGTGTCGAACATCGGCACCTGGATGCAGCGGATCGCGCAGGACTGGCTGATGCTGAGCCTGACGGGCTCGTCGACGGCGGTCGGTGTGACCATGGCGCTGCAGTTCCTGCCGATGCTGCTGTTCGGGCTGTACGGCGGAGTGCTCGTCGACCGGTTCCCGAAGCGGCGGCTGCTGTTCGTGACGCAAACCTCGATGGCGGTGACGGGCCTGGCGCTCGCCGCGCTGACCCTCTCCGGGCACGTCCAGGTGTGGCACGTGTACGTCGCCGCCTTCGCCGTGGGCATGGCCACCGTGGTCGACAACCCGGCCCGGCAGTCGTTCGTGTCCGAGATGGTCGGTCCGGACCAGTTGCAGAACGCGGTCAGCCTCAACTCCGCGAACTTCCAGTCGGCCCGCCTGGTCGGCCCCGCCGTCGCCGGTGTGCTGATCACCACCGTCGGCACCGGCTGGGCCTTCCTCTTCAACGGCCTCTCCTTCGTCGCCCCCATCACCAGCCTGCTGCTGATGCGGACCCGCGACCTGCACCCCGTCCGCCGCGCCCCGCGTGCCAAGGGACAGCTCCGCGAGGGCCTGCGCTATGTCGCCGGCCGCCCCGAGCTGCTGTGGCCCATCGTCCTCGTCGGCTTCATCGGCACCTTCGGCTTCAACTTCCCCGTCTGGCTCTCCGCCTACGCGGACGACGTGTTCCACGCCGACGCCGGCTCGTACAGCCTCTTCAACACGCTCATGGCGGTCGGCTCGGTCTCCGGCGCGCTGCTCGCGGCCCGCCGCGGCACGGCCCGGCTGCGTGTGCTCATCGGGGGCGCGCTCGCCTTCGGCCTGCTGGAGATCGTGGCCGCGCTGGCACCGTCGTACTGGCTCTTCGCGCTGCTCATGGTGCCGATAGGGATGTTCGGCCTGACGGTGAACGTCACCACCAACACGGCCATCCAGATGAACACCGACCCCGCGATGCGCGGCCGTGTCATGGCCCTCTACATGATGGTCTTCCTCGGCGGCACCCCGCTGGGCGCGCCGATCGCCGGCTGGGCCACCGACGCGTACGGCGCCCGGATCGGCTTCGTCGCCGGCGGCGTCGTCGCCACGGTCGCCGCGGTCACCGTGGGCCTGATCCTCGTCAGGGCCGGTGGGCTACGGCTGTCCGTCGGTTGGAACCAGGGGCACCCACGGGTGCGGGTCCTGGCCCAGGAGCGGGCCGACGAACCGAAGTCGGTGCCGGTCTGAGCGGTGGCGCCCCGCCGGGACGGGCAGGACGCCCATGGCGGTGCGGTGAAACGCCGCGGACGTGTGCGGCGTCGTCGTGGCCGGTCGTGCGGTTCCCCGCGCCCCGCGCCCCTCGCGGGGCGCGGTGGTCGCCGAGTGATCCGTCGCCTGGGAAGGTGGCGGCATGAGACTGTTCGCCGCTGTGCTCCCGCCCGAGGATGTCGTCGATGAACTCGGCCAAGTCGTTAGGGAGTTGAAGAACCTCGCCGACGCGGACCGGTTGCGGTGGACCGCGCCACCCGGCTGGCACTTCACGCTCGCCTTCTACGGCGAGGTCGACGAGGACGTCGTACCGGAGCTGTCGCGGCGGCTGGAGCGGGCCGCGGGGCGGAGCGAGCCGTTCGCGCTGGCGGTCCGGGGCGGCGGGAAGTTCGGGCGAGGGCGGGCGCTGTGGGCGGGAGCGCAGGGGGACCTCGGCGCGCTGCGGCTGCTGGCCGACCGGGCGGAGGCGGCGGCGCGGAAGGCCGGGTTGCCGATGGGGGAGCACCGCCGGTACACGCCCCATCTGACGGTGGCCCGCAGCCGGGAGGACCTCGACGTACGGGAGTACGTCGACGTGCTCGACGCCTTCGCCGGGCGTACCTGGACGGTGTCCGACCTCGCTCTGGTGCGCAGCAGTCTGCCGACGTCCGGGGTGCCGGGGGAGCAGCCGCGGTACGAGGCGGTCGCGCGCTGGGCCCTCGGGGCGACGGGATAGCCGTCGAGGCCGCCGGTTAGGCTCGATGATGTGGACCCGAAGACCCGTAACCGGATCATGGCCGGTGTGCTTGTGCTGATGTTCGCGGTCGTCGCTCTCGCGGCGGCGCTCGGTAAGTGAGCGTCGCGTGCGGTGGGGCGGGGAACCGCGGGCCGTGGTGACCCGTGCGTCGGTGGGAGCCGGTCGCGTGGTTCCTCGCGCCCCTCGCTAGTGCCGCGGCGTCAAGGGGCGTTTCGAAAGGCCTGTGTGGTGTCCGCGGTGTCCGCGGTGTCCGCGGTGTCCGGTGCGTGCTCTCGGCGTGCCGGACGAAAGCCCGCGTACTGGACGTACTTGGGCTTTCGGCCGGTGCGGCGGTGGGGGCACCTCCCGCTCGAGCGAAGCCGTGAGTGGGGGAGCGTGCCGGGCGCCGTGGGTGCTGTGCGGGACTTTCGAAACGCCCCCCAGCCCATGGCGGCCGGTGACTACCAGGCGAAGGCCTCAGGAGACGGCCCCGGGCCCGGGAAGATCTCGTCCAGCCCCTCCAGCAGCTCCTCGCTCAGCTCCAGTTCCACCGCGCGCAGGGCGGATTCGAGCTGCTCCGCGGTGCGCGGGCCGACGATCGGGCCGGTCACGCCGGGGCGGGTGAGCAGCCAGGCCAGGGCGGCCTCGCCGGGCTCCAGGCCATGCTTCTCGAGCAGGTCCTCGTACGCCTGGATCTTCGCGCGTACGTCAGGGCCGGACATGGCGCCCGCGGCCCGCCCCGCGCTGCGCCGACCGCCCTGGATCTCCTTCTTCAGCACGCCGCCGAGCGCACCGCCGTGCAGCGGCGACCATGGGATGACACCGAGGCCGTACTCCTGCGCGGCCGGGATGACCTCCATCTCGGCGCGGCGTTCGTAGAGGTTGTAGAGGCACTGCTCGCTGACCAGGCCGATGGTGCCGCCGCGACGGGCGGCGATCTCGTTGGCCTGGGCGATCTTGTAGCCGGGGAAGTTGGACGAGCCGGCGTAGAGGATCTTGCCCTGCTGGACGAGCACGTCGACGGCCTGCCAGATCTCCTCGAACGGGGTGTCCCGGTCGACGTGGTGGAACTGGTAGACGTCGATGTGGTCCGTGCGCAGCCGCTTGAGGCTGGCGTCCACGGCCCGGCGGATGTTCAGCGCGGAGAGCTTGTCGTGGTTGGGCCAGGCGTCGTCGGAGGCCGCCATGTTCCCGTACACCTTGGTCGCGAGGACGACCTTGTCGCGGCGGTCGCCGCCCTTCGCGAACCAGTCGCCGATGATGCTCTCGGTACGGCCCTTGTTCTCGCCCCACCCATACACATTCGCCGTGTCGAAGAAGTTGATTCCGGCGTCCAGCGCCGCGTCCATGATCGCGTGGCTGTCCGCTTCGTCCGTCTGCGGACCGAAGTTCATGGTGCCGAGGACCAGTCGGCTGACCTTGAGTCCTGTGCGTCCGAGCTGTGTGTACTTCATGACCGCCTAGCCAAGGCGGTGGAGTGCGCTCTAGGCAAGCCGGAGAGATCTTGACGCTGACTGCCGGTTGGTGCTTTTCGTAAGCGTGAATGTGAACTTTTCAAGCGCTGCTCTCGGATGGGAGTGCTCTGAACCGCCGTGGCGGTCGCGTCGCCGGAGGCTTCGGAGGCTTCGGCGGGGCGGCGGGTGACGTGGCTGCCGCTCAGCTCTTGCGGAGGTCCTCGAGGGCAGGGGGGACGGGCTGTCGTCGGGGGAGGAGCAGCGGGGTCGCCAGGAGGAGGACACCGGCTACGGTGATCGCCGTGCGGGGGGTGGTGACGGCCGCGAGAAGGCCCCAGAGAGCGGTCAGGGCCGCGGTGGTGAGCTTGCCGGTGACGGACCAGGCGGAGAGTGTCCGGACGACCCGGTCCGCTGGGGTCCGGGTCAGGCGCTGCGTGGCCAGCACCGGGGTGAAGACGCCGATACAGGTGATCAGGCCGAACTCGACGACCATGACGAGCACGAGCCCGGCCGGGCCGGGACCGACGAACGCCAGCCCCAGCGGCCAGCACGCCCGCAGGGTCCCGGCGGCCAGCAGGACCCGGTGATCGCCGTATCGGGCGACCAGGCGGCGGGAGAGACGCGAGCCGACCAGACCGCCGACGCAGGGGACGGCGAACGCGAGGCCGTACTGCCAGGGGGTGAACCCGAGTTGGCCGACCATGAGGATGACCATCAGGGGTGAGCTGACCATGATCAGCCCGTTGACCAGGGTGGAGTTCAGGAAGAGGGGCCGCAGAGCGGGGTCGGCGAGGAGGTACCGCCAGCCGTCGAGGAGGTCGCCAGGGTGGAGGCGGGGGGAGGGGCTGGGCGGCGGACCGGTCGGCGAGCCGGTCGGGTGCGCGGGGCTCGGCTTCCGCTCGGTTCCCCTCGGGTCGGGCTCCTTGTGGGCGATCGCCCGGATGCCGGCCGCCGAGAGGAGGTAGCTGAAGGCGTCGGTCACCAAGGTCGTCACCGGTCCGAAGAGGCCGATCGCGGCGCCGCCGAGGGGTGGGCCGAGCATGGTGGTGGTCCAGGTCGTGGCCTCGAAGCGGGCGTTGGCGGCGAGGAGGTTCTCCTGGGGGACCAGGGACTTCAGGAAGGCGCCGCTCGCCGCGGTGAAGACGATGTCGGCCGCCGCGACGACCCCGGCCACCAGCAGGAGCTGGGGGAAGGTGAGCACATCGAGGACGTACGCCAGCGGAATGGTCAGCAGGGCCGCGCAGCGGAGCAGGTCCATCGCGATCATCACCGGGCGCTTGCGGCGGAACTCCACCCACGGGCCGAGCGGTACGGCCACCGCCGCACCCACCGCCAGGCCGGTGGCCGCCAGCGCGGAGACCTCGGTCGGGCCGACGTGCAGGACCAGCACCGCGAGCAGGGGAACCGCGTCGAACGCCAGCCGCGTCCCGAACGCGCTGACCGTGTAGGCCCCCCAGAGCCACCGGAACTCCCGCCCCAGCGCCCCGCCCCGCACCGCTCGCGCCATCCCCGCTCGCGCCATTCCCGCTCGCGTCATCCCCGCCCCGCCCCGCCTCCCGCCGCCGCGCCGCTCGACGTGGCGCGAGTGGTCATGGCCGACCGGGTCATCCAAGCGAGCGGGGAACCGCCGATCAAGTCATCGAGCGGAGGGCGGGCTCACCACGCTGTGCGAGGCGTCAGTCGCGCGGGCACTCGTCGGTCTTGAGGACGAGGCCGACCACCGTGTCCCGTGAGGTCCAGCTCATCGCATGGGTGAGCCGGTTGCCGGGCCGCTCGTCACGGCAGTTCGTACGCTTCGCCCAGCCCCCACGCCTCGTGCATCGCGCCCGCGAAGGCCGCCGCGATCTTGTGTTCGCCGGAGGCGTTGGGGTGGGTGCCGTCGTAGGTGTCCCAGTGGATGTCGTACGACGGGGGCGGGGACGCCAGGAGGAGTGGGGAGCGGGGTTCGTCGAGGTCGGCGGCCGTCTTGGCGAGGAGTTCGTTGAACCGGGTGACCTGGGCGGCGAAGGCGGCGTCGGACTCGGCGCGGACGTTCGGGGTGACCGGGAGGAGGACCATGCGGACGCGTGGGTCCGCCTCGCGGGCGGCCGTGACGAAGCGGCGGGTGTTCTCCGCGGTCTGCTCGGCGTTGGTGTAGAAGCCCAGGTCTATGAGGCCGAGGGAGACGAGGAGGACGTTCGCCCGGTGCTCACGGACCGTGTCGGCGATCAGCGGGGCCATGTGGAGCCAGCCCTCGCCCCAGCCGGCGAGATGGGCGCGGGGGAAACGCGGGTCGGTGTCGGCGTACTCGTACGACGTCGGGGTGTCCGTCGCCTTGTCGTGGAGCGTCTCGCGCGGGCCGACGATCTTGAACGGGCCGTCGTACGTCGCGCACAGGTGCTGCCAGAGCCGGTAGCGCCATGTGTGTTCGCCCGCGCTCCCGATCGTCATGGAGTCGCCTACGGGCATGAACCTGAGCATGCGCACATCATGAACGATCTCTACCGGCTGGTAGAGCGGGTCGCCCGCCGACCGCGTGTGAACCTTGCCACGTGGCGGTGCCGGGTGCGGGTCGGTGGAGGCTGGTCGCGCAGTTTCCGCGCCCCTGAAAGGGCCGCAGGCCCTTGAGGGGCGCGGGGAACTGCGCGAGAAGCCCCACCGGACCCGCACCCACCCACGCACCCCACTCCCCGCGGCGCTCCCCACCCCACCCAGCGGAGCGAGATGGCAGGCTTGGGGCCATGCGTCGTCGCCTCCCCCACCCCCTTCACCCCGTCCGCCGGTTCCGCGTCGGCTTCGCCGGACTCGCCGCTGCCGCCGGGGTCCTGCTGGCCGCCGCTCTCCCGGCGGGGCCGGCCGTCGCCGACGACGACGGGTTCACGATGAAGGACGCGAGGATCACCGAGTCGAGCGGCCTCGCCGCGTCCCGTCAGCACCCGGGGGTCTACTGGACCCACAACGACAGCGACGACGGGGCGTTCCTCTACGCCGTCGACAGCAAGACCGGCGAGACGGTCGCCACGGTCACCCTGACGGGCGTCGGCACCCCGCGTGACGTCGAGGCGATCTCGATGGGGCCGGACAACAGGCTCTATGTCGGCGACATCGGCGACAACCTCGGCGGCACGTGGGCGTACGTGTGGATCTACGAGCTGCCGGAGCCGAAAGAGCTGAAGGACCAGACGATCAAGGCCACGCAGTACGTCGTGAAGTACGAGGACGGGGCGCGGGACGCGGAGGCGCTGATGGTGCATCCGAAGACCGGGCGGGTCTACATCGCCGACAAGAACGAGGCCGGCGGCACGCTGTACGAGGGCCCGGCCGAGCTGTCCTCCTCCGGCACCAACGTGTTCAGGAAGGTCGCCGCCGTTCCCGACCTGGAGGTCACCGACGGCGCGTTCTCGCCGGACGGCGAACAGCTCGCCCTGCGCGCGTACTTCGGCGGCATCCTCTACGACTGGAACGACGGCAGGATCAAGAAGGCCGAGCGGCTGAGCGTGCCGTTGCAGCGGCAGGGGGAGTCGATCACTTTCACCACCGACGGCTCGAAGATCATGTACGGCAGTGAGGGGGCCGGCAGCACGGTCGTCGCGCGCGATGTGCCGGACGGCGGTTCCGGAAGCGGCGGCTCCGGCTCGTCCTCCTCCGACGACGACGGCTCCGGCACCACCCAGGCGGACGCCGAGGGCACCAGCTCCACCGTCAAGGTCGGCGCCCTCGCCGTCGCGGGCGCGGTCGTGCTCCTCTGGGGCTTCAGGCGGCTGACGCGCCGGTCGTCATGACCGGAACGCGGGCCCACGCCCCGGCCGACGACCCTTCCTGACCCTTGTCCTGATCCCCGTCCCGACCCTCGTCCTGACCCTCGTCCCGACCCTGGTCACCCACCGGACTCCCGCTCCCGTCGCGCCACGAGCACCTCCAGCCCGTCCAGGATGCGCTCCAGTCCGAAGCCGAAGTGGTCGAAGTCCGTGCCGAAGGCGTCCTCGGAGAGGCCGGCGAGGAGGGGGTAGCGGCCGGAGGCCATGACGTCTTCCAGGATGGGGCCCTGGGCCTGCCAGAACTCAGTGTCGGTGAGGCCGGTCCGGCGTTCCGCCTCCTGGGCGTAGAGCTGGCCGCGGGCGGCGCCGACGACATAGCCGTCGACGGCGACGATGGCGGAGACCAGCTCGCGGTCGGTCAGCCCCATGGATTTGATGCGGGAGAGCATTTTCTCCAGGCCGTCGAGAGCGCTCGGGCCGAGGATCGGGCGGGACTGGTTGACCTGGAGCAGCCAGGGATGGCGCTGGTAGAGGGCGAGGGTGGCGCGGCCCAGGGCCTCCAGCGCCGAGCGCCAGCCGCCGTCGCCGAGGTCGGCGGGGTTCTCGGAGGGGCGCTGGACGCGGTCGAGCATCAGGTCCAGCAGTTCGGCCTTGCCCGGGACGTAGCGGTACAGCGACATGGCGCCGGTGCCGAGTTCGGTGGCGACACGGCGCATGGAGACGGCGTCCAGACCCTCCGCGTCCGCGATCCGGACGGCGGTCTCCACGATGCGGTCCAGGGTGAGTCCCGGCTTGGGGCCCCGGCTGGGGCGTCGGCCGGTGTCCCACAGCAGGTGGAGGGTGCGGACGATGTCGCCGCTGCCACTGGTTTCCGTGCCGTCCTTGCCCCTTGTCATGGAGCCGATTCTAGGTCCTCTCCGAAAAACTGGGTACGCCGTACGCGTAATAGGGTACGGTGTACTCAATGAGGAGAAGGGGGACCCATGAGCGACGGATACGCGGTGCGGGCGGAAGGCCTTCAGAAGCGGTACGGGGAGAAGCGGGCGCTGGACGGCTTCGACCTCGTCGTCCGCGAGGGCACGGTGCACGGCCTCCTCGGGCCGAACGGCGCGGGCAAGACCACGGCCGTACGCATCCTGTCCACGCTCCTGCGGCTGGACGGTGGCCGGGCCACGGTGGCCGGCCTCGACGTGGCCCGGCAGCCGCGCGAGGTGCGGGCCAGGATCGGGCTCACCGGTCAGTACGCGGCGGTGGACGAGGTGTTGACGGGGCGCCAGAACCTGGAGATGTTCGGCAGGCTGTTCCATCTCGGCGGTAGGCGGGCCAAGCTGCGCGCGACCGAGCTGCTCGACCAGTTCGACCTCACCGACGCCGCCGACAAGGGCGTCGGCAAGTACAGCGGCGGTATGCGGCGCCGGCTCGACCTCGCCGCCTCGATGATCCTCGCCCCGGCCGTCCTCTTCCTCGACGAGCCGACGACCGGCCTCGATCCGCGTAGCCGGGGCGAAGTCTGGGAGTCGGTACGGGCGTTGGTGGAGAGCGGCACGACCGTACTGCTCACCACGCAGTATCTGGAGGAGGCCGACAAGCTGGCCTCGCGCATCACCGTCATCGACCAGGGGCGTGCCATCGCGGACGACACCCCGGACGGGCTGAAGAGCGCGGTCGGCGGAGACCGTATCGAGGTCGTCGTCACCGACCGCGCAGACATCCAGCGTGCGCTGAAGATCGTCGCCCGTGTCTCGGACGGCGAACCGGAGTCGGACGAGACGGAGTCGCGCGTCCACGCGCCCGTGACGGACCGGGTCTCCGCCCTCACCGAGGTGGCCCGCACCCTCCAGGACGAGGGTGTGCGGGTCGAGGACATCGGGCTGCGCAGGCCGAGCCTGGACGACGTGTTCCTGCGCCTGACCGGACACCGCGCGGAGAAGACCGGGAAGACCGGGAAGGCCGGGAAGGCCGGGAAGGCCGAGAAGGCAGACGGGGCCGAGAAGGCCGGGAAGACAGACAGGACCAAGAAGGGGGCCGCCGTATGACCGCCGTCGACCTGAGCGTGCCGAGGACGCGCGGCCGTACGTACTGGCTGCTCGCCGACGTCTGGAACATCGTCCGTCGTGGGCTCACCCACTACCGGCGCCAACCCGTCAACATCGCCTGGCAGTTGGGCTTCCCGATTCTCTCCGTCCTCCTCTACGGCTATGTCTTGGGCAGCGCCATGCAGGTGCCCGGGGGCGGGGACTACAAGGACTTCCTGATGCCCGGGATGTTCGTGATGACGATGGCGTTCGGCTTCATCAACACGGCGACCCTCGTGGTCTACGACTCCACCAAGGGGGTCATCGACCGGTTCCGCTCCATGCCGATGGCCTCGTCCGCCGTGGTCGCCGGTCGTGGGGTGACCGATCTGCTCGTCGCCTGCGCCGAGTTGGCGATCATGATGCTGACAGCGGTCGCGATGGGCTGGCGGCCTGACGGCGGTCTCGGTTTCCTGGCCGCCTTCGGCCTGCTCCTCTGGCTCCGCTTCGCGCTGATCTGGCTCGGCGTCTGGCTGGGCCTGATGGTCCCCAACCCGGAGGCGGCGGGCGGCCTTTTCGCGGTGGCCTTCCCGCTGACCATGATCTCCAGCATCTTGGTGGCCCCGCAGCTGATGCCCGACTGGCTGGGCTGGATCGCCGCCTGGAACCCGATCTCCTCCACGGCCGCCGCGACCCGCGAGCTGTTCGGGACGCCGATCGGCGGCGGGGACTCCTGGATCGAGCAGAACGCGCTGCTGATGGCCGGGGTGTGGCCGGTGGTGCTGACGCTGATCTTCCTGCCGCTCGCGGTGCGTAGGTTCCAGAAGCTGAGCCGGTGACATGGTCGGCCGGGGCGTGCGCGAGGCGTAAGTCGTCAGGGTGCGTAGCCGGCCGGGGGCGACGGCCAAGGGGCCTCAGGGCGTCCGGTGTATCAGGTGGCGCCGGACGCCTTGACGTGTCCATGCGACCTGTCTTCCATGGGAGGTGCGGGTGATGGGAGCGCTCCCATCCGTTCCGGCCCGCCCCTCCCGAGGAGGAAAGCAGCGACATGTTCCGCAGCTTACGGAGAAGTCTGGGCGCCCTGTGCGCGGCCGCCGCCGTGCTGGTGCTGCCCCTGACCGGCGGCGCGCAGTCGGCGACCGCGGCGACGGTGTCGTCCGACGGCAGGGTGCGAGCCGGTGTGGCGGAGGCGGGTGCCGGTTACTGGCACACCAGCGGCCGCCAGATCCTGGACGCGGCCGGTCAGTCGGTCCGTATCGCCGGTATCAACTGGTTCGGCTTCGAGACCGCCAACCACGTGACCCACGGCCTCTGGGCACGCGACTACAAGAGCATGATCGACCAGATGAAGTCGCTGGGCTACAACACCATCCGGATGCCCTACAGCGACGACATCCTCAAGCCCGGCACCATGCCCGACAGTGTCAACTACTCCGACGGCAAGAACGCCGACCTGCGGGGCCTCACCTCCCTCCAGGTCCTGGACAAGATCGTCGCGTACGCCGGCCAGAGCGGATTGAAGATCATTCTGGACCGTCACCGTCCGGACGCGGCGGGCCAGTCCGCGCTCTGGTACACCTCGGCCGTCCCCGAGACGACCTGGATCACCAATCTGAAGGCGCTGGCCGCCCGCTACAAGGGCAACCCGACCGTCGTCGGCATCGACCTCCACAACGAGCCCCACGATCCCGCCTGCTGGGGCTGTGGCGACACGGCCAGGGACTGGCGCCTGGCCGCCCAGCGCGCCGGAAACGCCGTACTGTCCGTCAATCCCGACCTGCTGATCCTCGTCGAGGGGGTGCAGACCCACAACGGGGTCTCGGGCTGGTGGGGCGGCAACCTGATGGGTGTGGCCCAGTACCCGGTGCAGCTGGACGTGGCGAACCGGGTGGTGTACTCGGCCCACGACTACGCCACGAGCGTCGCCCAGCAGAGTTGGTTCAGCGACCCGTCCTTCCCGGCCAACATGCCGGGCATCTGGGACAGGTACTGGGGCTACATCTTCAAGCAGAACATCGCGCCGGTGTGGGTCGGCGAGTTCGGTACGACGCTGCAGTCCACGGTCGACCAGCGCTGGCTGGCGGCCCTGGTGACGTATCTGCGCTCGACCTCCGCCCACGGCAACGACTCCTTCCACTGGACCTTCTGGTCCTGGAACCCCAACTCCGGTGACACGGGCGGCATCCTCAAGGACGACTGGCAGACGGTGGACACCGTCAAGGACGGCTACCTCACGAGCATCAAGGCCCCGGGCTTCCCGGCCGGCGGCGGAGGAACCGACCCCGGCGACCCGGGTGATCCCGGCGATCCCGGCGGTGGAACGCCCGCCTGCACCGCCGTCTACACCGTCAGCAGCGACTGGGGCGGCGGCTTCAACGCCGAGGTGAAGGTCACCAACACCGGTACCACGGCGATCGGTTCCTGGAAGGTGACCTGGACCTGGCCCGGCTCGCAGCGTGTCACGAACATGTGGAACGCGTCGTACACCCAGAGCGGCGCGACGGTCACCGCCACGAACGCCGCGCACAACGGGGCGGTCGCCGCCGGCGGTTCGGCGAGCTTCGGCTTCGGTGGAGCGCCCGGGGGCGGGGGTGTGCCGAGTGTGAGGTGCACGGCGACGTGACCCTGGCGTGAAGGGGGGCGTCCGGTGCTCACCGGGCGCCACCCGCGGCGGGCCGACTTGCCCGAACTAAGCCAACTGTCCATTTCTGTGCGGCGCTTGAGCGTATTCAATGCTTTGATTCGGTCAAGTCTTGGTCGAATAAGTTCTTATGTGGCGCGCTCTTCCGGAACGATGCGGCAGGTCCGCTTACTTCGCGGACCTGACCCCCCTCACTCGTCCAGAGAGAATTCCATGAGAAGAAGCGCAGCCGTACTGAGCGGCGTCACCGTCGTTCTGGCCGGAACACTCACATCCGTTCCCGCCAACGCCAGCGCGTCGCACTCCGCGAACACCGTCCAGGCCGCCGCCGCGAAGGTCGCCTGGAAGAAGTGCGCCACGGACGACTACCCGACGCTCCAGTGCGCGTCGGTGAAGGTGCCGCTCGACTACGCGAAGCCGAACGGGAAGAAGATCACGCTGGCGCTGTCCCGCGTGCCGCACACGTCGAAGACGTACCAGGGCCCGCTGCTGGTCAACCCCGGCGGTCCCGGCGGCAGCGGTCTGACACTGGCCGGTTTCGTCGCCTCCTCGCTGCCGAAGAAGGTCTCGGCCCAGTACGACGTCATCGGCTTCGACCCGCGCGGCGTGGGCGCCAGCAAGCCCGCCCTGAACTGCAAGCCGGGTTACTTCGACCCCGTGCGCCCGGACTCCGTGCCCAGCACGGCCGCGATAGAGAAGGCCAACGTCAAGCGCGCCAAGGACTTCGCCAAGGCCTGCGGCACGAAGCACAAGGACGTCCTGCCGTACATCAACACCGTCAGCGCCGTGAAGGACCTGGACTCGATCCGTAAGGCCCTCGGCGCGAAGAAGATCAACTACTTCGGCTACTCGTACGGCACCTACCTCGGCGCCGTCTACGCCAAGCTGTACCCCCAGCGGGTGCGGCGCCTGGTGCTGGACTCGATCGTCGACCCGACCGGCGTCTGGTACGAGGACAACCTCGACCAGGACTACGCCTTCGACAAGCGCCACAAGGCGTTCATGAAGTGGATCGCCAAGAACAACGCCACGTACAAGCTCGGCACCGACCCGAAGAAGATCGAGGCCAAGTGGTACGCCATGCGGGCCGCACTCGCCAAGAAGCCGGTCGGCGGCAAGGTGAAGGTGGGCGCCTCCGAGCTGGAGGACACCTTCATCCCTGGCGGCTACTACAACGGCTACTGGCCCTTCCTCGCTGAGGCGTTCGCCGCCTACGTGGGGGACAAGAACGCCGACCCGCTGGTCGAGGCGTACCAGAACTTCGCCGCCGTCGACTCCTCCGGTGACAACGGCTACAGCGTCTACACCTCGGTGCAGTGCCGTGACGCGTCCTGGCCGCGCGACTGGAAGAAGTGGACCAAGGACAACTGGGCGGTCTACAAGAAGGCGCCGTTCATGGCCTGGAACAACGCCTGGTACAACGCGCCGTGCGCGTTCTGGCCGACCAAGTCGCTGAAGCCGGTGAACGTCGCCAACTCCAAGCTGCCTCCGGCGCTGCTCTTCCAGGCGACGGACGACGCGGCCACCCCGTACCAGGGCGGTGTCACCGTCCACAAGCTGCTCAAGAACTCCAGCCTGGTCGTCGAGCAGGGCGGCGGCAACCACGGCATCTCGCTGAGCGGCAACAGCTGCCTCGACAAGTACCTGGCGACCTACCTCACCAACGGCAAGGTGCCGCGCGGCAAGGGCAAGGTCGACGCCACCTGCAAGAAGCTGCCCGACCCGAAGCCGGCTGCCCCGCAGGAGGCTTCGGCCCAGTCGACACTGAGCTCGACGCAGGGGCCGGCCGCGACCAGCGGTGAGACCCTGCACGGGATCCTCGGCTTCCGCGGCTGAGCATCACCGTCACGGTGAAGAACGCCAAGGGCGCCCGGCACGTGCTGCCGGGCGCCCTTCGGTGTCGTACGGGAGTGATCGGTGTCAGAGCTTCTCGATCACGTGGTCGACGCACTTGGTGAGGGCCTCGACGTCCGCCGGGTCGATCGCCGGGAACATGGCGACGCGGAGCTGGTTGCGGCCGAGCTTGCGGTACGGCTCGGTGTCGACGATGCCGTTGGCGCGCAGGACCTTGGCGACGGCGGCGGCGTCGATCTCGTCGGAGAAGTCGATCGTGCCGATGACCTGCGAGCGCTTGGCCGGGTCGGAGACGAACGGCGTCGCGTACTTGGACTCCTCCGCCCAGCTGTACAGCCGGGTCGAGGAGTCCTTCGTACGGGCCGTCGACCAGCTCAGACCGCCCTGGCCGTTGATCCACTCCAGCTGCTGGTTCAACAGGAAGAGCGTGGCGAGGGCGGGGGTGTTGTACGTCTGGTTCTTACGGGAGTTGTCGATCGCCGTGGGGAGGCTGAAGAACTCCGGGATGTGGCGGCCGGAGGCGTGGATCCGCTCGGCGCGCTCGATCGCGGCCGGCGAGAAGACGCCGATCCAGAGGCCGCCGTCGGAGGCGAAGGACTTCTGCGGGGCGAAGTAGTAGACGTCGGTCTCGGTGATGTCGACCGGGAGGCCGCCGGCACCGGACGTGGCGTCCACGAGGACGAGGGCGCCCTCGTCGGCCCCGGCCACGCGCTTCAGCGGGGCGGCGACACCGGTGGACGTCTCGTTGTGGGTGAAGGCGTAGACGTCGACGCCCGCCTCGGCCTGCGGCTCGGGGTGCGTGCCCGGGTCGGACGAGATGACCGTGGGCTCGGCCAGCCAGGGGGCCAGCTTGGACGCCTTCGCGAACTTCGAGCTGAACTCACCGAACGTGAGGTGCTGGCTCTTGTTCTCGATCAGGCCGTGGGTCGCGATGTCCCAGAAGGCCGTCGAGCCGCCGTTGCCGAGGACGACCTCGTAGCCCTCGGGGAGGGAGAACAGCTCGCTGATGCCCTCGCGGACCTGTCCGACCAGGTTCTTCACCGGGGCCTGGCGGTGGGAGGTGCCGAGCAGGGAGGTACCGGTGGCGGCCAGGGCGTCCAGCGCCTCCGTCCGCACCTTGGAGGGGCCCGCGCCGAAACGACCGTCGGCGGGCTTGATGTCAGCGGGGATCTGGATATCAGCCACGACCGCGAGCCTATCGGCTCCACGAAACCTGGGCGAAATGTCGTCCGTCGGCTGAGACGAGGTCCGGTGCCTGATGGCTAGGGGGTTCGGGCTTCGTCTGTGGGTTCGGGTGAGTGGGGGCTTCTCGCGCATTCCCCGCGCCCCCGGAAGACGCAGCCCCCGCGGGCGTCGACGACACGGCCGTGCGGGCCTGAGAAGCATGGGGCGCAGCCCCATGCTTCTCAGGCTTTTCAGGGGCGCGGGAAACTGCGCGAGAAAGCCCCACCGGACCCGCGGCCGGGGGGGGGCGAAGGGGCGCAGCCCCCGGGATGGGAAGGGTAGGGGCGGTGGGGGCGACGACCCTGCCGCCCCTGGGATGGGAAGGGCAGGGGCGGTGGGGGCGACGACCCGGCGTCAGGCCCCACGGGCCGGCCCCGGCGTGAACCGCACCGGCAGTTCCACCCACCCCCGCAACCAGGGAGAGGCGCGCCGGGACAGGGACGGGGCCGGGACCGCGAGGTCCAGGTCCGGAAGCCGGTCCAGGACGACCTCGATACCCGTACGGGCGATGACCTCGGCGGTCTCCCGCGCCGGGAAGGGGCAGCGATGGGCGCCGTGACCGAAGGAGAAGTGGGCGTTGTTGCCGCCGGTGAGAGCGGAGCCGTCGACGCGGACACGGGGGTCGGAGTTGGCGCCCTGGAGGCCGAGGAGGACCAGGTCGCCCGCGCGCAGGACCTGGCCGCCGAGGCGGGTGTCGCGGGTGGTCCAGCGGCCGGCCACGGTCTGGATGGGCGCGTTCTCCCACAGGACCTCGTTCATGGCCTCGGCCACACTGCTGCGGCCACCGAACAGCGACGCCGCGAAACGGTCGTCCGTCAGCATGAGGTGGAGAGAGTTGCCGATCCAGTCGGCGGTCGGCTGATGCCCCACCGCCAGCATCACCATCACGTCGTGGGTGACCTCCTCCACCGTGACCCCGTACGCGGGCGCGTGCGCGAGGAGCCGGGAGACCACGTCGTTCCCCGGCCGCTGCCGCCGCTCCGCCACCAGCCGGGCCATCGTCGTCCGCAGATAACCCTCGGCCGCCACCGCTCGGTCCTGCCCGTCGAGGATGTCGTTCAACGCCGTCACCAGCCCCGGCCCCTGCTCCTCCGGGAGACCGAAGAGGAACACCAGGACCCGGACCGGCAGCAGCGCCGCGTACTGCGCCACCAGATCGGCCGCGCCCACCCCGCACACCACGTCGATCAGTTCGTCCGCGAACCGCTCGGCGTGACCGCGCAGTTCGAGCGGGTCCACCGCCTCCAGCGCCTCCCCGATCAGCGCGGCGCGCTGCCGGTGCCGCTCGCCGACCGTGCCGAGGATCGACGGCTGCTCCGGGCTGATCACGGGCAGCAGCGGCCAGTCGGCCGGGATGTTCGGCCACTGGTTCCACAGCCCGGACTCCCGGCTGAACAGCTCCGGATCACTGGTCACTTGATGCAGTTCCCGGTAGCCGAGCACCAGCCACGCCGGTACGCCCCCGTCCAGCAGCACGGGCACCACCTCGCCGTGCTCCCGCCGCAGTTCGCGGTACAGGGTGGCGGGCTCGGACCGGAAGCGGGCACCGAAGACAGGTACGGGTACGGGTACGGGTACGGAGTGGCCCTCGCCGCTGCCGTCCTCAGAGGTTGCGAAGTCCAACTAGCACCTGCTCCAGAATGTCCAGATCGATCAGCGCTGCCCTGTGCGAGTGCCGGACGCTGACCCGGCCCGCCGTGAGGAGGTCGGAGACCAGGACCTTGGTGATGCTCACCGGCAGTCGCAGCTCGGCGGCGATCTCCACCACCGCCGTCGGCCGCTCCGTCAGCCGCAGGATGGCCACGTGTTCCGACTGCATGCCAGGCACCGGCTGGCTCTCCGCGACCACCAGTGTCACCAGGTCGAACGGTGTCCCGGGCGCGGAGCGGCTCCGCCCGCCGGTGAGGGTGTACAGCCGGTCGGGCAGGTCGTCCCTGCCGGGCCGGCTCATGACGTACGGGGCGCCAGAGCCGTAGCCGCGGTCGTCGCCGTGCTCGCCGTGCTCGCCGTGCCGGTCGTGCCTGCCGCGTCCGCCGCGGTCGTGGTGCTGGTCGTTCGCGTGCTGTCGGCCATGTACGCCGGGGCCGTCGGCGTCGTGGGGCGGCGCGGCCTCGCGCTCAGGTGTTCGCCCAACTGCTCCACCAGCTCGCTCATGTTGTGTCCGACGAGCCCGGCGTCCGCGTCCTCGTCCGTCACCACGGCCAGATGAGCGCCCTCACCCGCCTCCACGATGAACAGGACCCCGCCGTAGAACTCGGCCATCGCCGACCGCACGCCCCCGCTGCCGTCGCCGAACTCCACGGACGCCCCGTGGGACAGCGACTGGATCCCGGCCGCGATCGCGGCGAGCTGGTCGGCCCGGTCGATCGAGAGTTCCGGCGTACGGCACAGCTTGAGGCCGTCCCGGGAGAGGACGAGTGCGTGCCGGGCGCCCGGAGTGCGTTCCAGCAGCCCCTCCATGAGCCAGGTGAGCCTGTCGTCGGCGGTGGTGCCGGTGCCGGTCATGGGGTGTGGTCGCCTTCCGGGTGGGGGTGCGTACGCGGGTCGGGGGCCCAGGGGGCTGGGGCCCGCTCTCCGGTCGAGTCAGGGGCAGGGGCAGGGGCAGGGTCCCGGCCAGGGCCGGGGTTCGGCTCCGGGGCCGCCCAGCCGTCCGGCGCCGGGGCCGCCCAGCCGTCCGCTTCCGGGGCCGCCCAGCCGTCCGGCGCCGGGGCCGCCCAGACGTCCGCTTCCGGGGCCGCCCAGCCGTCCGGCTCCGGGTAGGAGGCGGCGGGGGCGGTGCCGTCGTCCGGGGCGGGGCGCGTGTCCTGTGCCGGTTCCCACGCGAGTTCCCGCACCGGGTCGAGCTCCCCCCTCGCCTCGCTCACCGGTTCGGGCGTCCACGCGAGCTCTCGGACGGCCTCCGCCTCCCAGGCCGCAGACACCGGCGCACTCGCCGTTCCCGGCTCCCACGCGTGCCCCGGCGCGGGCTCGGGGTCCCATCCGGTCTCCCGGACGGCCCCCGGCTCGGGCGTCGGCTCCGGTTCCGGCAGGGGGCCCGAATCCCACGCCGCTCCCCCCATGACACCCCATTCAGGCTCCCGGGCCGGCTCCAACTCGGCCTGCCGTACGGCTTCTGCGGGCGGCGCGGCGTCCCGTACGGGCTCCAGGGCGGCTTCCTGGACGGGGACCGGTGAGGCTTCCCGTACGGGGACCGGTGGAGTCTCCTGGACGGGGACCGGTGCGGGGCCCTCCACGGGCTCCCCGTACGGGAGCGGATTCATGTCCCCGGCTGCCCTGGTGCTCCCGGTGGCGTCCCCCGCGGCCGTCCCCTGGACGAACGCCTGGTCCAGGCCGCCCGTGCCCCGGACCGCCCGGCGGAAGCTGCTGAAGCGGACGGCCCCGGTGCCGGCGTCCTCTGCGGGGCGGGAGGCCCGCCGAGGACGGGCGGACGCCTCGGCGGCCTGGGCGTGGGCGCGGGACTCCGCGTCGGCCAGGGACTGGCCGCGACGGCGCCGGGGGAGGCCGTCCGAGGCGGTGGGAGCGTCGCCGGCGGCGGTGGGAGTGCCGGGTTCGTGGCCGGGTTCGGTGGCGTACCCGGAGCCGAATTCCGAGCTGAACGACGAGAACGACGAGAACGACGAGTTGACGGACCGACCGGAGGACGCGTCGTGGGTGGGGCCGGGCGCCGGGGAGCCGGTCGGGGCGTCCTGGGGGACCGGCGTCCCGCTCCTGAGGCCGGACAGGGAGTCGATCAAGGCGTCGGCGACGGGGTCGGCCACGGGGGCGGCGGGAGCCTCCGCCGGGAACTCGTGCGTGGGCGTCGGCTCGGCGCCCAGGTCGTGCGGAGCCCGTACGGCGTCGTAGGGCCGCGACCCGTCGTGGGCGGCGGGCGTCCCGGCGGGAACCGTGCCGGCGAGGATGTCCTGGGGGATGAGCACCAGGACGCCGGTGCCGCCGCGTGCGGACGGGCGGAAGGAGATCGTCAGCCCGTGCTTGCGGGCGAGGCGGCCGACGACGGCGAGACCGAGACGCGTGCCGGAGAGGCCGGCGAGGTCGGCGGACTCGCCCGATACGGCGCGTTCGGCACGGCGGAGCTGGACGTCGCCCATGACGAGACCGGAGTCCTCGACGGAGATGATGGCGCCGGCCGGGACCTCCTCGACGTACACATGGACCTCGGCGGTCGGCGGCGAGAAGTTCGCGGCGTTGTCGAGGAGTTCGGCGAGCGCGTGCATCACGCCCTCGGCGGCGTGACCGGCGACGGCGGCCTCGCTGGAGGAGTGCAGCCGCACCCGGCGGTAGGCGCCGATGCGGCCCATCGCGCCGCGCAGGATCGACTCCATGGGGATCGGCCGCGCCCAGCGGCGGCCCGAGCGCGCGCCCGCGAGGACGGCGACCGAGTCGGCGAGGCGGCCCGCCTGGGCGGTGCGGTGGTCGAGATGGAGGAGGTCGGCGAGGACGTCCTCGTCGGCGTGACGTTCCTCCATGGCTCGCAGATCGGCGAGGGTGCCGGTGGCGAGGGCCTGCAACCGTCCGGCCATGTCGGCGGTGACGGCGAGCAGTGCGGTGCGGTCGGCCTCTGCCCGCTCGGCGCGTTCCACGAGGCGGGCCTGTTCCCGGGCCGTCTCCTCGACCGTACGGTCCCGTTCGTCGGACAGTCGTGCGCGTTCGCGCTCGGACTCCGTGGCCAGCCGGGCCCGTTCCCGCGCGAACTCGGCGGCGATCCGCGCCCGCTCCTGGACGAACTCCTCGGTCAGCCGCCCCCGTTCCTGCCCGTACTCCTCGGCCAGCCTGACCCGTTCCCGCAGCAGCAGACCGGCTTCCCGGGACACCGCGTCCAGCCGGTGGCGCAGCAGTCCCACCGACCCGCGCGCGTGGACGGCGACCGCGACGGCGACCGTGAGCAGCAGCCCGGCCGCGCCCGCGCCGCCCGCCAGCGGCAGCCGGACGGCCTGCGGTGCCCACGCGATCGCGGCACCGACCGCCGCCGCGGTGAGCAGGGCGGTCACCAGGGGAAGCGGAAGGACTGAGCGCAGGGCGGGGCGCTCGCCTGGGGAGCGAGGGGGGCTGGGCGCGGTCATCGGCTGGTGTCCTCGGTCGGTTCTGAACTCGGTAACTCAGTCGGTTCCTGGAGGCGGTAACTCGGTCGGTCCCTGAACGAGAAGCGACGTCTGGTGCTCAATTGGCCGTCACTATATGGGAGTTCGTGACGTTGGTTGGCCGGTTTCCGGCGACCTCCCCGGAATCCGGCCAACGTTCCCGGTGAGCGGCGCGCCGTCTTCGTGAGCGGCGCGCCGCCTTCCCCCCGGCCCGCCCCGTCACCGAACGGTCACTGTCAGTGGTCGGGTGCATCCTGGGAACATGACGGAACCCGGGGACGCGCAGGGCCATGGGGGCACGAGCGCGCGAAAGGCCGCAGGTGACGCGGACGCGGCGGCGCTGCGGGCCGCGCTGGCCGCCTCGCTGCGGACGGCGGGCCTGCGCGGCGAGGCCGACTTCGGCGTGACCGCCCGCGCGCTGACGACGATGGACGCGTCCAACTACCGGCGGGTGCCGCTCGGCGTGGTCGCTCCCCGGGACGCGGACGACGTGGCGGCCGTCCTGTCCGTGTGCCGCGAACACCGTGTGCCGGTCGTCGCGCGCGGCGGGGGCACGTCGATCGCCGGCCAGGCCACCGGCACGGGCATGGTCCTGGACTTCACCCGGCACATGAACCGGCTCGTCGCCCTCGACCCCGAGGCGCGTACGGCCGTCGTCCAGCCCGGCCTCGTCCTCGACCGTCTCCAGGAGGCCGCCGCCCCGCACCGTCTCCGCTTCGGCCCCGACCCCTCCACCCACAGCCGCTGCACCCTCGGCGGCATGATCGGCAACAACTCCTGCGGCTCGCACTCGGTCGCCTGGGGCACGACGGCCGACAGCGTGCGCGAGCTGTCGGTGCTCGGGGCGAGAGGTGAGGCCCTGCGGCTCGGGCGGGGCTGGGCGGGCGCACCCGACGGCCTTCGCCCCCTGATGGATGGGGAGTTGGCGCGCCTGCGGACCGGCTTCCCCGACCTCCCCCGTCGCATCTCCGGGTACGCCCTCGACGCCCTCCTCCCCGAGAAGGGCGCGGACGTGGCCCGCTCCTTCTGCGGCTCCGAGGGCACGCTCGGCGTGCTCACCGAAGCGGTCGTACGGCTCGTCGAGGCACCCCGCGCGCGTGCCCTCGCCGTTCTGGCGTACGCAGACGAGAGCGCGGCGGCGGAATCGGCCCCCGGCCTGCTGCCGCTCGGCCCGCTCACGGTGGAGGGCATGGCCGAGGACCTCGTCCCGCCGGGGGCGACCGGGCTGCCGCGCGGCAGGGCCTGGCTGTTCGTGGAGACGGGCGGCGACACGGCGGCCGAGGCGCGGGCGCACGCGGACACGGTCGTCCGCGCGGCGGGCGCGGCCGGTTCGCTCGTGGACTCGCTGGTGGTCACGGATCCCGCCGCCCAACGCGCCCTGTGGCGCATCCGCGAGGACGCGAGCGGGACGGCCACCCGGATGCCCGACGGCAGCGAGGCCTGGCCCGGCTGGGAGGACTGCGCGGTCCCGCCCGCCCGGCTCGGCGCCTACCTGCGGGACTTCCGTGGCCTGCTGCGCGCCCACGACCTGCGCGGCACGCCCTACGGCCACTTCGGCGACGGCTGCATCCACGTCCGTATCGACTTCGACCTCGTCACCGCCCCGGGCATCACCCGCTTCCGCCGCTTCTCCGAGGAGCTGGCCGACCTGGTCACCTCCCACGGCGGCTCCCTCTCCGGTGAACACGGCGACGGCCAGGCCCGCGCCGAACTCCTGCCGAGGATGTACGGCCCCGAGATGGTCCGGCTGTTCGAGCGGGTCAAGGGCGTCTGGGACCCGGACGACCTCCTCAATCCCGGCATGCTCGTCCGCCCCGCCCCACTCGACTCCCACCTCCGCTTCGCGGTCCTGCCGCGCGAGCCGGTGCCGGTGGAGTTCGCGTACCCGGACGACGGCGGTGACTTCTCGGCGGCGGTACGACGCTGTGTGGGCGTCGCGAAGTGCCGCACGACCGAGGTGAGTCCGGCGTCCGGTGCCGTCATGTGCCCCTCGTTCCGTGCCACCGGCGAGGAGGAGCACTCCACCCGGGGCCGGGCCCGCCTGCTGCACGAGATGCTCGCCGGCGAGGTCGTCACCGACGGCTGGCGCTCCCCGGAGGTACGGGATGCCCTCGACCTCTGCCTCTCCTGCAAGGGCTGCCGCTCCGACTGCCCGGTCGGCGTCGACATGGCCACGTACAAGGCGGAGTTCCTCCACCACCACTACGAGGGCCGCCGTCGCCCCGCCGCCCACTACACGATGGGCCGGCTACCGCAGTGGCTCCGCCTGGTCGCCCGTACGCGCACGGCCGGACTCGCCAACTCCCTCTCCGATGTCCGCCCCTTGGCCTGGCTCGCGAAACGGCTGGGCGGCATCGCGGAGGAGCGAGAGCTGCCGCGACTGGCGACGGTGCCGTTCACGCGGTGGTACGAGCGGACGCCCGGGGCGGAGGGGGAAGGGGGGACGAAGGGGGCTCCGACGACTGTGCTGTTGTGGACGGACACCTTCACGGAGTACCTCTCGCCGTCCGTGGGGCAGGCGGCGCTCAGGGTGCTGCAGGCGGCAGGCCTGCGGGTGATCGTGCCACCGACGCGGTGGACGAAGCGGGAGCCGGCCCGGGAACGGAGGGCGGAGTGGGGCGAGGAGGCCGCCCTCACCCGGCCGAGGCTCACCCGCGCCCCGTTCGCGATGCGGCAGGGCCGGGTCTGCTGCGGCCTGACGTACATTTCGACGGGCCAGCTCGACCGGGCCCGCGCGGTGTTGAGCCGCACGCTCGACATGCTCGACATGCCCGACGTGTTCCGGGGCCCTGCCCCACAGCGGTCACTGGACGAGGGCCCTGCCCCACAGCGGTCACTGGACGAGGGCCCTGCCCCACAGCGGTCACTGGACGAGGGCCCTGCCCCAGGGGCCCCGAGCCCTCTCCCCGTCGTCGTCCTCGAACCGAGCTGCGCCGCCACCCTCCGCACCGACCTGCCCGAGCTGCTCCCCGACGATCCCAGGGCCCACCGCCTGGCAGCCTCGGTCCTCACCTTCGCCGAAGCGCTCGAACGCCACGCCCCGAACTGGACCCCGCCCGCCCTGAACCGCGCGGTCGTGGGCCAGACCCACTGCCACCAACACGCGGTCCTGGGCGACGCCCCCGACCGCCGCCTTCGCGCCGCCGCAGGCCTCACCGGCGATCTCAGCGGCGGCTGCTGCGGTCTAGCGGGCAACTTCGGCTTCGAGAAGGGCCACTACGACGTCTCCGTCACCTGCGCCGAGGACCAGCTTCTCCCGGCGGTGCGGGCCGCGGCCGACGACGCGATCGTCCTGGCGGACGGCTTCTCCTGCCGGACACAGCTGGAGCAGGTGGCGGGGCGTCGGGGGGCGCATCTGGCGGAGGTGCTGGCGGAGGGACTGGGGGCGGAACCGGAACCGGAACCGGAGGCGGGACCGGGCGGGGTGGCGGCGCAGTCGTCGTAGGGCGGGCGGCGCTCCTTCCCGGCGATCATTCGAAGAACGTCCGGAAACGCACCCTTCGGTGTCCACGGAGCGAAACGGTGGTCGCTGCGGCGGCGTTCGTCACGCGCCTCTTCCTGCCTCATCCCTCTCATCCTCATCATCCCCCTCATCCACGTCCCGCAGCCCGACCGCCCGCCCCTCCCCGTCCCACGCGACCTCCTGGATCCGCTCGACGGCGTCCCGGTTGATGGGCCCGAACACATGCGGGAACAGGACGTCGTCGGCGACGCCGGGCGGCGGGGCCGGGTCCGCCGCCTCGAACTCCACCCTCGCGTCGAGCCGCGCCTCGTCGAGCAGGAGCGCGTGCAGCGGCCGGGGCGCGTCCCGGTAGAAGGCGTTGACGACGGTGAGGGTGGTCGCCTCGTCAGGAGAACAGTGCACGAACCCGTCCTCCGCGAGGGAGGAGGGGGCGTACGGCTGGTCGGGTTCGGCGTTCCAGGCTGCGAGTGACACGACGTGGTGGATCATGGCCCGGTTATACAACAGCGTTCCCGGCAGCCGACCGCCCTCCGTCCTCCCGGTACTCACCCCACACCTTGATCGGCTTCCGGCCGGCGCCTAGGCTCCCGTGCCCATGGAGATCGGGGGGCCGGAGCATGGACGTGGACCGGGGCGAGGCCGGCCGCCCGGATGGCGGCGGGCGGTGGTCGTGGCCGTCGCCGGATCGCTGGGACTCCTCGCTCTCGGCGCGATGCTTGTCCTTCTGCCGGGAGCGGTGGTGGACCACGATCTCGCCGGGGCGAGCGTGGACGCGCGGGACAGACTGAAAGCGGTGAGCGACGTCCGTACGACGTTGCTGCAGGCCATCGGCGGCCTGGCCGTGCTCTTCGGCGCGTACGCGACCTGGCGTCAGCTCCGGGTCAGCCAGGACGGTCTGCGCGCGACCCAGGAGGGCTACGTCACCGACCGGTTCAGCCGTGCGGTCGACCAACTCGGCAGCGACAAACTGGACGTACGCATCGGCGGGCTCCACGCGCTGTGGCGGATAGCGGAGCACTCGGAGAGGGACCGCGAGGCGATCCTCTCCATCCTGGCGGCCTATCTGCGGACGCACCTGCCCTGGCCGCCGCCCACCGAACCGGACGCGACGCCGGGGGCAGCGGGGCCGCCGAGGGTTCCAGGGCCGGACGCGCACATCAACGACGTCGACCCCCTGGAGGTCCGTGTCGCGGACGCCCAGGTCGCGTTGACCGGACTCGGCGTCCTGCTGATCCACCCCCGGGAACAGTCCTGGCTCAACCTGAGCGTCACCGACCTGCGGCGGGCCGACTGCGACGGGCTGTGGCTGACCGCGGTCAACCTCGACCGGGCCAGCCTGGAGGCGGCGGGCCTTTACCACGCCAACCTGACCCAGGCCTCCCTCGTCTCCGCCAACCTGCGGCACGCCGACTGCAAGACCGCGGTCCTTCGCCGCGCCCGTTTCGCGCTGGCCGACCTGCGGGGCGCACGACTGGTCGAGACCGACCTGCGGGAGACCGACTTCACCGGGGCAGACCTGCGCGAGGCGAACCTCCGCAAGGCCGACGCCTCCGGCGCCGTCTTCCACCGGGCCGACCTCCGCCTGGCCGACCTGCGCGGCACCGACCTGACCACCGCCGACCTCACCGAGGCCCGTCTCGCCGGAGCCCTCACCAGCGACCAGACCCGTTGGCCCCCCGACTTCGACCCCACCACCGCCGGCCTCACCCCCACTCCGGACCCCGGCCCGGAACCCCCGCCCCTCCTCCAGCCGTCGGGCATCACCACCGATCTTGCCGGGCAGGGTGCCCGGTCCTTCAGGGCCGGGGTGAATGCCCGTTCCCGCGTAGCGGGGC
>NZ_JBIBEN010000041.1:0-32358 GCF_042955065.1 Streptomyces sp. NPDC012510
CGCAACCGCTCCAGCTCGTCGCTCCCGCCGACCGGTGCGGTCCCTGCCCGGCGGGCGCGGGAGACCCAGCTCGCCAGGGTGGTCTCGTTGATCCCCAGGTCCTCGGCGACCTCGGCGATCGTCTTGCCGGTCTCCGTGACGATCCGTACGGCCCCCTCACGGAACTCCGGATCGAACTTCCGTCGCTTCTCCGCCATGACTCCCAACTTCCCCTGCAGCCACGGTCTTCACGCTACGAGGGGAGGGACAGTTCAGCGTCTATCCGGACGTGGCGCAGCCACGCATGCGCAAGGCGTGGGAGGCCTCCGATACCGAGATCTGCCTGTCCGAACAGTGGCCAAGCGACTGGTGCGCCAAGGCCGTTTCCATCGGACTGTCCGCATTCACAGACATGGAAGATCGAGAGCTCGCTGTACAGATGATCTCCTTCCCCGATGTGAAGACGGCAGCAGCCGCATTCAAGGGAGAAGGGACCGTAGACGAGGTCGGCAAGAACTCTCCAGGAGACGAGATCGACGTGTTCGAGATCGAAAAGCCCGACGGCAGCACAGCGCCGGCTGGTCGAGGCATCAACGTGCGGAAGGGGGCCGTTGTCGCCAAGATCCAGTACACGTGGGCGACGGGGGCTTCCGTCGAGCCGGGCGCGCTGATCTCGCTTACGAGGATGGTCGTCAAGCGCATCGAACAAGCACAGCACGGCGAGAATCCCACGGCGTCCGTCCAGTAGCCGACAAGCTCACACCTTCGGCAGAACGCGGGCTGGATTACGAACCGCGGGCTCCATGAGAAGGCTGCCCAATGTCGCGTACTCCGCTGCGAGTAGACATGGTGTCACCTCGGGTGCGGTGCCCGAGTCGCACAGCGAATAGCCCCCTCGACCTGGTAGTCCAACGGTCGTGCCGGAATGCGGCTCGCAGAAGCCCGAAAGATCGGACGAGTAGAGGATCCTCGGCTCCTGCGTTGAGGCGTGATCGTCGTCGACGATGTCGTGCGGCTTCATCGCTCCGACCCTGGTGGTCGTGGCTCACCACGACCACCATTGGAGCGGGGCTTCGGCTGCGGAACGTCGGTGTCGCCCCGAAGTCCGGGGAGGGAGATGTTGCCGAGGGAGTCGGGTGGAGAGGGCTGCCGACCGGCCGACCGTCTCCGCCTGGCGCGGGGGCCGGAGGCGGGCGAGGCCGGATCCGCTCGGGACGTGGTATACGGGGATTCGGGTGAAGGGGGCTGGAGGCCGTCCGGTCCTCCCCGCGGCCTGGCCCGGGCACCGTAGGCGGGCGGGACCCGATCCGCGCTTGATCGCAGAGCCTCGTACTGGGGCCTTCTGTGCGCCGGTGCCGCACGCAGGAGTAGGGCTCCGAGGTTCGGCCGGTAGGCGCTGGCATGGTCGTCCTGTGCCTGCCGTACTGCTTCCGGCATACGGCTGCGGTGCGCTCCGTCGGTCGGTGGATACAGCTCCGCCAAGGCTTCGGCGATCGAGTGGAGGAACATCGCGTCGAGGAAGGTGGGGTTCGACAGGTCGAATCCCCGGACGGCGGCCAAGTGGTGTTCCAGCGTGATGCGGACGTCGTCGACTGTCTCGTCCGGCGCGGATGCATCGAAGTAGGCACATGCGGTCAGCAGGGCTTGGCACAAGTCATTGTCAAGCCAGGGCAGGCCAGCACGCAGCGCTCGCGCGGCGTAGCGGTGCTCGTGTGCCAGCAGCACGCGGTAGGGCTCGCCCGGATCGGACCAGGCGCTGCTCCGCCGGAGCAGCGCGGACAACGCCCAAGTTTGAGCGATGGCGATCTTCAGCGGTCGGTTCCATTGGCCGGAGAACGTGGCGTCGATGCCCTCCGTGTCGGCGAGCCGCATCCGTGCCGGGCCGTCGGTCATCTGGCGGAGCGGCTCCTGGAGAAGGTGCGTCAGCTGGGAGGGGGTCGCCGTGGCGTCGGATGCCTGGACCTGCGCTGTGGTCCCGTCCTCATGGCGGGGACTGCGTGCGATACCCAGGAGGCTCACGTGCCCCGACCGGTCGCCGGTGACCCACTTGCGCAGGGCATTCCATTGCGCCGGCCGCGTTTCCAGCTCGTCGACCACCAGGAGGGTGGCCCGGTCCAGACGCGGCAGTACATCGTGCCAGTCGTGGCCTGGGCGGGGAGTGCGCGCCAGAAATCCCGCGTTCCAGCCCTTGCTCCGCACCATGTCGATGAGTTCGTGAGCCATGCGTGTCTTGCCGGAATGGGCGGCGCCGTGCAACAGCGCGACGCGGCCCTCCTGTAGCAGCAGGTGCTCAGCGAGGTTTTTTGCCCCGCCCACCGCCGGCTCCGACAGCGGGAGGAGCCGACGTGCTGGATCAAGGAGGGCGGCCGGGGTACGGGCCGGAGCCGGGGGTTGGACCAGGAGACCATCGAGCTTGACAGGGGCCACATGTGGGTCGCCGCCGTCACTGGCTATCCACGCGCGCAGCCTTCGATTCTCCAGCAGACGGGGGGCAGGCATGACAGCTAGGCGGCTGTCCTGACGGTCGTGCTGGAAGACCACCCCGATCACCAGGGAGCGGTCCTCGCTGTACAGAACGGTGCCCGACAGGCCGTCCGCTCGCCAGAGGCCAGTGGTCAGGTGCGTGTCTCCGTCGTCTCGCTCCAGCATGAAAACGCGCTGCCACGGCTCCCGTACGACGTCGATCACGCCCGTGACGGTCCGTGGCGCGGTGGTACCACGGCGCACTTCGAAGCCAGGAAAGCCCACGCCGGTCACCCGGTGGCGCCCGGGCAGGGTGTACTCGCCCCAACGCACAGGAGGCAGCGAGGAGAGGCCCTCGGCATCAGGGTTCAGCAGACGGAGCACCGCTGCGTCGAGACCTCGGTCCTGGCCTGCATCCGCAGGACGGCGTGAGTTCCAGACGACCTCCGCCTCATAGTCCTGCCCCGCATGGTCTGCGAGGAAGACCCGAGCCCGACGAGCTGTTTGCCGCCCCACGGTCAGTACATGAGCTACCGTCAGGATCAGGGTGCTGCTGATACGGAGCCCTGAGGCATGAATTCCCGCGCCCTCTGGCAGACACGGGCTCACCGCAACCACACGGTGCAGGTGCCCTTCCTTCCGTCCTCCTTGCACCTCAAATCCCCCGGTGGTGGTCTCCTGCCGCGGGATCGGGGCCAAAGGGCCCTGCCGTGCCGCGCGACGAGATCGGGACGTCGTTCGCCCTGAGGCACACCGTGATCCGCTGACTGCTGGTTGACCCCCGTTCACTTCGTCCGTCCGCCGTCACGACCCAAGCCTTCACCCCGCCGCCCGCAGAACCGCTCCGGCGCAGTTCCAGTGCAAACTCGAGCTGCACGCTCTCCGCGGTGAAACGGAGCGCGTGACCGTCCCCTTGCGCAGCGGCCCACTCGAGACCCCGTCGCACCGCCTCGATGGCCTCACCCAGTTCCAACGTGTTCTGACCGTCGTCCGTCAACAGATCTCCCGTCAGTTGTCACCCCGGTCACCACCTAGACGCGGGTGTAGTCCCGCACACCCCCGCCTGCCGCCGCCTTGGTGACGATAAGGTGACAGGAAGTCACCAAGACCACAAGTAGGCATGGACTATGGGACTTTTCGGGTTCTTCGCCTTCCAAACAGACAGACGGATCGGTCGCCTGGTCGTAAAGGGAAGCGCTTACGGTAAGGGAACTGCTCAACTGCCACTGGCGAGTGTGTCCAGGACGCCGAGCGCGAGACGCCTCTTCTCCCGGTGCACCACGTCGTCGGGGGCTCAGTGCGGTGGCCGTGACGCCGTTCGGCGTCATCGCGGCCTCACCCATGCGGACGTGCCGACGCAGGGGTCGGTCGTGCAACTCCCCACCGTACGACGCCGAGGAGACCGTCACACGGCCGCTGAACGAGCCCAAGCGCGAACACCTGGACGTGTGTGAGCAGGCGCTCCGGCGCTTCCGGAAGTCGGCCATCGTCGCTGGCGAGGCGCTAGAGGTCATCAGCCGCGGCCGCCTCCTCCGCGACACTCAAGCAACGTTCGTCGAGTACCTAGACGACGTGTGGGACAACCGCAAGTCACTGGCGTTCCGGCCTACGAGGCTTGGCCCGTCGCCGCTGCGCTGGCGATGAGCGAGAGGTCCTGGCCGCAAACCGAGAGCGGGTCGGTGGCGTGCAGGCCGTGCTCAACGGCGAGGTCGTCGAGGAGGTCGAGGAGGCGGCCCTCCCTCCCCTTTGCACTGTGAGGCAAGTTCCGTGACGAGGAGGGCGGCGGTGATGCCGTAGCCCGGGTGCTTGCAGCAGGCGTGGGCAGAGCGTGCAGCCCGGAAGGTCGGCACGCCCGCCGCCGCTGCCGAGGCGACCCGCCTAAATTCTCACCGGCCGACCTGGTCGCCGACCGCACCCGCAACGTCAACTGCCTCCGCGCCCAGCTCACCGGTGTCTCCCCCCGGCCCGGAAACGGCCCTGGATCCGAGGAAGCGGGCTGGCATCCCGGCCCGTGCGCGCTGTTTCGTGACCAAGTGCGATGGCGCGGGGGTGGCGGTCGACGTGCCCGGTCACGGAGACCCGCCGAACAACGAGGCATACAACCGGATCGCGACCGAAATCTAGGCTCGCGTGGAGGCCAGAGAAGCTCTGTCCGTAGGACCGATGCCCCCGCCCACCCGGCCGGACAAGCTCTCCGCTGTCAGGCGTCCCGCGGTGACCGACGTCCAGAAGGCGATCAGTGCGTCGGCCGTCTGCTCAGGGCGTTCCACCTGAGGGGAGTGGTCGGCGCCCTGGATGACCGCGCGGCTGGCGGCAAGGCGGGTGGCCATATCGGTCTGCCAGTCGACGGGCCAGGCGTAGTCGTCCGTGCCGGAGAGCACCAGTTTCGGAAGGGGAACGGCGGCCAGATCCGCCACACGGTCCGGTTCGGCAACCAGTCGGCGACCGGTCGCCGTGAGTTGCTCGGGGACTGTGTTCAGCCAGCGGCGGTGCAGAAAGTGCGCGATGTCGGGCGGGAGTTCAGCGTCTCGAGCCGCCTGCTTGCGGATCTCCTGCCACAGGGCCTCCTTGCTGAGGACCGGCAGCCAGTCGATAAGCAACTGCACTCTCTTCCGCTGGGCTGGCTGCACCGCGGCCGGGCCCGAACTCATCAGCGTGAGCGAGGCCCAGGGGTAGGGGGGCGCGCAGGAGAGGACCGCAGCTCGGGCGACGAGCCCTCCCATGGAGTGGCCCAGCAGATGCACGGACGGGTCCTCCAGCGCCGCCGTCCACGCGAGAACGTCGGCAGCCAGTTCGTCCTGGTCGTACGCGGACTCGTCCGCCGGGCCCTCGCTCTCGTGCTGGCCGCGGCCGTCGACGGCGACGGTTCTGTACCCGGCCGCGCTGAGCGGAGCCAGCAGCGGAAGGAAGTCCTCCTTGCTGCCGAGGAAACCGGGCACCATCAGCACGGTTCCGGCCCGCGGCACGTCGTTCGGCGGGGCACCGTCCAGTGCGGCGAACACACCGCGGTCGGTCTGAAGGCGGCGCGCGCGGGTGCGCGGGGGGAGGACGAGGCTCGGAGGGCGACTCATATGGGGGAGGTTACGGGAGCAGCGCGGGGAGTCCCGCCGGTGCAAACTCCTGTCGGAGACGGGCCAGGAAGGCGTCCACCGCGCGCAGGGTGCGGTGTGGGGTGAGGCTGGTGGCCAGGCGCCGTACGTAGTCGCGGGCGCGGCGGGAGTCGACGTACCGGAGGATGTCCAAGGCCCGGTGGCCGAGAGCGAGGGTCTGTTCCAGGTCGCGGGCCTTGAGGTGGGCGGTGGCAACGACGATAAGACGCATGCCCACCGAACGGGTGAAGGCGTTGGGAGGCATCGCGGATGCCTGTTCGTGCCAGGCGAGGCAGGCGCGGACGTCACCGAGGTCGCGGTGGATCTCGGCGGCATCCGCGGCCAGGCGGGGGTGGGTGAAGAAGTCGATCTACTCGGGAGCGCCATGGAGGCAGGGCTTGTCGAGCAGGCGTTCGGCGGCGATAAGTGCGGCGGTGACGGCACTGGCATCGCCCGCCCGCGCGTGCGCACGGGCCTCCACCAGCTTGGTGAACCTCACGACTCGGACGTGCGCGTGCCTGGCCGCGCCGAGTGCCGCATCAGTCAGAGCGAGGGCGTCGCTGGGACGGCCGTAGAGCGTGGAGTGCAGGGCGGCGGTAGTCAGAACGTACGCGGTCAGGTCGGGGTCGTTCGCCGTGCGAGCCCAGTACAGGGCCCGGTCGAAGTGGTGGCGCGCGGCCAAGTGCCGATTCGGTGTCCAGCGCCGCCCATCCGGCGAGGCGGGCCAACTCCGCGCCCACCATGCACAGTTCGTGCTGCCGGTCGTCGGTGAGCGGACGGCCCAGCAGTGGGCGTACCCACTGCTCCAGCAGGTGGGCCGCCGCCTGGGCTTGGGCGCTGCCGCCGCCATGGCGCGAGTCGGCGTGGCGGACGGCGGCGACGGCCCGGTGCAGGGCCGTCATCTCCTCCCGGCCGACCTCGCGGCGGCCCCACGGCACCGCGCCGGACAACGGAGCGGTCGGGGGCAGGGCTGCCTCCAGGGCACCATCTCCCGCTGCGGAGAGCACGTATCGGCGGTCCGGACAGTGCACGGTCGGCCTCCGCTCGCAGGTGAGGTGTGTGGTGATAGTCAGGCCGCCGTCGCCAGTTGGCCCGCCAGTCCCCGTACGTCGCGCAGGTAGTCCGCCACCGACGGTTCGCGGCGCCAGGGGGCCAGCGAGTCGGTATAGATCTTCAGATAGTCCAGGCCCCGCACGCTCTGGAGCCGGGCGAACAGCCGCAGGGACTCGTCGCCCAGCCGCAGCGACTGGTCCAGTTCCCCGGCCTGGGCATGCGCGGTCGCCAGGACGGAGAGCCGGATGCCGCGCGAGCGGGCATAGGCGTCACCCGGCATCGCGCCCAGGGCGTGCCAGGCGAACGTGGACCTGGGCTGCCCCAGGTCGCGGAAGATTTCCGTGGCGTCGGTGACGATCCGCTGGCGGGAGAAAAACTCGATCCAGGTGCGTTCCCCGCTGCCCTCTGCCGCGCCGCGCTCCTGGAGGCGCTCGGCCAGGGTCAGACAGGTGGCCGCCGCCCGCGCGTCCCGCTGCCGGGCATGCGCGCGGGCCTCGATCAGCTTGGCGAACCCCAGCACCCGGGGATCGGCGGCGGGGACGCGTTCGTAGGCGCCCTGGGCCATGTCGATGGCCTGCGATGTGAAGCCGCGCATCAGCGCCTGCATCGCCATGGTGCTCAACACGTACGAACCGAGGTGCACCTCGCTGCCCGCCTTCGCGAGCCGCAGCGCCTGGATAAAGTGGCGCTGCGCGATCTGGTGCTGGCCCGCGTCAAAGGCCGTCCAGCCGGCGAGCCGGGCCATCTCGGCGGTTACCGAGAACAGGTCGCGGCCGTCGCGCTCGGTGTAGCGCCCGCCGAGCAGCGGGGTGACCCGCTCGTAGAGATACGCCGTGAGGGAGGGGGACTTCCAGGTCGCCCCGCCAAAGCGGGAATCCCACAGCCGCGCGGAGTCGGCCGCGGCCCGCAGTTCCTGGATGTGCAGCGGTCCCACGGCGACGCGGCCGGAAGGCGGTGCGAGGGGCTCGGTCGGGTTGACCAGCCAGCGGGTCAAGGGCTCCGAGAAGGCCGAGATGACGAAGGGCGAGCTGGCGAGGAAGGTCCGCCGGTTCAAGGTGCTCCAATACAACGAGGCTTCGGTGATCGCGTCGCGCTGGCCCCTTGGGAAGCCCAGACCGAAGTCTTTGTCCAGATGGCCGGGCCGCTCCATGCCGACCTCCTCCAGCCTCACCGGTCGGCCCAGTCCCTCGGACAGGACCTCGCACAGATGACGGGGCACAGGCCAGCGCGGCCGTACCCCGCGCCGGCACCAGTTGGCTACCGACGTGTGCGTGTATTCGCTGGTGATTCCATGAGTCTGGCAGATGTGATTGAGGCGGTGGGCGAGTCTTTTGTGACTCATGCCTGATTCTTCGATCAGGCTTTCCAGTCGGACGTTTTGTTGCGGTCGGGATTTCTTCCCCGTTGCCACATCAGTCACGCGCGCCACCTCCTCCAAGAGCCGACCAACGCTCAACGCCAGCATAGCCGGAGGCAGTTGGAGTGAGCGTGGATGGCGATTCATGAGCCCCCTCATGAGCCCTGCCGACTGTTTGCGTTCGTTTGTTCTCCTGATGAAAAGCCCGCGAGAACGACGTGCAAGGTTCTCGGAGGAAGGACTGGAATGAAGGGAAGGAAGATGAACGGGTGGCGTGAGACGCGCGGCGGTACGCGAAGGAAAGGAGCGTGGAATTCCGGTCGCGCAGCGCTCTGGGCGCTGCGCGCGGCCCGGCTGACGGCAGCGCTGCTGTGCGCCTACGTGCCGCTGGCCGGACAGCTTCCGGCGCTGCTGCCGGACCCGCTGCTCAACGTCCTGGCCCTGCTCACCACGCTGCCCGTGCTGCTGCCGGGCGAGGGTGCAGGCACCGGGACGGAGGCGGGCCCCGGAAGACCGGGTGCGCGGTGCGGCAGCCCGGCGGAATGTAGGGGCACCCGGCGGGACCGCGTGCCCCCTCGAAGTAGCCGGTAACGTCCCCAGCTGCCGGCCCGCTGACGGGGACACCCGGCACCGCCCCAGCGCCAGCCCACACACACAACCCACCGCATTTGGCGGAACAAGCACGCTCAGAACGAGCGCCTGTGCGAGGTGGTGAACAGGGCGAAGAACGTTTTGATGCGGCACTAAGGGTCCTTGCAGAAAGATCGTGTTGTGGCACGGTGGAGATGTACGTGATCCCGTCTTTTGTGGGGTGTGACCATGGCGCGGCGGAAGCCGTGGGAGGTCAGGGACGAGTTGTGGGCGGTGATCGAGCCGCTGTTGCCGAAGCATGAACGGCGGTTCCGGTACCCGGGGCGCAAGCGGATCGATGACCGCAAGACGCTCCAAGGCGTTCTGTTCGTCCTTTACACAGGTGTCCAATGGGAGTTCCTGCCGAAGGAGTTGGGGTTCGGTTCCGGTCCTACCTGCTGGCGGCGGCTGGCCGAGTGGCAGGAGGCCGGTGTGTGGAAGGAGCTCCAGCGGGTGCTGCTGGACGGCTTGCGGGCGGCGGACCGTCTCGACTTCTCGCGCGCCACCATCGACGCCTCTCATGTGTAGGCCAAGCGGGGGCGAAGCAGCCCAAAAGTCGGCCCGAGGTTGACCGCGCCCGGCCGGGCTCGAAGCATCACGTGCTGACCGACGCCCGCGGCACTCCGCTGCGGGTGTCGCTGACCGGCGGTCACCGCCACGATGTCACCCAGCTGCTGCCGCTGGTCGACAGCCTCGGGCCGGTGCAGGGCAAGCGGGGCCGGCCCAGGCGCAAACCCCGCACGTCATACGCCGACCGCGGCTACGACATCTACCGCCGCCGACTGCGCGAGCGCGGCATCACACCGAAGATCGCCCGACGCGGCCAGCCACACGGCTCGGGCCTGAGCAAAGTCCGCTGGGTCGCCGAGTCCGCCATCGCCTGGCTCCACGGTCCCCGCCGCCTTGCGAACCCGCTGGGAAGCCCGAGACGACATGTACGACGCCTTCCTCCAACTCGCCCACTGCATGAGACTCGCCCGCAAGCACCCGGCTTTCTGCAAGCACCCCTTAGACGTCGTCTCATTTGGAGTACTGGGTAGTCTGCACCGTGTGGTGATGGTCGAACGCTTGGTGCCGGACGATTTGTGGGAGCTGTTCGAGCGGGTGGTCCCACCTGCCCCAACGCGGCCGCAGGGCGGCGGTCGGCGCCGGTACGGGGATCGCGAGGTGCTGGCCGCGATCATCTTCGTGGCCACGACAGGCTGCACCTGGCGACAGCTGCCGCCCGTCTTCGGCCCCTCGGGGCCGACCGCACACCGGCGCTTCACCGAGTGGACCGCCGCCCGTGTCTGGGCGAAGCTGCACCGCCTCATCCTCGACGAGCTGGGCTCGCGCGGAGACCTGGACTGGTCGCGCTGCGCCATCGACTCCGTGAACATGCGGGCCCTGAAAGGGGGGACCTGACAGGTCCGAATCCTGTCGACCGGGGCAAGAAGGGCTCGAAGGTCCACTTGATCACCGAGCGGACCGGTTTACCCCTCTCGATCGGGATCTCCGGCGCGAACCTGCACGACAGCCAGGCGCTCGAGCCGCTCGTGCGCGGCATCCCGCCGATCCGATCGCGCCGCGGCCCACGCAGACGACGGCCCGCCAAGCTGCACGCGGACAAGGGCTACGACTACGACCACCTGCGCCGATGGCTACGCAAGCGCGGCATCCGGCACCGCATCGCACGCAAGGGCATCGAGTCCTCCACCCGGCTGGGCCGGCACCGCTGGACGATCGAGCGCACGATGTCCTGGCTGGCAGGCTGCCGCCGTTTGCACCGCCGCTACGAACGCAAGGCCGAGCACTTCCTGGCCTTCACCGCCATCGCCTGCAGCCTCATCTGCTACCGCAGACTCACCAAATGAGACGATGTCTTAAGGAAGGACTGCCAGCAGCGGTCGACGTCCGCCGCGCTGGCGCCGGTGCCCGACCACCACAGCCAGACCGGCTTGTTCACCCCGCCGGACGGCAGCTTCTCCACGGCCAGGCGGATGACGGTGCCCTCGATGAGGGGAAGGGGTCCGTGGTACTCGATCCAGGCCGCCCGCCGGGTGAGCCTTGGGTGCAGCCGGTCCCATGCCCGCGCGACCGCCTTGCCGTGGAGGCGGGTGTAGGTGACCGTCACGGCCTGCTCGATGCCCCAGGTGGAGGGGTCCCCGAAGACAATCACCGCCATGCTTCTCTGGATGGACCTGGCCGTGGCCGCCATCAGCCTTCCGCCCGGCGTGATCTTGGACGGCGAGGCGGTGGTGTACCTCTCCGACGCCGACGGCAACGCGCGGATCAGCTTCGAGGCGGCGCAGTCCCGCTCTCCAGGCCCCGCCGGGCCCGGGAGCTCGCCGACCGGCACCCCGCGACGTACGTAACTGGAGTACGCACGGGTTCCTGGGCGGACACCAGGAGGGTGATCGGGCGAAGTCAGCAGGTGGGAGACCCGTGTTCGAGGCATCCCTCAAAGGTGTGAGATTCCTGCAATCACTCGCAGATTCCGCGAGTGGCCTTCGTAATCTGCGGATTCATGGGGGAATCTGAAACCGTTCCCTGGCCCCTGGACGTGACGCGGTCGGTCTGGCGGAAGTCTTCTCTCTCCACACCTACCGGAGCCGTTCGGGCCAGACGGATGAGCGGTCGTACTTCTTCGACACGCTCGCGGAGTACCAGTGGGCGCGGGACGCGGCCGCGCTGATGCCCTCGTCGATCGACCAGATGGTCAAGCCGGTGATCGAGTTGTGCGAGTGCGAGCACTACGAGGTCGTGCCGTGGCAACTCACGCCGGCAGCGTTGGACCGGTACGTCGCCGGGCCGGGGAAGTGGGCCCGACGACGGTCCTCGCGAAGCCGCACCCGGTGCGCGCCGGTAGCCGCACCACCGTGAGGGTGGTCGCGCACCGGGGGCTGGCGAGCGTCCTGGGCGGCGCTTTTGCGCCGTGCTTTTAGCGGCACTGCAGTCCTCCCGAACCATGGGTAAGGAAGATGCCGCGTGCAGGGTCACTCGTGGGCGCCCAACAGGAGTTGGTGCGCAAGGCGTAGGCCTCCCGCGGCGAGGCCGCCCCCGCGGTCCTGGCCGGGACGGTGGCCCGCCGCTCGAGCCGGCCGGCACTCCTCGGGGCTGTGTCCGCGCTGCCCGTACGGGCAGCGCGGACACAGCCCTGCATCTCGTCAGGGAGGCGCACGGTGAGCTGGGCACCGGCTTCAGGCCGTCCGCGGCCTTCCCTGACGCCTCCGGCATGGTGGCCCCAACCGAGGTGTACACCGCCGCCGGGGCCCATATGCCTCCTGCCCGCACAGCAGTTCGCAGCCCTGGCCGAAGAAACCGCAGCCCGCCTTGTCCGCGTCCGCTGGGCGAGGAGCTGTCGCGGCGCTGTGCGTGCTGTACGCGGGCGTTGCCCGGCCCTGCGCTAGAAGGTCAGGTTCCAGGCATCGATCTTGCCTGTGTCGGAGGTGGCGTTGTCGTTGACGCGCAGCTTCCAGGTACCGTTCGCAACCTCTGATGAGGCGTTCACGGTGTAGGTCTGGGCGATGTTGTCGGCGCTGCCGCCGGCGTGGTTGTGCAGCGTGTAGACGGTGCCGTCCGGCGCCACCAGGTCGACTTTCAGGTCACCGATGTAGGTGTGCTTGATGTCCACGCCCACCTTGAGGGTGGCCGAGGCGTTGCCAGTCGCACCGGTTACGGCGATCGGGCTCTCCACGGTCGCGTTGTCGTTGATGGCGAAGTCCGCGAGGTTCTCGAAGTACTTGCCGGGCGGCGGGGTGGCGCCGACGGCCTTGAGGGCGTCGACCTGTCCCTCGCCGAAGAACCCGTTGTTGGCCGTAGTGCCCGTGCAGCGGCTGTCCGAGGGGCAGGCGATGTCATTGGCCTGGGTGGCCAGCCTGGCGCGGAGCTGCGCCGGGGTGATGCCCGGGTTGGCGCTGGCGATGAGCGCCGCCACGCCTGCCACGTGCGGGGTGGCCATCGAGGTGCCGCTCTTGCTGCCGTAGCCGCCGCCGGGGACGGTGGAGTACACGTTGCTGCCCGGCGCCGCGACGTCGATGACACCCTGCCCGTAGTTGGAGAACGAGGCTTTGGTGACGCCCGTGCCGTTGGCCGCGACCGTGACCACACCGGGCAGTTCGGTCGGGATGTCGAGGCAGGCGTTGGTGATGGTGCGGGTGACCGGCGTCGAGTCGTTCGGGCTCGCGGAGTCGGTCGTCTTGTGGGCGAGGTCGTAGTTCTCATTGCCCGCGGCGGCGATCTGGAGGGAGCCCTTGCCTTCGGCGTACTCCTGGGCGCGCTTGACGCCCTCGATGATGGCGGCCTGGTCGGTGTTGTCCGGGCAGTTGAACTGCCACGGGTCCGTGTAATAGCTGTTGTTGGTGATCTTGAAGCCGTGGTCACCGGCCCAGACGAAGCCGCAGATGGTGTTCTCGGCGAAGAAGAAGGATTTGCCCGGCTCGGCGACCCGGACCGCGGCGATCTTCACCCCGGGGGCCACGCCGACGACGCCCTTGCCGTTCTTGGCCGCGGCGACGGTGCCCGCTACGTGGGTGCCGTGCGTGTCGACGTCCCGCCAGGCGCCGGCACGGGTGTCGGGCTTGCCGTAGGCGCAGGAGACCGAGTCGGCCGCATCGAAGTTGGGCGCCAAGTCCTGGTGCTGGTCGTCCACGCCAGTGTCCAGGATGCCTACCGTGACGGAGGCGGAGCCCGGGTTCACGGCCCATGCCTGGTCGGCCTTGATCTGGCTCATGTCGGCCCGGACCGGTTCTCCGGCGGGGGCCGAGGCCTGGGCCGGATTGGGCGGGAGTGCCGGGTTGTAGGCGTCGGCCGGGACGTCCGAGGTGCGCGTGGCGCCGACCTGCTGCACGCCGGCGACGCCGCGCATGGTGGCGGCAAATCCGCTGGACGCCGAGTGGGCGACGATCACGCCGATGGCGTCGAAGTCCGAGAAGACAGTGCCGCCGTTGGCCGTGATCGCCGAGCGGACCGCCGAACTGTCACCGGGGGCGGTGATCACGAGGTAGGCACGCGTCCCGGCCACCCAGATCGCACTCTGGGATGCCAGCATGGCGGCAGGAGCGTGGGCCTTGGCGGCCGGCGCGGTGGCGGGGACGACGGGGAGCGTGCCCGCGAGGGCTCCCGGGGCGCCGAACGCGAGGGCGGCACCGATCGTGGCCGCCAGCACCAGTGTGCGTCTAGGGCGGCTGGATATGTGGGGTATCAATGCGTCCTCCGGAAACGGCCCGGCCGTGCTGAGGGCACCGGCCGGGCCGTACGAAACGAGTGGTGGATGCAAGATGTCAGGTGCATGCTCCTGTACGGAAGTACCTTTCCGTGCAGGGACGTTATAGAGGCATGGCTGAAAATAGACGTACTCCGGGCATCGAGGGTCGGGATCCACCGAGAGCTCGGCGACGTCGACCGCGCCCTGGGGCGTTGTCACGTTGTTGGGTGGGTAGGGCCTGACGGTGTGTCGAGGCATGGTCCAGTCGGGCTCGGGGCCTGTTGCTCAGGCCGCTGCGGGTCGGCCGGTTATCTGGTCCCAGATCGCGAAGCGGATGGTCATCTCGGTTCGGCAGCCGGGAGCGGTCATCAGGTGACGGCGAGGCCGGAAATGGGGTGAGATGCCGCTGAACGCGGACAAGAACCGCTGGGCCGCGCCGGTACTGCGGAAGCCTTTCATCATCGCGTTCGCGCTGCCGCGTTGGCTAGTGGCTGTTCTCGGCCCGGTTGTTCAGGCCCTTGTGGGAGCGGTGCTCCACCGAGGGCATGACCTCGCGGTGGGCCGCGCCGTAGGAGCGGAGCTTGTCGGTGATGACCACCCGGGGCACCGCACCCGTGTTTCTTCAGCAGGCGGCGGAAGAAGCGCCTGGCCGCGGCGGTGTCCCGCCGGTTCTGCACGAGGATGTCCAGGACGTTGCCGTCCTGGTCGACGGCCCGCCACAGGTACTTCTGCTCACCGTTGATCTTGACGAAGACCTCGTCCAAGCCGCCCGTACGACGACTCCGAAGCCGCCTCCACCACCTTCGGCCTGCCCATGCGCACCGACGACTGGGGCCAGACGGATGTCTCCGACAACCGCTGTACCACCTACGGCCGCGCCTACAACACAGACCCCTACGACTCCACCGGCGCCCAGCGCTGGACCGTCCTGCCCGACCAGGTCAAGCACTATGCGGTGGGCTGCTCCAGCATCGCCGACAGCAACCAGGACGGCTACGCCACCACCTTGTACGACGGCGCCACGACCGTGGCCGCGAACAAGCCGGTCGACGGCAACCCCACCGAGGCCCGCGTCTACACCAAGTCCGGCAGCTATCGCTCGACGTGGTCCGGCTACGACAAGGCCGGCCGTGTGGTGTGGACCGAGGACGGCCTGCACAACCGCACCACCACCACCTACAGCCCGGCCAACACCTGGCCCCTGAACGGCGTCACCACCACCACGCCCGATCCGGACGGCGCCGCCTCTGCTCGCACCGGTTTGACCTCCACCGTGTGGACCTCCCGCTTCTGGGGCATCCCGACCACGGTCAAGGACGCCAACGGCCACTCCACCACGGTCACCCTGGACTCCGCCGGCCGTGTCGTGGAGGTGTGGAAGCCGACCGAGACCGGCAGCTCGCCGTCGATGACGTACAGCTACACCGTGCCCACGTCGACCAACGGCTCCGGGGTCCCGGACGCGGTCGACGGCTACCCGCACACGACCTCCCGTGTGCTGCAGTCCGGCAGCACCTACCTGACCTCCCATTCCTACACGGATGCCCTCGGCAGAGCACGGGAGACGCAGACCCCGCTGCCGGACGCCACTCTCTGGCCGACTGGGCAGGTGGTCCCGTACCGGCAGGTGGCGGTCACCCGTTACGACTCGGCAGGCCAGGTCACCGGCACCTCAGCGGTCTTCCGCAACCAGGGAACCGCCGGCTCCGGAGGCCCCTCCAGTCCCGAGGTCGCCGACCTGCCCTCCTACACCGACCTGGTCCTGGACTGGGCGGGCCGCACCGTGATCTCCCGCATTCAGGTAAACGGGGCCACCCAGGCCGAAGGCAAGGTCACCACCACCTACAACGGCGACCACACCATCGTCCAGCCCGCTGTGGGCACCCCTGTCGACACCTACACCGACATCTTCGGCCAGGTCTCCAAAGTCGTCGAACACAGCGGCAGCGCCACCTACACCACGTCCTACGGCTACACCGACAAGGGCGAGCTGAAGCAGATCACCGACACCCGCGGAAACAACACCCTCCACACCTACGGCTGGGCCGGGCAGCGTCTCACCGTCGACGATCCGGACGCGGGCACCTCGACCACGGAGTACGACGCCAACGGACAGATCAGCAAAACCACCAGCAACGGCGGCAAGACCGTCCTGAACTACGGATACGACAACCTCGGCCGCAAGACATCCGTCGCCAGCGGTGCGGACGAACTCGCCGCCTGGACCTGGGACGGCCTGAGCGTCACCAACGGCAAGGGCCAGATCACCTCCACCACCAGCCGCGACACATCCGGCAACACCTACACCACCAGCACCGGCTCCTTCGACACCCGCGGCCGCGCACTGAGCAGAACCGTCACCGTCCCCGCCACCGTCAGCGGCCTGGCGGGGACCTACACGACCGCGTTCGCCTACGACGCCGCCGACCACGTCACCAAGGTGACCTACCCGGCCGCGGGCGGCCTTGCTGCGGAGACGGTGACCACCACCTACGACACCTACGGCCGAACGGACCGCCTGACCAGCACCCTCGGTACGGCCGTCTACATCGACGACACCGCCTACGACTCCTACGACCGCCTCACCGGGCGCACCTACGGCGCGGACTTCGACGGCAACGGCATCAACGCCCAGCGCTCCTACAGCTACGACGACAGCAACGGCACCCGCTGGCTCAAGAGCATCGCGACGACCACCAACATCAACGAACTCATCACCGAGAAGCAGAAGGACACCTACACCTACGACCTGGCCGGCCGGATCACCGAACTGCGAGAGGAGGCCACCGGCCAGACCGCCCAATCACAGTGCTTCCGCTACGGCGACCAGAGCCGCCTGACCAGCGCCTTCACCCACACCACCGCGGGCATCTGCGCGAACACCGCACAGACCACCACCAACGACCAGGGCACCGCCCCTTACCAGACCGCCTACACCTACGACCGCATGGGCAACCTCCAGTCGGTCACCGACACCAACACCGCCGGCACTGCAGCGACTACCTCTACCCCGGCTACGACGACGCCGGCACCTGGACCACCGCCAACGCCAACTGGCCCCACGGCGTCCGCAAGATCCTTCACAAGACCGGCAGCACCACCACCCGCACGGACACCGTCACCTACGACGACGACGGCACGATGCTCAAGCGCATCGAACAGCCCGCCACCGGCACGGCAACGACCGTCGGACTACACCTGGACCAAACTGGCCCAGCTGGCAACGGTCAAGACCACCAAGTCCAGCGGCAGCGAACTGACCCGCTACGCCTACGACGCCGACGGCAACCTCCTCGTCCGCACCACACCCAGCGAAACCATCGCCTCCCTCGGCGGCACGGAACTGTGCACTGACGGCACCACGGTCACCGCGACCCGCCACTACACCAGCGGCACCGCCACCGTCGCCATGCGCACTACCGAAGGCACCACCGCCGCCAACGGCAAGATCACCTACCTGATGGGCGACACCCAGGCCTCCACCCAGATCGCCGTCGACGCCACCACCGGCACCTCCACCCGCCGCCGCTACACCCCCTTCGGCGACGAACGCAGCGGCACCCTGCCCACCGGCACCGACAACGGCTTCCTTGGCAAGACCGAAGACACCAGCACCGGACTGTCCATGCTGGGCGCGAGAGCGTACGACCCCCGCCTCGGACGCTTCCTCAGCCCCGACCCCCTCAGCACGCCGTACGACCCGCAGAACCTCTCCGCCTACAGCTACAGCGGCAACGACCCCATCAATTACGCCGACCCCACTGGTCTGATCCGGGCCGAATGCGAGGGCACTGGATGGCAGGAGTGCGGGCCCGGAAAAATTAACGACGGCGGGGATGGCACCGATCCTCTGCCGGTGGTCACGGATTTGGGAGACGGCGAGGCGCCAAGCGCTCCGACGGACCTGGTCAACAACTACCTGGGAGACGACCAAGACGCACCCACCGTCGGGCAGATGCAGGCCGCCGGAACCTACATGCCGCACGTCAGCCCCGAGCTGAACTACGAGCTCTACTTCCGCGAGCGCTGCGGTAGAGACGGCATGGGCACCGACATGACGTGCACGAACTTCCGCAAGCACTACGACGGCTGGGCGCACGTAAAGAGCATCCCTGGGGACTCCTGCCCGATATGCGGGAACATAGGATTCCTCGCCATCGTCGAGTACGCACTCGGACGCGGCGGGAAGCTCGGAAAGGCATGCCCGAACAGCTTCCTTCCCGAAGCCGGCGTCCGTATGGCCGACGGATCCGTCAAGGAAATCGGTGACATCGAGGTCGGGGACAAAGTCCTCGCCACCGACCCGGAAACAGGGACGACCGAAGCGCGCACCGTATTCGCCACCATCATCACCAAGGAAGACAAGGACTTCACCGGCCTCACGGTGAACAAATGGACGTAGGTGAGCGTCAACGGCGAGAGCCGTCTGGCGCAGCACTTCCCGGCGGCGCAGCAACGCGGCTGGTCCCGGGCGGCGTCGAGGCCGCGCGTGCAGCACTGGCAGGTGGTGCGGAGCTGGTTGAGCCAGGTACGGATGTCCTTGGCGGTGAGCTTGGCGAGCTTCTTCCGTCCGAGGCCGGGGATGAGGTACAGCCGGGCGACGGCGGTGTAACGGGTGTGGGTGTTCTCGCGGAGCTGGTGGACGGCGACATTCTCCAGCCAGTACCTCAGGTACATGGCCACACTGCCCTGCGCAGACGGAGTGGGGACGCCGCGATTACTGGCGGCGATTTTCTCGGTGAGCTTGGCCAGAGCTTCCTTCCGGGTGGTGCCGTAGACGCGGATGCGCTTGCGGGTGTCGCCGGGGGCGAGGACGTATCCGGCGGCCTCCCAGCGGCTGTCCTTGCGCTGGTAGACGGTCCCGTCGCCGTTGGCACGGCTGCGGCGGGAAGCGGGGGTGTCGCGGGGTGTGGTCATCAGGCGGCTTCCTGGTCGAGGCGGGCGCGGATGAAGTCGGCGAGGGCGTGGGCGGGGATGCGGCGGGCGCGGCCGAGGGTGAACGAGGCGAGCTGGCGGGTGCGGAGCAGGTCGTAGACGGCGGAGCGGCCGAGCTGGAGGCGGGCCATGACCTGGGGAACCGTCAGCAGGTCCAGCGCTGGCTCTGTCTCCGGGTGGAGGACGGTGGGTGGGGGCGAGGTCATCAGCAGCCCCCTTCGGCGATGAACCGGCGTTTCAGCGCTCTGCGGTGCCAGACGGCGGCAGCCAGGAGTGCGGCGCCGGGGCTATAGCCCGAGCCGAGGTAGGCCCAGTGCCCGACGACGAGCGTGGTGTCCAGGGCAAGCTCGGGCAGGCCGGCGTGGACGTGGGCCTGTTGGGTGCGCCAGGCGCGGCGGGCGTCGCGCAGCGCGCCGAGGGTGGTGGAGTAGCGGCGGGACTTGGTGGAGAAGTGGCCCCGGAAGCCGAGCATGTGTGCCCACTTCCAGAGCTTGAGGTCGGCGGCCTCGGGCAACTTGCCCAGCTCCCAGCAGGTGCGGATCATCTGCCGCACGTGGCGGGCGACGGCGAGCCGGGGCAGGGGCCGGGACTGTCCGGTTCCGTCGCACGCAGTGCAGGTGAGCGGGGTTCCGTGGGGCAGGAGAGTGGCGCCGCGTCCCTGGCAGGGTCGGCAGAACAGGGAGCGGTCGAGGGTGCCGGAGGCGTCGGCGGACTTGGTGGCGTACTTCGCTACGTAGGCGGCCACGGCCTGATCGGTGATTTCACCGTCAGCGCCGAAGGCGGCGATCTCGCGTACGTCGAGTTGTTCGCCCCAGGCGAGTTCGCGTTCCCCGACCGCGTCCGACCCGACCGTGACACGAACCCGTGCGGCGGCGGCGCGTACGGCGTCGGCGAGCAGGGCGACGGTGGCGGGGGCTGGCTGGTGCCGTCGGGGCCGTCGAGTCGGATGACGGCGTGGAAGTGGACCAGGCCGCGCTGCTGGTACTCGGCGACCTTGGCGAAGGAGACCCGCAGGACCGCGTGGGCGGCTTTCTGGGTCATGCCGAGCTGGGCGGCGATCTCGCGGCGCAGGTAGGTGGTGAAGCGTGCCCACAAGGCTCCGGCGTGGGCGTTGAAGAGAACCGCGCCCTCGTAGTCGTACGTCCCGGGGTTCGGCGGCGTCCCGATCAGGGCGTCTGTGGGTTCGTGGAGCTTGCGGCAGCGGCAGGGCCGGATGCCGCCGCCGGGGGTGGTGGGGCGGTTGTGGACGGGGCCGAAGGACGGCGGGGTGAGGGTGGCGAAGACGCGGGGGTGAGTGCGGACGGTGTCGGGGACAGTCTTGCCGCCGGAGAGGCCGGCGTGGATGAGGTGGTAGGTGTCGGCGGCGTAGATGCGGGAGCAGGCCGGGCAGCGAGAGGCGCGGCGGTTGCCGCACGCGGTGAGCAGACTGCCCGTGGGCTCGTCGGAGAAGGTGTAGGAGCGCAGTACCTCGCCAGTCGTGGTGTCGACGGTGGCGGTGTGACCGGTGAGGCGGACGGGTTCGGTGCAGCCGCCGAGGCGTTCGATCTGTGCTGTGCGCGGTCGAAGTCGGGGTGGTTGACCAGGTGGAGCAGGTCCCGCACGGCGGGGCTTGCCACGGGGCGCAGGTCCAGGGTGACCATTCGGGGCGTGTCCCTTCTGTCGGTGCGGGGGCCCCGAGCAGCAACCAGCCGGATCTGTGGGCGTGTTGGTGCTGCTCGGGGCATGACGAACCAGGCCCATTGAGTGGGCGTGGATTTCGAGGGAGGGGTGTTCCGGCCGAGGCCGGGGTGGCTCAGAGCTGAGCGAGGGCGGCGGTGGCCACCGGCAGGGCGACGCCCATGCGGGTTGCGAGCTGGGCGGCGGTGACCGGTGTTCCGAGCTCGGCGTGGTGGGTGTCCGCGATGCGCCGGGCCGCACTCAGCAGGGCGGCGGGCAGGGCCGGGCGGGTGCCGGTGGCAGGCGCCTTGGTGATGGCCGGGGCGGGGGCGGAGTCGGGTACCTCGATCACGGTAGGCACTTCGGCCAGGGTCGGCGCAGGTGTCGTGGCGGGGTCTGGCTCAGGGGCCGGGGCCGCCGTCTCGGGAGCGGGCGCCGAGGTGGGCACCGGCTCAGCGATGGGTGCGGGTGCTGGGGCAGATGTGGTGGTGTCCTCCAGATGTGCGGTGGCGTGGAAGTGGGCGAGGAAGGTGGGGCCGACGTGGCCCCAGCCGAGGAGCAGGAGCGGGCCGACGGTATCCAGGCAGGCCCGTCCGTAGCGTCCGGTCAGCAGGGGTTCGGCGGTGTTCAGCGCGAGGGTGAGCAGCCCGCACAGGTGCAGCAGTCGGGTGCCGGCCTTCAGGTCGTGCTCGGGGACGCCGCGCAGGGCCAGGAAGCGCAGGGCTACCAGGAGTCCGACGACGGACAGGTCCACCATGGGCGCGATCAGCGGAGCGATCGGGCGCGGGACGCCGAGCCGCAGGGCGAGCGCCCAGACGTTGCCGAAGGAGAAGACGAAGGCCAGGGCCGCAATGACCGCCATGACCAAGGTCACGGTGTGCCGGGTGAACCGTTCCTCCGCCATCGGCGGAACCTCCTCTCTCAAGATATGCAGGTCAGGGGTGTTCAGGGCCTGGCCAGGGAGACGGCCGGACCGTCCGGGCCGTCGTCGTCGGGGTTCGTGTGGCCGGTGGTGTCGAGGAGGGTGTCCAGGCACAGGGCGGGGTCGGCGGTCAGGTGGGAGGTGGCTTCCGCGATGCGGGCAGCGTCGGCGTCGGAGACATAGGGGGTGCGGATGCGGGTGAAGCCGGGGCGGCCCTGCATCGCCATCACCGCGACCCCGACGTAGGCGGGGTCCTGCAAGGTGACCGGGCTGGCATCGGGCCAGTTGCGGATGTCGTCACCCAGCGCGGCCACCGCGGCTTCCACCGTCTTCTGCGCGAACGACAGCCCCACCGGGCACACGTCGCGGATGAACGTCGGGATGGCATCGCCCGTGGTCTTCTGGCTGATCAGGATGGTCAGGATGCCGACGCTGCGGCCCTTCTTGACCAAGTCCTCCACCAGCCGGGCGTTCTCCGCCGTCAGCGCGGCCAAACGTTTCGTCTCAGCGTCACTGCCCTTGTACTCGCGGAAGAACGTGTGCGCCTCATCGATGAGCACCACGGTGAGCGGCCATAGCCGAGAGGGGCCGACGTGCCACATGTTCTTCACGCCCAGCACGTCACGGATCACCGAGGACCGCCGCCGACGCAGCGCCACCAGGCGCTTGAACAGAGCGTTGGCCTCGTCCAGGTCGTCACCGCAGAACGCGAACATCCGCTTGACCAGGTCGGCGTAGTCGCCCTCTTCGGCTCGCGACACCTTCCCGTCGAAGCCCACGAACCGCACGGCCGCCGACGGCGCGAGGTCACAGACGAACTTGTTGATCCCCGAGGTCTTGCCCGCGCCGGGTGTGCCGGCCACCGTCACCCCGGGCACGTTTGCCAGAGACACGCAGACGGGTGCGGCGTACTCGTCCACTCCCAGTTCCCAGCGCGCCACGTCCTCCGGCGGGCGGCCAGTGGGCCGGTGCTTGGTCGGCGTGGTCAACGGGTCGGAGCGCACGCCTCGGATCACCACCTTGCCGGGGCCGTCCGGCAGGACGGACACCCGCGTGCACCGCCAGGCGTCCGCCAGGAAGCGTGCCGCCTTCTGGTACTCCTCCAGCCCGACCTGCGGCAGGGTCCTGGCCCGGACGATCACACCGAACTGGTCCGGCGTGACCTTGATCCTCGGAGTCAGTACCCGAGGCGCGGGGGCAGGACCGTCCTTCTGTGCGGTGATCTGCGCGAGCAGAACCGGTGTCTTGTCGGTGACCGTCAACCCGGCCATCCGAGCCAGCCGCACCCAGCCCCAGCGAACCCGCACGGCCTGCCGCATGCTGACCCGCGTGCCCCGGTCGGCCCGCACGTAGCGCACCACGACCAGCATCAGCGTCACACTGACCGGCACGGCCGCGACCAGCAGCGCATCCGGTCCGAAATCCGTCACGGCTTCCATGTCAGTCCCCCTTGGTTTCGGATATCAGGCGGAGGACGTCGGCCAGGTCCAGCCCGGCCGCATCCGCCGGGGTCAGGCCGAGCCGTCCGAGTACCGCGCCGGAGGCGGAGAACGTCGCCTTGCCCTCAGTGCCCGGCAGAGGCCGCAGCACATGCAGCTCACGCTGCGGCCCCTGGCTGTCGGGGCCGGTCACTGGGCGGCCTCCGTCCCGACCAGCTCCAGGCGGTTGGCGCGGTAGGCGACGCCGTCGGAGAGCTGACCGTTGAAGATCCGCGCCCACGGGGTGGCGAACAGCTCCACCGGCCGCACCATCACGCCCGGCTTCAGCCCGGCCGCCAGGCCCGTCTCCGGGACCGTGATCTTCAGGACCTCAGCCCGGCCGTCCTCCATGAGCATCACGGTCACGGTGTACAGCGATGCGCCGGTCTCCCGGTCGGTGGCGACCTCCCCGGTCTGCTGGTCCTTGATCTTCAGCACCGGCTCGGTGCCCGCGATGCACACCGCAGACGGCAGCAGAGCGACACGGATTCTGGCCATGCCATCACATCCCTTGAATCGGCGCTGTCACGTTGGTGAGCCGGGTGGGATGATCTTCTGGTTGATCGTGCTGGAGGGGGCTGTCCGTGGTGACCGTGTCGCTGTCGTACAAGGGGCACCGGTACCCGGTCGAGGTCATTTCCCACTGCGTGTGGCTGTACTTCCGCTTCCCGCTGTCGTTCCGCGAGGTCGAGGAGCTGATGCTCGAGCGCGGGATCGTCGTCTCGTACGAGACGGTGCGTCGCTGGTGCGCCAAGTTCGGGCAGCGGTACGCGGGCGCGCTGCGCCGGCGGCAGCCCCGGCCTGGTGACAAATGGCACCTGGACGAGGTCTTCATCAAGATCAATGGAGAACAGAAGTACCTGTGGCGGGCCGTCGACCAGGACGGCACCGTCCTGGACATCCTCGTGCAGAACCGACGCGACAAGGCTGCGGCCAGGCGGTTCTTCCGCCGCCTGATGAAGAAGACGCACGCGGTGCCGCGGGTGATCGTCACCGACAAGCTCCGCTCCTACGGCGCCGCCCACCGCGAGGTCATGCCCTCCGTCGAGCACCGCCAGTCGAAGTACCTCAACAACCGGGCCGAGAACAGCCACCAGCCCACCAGACAGCGTGACCGGGCGATAAAGGGCTTCCGCTCCGTGGGCGGGGCCCAGCGGTTCCTGTCCGCGTTCAGCGGTATCTCGCCCCACTTCCGGCCCCGCCGACACCTGATGACCGCTGCCGCCCACCGAGCCGAGATGAGCATCCGCTTCGCAATCTGGGAGCAGATCACCGGCGTCGCCGGCCTCGCCAACGCTGCCTGGGCACAGCCCGGAACCGAGCTGCACCACGCCGCGACGCCAACGGCCACCTCAGCCCCAACGAATACGAACACCGACACCGCACCGCTAAACTCACGCTCGCCGCGTGATCAATAACCGCGTGCCCACCTTCACGGGGGAAGGCCCGGTCGGTATGGGCCGGAGAACGGCGGTGAACGGCGGGGGTGTTAGCTTCCTGCGCGTGTTAGAACACCAGGATGAGACCAGGGCGGCCTACGACGGGGTCGTCGAGCTCTATGCGTCGATGTTCACTAGTCGGTTGGAGACGCGGCCGTTCGCACGGAACATGATCGGCACCTTCGCCGAGCTCGTGCGTGACACGCGGAACTTGCGGGTAGCCGACGTCGGGTGCGGACCCGGTCATCTGACGGCCATGCTGCACGACTTGGGGCTGGATGCCTTCGGGATCGACCTCTCCCCGGCCATGGTCGACCACGCTCGGCGGGCCCAGCCGACGCTGCGGTTCGACGAAGCACGAATGGAGGCCCTGCCGGTCGAGGACGGCGTGCTTGGTGGAGTGCTGGCCCACTACTCGATGATCCATACCCCACCTGAAGAACTGCCCGCGCTACTTGCTGAGCAGGTGCGTGTCCTGGCACCAGGGGGTCTGCTCCTGGTGTCCTTCTTCGGGACTGAGGGGCCGGAGCCGGTCCGCTTCGATCACAAGGTGGCGCCCGCCTATAGCTGGCCGGCGGAGCAGTTTGCCGGGTTGCTGACCGAGGCCGGGCTCGTCACGGTGGCTCGGTTGCTCCACGACCCAGCGTCCGAGCGCGGCTTCCTCGACACACACTTGCTGGCCCGCCGCCCGTAGAGACTGACCTGTGGACTCTTGAGTTAGTTCGGTCAACATGCCTGACGCTCAAATCGGACCCCAGATAACCACCGCTTTCCAGAGCGGCGCCCGGTTCACCCACTCGAAGAACTCCACCGCGGCCGCACGCCTGGCTGATGGGGTTACCGCCCGGGACTGGTTCGCCCGCTCACCCCGGCGGCTCTCCCCGGTCGGCGGCGTCGGCAGCCTCACCATGATTGGCCTGGGCATCACCGTCGCCGCGACCGGCCGCAAGGACTGAGGCCCGGGCGCCCGCGTTGTCATGGCCATCCCCTAAGGTGATCGCCTAGTTACTGGATTTTCTCATGTGTGGGAACCGGGGGAGTAGCTCAATGAGGGATGGCCGACGGATCCGCGCGCCCAGGCTGTGGGCGTGTGCCGCTGTCGTCGTCATGACCGCACTGTCGGCGTGCGGCAACGGCGACACGGCGGACACGGCCGAAGCCGGAGGAGACGAGTCGCCGGCAGCGTCAGGGACCCCCTCGCCGGGCAAGAACGCGACCGCCCAACCCGAACCGAAGAAGATGCCTTCGGCGCGCGAGCCCGTGCTGCACGTGGACGGCAAGTACACGTACACCGTCCAGATCCTCAAAGCCGAGACCGCGGTGAACGTCCCAGGCACTCCTCCACCGGCCGGCACGATGGCGCTCACCCTGCTCCTGCGCGTGGAGGCCGAGCCCCGCAATCGCAGCATTCACGCGCCCTACGCGGCGCTGGCGATCGACTATCCGAGCCTCAAGGACGAGCTTAATTCGCACATCGGGGGCGTACTCGACGGCGCAACGCCGTACATGACCGAGGACCAGATGCTTTACAGCGGCGAGGGAGCGAAGGGTATCGACTCGGTGTTCGGCACCCTCCAGCCGAACACCGTGTACTACCACTGGGCCTGGCAGATCGTGTCGGAGAAGGCGAACCTGGAGGGCGCCACACTGTGCGAGCGGGGAATCTCGGATGTCAGTTGCATCCCCGTCGGTGACATCACCGCCGCCGAATACTGACGCGGGGGCGCCTGGCCTCAGCCGTCCTTCTCGGTGTCGGTCCCGCCGTCACCGCCGCCCGCCGAACTCCCACTCGTGCACCTCACCCGGTAGATGCGGCTGGCGGTGTCCCGGGCGCCGCGGTCGCCGTCGGGGGCGGGCCGGACAGACTGGCGGAGCGTGATGTAGCGGACCGGGGCGTCAGGGTGCGCACCGGCCCGACGCAGGCGCTTGCGGACAGCGGCGTCGGGCCGTACCCGCCCGGGAGGCGCGCAGGCCTCGCCGAACCAGGTCGACGAAGAGCAGTGACTGATCGGGTCTCGGCCTCTCCACCGCCCGTCGCACCGTGCCGAGGCGCGTGCCTCCTTCTACGCTGGTGGTCTCGGGGCACGTCATGGAGGTTCGCCATGCCCCACGTCCTGTGGTCCGGTGCCATCTCCTTCGGCCTGGTCACTTCTCTGAACTACCTAGTGTTCTGGGCGCTCGCCGGCGGCGTTGACTGCAGACGTATCAGCCCAGATGTCTGGCGAAGAATCGCAGCGAGTCGTCCACCTCGAACCTCGGTAGATCTCCGTGCTTGCCGGGGTTGGCGTGCAGTGTCTTCTCGGCTGAACCGATGGCATCGAACAACGCCAGGCTCTGTGCACGGGGCATCAGTTCATCGTCCCACTGGACCAGAAATTGCACCGGTGCGGTGATCTGCGCGGCGGTCCCGGCCAGCAAGGGCGCCCCTTACAGGCCCAGCACCGCGGCGCGGACTCGAGGTTCTGCGGCGGCGAACGGTATACCGAGCGCGCAGCCCAGCGACACGCCCCAATACCCCACCGGTCCGCCGCCGATATGGTCGAGTTGCTGGACTGCGGTCAGGACCGCCTGCCATTCCGCGATGGTCTGCCCGGCTACGAGCGTGTACATGGCGGTGTCCAGCGCAGCCGTATCCTCTCCGGCGGCCATACGCGCCCGGTACTCGGTCGCGATCCGGTCGAACTCCTTGTCCGTCGGCCGCTCGCCGTGGTTGGGCACGTCCATCGCGGCGACCGCGAACCCGCCCTCGGCGGCGAAGCGATGCGCGCGGGCGAGGATGCCGGGGGCCTTCTTGTGTTGCCCGGCGCCGTGTCCCATCAGGATCAGGGGGCGAGTGCGGTGGGCATCTTCCGGCGTCCACAGCACGCCGGGGATCTCGTCGAGGGTGAAGAGCTGTTCGGTCACGCCCCGTCACACCGTCAGACACCTCCACACCCAACAACGTGACAACCTGTCGCGGAGCCCTCTTTCCTGAAGGGCCGGGCGGTGCGGACGGTGCCGCCTTGGGCGCCCCAGCGGCGTGGTGGTGGGCGCGGACAGAGGCGGAGTCGACGTTGATGTCCCAATCGATGTCACCCGCGGCGTCGGCCCGGGCCTGGACGTGCTGGAGGAGCCTCTCCCAGGTGCCATCAGCCGACCACAGTAAGTGCCGCTTGTGCACGGTCTTCCACGGGCCGAAGCGTTCGGGCAACTCTCTCCACTGCGCCCCGGTGCTGAGCCGGTGAAGGATCCCGTTGATCACCTGGCGGTGGTCCCGCCACCGGCCGCACCGGTTGTTGGTCGACGGCAGCAGCGGCTCCAGCCCGGCCCACTCCACGTCGGTCAAGTCACCCCTGCTGATCATGTCCAGACCTGCGGGTATTGCGTCGAGCCGCGACTACGCCTTGGCCGTCTTCATCAGCTCCACCAGGCTGGAGAAGCTGTCCGCCGCGTGCCCGGCGTCCATGCCGCGCCGGAACAGAGCGGCCACAGCGGCCGGCAGAGTGGTGTCGACGCCGGCGTCGGCGTTGGTGTGCAGGACGTGTTCGACGCTGGCCATGCCCATGGCGAGGCGGTCCACGTCACCGGGATGCTCGCCGGCGTCGATGCGCTCGGTGTAGAAGGAGAGAAAACCCGGCATCCCGGTCATGGTCTCGATGGCGTGCGGGAGGACGTCCGCCGCCGTGAGTCCATTGGCGTCGGCGAGTGCGATGACCTGCCAGTAACTGAGCATGGACGTCCAGAACATGACCATGCCCATCTGGTACAGGAGCGCGGCCAGGCCGGGATCCTCGCCCTGGTAGTCCGCGCTGGTCAGGACTTCGAGGGTGGACCGGTGTGCCTCGAACACCTCGCGCGGCCCGCTGTAGAAGGTGGACGACTCAGGCTGTCCGATGCCGGAAGGCGAGGCGTTGACGCCCCCGGTGAGGTGGACCGCGCCGTGCTCTGACACCCACCGCGCCCCGGCGCGGGTCTTCTCCGGGGTGTCGGAGCTGAGGTTGACGAGTACGCGGCCAGTCAGGGCGTGGGACGCCGGTTCCAGCACGGTGTACGTCGCGTCGTAGTCGGTGAGGCTCAGGACGACCAGCTCGTTGGCGGCGACGGCGTCTTCGGCGCTCTTTGCGAGTACGGCGCCGCGCGCCACGAGGGCATCGGCACGGGACACGGTGCGGTTCCAGACGGTGACATGGTGTCCCTGCCCGAGTAAGGCGTGGACCATTGCCTGCCCCATGGGGCCGAGTCCGATGACGGTCACAGGCTGCTTGGTGCTCATTGGGAAGACCTCCGCGGGATGTGTTCACGACCAGCCGCCGCCCCGGCACGAGCCGGTGCCGCAGCGAGGACGAGACTAAAACGAGCGTTCTACCCAGGATGTGGAGCAATGTAGCACGGCTCTAAAACGAACTTTCTACCCAGTAGGGTGTGCACATGGGACAGGCCAGCACCCGGGACCGGATCGTCATCGCCGCAGCGAGCCTCCTGCAGCGCCAGGGCTATGTCGGCACGGGCATCAAGCAGATCGCCAAGGAGGCGGAGGCCACACTGGGCTCCGTCTACCACTTCTTCCCGGGCGGCAAAGAGGCCGTCGCGGTCGCCGCCATCAAGTACAGCGACCGGGAGTTCGCAACGGTCCTCCGCTATGCGATGGAGAGCGAGGAGGACCCGGGCGCGGCCGTAGAGGCCTGCGCCGGACAGCTCGCCGAAGGGCTGCGCGCATCGGGTTGGACCGACGGCTGCCCGGTCACGGCAGCGGCACTGGAAACCTTGGGAACCGACTCCGAAATCCAGCAGGCATGCGCCGACGCGCTGCGCAGCTGGGAGCTGATCGTCACCGACAAGCTCCTGCGCTCCGGCTTCCAGGCCCGCGACGCCAGGGAGTTGGCGACCGCCATCATCAGCGCCCTGGAAGGCGCCGAAGTGACGGCGCAGGTCAACCGCAGCGAGGAACCACTACGGGTGACGGGCCGACAACTGGCCCGCCTGGTGGGTTCATACGGAGTGTCCCGCTCGTAAGGACCACGTGTGTCGGTCGTCGCGTCGGGGGTCCAGGTGGCCGGGTCGCCGAAGACGAACTCGCCGCCGTGGTGGGGCGGACGGCCCCGAGTGCCTGGCTCGCGTGGCGGGACCGCCCGGCGCAGAACACGGTCCGAGCGCATCCGGCCCAGCTCCGGCACCGGCAGATCTGTCAGCAAGAAGGCCAGGCGGGCGCGTCGTATCCGGCGTCCACCACGATCAACACCATGTCGGGCGTCGTTGTCGACTGGTGGTGTGGGGTTGAAGGCCGGTCGAGCCCGCTTGCGCCGTACCGCCGGTAGCGGTTCACCCACTTCGATGCACAGGATCGGGAGATGCCCATCTCGTCTGCGACGTGGGCGATCGGCCTTGTCCGGCATCGCTCAACGAGGCGTCGTTGGCCCTCGATACCGAGTGGGGAGTTGGCATCGGTCATCGAGCGCTGTTTTCGACGTTGTCCCGGAACAGGGGCTCCGGATGGGCATCGTCGGTGCTGGTGAAGGCCCTCGGCAGGTGACTCAGGGCGAAGACCCCGAGTGCGGCGTGGAGAATGCCCGCGATGACGGCAGCGGCGTGCAGTCCGGTGACGAAGGCTGACTTCGCATCGCCGATCACCGCGGCCGTGAGGCCGGGGACCTGCAATGTCTCGTTGAGAGTACCGGCGAGGTCAGGTCCCTGGAGCCGGAAGATCAGGGCGGCCAGCGAGCCGAGGAGTGCGATGCCGAGGGCGTTGCCGATCTCGTTGCTGGTCTCGGCGATTGCTGCTGCGGACCCGGCGCGCTCTGCGGGAACCGCGGCGACGGCGGTGTCGGCGACAACGCTGAAGGAGATGCCGTAGCCGATACCAGCGATGACGGTGGACGCCACGTACCAACCGATACCGCCGGAGACGCTGGTGGGCACCAGCAGGAGCAGCCCTGCGACGATGAGGAAATGGCAGGTGATGAGCGCTGCCCGGGTGCCGATACGTGCGACCAGCGTCGGTGTGACGATGCAGGTGACGGTGAGCACGGCGGCACCGGGGAGCGCGACGAGAGCCGCGTCCAAGACGGTCAGTCCGAGGACAGACTGGAGGTAGATGCCGCCGAGGTAGGCCACTGCCGACCATGCGGCCAGAGGCAGAAGCCCGGTGATGGCCGCGATCGTGAACACCCGGTCGCGGAAGAGGCGGAAGTCGATCAGCGGGTGTTCAAGGCGGAGCTGCCGCCGGACGAACCACCACAGGGTGACGACGCCGACGATCCCCGTGGCCATCGGAACCGCGGTCAGCCCCTCCGCGGCAGCTTGCTTGATCGCGTAGACGGTCAGCAGGATTCCCGCAGCGGAGAGAAGAACGCTCAGAGCGTCGATGCGGCCGGTCCGGGTGGCACGTACCTCGCGGAGCAGTACCGGGGCCAGAAGCAGGAACAGCACGACGACGGGGAGATTGATCAGGAAGACCGACCCCCACCAGAAGCTGTTCAGCAACTGTCCGCCGACGACCGGGCCGATCGCGAAGCCGGCGGCAAAGGTGGCTGCGAAGATACCGATCGCTTTCGCCCGCAGGCGTGGGTCGGTGAACAGTTCGCTGAGTACCGCCAGCGCTGACGGCAGCAGCGTGGCACCGGCCACGCCCATCAACGCCCGGAAGGCGATCAGCAGTTCCGGCCCAGGTGCGAACGCCGCTCCCGCCGAGCCGACACCGAACACCGCCGCGCCGGTCATCAGCAGCTTCAGCCGGCCGTACCGGTCGCCGATGTTCCCGAACGCGATGAGCAAGGACCCGACGGCGAATCCGTAGACATCCAGGATCCACAACGCCTGATCGGCAGTCGGCGACAGAGCCTCGGCGACCTTGGGCACGGCCAGGAACAGGACCGAACTGTCCATCGCGACCAGCAGTACCGGGCCGAGTATCACCAGCAGACCGAGCCACGCCCGCGTACCGGGTGAGTGAGAAACACGCTGTTGCTTCATGCCCCTGACGGTGCGGCGCCGTCCGCTCGGCAACCATCCCCGCGTCATGGGTACACCTCGCAGGGACACCCAGAATCGGAGCGTTCCGCCTACGCTCGAGGTCATGGAGTTGGAGAGCCTCGGGGCCTATCTCAAGAGCCGCCGTGACCGGGTCACGCCCGCCAAGGTGGGACTGCGCACCTACGGAACAGCCCGCCGCGTGCCGGGTCTGCGTCGCGAGGAGCTCGCCCAGCTCGCCGGCGTGAGCGCCGGCTACTACACGCGGCTGGAACAGGGCCAGGCAGGTACGGCCTCCCAACAGGTCCTGGACGCGCTCGCCGGCGTGCTCCAGCTCGATCCGGTCGAGACAGCCCACCTGCACAACCTCGCCCGTCAGCCCACCACTTCGCGCCTGGTCCGCCCCCGTCCGGAAAGGCCGCACCCACGAGTACTGGCACTCCTGGCCTCCCTCGGGGAGACCACACCGGCCGTCGTGCTCGGCCGCCGTGGCGACGTACTGGTCTGGAACCGCACCGGACATGCCCTCGTCGCGGAACACGTCGACTTCGACGCGCCCCACGATCTCGCGCGACGGCCGTCCATCCCCCGCATGTTCTTTCTCGACTCTCTCACCCGCGACCTGCACCGAAACTGGGATGAACTGGCCCGAGCTCATGTCGCCTACCTGCGGCTCACCGCGGGCAGGTATCCCAGCGACGCCCGGTTGGCTGAACTGATCGGCGAACTTTCCATGCGCAGCGGCGACTTCGCCAAGCTGTGGGCCAAAGGCGACGTGGCGGACTGCACCGTGGGCACGATGCGCCTGCGACACCCAACCGTCGGAGGGGTCGAGGTCGACTACCAGGTGTGGCTCCAGCCCGAGAGCCCCGACCACCGGCTTGAGGTCTACACACCCAAAGACACCGCCTCGGCCGACGCGCTGCGACTGTTGTCCAACCATGTCGCCGATCAGCCGGAACGAGTCGCCCTCTCCGAGGCGCCCCGGCATCTGGACAGGTAACTCCTGCCTGTCACCCCCATGGCAACGGTGGGTCTACGCCCGGGTCTGTGTAGCGAACGGTGGAACTCAGTCGGATTTGTTCAGCGGCGTCCGGCGGTGAGCCGGCCGTCGAAGGTGATGTCGAAGGCTTGGAGTGCGGCCTTCCAGCGCATGGTCCAGCGTTTGCGTCCGGTGCCGGTCGGGTCCAGGCTCATGACGGCCAGGTAGACGCATTTGAGGGCGGC
>NZ_JBIBEN010000042.1:0-25728 GCF_042955065.1 Streptomyces sp. NPDC012510
CGGTCTACCTGCCAGCGGCCAGCAGAAGCCGACCTACCGACCGGAGATGCTGTCCGCCCACAGGCCAAGATCAAGATCTACAGCTGGAGTACTAAAGGGCTGATGTGGGTTGTGCTGGTCAGCGGCTTGCTGTGTGGTCGGTGAGATTCACGTTGAGGCCAGCCCGTCCTGCGGCGCGGGTGATGGCCAGTCGGCAGCCATCCGGACCGAGGCGGTGGTCGCGGAGGCGGCCCGTCTGGTCGACGGGGAGGAAGGTCGGCCCCTCGGTGAGGCCCGCAGCCTCCTTCCAAGCGAGCCAGCACCACACCGGGCGCGTGTCGGCGCTCTCTGTGCTCCTCGGCACGGTGACCGAGCGCGGCGAGCACCGCGGCCGTCGCCGCGTCGTAGCCGACGTCCGCTACGGGCTCGGCTGCCGGGGCCGCAGGCAGCAGTTCCCCGTCGACGACGTCCGCGTGTTCCAGCGCCATGACCACTCTGCTCTGAGGGGCGATCATGTCCGTTTTGCTGCCTGAGATATGGCTGGTTATCCGATGCGACGTAGGCCACAGGATGGGAAGCAGAGAAACTTTGCCGAAACGCCGTGCTGCTGCGCCTAGGGGGTAGAAGGCCTCGTTTCACCCACCCTCAAGGAGAACCGCATGCCACCCCGACTGGTCGCCGGCGAGTTCGTCAGCACACTCCGCCCGCACCGCCCGGAGAACATGGACGGAAAGGTCGTCCGAGGCGAGGACGGCGTACCCAGGGTCATCGTGAGCGTGACACTGAACGTCAACGTGCCCGCAGGGTCGCTGCCTGCACTGGCCATGTACGCGGAGTGGCAGGCAAACACGTGGCAGCCTGATCTGGACTTGGACTGGTCCTATTCCGCCAATGGTGAAGACGAGGGCGTCGATGAGCCGGTCGCCTCGTTCACCGAAGCCACCCGCCTCGCCCTACATGCGATCGAGAACGTCGCACAGTGGTTCCACCAAATCGAGATTGTCCCCTGCGCCTGCGACGCCGCCGGTCGCCGGTGCACGCATGCGATCCACAGGAGGGCCGGGCTGAGTCTGGCCCGTGCCATTCTCAGCATTGTCCTGATGAAGTTGGCCGAGTCCAGCTGGTTCCCGCTGCCCCTGCTGACCCGTGAGGCTCTGCTGGCTGCCCTGATCGCGCGCAACGCCGCCATCGAGGGCAACACGGAGACCGTGAACGACTTCAGCCGGACCTGGCTGGGCCTAGAGCACCCGGAACGCTGGCGCGAAGCAGTGGAGATGGCCCTGCTGGGCGGATGGGTCGGCCAGCTCGGCACCGGCATTGCCGATGACTCGGTCGTCACTGACCTGCTGCGGCGGCACTGCCACAGCGAGCACGAGCAACTGCAGCCGCTGTGGGAACGCAGGATCCGTGGCAAGCGCGTCGCCTTGCTGAGCTGCCCGATCGGGGACGGCTTGGCGCTCGCCGACGTACTCACCGATCCGCGCAGCCCGGAGAAAGCGCTACTGGACGGCCAGTTCAGTGATGACCGGATCGACTCCGTGCTGCGCCAGCTGCAGGCTCAGGAAGAGGATCTCGCCCTCCAGCAACGCGGGACTGGGAGGGCCTCGGGATACTGCATGGTGCGACAATCTGGCCGTGTCTGAGGAACTGTCGCGCTGGTATCGGGGCCGCCTGGTAGTGGGTCCGTTCAGGCCGTTCGACGTCGCCGAGCTTGAAGAACTCGAACGGGAGATCGAACTACCGCTGCCGTCTTCGTATCGTTCGTTCCTAGAAGCGGCTGGCGGGGAGAGCCTCACCTACTCGGTCCGTTTGCCAGCCTGTGAACCGGAGCCCGTTCAGAGCTTCGACGACCTTTACCAACTCGGCCGTGACGGCGATGGCGGATACGGTTGGGGCACCTTGCTTGGCGAGTATCGCCGCAGCCGTGACGGGTGGCTCGCTGGCGAGGTCTCACTGGTCGGCCTTCTCCCGATCGCTCGCAACGGCGGCAGTGACACCCTGTTCTTGGACCTGAACCCGGCCACCCACGGCCAGCTCCATGCCTTCGTGCATGGCATCCCTCACCCTGGATACCTGCCGAAGGGTGTCTTCACCAAAGTCGCTGACGACTTCGACGCCTACCTCGACAGCCTCGCCGTCGACCCGGAGTTTGCCGCGGACACCTGGGCCGATGTCGTCAACAGTGACTCCGCCGACCCTTGGCGGCGGACCGTCGAGGAATGGCTGAACAAGGAACTGCCGGGCTGGCGCAATGAGTCGTGGGCAGCGGCCTGAGCTCCTGGTCGGCGTAATCGGTCACGCGACGTCGGTGTCGCGCTCGATGGCCTTGAGCCGGTTCTTGAGCCGGTAGCTGGGGCCGTTGATGGAGATCACCTCGCAGTGGTGCAGGAGGCGGTCGAGGATGGCGGTGGCGAGGACCGGCGGGGGTGCCAGTGGCGGTGATGTGCAGGCCGTCGAGGAGGTGGGCGGGGGAGAGGTGGTAGCGGCTGCGAGGCGGGTGAGGTAGGAGGCGGTGCGTACGGCGGAGCGGATCAGGCCGTGGAGGTGGTACGGCCACAGGCCGAAGGGGTCCTCGCGGACGAATGGCCGCTCCGTCAGCCGCTGGGCGGGTCCTTCGGGGGTGAGGCCCCACCCTGACGTTCGCCAGCGAGATCCATTTTGAGGGCCAGGCGGCCGAAGCCGATCAGGACGGCGAGGCGACCGAGCGCATACGTGCCGGCATGCTGGGGACGACTGTCGCCATCCATATCGACATGGCGGAATGATCCATGGACACCGCTCGATGGTTTCTGATCTTCTTTTCGCCATGACACCACATCTCCCACTGCGACTAGGGGTCGCGACATTAGCCGCTTCTGCGCTGCTGGGCGGCCTCACTTATGTGGCGAGTGCCGTCACCGGCAAGGCGACCACCTCCGGCGTCGCCGCCCGGACGGGGAGTAACGCCCCCTCCGGCTCCGACCTGAACATGACGCTGCAGGAGCTCGAGAAGTCCTACGACGGGCGTATCGGCGCCGTGGGCATCGATCTTGGGACCGGTAGAACGGTCGGCTATCGGGCCGACGAGCGCTTCCCGTTCAACTCCATGTTCAAGGTGTTCGCGTGCGCGGCAGTGCTGCACAAAGCGCGCACCAGCGACCCCGGGCTGATGGACAGGGTGGTTCGCTGGAAGCCTGCCGAGATGGCCGAGCTGACCGCGAACTCCCCGGAGACCACCGAATACACCGACACCGGCATGACGCCTGCACAGCTGTGCCGCGCCGGGATCACCAAATCCGACGGCTTCGCGGGCAACACGTTGCTGAAGCAGATCAACGGGCCGCGCGGACTCACCGAGTTCTTCCACACGACCGGTGATCGGACAAGTCGCCTGGATCGACCGGAGCCTACGCTGACCGAGTGGAAGCCCGGTGAGAAGCGCGACACCACCACCCCCGCAGCGGCCGCACAGACCTTCACCGAGCTCACCACGGGCAAGACCCTTGATCCCCGCGACCGAGCGCGGCTGGTCGGCTGGCTGAAGGGCAGCCTCACCGGCGCCAATCGGATCCGGGCGGGACTGCCCAAGGATTGGACGGTCGGCGACAAGACCGGCACCGGCGGCGCGAGAAACTACGGCACCGCCAATGACCTGGCGATCGTCTGGACACCTGGATCGAACGCGCCGATGGTCTTGGCGGTGTTCACCAACCGCACCTCCAACAACATCCCGCACGATGACAAGGTGATCGCCTCCACCGCGACGGCGCTGGCCAAGGCCCTCGGCAGGTTGTGACCGGCCGTGGGGTCGTGACGCTGTCCGCAAGCCGAAGCGCCCTGGGCGCGCTGGGCGGGCGGCGTACTCTTCCGCCGGCCGTGTACCCCCGGGGGCCTCCGGCGGGGAACCGCTCCAGGACGGTGCGGGACTGCTCGGTTCGGTCACCTGGTGTCCAAGTGGGCCCAGGATCGGCGGGGTTGGGGCCGGCCTCTCGACAGCATGGGGTCCGCCTGGGGGAATAGGGCGCTGTCACGTTGGCTGACCGGGTGGGATGATCTCCGGGTTGATCACGCTGGGAAGGATCGTCCCTGGACAGTGCGTCGCCGTCGTACAAGGGGCATCGCTACCCGGTCGAGGTCATCTCCCAGTGCGTGTGGCTGTACTTCCGCTTTCCGCTGTCGTTCCGCGAGGTGGAGGAGCTGATGCTCCAGCGCGGCGTCATCGTCTGGTACGAGACCGTGCGCCGCTGGTGCGCCAAGTTTGGGCAGGCGTATGCGAACGGACTGGGCAGCCGCCGGCCCCGGCCCGGGGACAAATGGCATTTGGACGAGGTGTGCATCAAGGTCAACGGCGAGCTGAAGTATCTGTGGCGAGCCGTCGACGTCGGCGGCAACGTCCTCGACATCCTCGTGCAGAACCGGCGGGACAGGGCCGCCGCCAGCGGTTCTTCCGCCACCTGATGAAGAAGACGCGTGCGGTGCCGCGGGTGGTGGTCACCGACAAGCTGCGCTCCTACCGCGCCGCCCACCGCGAGGTCATGCCCTCTGTCGAGCACCGCTGTCACAAGGGATTGAACAACCGGGCCGAGAACAGCCACCAGCACGCGGCAGCGGGAACGCGCGATGAAGGGCTTTCGCTCCGTCGGCGGGGCGCAGCGGTTTCTGTCCGCGTTCACCGGCATCTCGCCGCACTTCCGGCCCCACCGTCACCTGATGCCCGCACATCACTACCGAGCCGAGATGACCGTCCGCTTCGCCATCTGGGATCAGATCACCGGCGCCGCTGGCCGGCCCACCACGGCCTGAACACAGGACCGGACCCGGGGTCCATCACGCCCCGACACGCCGTCAGGCAATCACGTACCCAACAACATGACAACGCCCTCCGCCGCAGTCCGCTGTCGATGGTGACCGCCCACACGACGCCGTCAATCCCTCACGTCGACATCCGGCTGCTCCTTCCTCAGCACGATGTCGAAGCGCGCCGAGGTCCAGGTGCCGTCGATCCGACGCCCGTCCGGCGTCGGTGTCCCGGCCTCGTGGCGCTCGAACGGGCGGATGAGTGACTCCTTGACCCCGAACACCGAGTCCCGCTCCTGCCAGGCGTCGCCCGCCACGAAGATGTGGGTGATGAGCGTGCGGAAGCCCGGGGCCGTCACCTTGAAGTGCAGGTGCGGCGCCCGCATCGGGGAGCGGCCGGCGTGGTCCAGCAGCCGGCCGACGGGGCCGTCGTCCGGGATCGGATACGGCGTCGGGGTGAGCCCCCAGAACCGGTAGCGGCCCTCGGCGTCGGTGAACAGGTGCGCGCGCCCGGCGAGATCACCGGCCCCGGCGCCGTTGTCGTACTGGACGTCGTACATCCCGTCGTCGTCGGCCTCCCACACCTCGACGCGCGCCCCGGCGACCGGGGTGCCGTCCGGCCCCGTGACCCGGCCGTCGACCCAGGACGGTTCGCCGCTCGCGCCGCCGGCGATGTCTCCTCCTTGCTCGATCGCGGGTGAGTCCTGGACGAAGAACGGCCCGAGGACCGTGGACTCGGTGGCCTCGCCGTCGCCCGGTTCGTTCACCGTGACGGTCAGCATCGAGATGCCGAGGACGTCCGAGAGCAGCACGAACTCCTGGCGGGTGTCGGTCGTGATGTGACCGGCCGCCGTCAGGAACCCGATCGCCTCGTTCCACTCGTCCTCGGTGAGCCGCGTCTCGCGCACGAACGCGTGCGCGTGGCGTACGAGGGCCTGCATCAGCTCACGGAAACGGTCGTCCTTCGCGGAGTCGAAACTCGCGACGACCTGGTCGGTCAGTTGTCGCTCCGTCATCGATTCGGTCATCGCAGGGGCTCCGTCCCAGGGAGGAGGGGGACCTGTACCGGCGTGTCCCCACGGCACGCCCGCCCCAGCAGCGCGCGCATCTCGCCGTGGGTCACCCGGCGCGGGTTGGAGTCCGGTACCTGTGCCATGGCCAGGTCGGTGGCCCGGTCGAGTTCCTCCTCGGGGAGGCCCAACTCGCCCAGTGAACGCGGAGGTTGGAGGTCCGCGTAGAGGCCGAGGAGCGCCCCGAAGGGATCGGCGGGTGCGTCGAGCGCCGCTCCCAGCCACCGCCCCGCCTCGGGTGCGGCCGGCAGGTTGAGGCCGACCACATGCGGCAGGACCACCGAGTGCAGGGCGGCGTGTTCGAGGTTGTACGCGCCGCCGAGGACGTGGCACACCTTGTGGTGCAGTCCGGAGCCGGCCCCGGCGAAGGCGACTGCTCCGAGATAGGTGCCGAAGAGGATGTCGCGCCGGGCCGCGACGTCCTGGCCGTCCGCGACGATGCGCGGCAGCGAGGACGCCAGCGACCGGACGCCCTCCACGGCCAGGGCGGAGCTGATCGGGTTGTGCCGGGGCGCCCACCACGCGTCGACGCAGTGGGCGAGCGCGTTGAGGCCTGACGTCACCGACAGCCGGGTCGGCAGCGACAGCATCAGCGTGGCGTCGTAGACGACGACCCGGGGGAGTACCTTCGGATCGACGCCGGTGCGCTTGTGGCCGTCCTCGGTGAGGCCCCAGACCGGGGTCGCCTCGGAACCGGCGTACGTCGTCGGGACGGCGAGGATCGGGAGCCCGGTGGTGAGCGCCGCCGCCTTGGCGGTGCCGGTCGTCGAGCCGCCGCCGACGCTCAGCAGCAGGTCGGCCTCGTGCTGGTGGGCGGCGGCGCGTACGGCCTCGGCGACCTCGACCGGGACATGGGGGCGGACCTCGCCGAAGACCGCCACGACGGGGAGGTCCTCGCAGATGTTCTCGGCGAGGGCCCGCTCCCCGTCGGCCGTGATCACCAGGACCCGGCTTGCGCCGAGCCCGGTGATCGCGGCCGCCACGTCGTCCCGTACGGTGCCGGAGCCGAAGACGACCCGCTGGCCCCAGGACTCGTAGAACACGGAAGCGGTCACGCGGCCACCGTCCGGGCCCGGGGCACGGCACCCGCCGCGAAGGCCCCGACGAGGGCGGGGACGGCGAAGGCGTAGAAGGCCCACTCGATCTCGGCTCCAGAGCTGAGGACGAACGCGCCCAGGGACGGGCCGACGATGGCGCCGAACCGGCCGATGGACAGGGCCCAGGCGAGTCCGTTGCCGCGTACGGCGTCCGGGTAGCGGGTCACGATGAACGCGTTGCCGAGGATCTGCGAACCGATGAACCCGAAGCCGCTGATGAACATGAGTACGAACATCACGGCCGTCGGCGGACGCGTGCTCATCGCGATCAGGCTGACCGTGCCGACGAGGAACGCGACGACCACGACCCGCTTGGCGCCGAGCGCGTCCGCGATCCGGCCGCCGACGATCGCCCCGACGCCCACACCCAGCCACATGGCCGCCGTCTGCAGCAGCGCCGAGCCGAGGGAGAAGCCGGCGGCCTGCATGATGCTGGGCAGCCAGGTGCTGATGCCGAAGACCAGCAGCAGTCCGCAGAAGGACATGGCCCAGAACAGGACGGTCGGGACCGCGAGTCCGCCGGTCAGCAGCGAGCCGAGGCCCAGCCCGCGGCCAGGGTCCGTCGTCGGAGCGTCCGCCGCGGGCGCCAGCCCGAGCCGCTCCTCCACCGCGCGTGCCTGGTCGGGGCGGCCGGTACGACGCAGGTGGAACGGGCTCTCCGGCAGCCGGAGCACGAGCGGGACGGCCAGGAACACCGGGAGCACACCGATCACATACAGCCACCGGTACGAGACGTCCGGGAGCAGAGCCGTGCCGAGCAGCGGGGAGAGCAGGGCGCCGGCCGCGTAACCGCTCATGATCAGGGCGACGTTGCGGCTGCGTCGGCTCGGGTCGCTGAGGTCGGCCACGTACGCGTTGATCGTCGGCAGGACGACACCCAGGCCGAGCCCGACGATCAGGCGTCCGGCGCCGAAGGAGGGGACACCACCCGCGACCGTGCAGATCGCCATGCCGAGCGTGAACAGGGTGGTCCCGGCGAGCAGCAGCCGGCGCGGGCCGGTGCGGTGGACGAGGGCTCCGGCGAAGGCCGCGCCGATCAGCATCCCGATGCCGACGAGCGAGCCGATCGTGCCCGCCTCGGCCTTGTCGATGCCGAGCGAGGGATCACCCAGGATGGAGGGGACGGTGACGCCGTACACGGCGAGATCGTAGCCCTCAAGGGAGGAGACGATCCAGGCGGCGACCAGGATGAAGGTGTTCGCGGGCACTCTGCTGACTCGCGGGCGTATGACAGAGGGAGCGGTCATGGCCGGATCCTTTCTCCGACGGTGGCAGGAGCCTGCATGGGCTCTACTGCGTTGGCAAGGGTCTTCAGGAGCGCCGGGACGCCGGAGAGGGTGTCCGCGGTGCCGAGGATGTGGAAGTCGGGCCGCCACAGGACGGCGGTACGGCCGGTCTCGTCGAACCAGCGCCCGTAGACGCCGCCGACATCGGTGACCCCCTCCGTGGTGAGGCGACGGTCGGTGAGGTGGTGGACGCGGACGCCGAGCCGAGCGGCCTCCGCTGTGGCCGAGGCGTTGAGCGAGGTGCCGTCGCGGCCGTCGACGAGGAGGACGAAGCCCCGGCCGAGTACGGCGTCGAAGAGCCCCTTGGCGCCGTCGTGCTCGACCCGGCCGTGCGGCATCAGATGCCCTGCCTGCGGGGACGCGTCGTGCAGCCCCGGGCCGAGTCCCGGGAACCGCATCTTCTCCGGGCGCCCGTTGGCCTCGCGCTGTGCGATCAGCCGGGCGTCGCGCTCGGCGGCGGCCGCCGGGTCGCGCATGGTCTGCACCCGGCCCAGCTCGATGCCCTTGGCGATGATGGCCCGGACATGCGGCTCACGCTCGCTCTGGTACGTGTCGAGCAGCGCGTCGTCGGCGCCGCGCAGCACGGCGTCGAGCTTGAACGCGAAGTTCTGCGCGTCCCGGATGCCCGAGCACATGCCCTGCCCCAGGAACGGCGGCATCTGGTGAGCTGCGTCCCCGGCCAACAGGATCCGGCCACTGCGCCAGCGCTGCGCGACCAGCGAGCGGAACGTGTACGTGGCGACACGGATCAGCTCGGCCTGAGAGCGGTCGACGTAGGCGGCGACCCGGGCCCACACCCGGTCGGGCTCCCGCTCGACGGAGAAGGAGTCCTCGGAGTCGAGCATGAAGCTGAACCGGTGGTGCTTCGGGCCCAGCGAGATGATCGAGATCGGCTGCTTCGGGTCGCAGACCTGGCGGGCCTTGGGGATGTCCGCCCCGCCGCCCTCGGTCAGCCGGAAGTCGCAGACCATCCACGGCTCCGAGAAGCCGTGGTCCTCCTGCCCGATGCCCAGCCAGGTGCGGGTGAAGCTGTTGCCGCCGTCGCAGGCCACGACGTACCGGGCGGAGACGGCGTCATCGTCCCCCTCGACCTGGATGTCCACACCCTGATCGGTGTGGTGGAGTCCGGTGACCCGGGAGTCCATTCGGACCCGGACGTTCTCCAGACCGCGGACCAGGCCGTCGAGGGCGTCCTCCAGATAGGGCTGGTACATCATGTACCACTCCGCCCAGCCCTGGCCGCCGACGGCGGCGAAGTCGTGCTCGATGAGCAGTTCGCCCGCGCCGTTGCGCCACTCGTAGTTCCGCTGGACGTGCAGCGTGGGCAGCAGGATCTCGGAGAGGCCGAGGCGGTCGAACGTCCGCATCGTCTCGTCGTCGAAGATCGCGGCGCGCGGCAGGTTGTAGAGGGTGGGGTAGCGCTCCAGCACGATCACGTCATGGCCTGCTCGACCGAGCAGTGCCGCCGTGACCATGCCCACGGGTCCGTACCCGATGACGGCGACGTCGTACATGTGGGTCCCCCTGTGCTCAGACACCGGCGTAAGCGGGTGCCGGGGTCGGGGTCGGGGCGAGGCCGAGCAGCTTCTCGGCGTTGAGGTGGCCGATCTTCTGCCGGTCGGCGTCGCTGATCGGCGCGTCCCGCAGGAACTTCGTTGCCGTCTCCATGTCCTCGAACGGGTAGTCGGTGCCGAAGAGGATGTGGTCGGCGCCCATCGAGAGCAGCGCGGTGAGCAGCGGCGCGGAGGAGCAGACGCCGCTGGTGGTGATGTAGAGGTTCTCGCGGAGGTACTCCGAGGGACGGCCGCGCTTGAGCTCGATGCCGTGGTGGGCGTGGAAGTCCCAGCGGGAGTCCATGCGCCACATCACGAAGGGCAGTCCCTCTCCCATGTGGCCGAGCAGGAGCTTGGCCTTTGGGAAGTCGTCGAAGACGCCGCCGAAGATCAGGCGCAGCACGTGGGTGGCGGTGTCGATGCCCCAGCTCCACATCGGCCCGACGAGTTCGGGGTGGCCGGACAGCACGTGCGCGGTGTCGACGCCGTTCGCCGGGTGCAGATAGAGCGGCACGTCGAGGTGCTCGGCGCGCTCCCAGACGACCCGCAGCTCGGGGTCGTCGAGGTACCGGCCGTGGGTGTGCGCGTTGACGAGGGCACCGCGCAGCCCCAGTTGGGTGACCGCGCGCTCCAGCTCGTCGGCGGCGGCCCTGGGGTCCTGGAGCGGCAGGGCGGCGAAGCCGGAGAAGCGGTCGGGGTGCTCGGCGATGACGCCGGTCAGGAAGTCGTTGACCGTGATCGCCTGCCGTACGGCGGCGGCCGGGTCCCTCTCCGCCTGGAGGCCGGGGGAGTTCAGGGACAGCACCTGCATGTCCAGGCCTGCCGCGTCCATGTCGTCGAGGCGTTCCTCGGTGAGGTCGAGGAGCCGGCGGGAAGCCTCGGCCCACGCCTGGGGCTGGGCGATGGAGGCGGTGGACGCGCCATGGCCCACCAGGTCGGGGGTCACGAAGTGCTCTTCGAGGCCGATCAGCTTCATTGCGGAGTTCTCCTCGGGGAATCGCCGGGGCGGCGAGGTGAGGTGCGGGTCGGATGTGAGAGACCGGGCACTGGGGAGCGCTGGCGTGTGCGCTGACAGAAGCGGCTCAACGGTGGCTGCGAGCGGGCCGTCGGTGCGACGGGGGAGCAGCCGGGGCGGTGTGAGCGCCACCGGTGCGCAGTTCACCAGAACGTAACGCGTTCCGCAATAGTGAATGCAGATCCGTTTGAAGACGCTGATCCGCTTGTCGCGCCGATAGGCTGATCGCGTTCAACCGCAGGCAGGGGAGAGGGCTGTGCCGTGACCAGTACTGAGCCCAAGGAGAGCAACGGGACCAACGGGGAACGGCAGGGCATCCAGTCCGTCGAGACCGCGATGCGGGTCCTGCTGGCCCTGGAGAGCGGTGGCGGCGCGCTGAGCCTGTCCGCCATCGCTCAGGCCAGTGGCATGCAGCCCAGCAAGGTGCACCGCTACCTCGTCAGCCTCGGCCGCATCGGCCTGACCTCGCAGGATGCCGCGTCCGGCCTCTACGACTTCGGGGCCACCATGCGCCGCATGGGCGCCGAGGCGCTGCGCCGCACCAACGAGGTCGCGGTGGCCGGCGGCCACGCCACGCGACTCCGCGACCGCACCGGCCACTCAGTGAATCTCGCGGTCTGGGGCGACCGCGGCCCGATCGTCGTCAGCTGGGCGTACGGCACCCGCCCACTGCCCTTGACCGTGCGCGTCGGCGCCATGCTGCCGCTGGTCACCTCATCGGTCGGCCGGGTCTTCCTGGCCCACCTGCCCGAAAGTCTCACCGACGAGGTGCTCCGAGAAGAACTGCGCGGCAAGGAGGCCGAATGGCCCGCCGAGCGCCTCGCGGCCACCCGGGAACAGGTCCGTGAACAGGGGTACGCCGAGACCCGCGGCAGCGTCATCCCCGGCATCATCTCGATCGCCGCCCCCGTCTTCGCGGCCGGCGACCCGCTGCCGCTCGCCGTCTCGGTGGTCCTCCCGGAGGGCCTGGGCACTCCGGACCACGTGGCCGAGGTGACCCGAGAACTGCGGACGACGGTGACCGAGGCATCACACGAGCTGGGTCATCTGACGTAGGCCGACAACCGCGCCCTGAAAGGGGCGCGGGGAACTGCGCGACCAGCCACGACGCGGCGGCAGTCGCCCGCCGGCAGAGCGAGGTACATCCAACGGCGCTGTCAGCTCCTGGCGGAGCTATCGGCTGCGACTGCCGACCACCTCGTCGTAGTACGCCTCTGCCGCGGGTCCCAGCACATCATGCGCCTCGATGAACATCTCGTACGCCTCATGCCCCACCCACCCCGCCGGCAGCAACTCGGTCGGTAGATCGGGGTCGCGGAACGGAAACCGGCGGTAGTCGTACGTCAGCCGCATCCGCTCCACCAGGGCCTCCTCGGGACTCAGATGCCCGGCCCGATAGGAGGCCATCCGCCCGCGATACGTGCGCAGCAATTCCCGGTAGTCCTCGTTGAGCCCGTCGAGGTCCCAGCCCCGCGCCGCCATCTCCCGGTCGACGGGCAGGCCGCCGGACTGACAGCGCAGTGTGTCCAGCCGTACGGCGGGCTCGTCCGCGAACTTCTCCCGGACCTGCTGGAGCCGGTCGCGCGGGGAGACGTACGTGGATGGTGCCAGCGGGCCGAAGCCCAGCCAGGCGAGCTCCTTGCGGATGCGGTCCCGCACACCGCGCTCGGTCTCCGGCACCGAGTAGATGACCATGTACCAGTGCCGGTCCCAGTCGGCGGGCGCCCGGTCGAAGATGCGGGTACGGCCCTCGTCGAGGAGCTGGAGACTGCGCTTGTTGAGCGCGTAGACGGTCTCCCGGCCCTCGCGTCGGACATCGAACCAGCCCTCCTTGCGCAGCCTGGCGAGCACCACGCGCACGGTGCTCTCACCGACGCCGAAGCAGCCCATCAGCGTGCTGAGCGTGCGCATCCGGGCGGCACCGCCGCGGTAGCGGACGTAGTCGCCGAACAGGTCGAAGACAATCGATCGAGGCTTCACGGAAACGACTATGTCACACGCACGGCCGTCGCATGGATGAGTCAGCTTCCTGGAATCGCGAGGGAGAAATGCGCGACAAAATATTGACGCCCGTGTATCTGTTGACACAGGATGCCTGCGGGCCTGAGTCTGGGCCTGTACTCGAACGTGAAGGCGGAGGCCATGGTTTCTCGGATCGCTTGCGTGGGAGGCGGCCCCGGTGGGCTGTTCTTCGCGGCGCTCATCAAGCAGGCCGACCCGTCGATCGAGGTGACGGTCTTCGAACGGAATCGTCCGGAGGACACCTTCGGCTTCGGCGTGGTGTTCTCCGACGCGACCCTGGCCGCCATCCACGAGGCCGACCCCGTACTGCGCACCGCGCTCGCGGACCACGGCCGCCACTGGGACGACATCGAGGTGCGGCTCAAAGGACAGCGCATCCGGTGCGGCGGCAACGGCATGGCCGCCATCACCCGCAAGACCCTGCTCCAGCTCCTGCACCGCCGGGCCGAGGAGGTCGGCGTCGACCTCCGGTTCAGCCACGAGATCCCCGCCGACCCGGACCAACTGGCCGACTACGACCTGATCGTGGCCGCCGACGGCGCCAATTCCCGCTTCCGCGACCGGCTCGCCGACGTACTCGTGCCCGAGGTGGAGGTCGCGACGGCCAAGTTCATCTGGTTCGGCACGGACTACCTCTTCGACGGTCTGACCTTCGTCCACGAGCACGGTCCGCACGGCACGTTCGCCGTGCACGGCTACCCGATCAGCGACGAGGTCAGCACGTTCATCGTGGAGACCGACGAGGAGTCCTGGCGGCGCGCGGGGCTCGACGAGTTCGACACCGCGCAGCCGCCGGGCCCGAGCGACGAGAAGACCAGGCACTACCTGGAGAAGCTCTTCGCCGAGCAGATCGACGGCCACCAGCTGCTGGTCAACAACTCACGCTGGGGCAACTTCCGCACCCGCCGCACCCACCGCTGGCACAGCGGCAACGTCGTCCTCCTCGGTGACGCCGCCCACACCGCGCACTTCTCCGTCGGCTCCGGCACCAAGATGGCCATGGAGGACGCCGTCGCCCTCGCCGACAGCCTCCTCACCCACCGCGACGACCTGCCGACCGCCCTGCAGGCGTACGAGGCGGTACGCCGGCCCTCGGTCGAGAAGATCCAGGGCGCCGCCCGGCCCAGCCTGTCCTGGTGGGAGAACTTCGGGCGCTACCACGACGCGTTCCGACCCACCCAGTTCGCCTTCCACTTCATCTCCCGCTCCATCGGCAAGGAGCGGATCGCCCGCCGCGACCCCGAGTTCGTCGACACGGTCGTACGGGACTGGCGCGTCGCCCACGAGGGATCCACCCCCCTGGACACCCCGTTCATGGACTTCGACGGCCGGCGACTGACCCCAGCCCAGCTCGCCGCACTGCGCGGCGAGGACTCCCGCTGCCTGTGGCTCACCGCGCCTGACACGGAGACCGAACTTCCCTCGCTGCACGAGCAGTTGGCCGTCGCATTGATCGGTGACGTACCGCCGGACCTCGTCGCCGTCCAGGACGGCACCCCGCTCACCCGCTCCCTGCTCGCCGAGCAGGCCCGGCTGGTGTACGGCGTCCCCGCGCTGATCGTGGAGGACGCGATGGACGACGACCGGGCGGAGACGCTGCTGCTGTCGGGGCGGGCCGACCTGGTCGCCTCCGCCGCGGAAGGGCGGGGCGAGGCATGACCACGGATCTGACCCCGCTCCTGACGCCCGAGGGCGTCGTCGTGATCGGCGCCTCGCGGCAGGCCGGGAAGCTCGGCGCCGCCATGGCCCGCTCCCTCACCCCCTTCCCCGGAGCCCGCGCCCTGGTCAACGCCCGCCGTCCCGACCCCGCCGAGGGCGTGTACGCCTCCGTCGCCGAAGCCGCCGCGCACACCGACGGACGGCTCGACCTCGCCGTCCTGTGCGTGCCCGCGTCCGGCTGCGCGGAAGCCCTGGCCGAGGCGGCCGCCGCCGGCTGCCGTGCCGCGCTGGTCTGCGCCGGCGGCTTCGGCGAGGCGGGCCCCGAGGGCGAGGAGTACGCCGACGAACTGCGGCGCGTGGCCCGGGAGACCGGGGTCCGGCTGCTCGGTCCCAACACCTCCGGCTTCTTCGCGCCCCACCTGGGCCTCACCGCCAGCTTCGTACCGGCCGCCGGGCAACTCCCGGCCGGGGACATCGCCGTGGTCGCGGCCAGCGGCGGCGTCAACCACGCGCTCTCCTTCGACCTGGTCGCCGCCGGGAACGGCATCAGCCTCGGCGTCGGCATGGGGGCGGGCCTCGACGTCAGCGCCGCGGATGTCCTGGAGCACCTCGCGGAGGACGACCGTACGACGGCCGTGGCCCTGCACCTGGAGACGGTGCCGGACGGACCGCGTCTGGTGGCGGCCGTGCGCACGGTGGCTGCGACGAAGCCGGTCGTGGCGCTGGTCGTCGGCCGCAGTGACATCGGTGACTTCGCCCGGTCGCACACCGGCGCGCTCGCCACGTCCTGGCGCACGACACGGGCCGCGTTGCGTCAGGCCGGGGCCGTCGTCGTGGACGACGAGCGAGAACTGGTGGACGCGCTCACCGCGCTGTCCCGCATTCGGTTGCGCCCGCTGTCGGACCCGGGGCTCGGCATCGTGACCGCCCAGGCCGGTCCGGGGCTGCTTCTGGCGGACCGGGCGGGCACCGACGGCATCCGCGTACCGGAGCTGACCACGACCACACAGCACGCGCTGAGCGAGTTGCTGCCCCCGCTCACGTACCAGCGCAACCCGGTCGACACCGGCCGCCCCGCCGAGACGTTCGCCCGAGTCCTGGACACCACGGCCGGCGACCCGGCGGTGGACCTCCTCGCCGTCTACGCCCTGACCGAGCCCGACAGCGTCGACCTCGCCTCCGCCGCCCAGGACGCCGGCCTCGGCGCCGACGCCCCGGCGGTGGTGGTCGTCGGCGGCCTCCCCGAGGACGTGACCGAACAACGGGCCCGGCTGCACAAGGCCGGGATCCCCGCCCTCACCGGACCGGCGGCCGCCGCCAACGCCGTACGGGCACTGGTCGCGGACGCACGGGGGCAGGCCCTGCGGGGCGAGGTGGACAGGGGTTCGTCGGACACGGCGGGCCTGGCCTCGGAGGCGGTCACTGCCGTACCCGTACCCGTACCCGTCGGCCCCCTCGACGAGGACGCCGCCAAGTCCTTCCTCGCCGGACTCGGCATCCGCACCCCCGACCGCGTCGCCTGCGACAACCGCACAGAGGCTCACCGGGCCCTGCGCCGATTCGGCGGCCCCGTGGCCGTCAAGGTGCTCGACGCCGCGATCCTGCACAAGACGGAGATCGGCGGAGTCCACCTGGGCGTCCGCACCCCCGAGGAGCTCGACGCGGCGCTGGACGCCATCGGCTCCGACCGCCGCTACCTGGTGGAGGCGATGGCCCCGGCCGGTGTCGACCTCGTGCTCGGCGTGCGGCGGGACCAGGTGTTCGGGCCGGTCGTGTTGGCGGGGCTGGGCGGTACGGCCGCCGAGGCGCTCGCCGACGTGGCGATCCGGCTCGCCCCCCTGTCCGTGACCGAGGCCGCCACGATGCCCGACGAACTGGCCGCCCGCGCCCTGCTCGACGGCTGGCGGGGCGGACCGGTGCTGGACCGTGCCGCGTTCGGACGGGTCGTCGCCGCGCTCGCCGCCGCCCTGGCCGCGAGCACGGAGACCGCCGAGATCGAGATCAACCCGCTGCGGCTCACCGCCGACGGGCTGATCGCCCTGGACGCCGTGATCGTGCCCACGCCCACCAAGGAGAAGGACCATGCCTAGGCCGAGCAGCGAAGGAGCTGTGCCCTGGCCGGCGGAGTACGCCGAGCGCTACACCGCGAAGGGCCACTGGGAGGGCGTCGCCCTCGGCGACCGGTTGCACGCCGCCGCCGACGCGACGCCCGACGCGATCGCTGTCGTGGACGGCGACCGCAGGGTGACGTACCGGGAGCTCGCCGAGCGGGCGGACGCCGCGGCGTCGCGCCTGGCCACGCTGGGCCTTCGCCCGGACGACCGGATCGTGGTGCAGTTGCCCAACACGGTCGAGTTCGTGATCCTCACGTACGCGTGTCTGCGCCTCGGTGCCATCCCCGTGATGGCGCTGCCCGGCCACCGCAGACACGAGATCGGCCATCTCGTCGAGCACAGCGAGGCCGTGGCCATCGCGGTGCCGGACGCACTGCGGGACCACGACCACCAGTCGATGGCGTTCGAGATCGCCGACTTCTCGTCAACCCTCGCTCATGTACTGGTCCTTGGCGACAAGGTCGGTGACAGCGCCGTGGACCTGCGGGAGCTGTGCGCCGAGCCCGCCGCACCGGACGCCCGGGCCGCCGTCGACGCGTACCGGCCCGACAGCCGCTCCATCGCCGTCTTCCTGCTCTCCGGCGGCACCACCGGACTGCCCAAGCTCATCGCCCGCACGCACGACGACTACCTCTACAACGCCCGCCGCAGCGCTGAGGTCTGCGAACTGGGTCCCGACACGGTCTACTTCGCCGCCCTGCCCCTCGGGCACAACTTCCCCCTCGCCTGCCCAGGCCTGCTCGGGACCCTGCTGAACGGCGGCCGGGTCGTCCTCGGTTCGCCCAACCCGGACAAGGCGTTCCCGATCGTGGAGCGCGAGGGCGTCACCGTGAGCGCCCTGGTGCCGGCCATCGCCCAGCGCTGGCTGGACCACCACCGGGAGAACCCCGGGCACGACCTGAGTTCGCTGCGTCTGCTCCAGGTCGGCGGCTCCCGCCTCGCCGACCACATCGCCCGCCGTGTCCGCCCCGAACTGGGCTGCACGCTCCAGCAGGTGTTCGGCATGGCCGAGGGCCTCCTCAACTACACGCGCTTCGACGACTCCGAGGACGTCATCTGTACGACGCAGGGCCGCCCCATGTGCGACGACGACGAGCTCCTCGTCGTGGACGAGCTGGGCAACCCGGTCCCGGACGACAGTCCTGGTGTGCTGCTCACCCGGGGGCCGTACACCCCGCGCGGCTACTACCGGGCCGAGGAGCAGAACGCCCGCGCGTTCACCGAGGACGGCTGGTACCGCACCGGTGACATCGTGCGACTGCGGCCCGACGGCAATCTCGTCGTCGAGGGACGCGACAAGGACATGATCATCCGGGGCGGGGAGAACATCTCCGCCGAGGAGATCGAGAACTTCGCGTACCAGACCCCCGGCGTCGCCCGCGCCGCCGCCGTGGCCATGCCGGACGCCCAACTCGGCGAGCGGGTCTGCCTCTACGTCGTACCGGAACCCGGACACACGGTCACCCTCGACGACGTCCACCACGTCATGGAGCGCGCGGGCACCGCCCACTTCAAGTTTCCGGACCGGCTGGTGACCGTCCCCGAACTCATCGCCACCAAGGTCGGAAAGATCGACAAGAAGGCCCTGCGCGCCGACATCGTGCGCCGCCTCGACGCCGAAGGAACCCCCGATGACCACTGACCCGGTGACCAGCGTCTCCGTCATCGCCCCGGACGAGACCGACCCCGACCTGCGGAAGCTGTACGACGGCTTCGCGGCGGCCGGGCTCATCCCGCTGTGGACGGAGATCGGCAACCTGATGCCGCTGACCCCTCAGCCCGACGCCGTACCGCACGTCTGGCAGTGGGACACGCTGCTGCCGCTGGCCCGCCAGTCCGGCGACCTCGTTCCGGTCGGGCGCGGCGGTGAGCGCCGGGCGATCGCGCTCGCCAACCCGGGCCTGCCCGGACGGCCGTACGCGACTCCCAACCTGTGGGCGGCGATCCAGTACCTGGGCCCGCGCGAGGTCGCCCCCGCGCACCGGCACTCGCAGGGCGCCTTCCGGTTCATCCTGGAGGGAGAGGGCGTGTGGACGGTCGTCAACGGCGACGCGGTCGAGATGCGCCCCGGCGACCTCCTCCTCACCCCGTCGATGCACTGGCACGGCCACCACCACGTCGGCGACGAGCCCATGGTCTGGCTCGACGGCCTCGACATCCCGCTCGTCCACCGACTCGACGCCGGGTTCTTCGAGTTCGGGGAGGACGGCGTGTCGGACCGCTCGACCCCGCCCCGCTCGCGCAACGAACGGCTGTGGGGCCACCCCGGACTGCGCCCGATCGCGGCCCCCCAAACCCCCAACTCCCCGCTCATGGCCTACCGTTGGGCCGACACCGACGACGCCCTCACCGCCCAGCTGGAGCTGGAGGACGAAGGACACCCCGGTGTCATCGAGCCCGGCCACGCGGGCATCCGCTTCACCAACCCCGCCACCGGCCGCGACGCCCTGGCCAGCCTGCGCACCGAGATGCATCGGCTGCGCCCCGGCACCACCACCGCCACCCGCCGCACCGTCGGCTCCTCCGTCTGGCAGGTGTTCCGCGGCAGCGGCACGGTCACCCTGGACGACCACGTGATCGAAGTGGCCGCCGGCGACCTGATCGCCGTCCCCTCCTGGTGCGCCCTGATCATCAAGGCGGACACCCAGCTCGACCTGTTCACCTTCAATGACGCGCCCCTCTACGAGGCGCTCGACCTCGCCCGTACGGACATCACCGGGAGCACGACCTCATGAAGCTCGCCACCATCCGCACCGCCGACGGCACGGTGGCCGTCCGCCTCGACGGCGACCGGGCCGTGGAGGTCGGCGCCCCCGACGTCGCCACCCTGCTGCGCCGCCCCGACTGGCGTACGGACGCGGCAGCCGCCGACGGTCCCGCGCACGAAGTGGCCGCCCTCGACCTCGCCCCGGCCGTCACGACCTCCGCGAAGATCTTCTGCGTGGGCCACAACTACCGCACCCATATAGCGGAGATGGGCCGCGAGATGCCTTCGCACCCCGCCCTCTTCGCCAAGTTCGCCAACTGTCTGCTCGGCGCCCGCGACGACATCGTCCACCCGGGCGAGACCGAGGAACTGGACTGGGAGGCCGAACTCGGTTTCGTCATCGGCTCCCGGCTGCCCCGCCGGGCCACCATGGTGGAGGCGGCCGCCGCGATCGCCGGCTACACCGTCGTCAACGACATCTCCATGCGGGACTGGCAGTGGCGCACCCCGCAGTGGCTCCAGGGCAAGGCGTGGGAGGCCAGCACTCCGGCCGGTCCCTGGCTGGTGACGGGCGACGAGATCGACGACGCGGCCGACCTGGAGATCCGGCTGGAGGTCGACGGCGAGGTCATGCAGCGCTCCCGCACCTCCGACCTGCTCTTCACTCCGGCGGACATCGCCGCGTACATCAGCACGTTCACGACCCTGGAGCCGGGCGACCTCATCCTCACCGGCACCCCCGGCGGGGTGGGCGCGGCACGCGACCCCAAAGTGTTCCTGAAGCCGGGGCAGGTCGTGCGGACGGTCGTCGAGGGCATCGGGGAGTGCGTGAACACGGTCGTCGAGGACAAGCCGTGAGAGTGCTGGACTGGATCGCCGACGGCCAGGTCCGGCTGCAGGAGGCGGTCGACGCACTGCCGCCGCACGCCGACACCGAACCGTCCGCCCTCCCCGGCTGGACCCGCGGCCACCTCCTCACCCACCTCGCCCGCAACGCCGATGCCCTCGTCAACCTGCTGACCTGGGCCCGCACGGGAATCCCCACCCCCATGTACGCCTCCCCGGACCAGCGCACGACGGACATCGAGGCCGGTGCCGGCCGCCCGCTCGCCGAACAGCGTGCGGACGTACGGGAATCCGCCGAGCGCTTCCGGAAAACCGCCGAGGCGCTGTCGGACGACGACTGGTCGGCCACCGTCACCAGCGGGATGGGCCGACAGATCCCGGCCTCCGAGGTGCCGTGGCTGAGGGCCCGTGAGGTCTGGATCCACCTGGTCGATCTGCGGGTCGGCGTCGGCATGGACATTCTGCCGCCAGACCTCGCCTGGGCCCTCGTGGGCGATGTGGCCGGGTGGATGACGGCCCGCGTCGATCCCGGAATCGGCGTCGAGTTGAGCGCGGCCGGACACGGCACCGTCGCGCTGGGCGCCGGCGCCGTCGGTGCCACGGTCACCGGGCCGCCGTACGCCCTGGCCGGCTGGCTCATCGGCCGGGGCACCCCTGAAGCCTTGCAGGTCACGGGAGAACTCCCGGACATCCCGAACTGGCTGTGACCACCCGTCTCCAGCTGGTTGCGACCCCTCATGTGATTGCTCGATGTGTGACTACTCGATCAAGGGAGATCGATATGAGCGAGACCTTCGTCCTGGTGACCGGCGCCTGCCACGGCGGCTGGGCCTGGCGCCCCGTCGCGAACGAACTGCGGGCCGCCGGGCACCAGGTGCACACCCCCACCCTGGCCGGACTGGGTGAGAACGACGACCCGACCGATGTGACCCTGACCGACTGCGTGAACAGCCTCGTGGAGTACGTCGAGCAGGCCGGTCTGGAGGACGTCACGCTGGTCGGCCACAGCTGGGGCGGTTTCGTCCTGGTGGGCGCGGCACCCCGGTTCGCCTCCCGACTGCGGCGGCTGGTCTTCTGGAGCGCGTTCGTGCCGAACGACGGCGAGTCCCTGATCGACGCGTGCCCGCCGCACTACGGCGAGATGTTCCGCGCCGTGGCGGCAGCCTCCGGCAACAACGGGGTGACGTTCCCGTTCGAGGTGTTCCAGCAGGCGTTCATGCAGGACGCCGACGAGGAGACCCAGCGGATCGTCCACTCCCTGCTCGTGCCGCAGCCGCTCGGCACGTTCACGGAGAAGCCCGACACGAGCGCCTTCCAGGCCCTCGACATACCCGCCGCCTACGTCCTGTCCGCCGAGGACCTCTCCCTCCCCGGCGAGTGGCACTGGGCCGAGCGGTTCCCCCAGCGCCTGAAGAACCCCCTGATGATCGAGACCCCCGGCAGCCACGAGGCCCTCTTCACCCGCCCCGCCGAACTTGCCGACGCGTTCGTCCGGGCCTGCGCGATCTAGCGTCCCGCGCCGTAAATCATGCGGGTAAGTTGCTACCCTTTTCGCCGTGTCGTATCCGGGGCCTTCTCCCATGTCGATCACGTTGTCTGAGGACGAGCGTGCCGAGTTGGTGCGTCGAGCCGGGTCGCGGGACCGGAGAGCTGCCGAGCGGGCCCGGATCATTCTGGCGTGCGCTGACGGGATGTCCAATGCTGCCGTGGGGCGGCTCGTTGACGTTCAGGCCAAGACGGTGGGCAAGTGGCGCCGGAAGTTCGCGGCCGAGGGGTTGGCCGGGCTGCAGGACGCGGGCCGGATCGGCAGGCCGAAGGCGGAGCTGGTCCTGAGCGACGCCGAGCGGGACCAACTGGTGCGCTGGGCGAGGCGAGCGAAGACCGCGCAGTACCTCGCACTGCGCGCAAAGATCGTGCTGCGGTGCGCGGAGGGCGGGACACACCGGCAGGCAGCCGCCGATCTCGGGGTCGACGAGTCGACCGTGGAGCGTTGGCGGGCCCGGTTCATCGCCAAGCGCCTGGACGGACTGCACGACGAGCCGAGGCCCGGCCGGCCGCCCTCGATCCTGCTCGACCAGGTCGAAGACGTGGTCGTCGCGACACTGGAGTCCACTCCGGGTGAGGACACCCACTGGTCGAGGGCCTCGATGGCCGCGCGCACGGGACTGTCGAAATCGACCATCGGGCGGATCTGGAAGAAATTCGATCTCAAGCCGCACCTGCAGGACTCCTTCAAGCTGTCCACTGACCCGCAGTTCGTCGACAAGGTCGTGGACGTGGTCGGGCTCTACCACAACCCGCCCGAACGGGCGGTGGTCCTATGTGTCGATGAGAAAAGCCAGATCCAGGCGTTGGACCGCTCGCAGCCGGTGCTGCCGATGATGCCCGGCATGCCCGAGCACCGCACCCACGACTACCTGCGGCACGGCATCACCAGCCTGTTCGCCGCGTTCAACATCGCCGACGGCACCGTCATCAGCCAACTCCACCGACACCACCGCGCCATCGAGTTCAAGAAGTTCCTGATCGCGATAGACAAGGCTGTGCCGGCCGAGCTGGACGTGCACTTGGTCTGTGACAACTACGTCACCCACAAGACCCCCGAGATCCAGAGGTGGCTTGCTCGGCACCCGCGCTTCCACGTCCACTTCACGCCGACCGGCTCCTCCTGGATCAACCAGGTCGAGCGGTGGTTCGGCCTGCTGACCGACAAGCTCATCCGCCGCGGCGTCCACACCTCCGTTCAGGCCCTGGAGAACGACATCCGCGACTGGATCGAAACCTGGAATGCGAACCCGAGGCCCTTCACCTGGGTGAAGACCGCCGACGAGATCCTCAACTCGCTCGCCGACTACCTCGCCAAGGTCAGGACCACCACCGACACAACCAAGCAATAACCCTCAGAATTTCGGGCGCATCACACTAGTCAGCAGCAGAAGCCCCCAACGACCTGACTGAATGGCCCGGCACAACAATCGTCCCCCACTGGCAACGCGCACCGCGTGGCCACCAGAATCACGCCATGGACGCAGGACTTGCAGGACTCCTCGGTGGCGTCATCGGCGCCGCGGTCGGCGCGGTCGGCGCTACGACATCCGCCTGGATCACCGGAAGGAAGGCAGAGCAACAGGCCAAGATCCAGTCCGAGACGCAGTTAGGGCAAGCCCGCCTTCAGATAGATGCTGAACGGACTCGTGCTCTTCGCGAATCTCGCAAGAGTGCCTACCTGGCCTTCGCCGAAAGCTGTCACCTAGTACACGGAACGCTGAGCGAAGCGACCGTCAAACTTGGAGGCATCGAAGCAAGCGACCCTCCCGACGAACGCGAAGAGCGCCGCCAAGCCGCCCGCCACCTCTGGAACGAAGCACGAACTCTGCACCGCCAGCTCGACCGCCTTCAGCACATTGTTTTCATGGAAGGACCCAGCGAGATGGGCACTGCCGCGCAAGCGGCAACAGGCGCTTTGGCGCCGTATTTCGGCGCAGTCCTCGACTGGCTGCACGCGGTTGACAATGAAACCGAAACAACGCAACACCGGACAGAAGGGAATAGAGCGCACAGCGAGGCATACGGCAAGCTCCTGCAGTTCCTCTATTCCGCCGCCGATACCAACTTGCCGGACATACAGGACCGGTGAGCCCCGGGGTATTCAGGCAGTTGCAATACCCGACTCCACCATTAGCCGTCTTCCAGGACGACTGGTGCGGACCTACCGAGGCTTCCTAGACCGGCGGCGAGCCGAGCGCCCCCAAGAGGAATACCGCGAACCGACCCGATCGCCGCGGTCATGACCATCGGCACCGGCAGCAACGGCGTCTACGTCACCCCGCGCAACGCCCCCACGGCGCCCGTCGACCGAGTCGACGTACGCATCGCGAACGGCGCACAAGGGCGACCTGGCGCGCACCCACGACGGCGAAGAACCGCTGTCCGTGCGGTCCCCCGAACCGACAGGCGGCGATGACGGTGATCGGTCGCCGGGCGCCCCTGCCGCGTCATCAGGAAATGCCCCTCGACCAGGAGGCAGACGGTTTCATCCTCGGCGCTGAACGGTTCCTGGCGGCCGCGGAGTTCGCCCATGGCCACGCCGGTCTGCCGACGGTACGGGCGGGCACGGCGGGACCGCGACGCCGCCCGCGACGTCTTCTGGCGGCTGCGCCTCACCCAGCCGCAGATCACCCAGGTCTGGGCCGACCGCGGCTACGCCGGCGAACTCGTGGACTGGGCCCGCGACCGCCTCTGGCTCACCCTGCGCATCGTCTCCCGGCCCAAGGGCACCAAGGGCTTCGTCGTCCTGCCTCGCCGTTGGAAAATCGAGCGGACGATCGGCTGGTGCATGAACGCCCGCCGCAACGCACGCGACTAAGAACGACTGCCCCAGCACTCCGAAGCACACCTGAACTGGGCACTCATCACCACGATGACCCGGCGGCTCACCCGCAAAAAGCCCGCACCAACTGGACCAAAAAGGTCGGGTCAGCAGGCTAGCCGCTTGTCGTCCACGCCAAAATCAAGGGTGCCCTCCTCATCAGCCGGCCAGCCCAAGCTGGATGGATGCCGCGTCGACCGTCTGCGCCAGCAGGACTGCGATGGTCATGGGTCCGACCCCGCCGGGGACCGGCGTGATCAAGCGGGCACGAGTACGGGCAGTGTCGAAGTCGACGTCGCCCACGTTGCCAGGGTTGTATCCGGCATCGATCACGACAGCCCCCGGCTTGACGTCTTCGCCGCGAATAAGCCGAGGCCGTCCCACGGCCGCCACAACAACGTCCGCTTCCTGCACGATCGCGGCCAGATCGGTCGTACGGGAGTGGCAGTAGGTGACAGTGGCGTCCCGGGCGAGCAAGAGCATTCCGACGGGCTTGCCGAGGATCGCACTGCGACCCACGACAACGGCATGCTGACCCGCAAGATCGACCTCATACTCGTCCAAGAGCCGCATGATTCCGCCCGGGGTGCACGATGCGAATCCAGGCAGCCCGAAGCTCATCGCCCCGAAGGAGCTCATCGTGACCCCGTCGACGTCCTTCTCCGGCGCGATGGCCTCGAATGCCGCCCGCTCATCGATGTGAGGGCCTACGGGGTGCTGAAGCAAGATGCCGTGCACTCCGGCGTCCCGCGAGAGGGACTGGAGGGTCTCCACCAGCTCAGCGGTTGTAGTGGTGGCCGGCAGGCTGACAAGCCGGGACTCAATGCCCGCCTTCGCGCAACGGGCCCGCTTCATCCGGACGTACGTCACCGAAGCCGGATCCTCACCTACCAGCACCGTTGCGAGGCAAGGCGTCACGCCGACACGTCGCACAAGCTCTGTCGCCTTGCTTGACGTCTCCTCAACGATGCGTCGGGCAAGGCCAACGCCGTCCATGAGCCGGGCTGTCTGTGTCTGGGACATGGTCGCCTCCAGGCGTCGCTGACCACTCGCCCAGGCGCACGGCATCGACCGATTCGTCAGACCGCTCCCCGGTGGTGCTCCACCTCAGCGCCAGTCACGGCCCACGCACCACTCTAGGGTGAAGTTTCCCCGTGATCTTGGACACTCGTTCGTTACGCCGCGAGGGCGTGTTGATGCCGCTGTCTGGTCTCGGCCGGCGTGAGGTAGCCGAA
>NZ_JBIBEN010000043.1:0-23800 GCF_042955065.1 Streptomyces sp. NPDC012510
TCCCGGTGTACAGCACAAACAGGATCCCGCACAGCACCCTGCGACTATCCAGACGCTTACGACCTGGACGCCGCGGATTACGCGGGACGACCGGCTGTCTGTAAGCACTTCTTTGGGCTCCAGTGCACGGAGTTGTTTGGGCTCCACTGCCGGGGTGGAGGGGGCGTGTATTGGTCTGATTCACGCCCCTGTAGCAAGGTGATTTGGCCCCACTTCGATCGGGTGGTTCCGCTGGCCCGGGTAGGGGGTGTTGACGGTAGTTTTGGAGCCTCGGTGGACCTCCGTCATCGCATCCCCGACAGGTGCGTGGAGGGTTGCCGACCCGGCTCGACTCAAGCCGCGGACCTCCCGGTGGCCGCGGCGGCTGGACGAGATCGGGCGATGGTGCGGCCGGCACTGGGACTTGACGGCTGGGCCCGAAGCGGCTGCGGCCGGCCTCCCATGCGGGAGGCCGGCCGCAGTTGTCGGTGCAGGTCAGCGACGGCGCTTCCGCTGGCTCTGCGCGAAACGGTAGGACTGGGTGCCGGTCTCGACGATGTGCGCGTTGAACGTCACCCGGTCCACGATCGCCGTGCAGAGACGGGGATCGGTGAAGGTCTGCTTCCACTCCGAGAACGGAGCGTTCGAGGCGATCGCGATAGCCCGCCGTTCTTCCCGCTCAGTGAAGATCTGGAACAGCAGTTTGGCGCCGGCCTTGTCCAGGTCGAGATAGCCGAACTCGTCAAGACAGAGCAGGTCAACGCGGCCGTAGCGAGCGATGAGGCGGGTGAGCTTCTTTTCGTCGGCGGCTTCCGCGAGTTCGTTGACCAGGTTGACCGTGGTTGTGTAGCGGACCTTGAGGCCGGCCTCGGCCATGGCCGTGCCGATCCCGATCAGCAGGTGGGACTTGCCGGTGCCGGAATCGCCGATCAGGCAGAGCGGCTGCCCGGCTTTGACCCAGGCGGGGTCCGACAGGGTGCCGACGAGTTCCGGGGTGACGTTCGGGTTCTCGGCGAAAGTCGAAGTCCTCCAGCCGCTTGGGGCGGGGGAAGTTGGCGTCCCTGACCAGCCGCTGCTTGCGCCGTTCGTCGCGTTCGGCGCACTCGGCTTCCAGCAGGTCGGCGAGGAAGTCCTTGTAGCTGGACCGCTGGCGCATGGCGTCGGCGGCCATCTCCTGGATCCGACGGCGGATCGTCGGCAGGTGCAGGGCCCGGCAGGCTTCGTCGATGGCCGTGTCCACGGCTTCCTCCGGCCCCATGTCCCGGCGGGGCGAAGGGACCTGGGCGGCCGTGGTGTCGGTCGTGCTCATGCGGTGCCTTTCGGTTGACGTGTCAGGAGCTGGTCGTAGTGGGCGACGGTCGGCAGCGGCCGTTTGTCCTCGGGCAGCTGGGCCCGGCGGGCCGTCAGTGACACCACGCCGCTGGGTTCGGCCCAGGGCGGCTGCTCGCCCTCGTCGTCCAGGTCCTCAGGTGGTGGCGGGGCCAGCGCGGCGGCTCTGCGGGCCTCGACGGCCACCACGTCGGCGGTGACGGCGCCCGCCCGGACCGCGGCGGCCATCCCCTGTTCGACAGCAGCCGCGGGCATCCGCCGGTGCAGCAGCAGGACCTCGATCAGTGCCCGGGTTCCGGCTGCGTCGCCGTGAGCGGCGCGGGCTGCGGCCCAGAAGGCTTCGTGGACCTCGGTGAACGCACCGTTCTGCCGGGCGGTAACCAGCGCGGTCGAGCCGGCCATAGCTCCGGGCTTGGCCAGCAGGATCTCCAGGTAGTGGTCGAGTTCGTCACGGAAGTCGCCCCGGCGGGTCAGTCTTGGATGGCGGGCGACGATCTCCCGTCGTTCGAAGACGAGGAGTTCGTTGCCCCGCAGCAGCACCCGCACGTTCTGGCCGATGAAGCGGGCCGGCACCGAGTAGTGGCACTGCCGGACGGTGATCCGGCTGCTGCGGTCGACCTTCGGCGTCAGCGTGATGCCGCACTCGAACTCCTCGAACGGCAGCGGCGCCAACTGGTCGGCCTCGGTGAAGAAGTTGAAGCCGACCGTCGTCAGCCTGCCCGCGAGGATCCGTTCGTCTTCGGACGCGTCGATCTCGGCGATCTTCGCATTGAGCTCTTCCAGCGTGGCGACCTCGGGAACCGGGACCAGATGAGTGCGGCGGAACCGGCCGCCTTCGTGCTCGACCCCGCCCTTCTCATGGGCGCCGTCCTCGCCCGGGACGCAGTAGAAGGCGTCGAAGCCGTAGTGGGCCCGGAAGGACACCCACCGCTCGGACTCGATGCGGCTGCGGCCGGTGCAGATGCGGTTCACCGCCGACTTGAGGTTGTCGTATCGGATGTGCTTGGTCGGCACTCCGCCCAGGACGTTGAACGCCTCGACGTGCCCTTCCATGAAGGACTCCTGGGCCTGCGAGGCATAGACGCGGTGGACGGCCTTGCCGGAGTACGACATCCGCAGCGTGAACAGGTGGCACTTGACGACCTCACCCGCCAGACGGACCCAGACATCGGCGAAGTCGACCTCGGCTTCCTCTCCGGGCAGGTGGACCTGCGGGACCATGCCCGTCAAATGACGGCGGCCCTCCATCACCTCGGCCTCGATCTGCGGGCGTCTGGCCAGCACGTAGTCACAGACCGTGGAGTAGGACACCAGGTCGAAGCCGTGCTCCTGGGCGAGACGCTGATGGATCCGGCGGGCGGTGTGCTTCTGCTTGCGCGGCGCGTTCGTGTCTTCCCGCAGCATTTCGTCGATCCACGGCTTGGCCGGGTCCAGGACCGTGGCCCTCGGTGCCGGCTTCTTCCTCGGCGGCGGAACCGCAGACAGCAAAGCTTGTCTCACCGTCCGGCGGTGGACCCCGTACTTCTCCGCCAGAGCCCGCTGCGACAGTTCCGGATCGAGACGCTTGTCTCTCCGGATCGCAGCGAACAACTCCGCCCGCGACAAACCCATCCCGGCCTCCCGACACGACCGTGATCAAGCACCATGGCCTCCGACATGACCGTGATCGACGCACAAACCCTGCCGTCGCCGGGCGGACAGACCAGTGCATTCACTCCAAAGAGGGCACGTCGCGGACCTGCCGGCCGATCCATCGGCGAACAGCGCCGCCTGCCGGGCAGCCAGTTCGGATGTTGATCGCGCCTCAGTGCTGGATCAGGCCGCCGACCGGGACGGCAGCGACGTGGCCGGTCGCCGGAAGCGTCTGAGCCAGGGCGAGGCCGATGTCGACCAGCGATGATCGGCGGAGGCAAGCGACCTCGGGGATCGGAGTCCAGACCGACTCGACGGTTTCGCCGTTCGGCTCAGGCCGGAGCTGGCCGCCAGTGATACGGACCTGGTAGAAGATGCCGACATTCTGGTGCTCGATTCCCGCACGCGCGACGGCCGCGGGGATCACCCTGGAGTCCACGCCCAGCAGGCGCTCGACCACCGCGGAGCAGCCGGTCTCCTCAGCAACCTCCCGGATCACCGTGTCGAACGGATCCTCCGCGTGCTCGACCCTACCGCCCGGAAGAGTCCAGTTGTTCGACGCGTGATGGGCGAGCAGCACCCGCCCGTCCTCGATGCACACGGCGTAGGCCGCCAACCGGAAACTCATTCCCCCCGCACCTCCCACCGGACCCTATCCCAACGTCCAAGATCCATGCAGCGCCATGAGCGCAGAGTGGAGCCAGATCAACTTCTTACGCCTGGAGCCACTTCATTTCCGTGTGGTGGAGCCCAAAGAAGTGCTTACAGACAACCGGCAGCAACGGCTCGATCCGCGCCCACAACTCGTCGTCGATCTCCCAAGGTCTGGCAGCGGTCTTCCTCGTCTCGACTGGCTCGCACCCCCCTTCGGCCAGCATCAACGAGAACTGACACCACGTCATTCCTGAAGGTCCACAAGCCTCATTTTGTTAGGAGTCGTTAAGGTACGGCGGCGGGAGCGGGAGGGCCACCTCCGTCATCGCCTGCCTGAGCGAGTGCGCCGCCCCGTTGCTGCGCGGTTCCTTCTGCGACGGTGTCGGCGGTGAGCTGTTCTCCATCACCGCGGAACTCTCCCGCCTCGCCGGATGGACGGCGTTCAAACGTCGGCCGCCACAACGCTGCCCGGGGTCACTTCGTCCGCGCTTTGCGTCACCTCGTCCGCGCTCTGCACCTGGCGCGGGCTGGCCGTGATGTCCAGCTCGGCTGCTACGTCCTGACCACCATGGCTATGCAGGCGCTGCTGAGCGGCCCGGCCGGCGAGGCCGTCGGTATGGCCCAGGGCGCTTTCGAGCGCGCCAAGGGCCAGGCCAGGCGGCACCCAGGGGGCTGGCGTTCACCAAGCTCATCGAGGCTCGCGCCCACGCCCGCGGCAACCATCCCAGGGCCGCCGCCCGAGCGTTGGCGGCCTCGGAGGACCTTCTCGGGAAGGCTGAGGCCCGGGCGCACGAGGAGCCGTCGTGGATCGACTTCTACCACCACGCACGGCTGTCCGCCGACGCCGCCGAGGTCTACCGCGACCTGAACAACCCCACGGCCGCCCTCGCCTGCAACCGATGTGCAGGCTCTCGTCCATGTCGTACGCGTAGGGGTCCTCCACCAGCTCGTTCAGCACGTCGAGGAGTTCGCCGTCCACCACCGGCGTCGCCTGGAGACGGCGTACCGCCTCGGCCGTGTCGATGCCGGCCACACAGGCCAGGCCCGTGCCGTCGTAGTCGAACTCGCCCAGTGCCGCGGTGAGGCGGTGGGCCTCCTGCGCTGCCGCGCGCTCGGTGTCGGTCAGGGATATCCCGTCCGGTACCGGGAACAGCTCCGGGGTCGGTCCGGCCAGGCTCAGCCGCCCCGGTGACCAGCCGCCGAGCGATGGCCGCCAGGGATCGGCCCCGGCGGCGGCAAGCGTTCGTGCGTTGGCCGGCTTCCTGGACATGTCGGCTTCCCACAGGGCCGTCACCCGTTTTCCAGCGCGTCCACATCCGCAACCCGGCGGGCCAGCTCCGCAACAGCCTCAGGGGAGCCGGACACCGCTGCCCGGTGCAGGGGCCGGCTCCCGTTCCAGTTGTCCGGATCGGCTCCTTGGTCCAGGCGCAGGCGGATGTCGTCGGCATCCGTCCAGTCCCAGCCATGCCGGCCCAGCCGTCGCTCTCTGCCGCCACCGCTCCCCCTCGAACACGTCGCATGCTTTCGCGCTACGTCTCCCGCCCGGGAACAGGGCACCGGCACGAGCGCGTGCGCTCCAGGCCACTGGCACACAGTCCGGGTTCGCGGTCGACGCGCTGGTCGCGTCCCGCTCCCCGCTGCCGCCGCCGGCGGAGCGCAGGCGGCTACGCCAGGCTCACGCGCTCACCCTGGACGAGGTGGCCCCCGCCCTGGGCGTGCGGCGGGCGACCGTCGGCGGCTGGGAGTCGGGCAAGGCCGAGCCCCGGCCCCCGGAGCGGGAGGCGTACGCGCGCCTGCTGAAGCAGCTCGCCGAGCTCTACCCCGCCCCCGAGAGCACCGGCACCCCGCAGGAGAACACGGACACCGCGGCGGCGCAGACCGTCACCCCCGCAGCGCCCGCAGCGCCCGCAGCGCCCGCAGCGCGGCCTCAGCCCACGGGCGGGACGCCGGAAGCCGCTGCCGTACCGGTGGCCGAGCAGTCCCCTGCCGCACCCCCGGCCACCACCCCGGCGGCGGCCGGGGGCCCCGGCCGCCGTGTCGCTGCCGCGTGCCGAACGGGCCCTGGGTCTGCGGCGCCCCGCTGCGAAGAAGGCCGCCCCGGCGGACACCCCCGCGCCCGGCGGAGCATACGCGCAGCACGGTCCGCAGGGAGCGGCCTGAATGACTCAAGAGCTCGTACAGCGGGACCAAGTTCGGGTGGATTAGCTCCTCTGCTCTCCAGCAGCGGGGCAGGTTCCCGGCGTGGCCGCCCGGTCAGCCCTCGAGCGCGGCGGAAGGCGCGTCCCCGTTCTGGGCCTGTCGGGCCCGCTTGGCAAGCACCGTGGCCAGGTCCCGGACACTGTCCTCGTTGACGCCGTCATTGTCTTTGTCCATGGAACCCGCCAGCGTCCACAGCAGCGTCGTGCCGACCCGGGTCTGGGTCACGGCGCCGGGCTCACCGAAGTAGCCGGAGTAACCGAACCGGGCGTCGCGCTCGTCTCCGATCGGGCCGAGGCTGAACGTCTTGGCCCGCTGTCCCGCCTTCTTGCCGTAGTAGCCGTCCCAGAGCACGTCGTACGCCTTACGGGCGGCCTGTTCGCTGTGTAGGCGATGATCAGAAAGGTGACGGTGGCGGCGTTGTCGTTGGGCCGGAACGTCGAGGCGCCGAAGAAGCGGGAGTTCTCGCATCCCGCGTGCCCTTGATGGGGCAAGCCTCCGAACGGTAGAGCTTGTCCATTTCAACGGTCGTGGGCCGAGCCGACTCCTTCCAACGCTGCATGGCCACGCCATCCGGCAACGTCTCCCGTACCTGTTCCTTCGTGAGCGCCACCGCCTTGCCGTTCCAGCTGTCGCTCTCCGCGCCACCGCCACAGCCGGCCAGCAGCAGTGTCGCCGCGATCGCCACGCACCACCGGCAGTTCCTCATGGCCATGCCACCACCCCTCGAGCGGTGATCTTACGCGGACCGCCGTCGCGAGTGATCTGCTGGCCGATACCGGCAGAAAGTCACATGATCAACAACTTCTGTCAGGGCCTCTACGACGCCCGGAGAAGGGCGCGGCGTTCGGCCCGTGGTCCGGAGATCTCCACGCCTTCCCCGCTCTCACCCCTTCCGTCGCGTTCCAAAAGTCGTGCGGGGGTTGCGCCTCCTGAGCCTCGCCCCCCTCCGTGGGTCGCGGGCAGCCGGGGTCAGGCGCCAGTATCCGTACGGGTTGTGGAAGAAGTCGTCGTCCTCGAACCGTTCGCACTCCACACGGTTCATGATCCAGCGCGTGGCGTCCTGCGCGATGCGGAAGCCCTCGCCGTTCTGGACGCCGTGGTCCGGCTGCTCGGTCAGCAGGTAGTACGACGCAATCTCCATGGTGGTCACCCACTCCCACAGCAGCTCCGGCTCGGGCACCGCGGTGCTTCCGGGGGCCAGCTCCACGTCGGCCTCGCCCAGGAGGTGCATGCCACAGCTGTAGTAGACCTCCCCGTCGTGGATCACCGGCACGACCCACGCCCGGACGAGGGCGCCGACCAGGTCGTCCGCGGTCTCGGCGGCTGCCGCCTCGCTCGCCAGGGCCAGCCACCGCTCCCGACCGCAGGCCACCCCGCTGGACTCGTTCTTCACCGCGGTGGCTCCGTTGGCCAGCAGGGCCGCGGTGACGGCCAGCGCCCGGCGGGACACGTCGAGGCCGGTGGCCTGGGAGACCGGCGGTGACAGGACATAGGCGACCGAGTCGTGTGCGTCCACCGCGGCCCAGTCGTCGTCGCCGAACTCGTCGACGCCGGTGGCCCGGCGGGAAGCCACCGCGACGTCGAACGCCTCACGCATCCGGGGGTCAGGCTCCCGCTGGAACTCGTCGAGCGTGAAGTCCCCCGCGCCCGCCTCCTCGACCACCCGGCTGATGACATCGGGATCGAGGCCCACGCCGACCGCGCACAGCACGTGCCTCGGCGTCACACCGGACGCCGGGACCACGAAGCGCGTGCCATCGATGACGTGTCCTTGCCACACCTTGCTCATCTGCCCAGCATCGCAGATGTGCGTACGACGTTGTGATCTCTGTGGCACCAACAGACAATGCGGTCCGGCCCGTTCACGCGGTTCCCCTCGTCCCCGGGAAAGCAGGGGCGCGGGCGCGGTCGGTCACGCTGGCTCCACCTCTGGTTGTCCTGGCCGTTGCAGGACCACAGGACGAGCTTCGTGCCGTTGGCGTGGTCCGCGTTGTAGGCGTCCAGGCAGAGACCGGATGAGACGTCTTGCCTCAGCACGCTGGAAATTCTCATCAAGTGTCGCTCGCGGGTCTCACTCCATGTTCCGCCCCGGCCACCGCTACCGCTACCGCTACCGCTACCAGCCGCATCATGCGACACCGAAATGAGAACTGCGCCCGGTATAGGAGTAAGTCGTCGCACGTTCCGCGAACTGATCACCGCCCTGGAAGCGGCCCTCGACCTGAGCGCGCACCGGCCGGGCAGCCTGCCCAGGCTGGCCTCGTACCTGCACATACGGACAGCCGGACGTGTGGGAGACGTGTCGGGAGTTGATCCCGGCTGGGAGTGAGTATGTCGATGACGGGCAGCAACGCCTGTCGGTGAGTTCCAGCAACGACTGGGTGGGGTCGGCGTCTGGAATGTAGGTGAGTTTCAGCAACACCGCTGGCGCCGCGGGAGCACCGATGAAAGTGCTGCTGATGCACCGACGGAATGGGCGGCAACGTGATCACGATGCCGCCCATTCCGTGTTGTCAATCGTCGCGGCGGCCGGGCACCTCTGGGCGGTGGTCCGCAGGCGGAAGACAGCCCAGCCACAACCGGCCCGTGCCTCTACACCCGCTTCGATTCCTAGCCCCGCAGCAGCCCCTCCGCCCTGTCGTGGGGAGAACCGGTGCTGTCCATCCTTCTCCAGGCCGGGAAGATCACCGGGCACAGCGTGGCAAGCAGATACACACCGCCAACCGTAAGCAGCGCAGAGGGCAAGCCGGCCGAATCCACGAGGAAGCCCGCAGCCAGTCTGCCCAGCGGAGTGACCAGCTGGACCGCGGCTGCCGTCGCACTCAGCACGCGGCTGCGTAGTTCCTCCGGCACCGTCTCAGAGGGCATTTGATGTGGCCGGGTTGCTACTCATGTCCTAGTAGGTTCCTCGCCAGGTTGGCGTAGTCTCGTCCGTTATGCGCTTGGTGAGATTGCCGATCGAAGCGAGGTGGATCATGGCTTCGGAGCTGGCGGCGAGGGTCTCGTAGTCACGGGCAAGACGCCTGTGCATCATGATCCAGCGAGTCATTGTCAAGAGTTGTGGATCAGTTGAGGTGGCTCAGGCTGCGCTGAGCTCGGGGCGCTCAACGAGCTGGCCGCGTTCGAAGCGGGCTCCGGCGCGGACGAGGGCGACGAGGTGGGGTGCGTTCACTGCCCGCCAGCGGGCCTGGGCGGACTCGACGAGCTTGAAGACCATCGCCAGGGCAGCGGTGCGGGAGCCGGCGCCGCGGGTGACCTTGGTCCGCAGCCGGACGGTGGAGAACGTGGACTCAATGGGGTTCGTGGTCCGCAGGTGGATCCAGTGCTCGGCCGGGAAGTCGTAGAACGCCAGCAGTTGCTCCTGGTCGTCGGTGATCTTCTTGACGGCCTTGGGGAACTTCGCGCCGTAGAGCTTGGCGAAGGTTGTGATCGCTGCCTCGGCGTGGTCGCGGTCCTCGGCGTTGTAGATGTCCTGGATGGCCTTCTTCGCGCCGGGCTGCGCGGATTTCGGCATGGAGTCGAGGACGTTGGCCGTTTTGTGAACCCAGCACCTTTGCTCGCGGGTTTCGGGGAACACCTCGGCCAGGGCCTTCCAGAAGCCCAGGGCGCCGTCGCCGACCGCGAGGACCGGGGCGCGCATGCCCCGGCGGGCGCAGTCGCGCATCAAGTCGGCCCATGACTCGGAGGATTCGCGGTAGCCGTCCTTGAGGGCGACCAGTTCCTTGGACCCGTCGGCGCGGACCCCGATGAGCACGAGCACGCAGGCTCTGGCCTCTTCCAGGCGGACGTTGAGGTGGATGCCGTCGGCCCACACGTACACGTAGTCGACCTCCGCGAGGTCGCGGTCCATGAAGGAGCGGCCACCGGAGGTGACGATGCGTCGGGTCGCCTCGATGCCGTCCATACCGGGCATGCGTACGTCCATCGGGACGACGTCAGGGTGGAGATCGGCCGTCATGCGTACCGCTTCGGCGCCGTGCGTGGCCTCGCCGACCACGCTGAGGTCGGGGTGCTGTTCCATGAGCATGCTGAAGCCGAGGCGTTGCAGGGCCTGGTCGTCGACGATGAGGACAGTGGTCATGCCGGATGCTTCTCCGTAGGCGTAGACGTAGGCGGGTTGGTGGGTGGTAGGAGGTGCAGCTGCGCTCGGACGCTCCAGCCGCTCCGGGCGTTCGGGCCGGTGGACACCGTCCCTTGGTAGAGCGAGGCGCGCTCGCGCATACCGAGGAGCCCCTGTCCCCTGTCGTCCCGGGGGCGCTTGCGTGGCGTGTGTGGCGGACCGCTGTCCTCGACGGCGACACGCACCGTCGCGCAGGTCGCCACGACGGCCACGTCGATCGTCGTGGTGGGAGCCGCGTGCTTGAGGGTGTTGGTCAGGGCTTCCTGCACGATGCGGTAGACGGTGAGCTGCAGTCCTGCGGGGAGGCCTGCGAGATCCCCCTCAGTGGTCAGGGTCACGGTGGGTCCGGCGGCCCGGACCCTCTCCAGGAGGGCGTCGAGGTCGGTCAGGGCGGGCTGGGGCGCCAGCGGGGAGTCGCAGGACGCGGTTGCGTTGTTCAGGAGTTGTTTGTCCAGCCCCAGTGTTCGAAGGTGAGGAACCACCAACCGCTGCACCCGGAACGCGAGTTGACGGCCGCAGGGAGGGGATTTCTCATGGCACTACGCAGGTTGGCCGCAGCACTGTTCGCGGTAGTGGCGCTCGCGACCTCGACGGTCGGTCTCGACGGTACAGCCGCCGCCCACACCGACAACGCCAACGGCGGCACCGGCATCCTCACCTCCGAGGAGGCCCGGCAGCCGTCGCTGACGGCGGCCCAGATGAAGAACGCCGTCGTACCCGAAGCGGCCGGGTCCGGCTTCGTCGCCGCCTCGCTGAACTGCGCGTACTACTACGTGTGCGGGAGGGGTGGGAACGGCAACCGATTCGACTACACCACGTGCGACACGACGTACACCCTGCCCAACCTCGTGGGCTGGGGCTCCTCCACAACAACCAGACGCCCGGCACCAGGGCGCACTTCTACGACGTGAACGGTGCCTGGATGTTCTCCGTCGACGCCCCCCACAGGAATGACGTGTTCTGGACCCCGGTCTGGTACGTCATCGCCTGCTGAGCTGACTGCCCGGCCCGGTCGGTGTGCGGTGGGTGGCACCGTACGTAATGTGGGCCAACGGCACCCGCCTCGCCGCCCGCCGCCGCTGACTCTGTCGTACCCGACATGCCGTCTCCCGCCCTCGGTCCCATAGCCACGCCGCCGACCGGCGAGCCGCGCGCCCGGAGGGCTGGGGCTGGGGTGCCGCAGCCTGCTTCGTCGGCGCATGCGGCGTGTGCCGTTCGGGCACGCCGACGGTGTCCTCGATGTGCAGGCCGGCATCCCGGGAAAGCGCGACGGCATGATGAGGTCGGTGGGACGAGTTCCGCCCGTGACCCTCTTGACTGCCCTCCGGGGCCACCGCCATCATGTGTGCCACATCCTGGCATTTGATTCCGCTTTCCGGCACGCAGCCTCAGGATCCCTGCCGAGTCGAGATCCCGAGAGTTGGACAGGTGCGAGTAGACAGCTTCCCGAAGCACCGGCTCCCCGCCGAGCCCGGACGACCGCAGACCGGGCTCTGGAACAGCAGGGTTCGGGCGGGTGTCGCCGCCGCGCCGCATCACGTTGTGCGGCGCGCCTGTGTTCCGCGTGCCGTGGGGTGTGCAACCTCGCCCGATTCGCGAAGGAGACGGTCCGCTGTGGACGCCATCGACGAGAAGATCATCGCCGAGCTGACCCGCGACGGCCGCATGTCGCATTCCGAACTGGCCAGCAAAGTACTGCTGTCCCGCAACGCGGTGCGCCAGCGCATCGAACGGCTTGAGCGGGAGGGACACATCGCCGGCTACACCATCGTCCGCGCCGGCGGCGACTCCCGCGATGTGGTGTCGGCGCTCGTACTCGTCTACCGCCAGGACCGTATGCGCGGCGGCGATGTCCTGGCCGCGCTCAAACGCGTTCCGGAGGTCGTCATCTGCGAGATCCTCAGCGGTGACTTCGACATCATGGTGCGCCTGGAGGCGGCCTCGCTGGAACGCATACGGAGCATCTGGGAGGACATCGCCAAGATGCCCGGCGTACGGGACACGGTCACGGCGCTCACCCTGTCCAGGGTGGTCGACCGCCCACGAGGACAGCGGAGTTCCGTGGCGGCGGGGTGAGCGGCGCGGTGGCCTGCTCCCGGCCGAGCAGCTCACCATGGACCAGGAGGTCCACCATGTGCGTCCCGTCTCGGGAGCCTCTTTCACCACCCCGGCAGCGGCCCTGGCAGGCGATGTGCGGGTGAGGACAGTCACCGAGCCCGCGGACCATGGAGGGGGCGGCCTGCAGGCCAGGTGAGCCCTCGTGACCCGAAGGCGGTCAGTGCACCACGTCAGTGATGTGGTTGACGCAGACGACCTTGGGCTGGGTCATCTCCTCGAAGGCGAAGCGCACGCCCTCGCGGCCCATGCTGCCGTACTTGAATCCGCCGAACGGCATGGCGTCGAAGCGGTAGTCGGAGGAGTCGTTGATCATGACTCCGCCCGCTTCCAGCAGCCGGGCCGCGTTCAGGGCGCGGTCCAGGCGGGAGGTGAAGATGCCCGCGTGGAGGCTGTAGTCGATGGCGTTGGCCTGCTCGATGGCGTCCTCGAAGGATGTGAACGGCTGCAGCACGACGACCGGGGCGAACACCTCCTCCTGCCAGATCGAGCAGGTCGCCGGGACGTCTTCCAGGACGGTCGGCGTGTACAGGGAGCCGGTGGCGTGGTTGCCGCAGAGCAGCACCGCGCCCTGGGCCACCGCCGTGTCGACCTTGGCCCGGGTGGCGGCCGCGGCTTCCTGGGTGATCATGGGGCCGACGTCGGTGCGTTCGTCGAGCGGGTCGCCGACGCGCAGCAGTTCGGTGCGGGCGACGAAGGCGTCGCGGAAGCGCTCGTAGACCTCGTCCGCGATGAGGATGCGCTGGGTGCCGATGCAGTTCTGGCCCGCGGCCCAGAACGCGCCGGAGACACAGGAGGCGACGGCCTCGTCGAGGTCGGCGTCGTCCATGACGATGACCGGGGCGTTGCCGCCCAGGTCCATGGCGAGCTTTTTCAGGCCGGCGGTGCGGGAGATGGCCTCGCCGGTGGTGAATCCGCCGGTGAAGGACACCATGCGCACGTCGGGGGCGGCCACGATGGCGGCGGCGATGTCGGCGTCGCCGTTGACGACGGTGACGATCTCCTCGGGCAGGCCGGCCTCGATGAGGGTGTCGACCAGGCGCAGCGCGGACAGCGGTGTCAGGGCGGACGGTTTGAGGATGACCGCGTTGCCGCCGGCGATGGCCGGGCCGAGCTTGTGGGCGACCAGGTTGAGGGGGTCGTTGAACGGGGTGATGGCGGCGATGATGCCCAGCGGTTCACGGGTGAACCAGCCCTGCCGTTTCTCGGAGCCCTCGTGGGAGTCGAAGGGGATGACCTCGCCGGCGTTGCGTCGGGTCTCGGCCGCGGACAGGGACAGGGTGTTGACGGCGCGGGCGACTTCCTTGCGGGCCTGGGTGATGGTTTTCCCGGCCTCGCTGACGATCAGCTGGGCGAAGGACTCGGCGCGCCGCTCGATCAGGTGGGCGGCGCGTTCGAGGACCGCTGCCCTGGAGGCGCGGGACAGCGCGGCGGCGGTGCGGCGCCCGCATCTGGCCTGCTGCAGGATGCTGCCGGCGGCGCTCGCGTCGACGGTGGGCACCGAGGCGATGACCTCGCCGGTGTAGGGGTTGTGCACGGGCGTGGTGTCGGTGCCGAGTTCGATGCCGGGGGGCACGGCGGTGTCAGACACGGTGAGTCTCCTGGAGAACGGGGCGCGTGGGCGCGGTGTCGTCGTCCGCGTGGCGCTGGTGGATGGCGATGATGTCCGACAGCAGGGCGTAGGCGGTCTCGATGCGCCCGGCGCCCGGCCCGGAGACCGTGACGGTGCCGAGGAGGTCGGTGTGGAAGGCGACCGCGTTGAGGGGGCCGGAGATCCCGGCCAGCGGGTGATGGGCGGGCAGGGCCAGGGGGGCGACGCGGGCGTCGACGCTGCCGTCCTCGTGGCGGGTGGCGGAGCCGACCAGCTTCCAGCGCAGTCCCTTCGAGGCGGCGTCCCGCACCTCGTGGGGGGTGATCGCCGAGATGCCCTCGCAGAAGACATCCTCGCGGCGCAGGTCGGCGCCGAGGATTTCGTTGGCCAGGATCATGACCTTCAACTGGACGTCGTAGCCCTCGATGTCCGCGGTGGGATCGGCTTCGGCGAATCCCAGTTCCTGGGCCTCCGCGATGGCCGCCGGCAGATCGACGCCCTCTTCGAGGCGGCCGAGGATGTAGTTCGAGGTGCCGTTCATGATGCCCTGGACGCCGGTGATCTCCAGGCCGCCGAACATGCGCTCGGCGGTGCGCAGGACGGGGGTGCCGCTGAGTACCGAGCCCTCGAACTCGAAGCCGACACCACGCTCGGCGGCCAGCTCCTTCAGCGCCCGGCCGGCGAGCGCGACCGGCCCCTTGTTGGTGGTGCACACGTGCTTGCCCGATTCCAGGGCCCAGCGCACATGGGAGAGGGCGGGCTCGCCGTCGGTGGGGTTGGTGAACGTCGCCTCCACCACGATGTCGGCCGGAACCTCGCGGATCACCCACTCGTTGCGCGGATCCGCGCTGCCGCCGGCCAGGCCCGCGAAGCTCAGCTCCCCGGGCTCGACGGCCAGCAGCGGCGCCAGATCGATACCGTCGGTGTCCACCAGGGAACCGGCCCGCAGATCGGTGATCGCCACCACCCGCAGGGCGAAGCCCAGCTCCTTGGCCAGGCGCTCCCCGCCATGGGATATCAACTCGGCCAGGGCGCGGTTGACGCCTCCGAAGCCGATGAGGGCGAGATCGTATCGGCCCATGAGAAAGCTCCTTCACAGTCCGCCGCCTCCACTGTGCGGCTGCTGAAGAGCCTCGCTTCTCCGCCTGTCACCTGCTCCATGCCGCAACGGCCACACGGCATGCCGATCTGCACCGTTGTGATGACGATTCGCTCGCCCTGAGTCCATGCCAGAGGCCCACCACCGGGGCCAGTTGGGATCGCAGGGTTTCCGCGTGGGGCTGCAGAGTGCCGGCGTGGGGCTGCAGGGTGCCGTCGAAGGCGGCGGATCCGATGGTGAAGGCGGCGGCTCCGGCCGATGCGAGCGCCTGTATCTGGTCGGTGCTGGTGATGGAGCCGGCGATGACCAGGCGGCCGGTGGTGGCGGCGCGGGCGGCGCGGACCAGGTCGAGAGGGTCGGCCTCGGTGGCCCGGTAGGCGAGGAGGTCGACGCCGGCGCCGACCTGGATACCGCGGCGGACGTAACCCAAGGACGCCGCTCCGGCTCGAGCGTCGAGTGTGCCCCAGGGCAGGCGGCAGGAAGGCCGTTCTCGGCGAGGACGTCCACCGTGCCGGGTGCGAACTGCGCCTGTCGACTGACGAGATGGGGCGGAGTACGAGCTGGGTGTCGGCGATCTTGTTGGCGCGGGCGAGGACGTCCATGTCGCCGATGACGACGGGCACGGTGCGCCGGGGATCGGCGCACGCTGTGAGGGTGATCTCGGGGCCGATGCCGCAAGGGTCGCCCCTGGTGACGGCGATCGGGGCCATGTGTGCTCTGCCGGGTCGCACCCGGCGCTGGTCGGCCCAGGCCTGGCTCCCGCGCTTGGAATGCGCGCGGGGCCGAGGCCCGGCGTGCGAGTGCGCAGGCCCGAGGTCACCATCGGCGGGTGCGGGGTGGTGGGCGGTACGCGTATTCAGAACGCCGTGTAGCCGCCGTCCACGGGAAGCACGGCGCCGGTGACGTATGACGACTCGGGGCAGGCGAGGAAGAGGACCGCGTCGGCGACCTCTTCTGGGGTGGCGAGCCGGCGGAGCGGGATGGAGTCCTCCCTCACGCGCCGGTAGGCAGCGGGATCCGGACGTCTCTGGAACGAAGCCTCGATGACCGGCGTCACGGTCAGACCGGGCGCCACCACGTTGACGCGGATGTTGCGGGACGCCCATTCCATGGCAGCGCCGCGCGCGAGTGCGATGAGGCCGCCCTTGGCTGCGGAGTACAGGGTCTGGTTCGGCATGCCGACCATGCCGAGCCGCGAGCTGACGCACACCATTGACGCCCCCGACTCCGGTGCCAGCGGCATCAGGTGCTTCATGACCAGGAACGCGCTCAGCAGGTTGCCGTGGAGAACGTCGCGCGCGGCGTCGTAGGTCATCTGTTCGAGCGGGCTGGACGCCTGCAGTCCATGGCAGAGGACGACCACTCCCACGTCCCCCAGGTGGTTCGCTGCCCGGTCGGCGAGCTCGGAGACGAAGGCCTCGTCGTTGAGGTCCCCCGGGAGGTAGAGGTCCTCCGGATGGTTTTCGGGCAGCTCGGACCGCCGTCCGGTGAGCAGGAGATTCGCACCCTCCCGGCGGAAGTGGGAAGCGACAGCCTGACCGATCCCGCTCGATGCTCCGGTGATCACGGCGTTGACGTCCTGGAGTCTCATGTTCGTTCCGCTTCAGAAAGTGGTGGGCTTGTCGTCGAGCAAGGCGGCTGTCTGTTCGTGTGGTTGCGCGGCACATGTGGGCGCAGCGGCAGACCCGGCGACATCCGAGAGCAGCATGGGGTCCCGGACGGCACTCTGTCGGCGGCCCTTCAGACCAGTACCTGGCCACTGCCCGCGACGGTCTCGGGCCGCAGCAGGTCCGCGAGCGCCTCGGCGGACAACAGGCCTCTTTCCAGCACGAGTTCCGCGACTCCCTTGCCGGTGACCAGCGCTTCTTTGGCGATGTCGGTGGCAGTGGTGTAGCCGATGTGCGGATTGAGGGCGGTGACCAGTCCGATGGAGTTCTCCACCGTCGCGCGCAGCGCCTCGGTGTTGGCGGTGATCCCGGACACGCAGCGCTCGGCCAGGATCAGGCAGGCGTTGCGCAGGTGCGTGATGCTCTTCGACAACGAGTGGAGGATGATCGGCTCGAAGGCGTTGAGCTGGAGCTGTCCGGCCTCGGCGGCCATGGTGATGGTGATGTCGTTGCCGATGACCTCGAAGGCGACCTGGTTGACGACCTCGGGTATCACCGGGTTGACCTTGCCGGGCATGATGCTCGAACCGGCCTGCACCGGCGGCAGGTTGATCTCACCCAAGCCCGCGCGCGGTCCGGAGGAGAGCAGCCGCAGGTCGTTGCAGCTCTTCGACAGCTTGACCGCGATGCGCTTCAGTACGCCGGACACCTGCACGAACGCGCCGCAGTCCTGGGTGGCTTCGACCAGGTTGGCGGCGGTGACCAGCGGCAGCCCGGTGATCTCGGCGAGGTGACGACGGGCGGCCTCGGCGTACCCGGCGGGGGCGTTGAGGCCCGTCCCGATCGCCGTCGCGCCCAGGTTGATCTCATGGACGAGCTCGACTGCCTCGGCCAGGCGGCTGCGGTCCTCGTCGAGCATCACCGCGTACGCCGAGAACTCCTGGCCCAGTGTCATGGGGACGGCGTCCTGGAGCTGGGTGCGTCCCATCTTCAGCACGTCGCGGAACTCGACGGCCTTGCGGGCGAAGGAGTCCTGGAGCACCGCCATGGCCTTGAGCAGCTCGCGCACCGCGTAGACGGTCGCGATCTTGACGGCGGTCGGGTAGACGTCGTTGGTGGACTGACCGAGGTTGACGTCCTCGTTGGGGTGCAGGTGCTCGTACCGGCCCTTGGCGTGGCCCAGCAGTTCCAGCGCCCGGTTGGCGACGACCTCGTTGGCGTTCATGTTGGTCGAGGTGCCGGCGCCGCCCTGGATGACGTCGACGACGAACTGGTCGTGCAGCTTGCCGGCGCGAATCTCCTGGCAGGCCGCGACGATCGCGCTCGCCTTTCGCGGCTCCAACAGGTTCAGTTCCCCGTTGGCGAGGGCGGCGGCCTCCTTGACCGCGGCCAGGGCGTCGATCACATGCGGGTAGGCGGAGATCGGAGTGCCGGTGACGGGGAAGTTCTCGGTGGCGCGCAGGGTGTGGACGCCCCAGTACGCGTCGGCGGGGACGTCACGGTCTCCGAGCAGGTCGTGTTCGCTGCGGGTGACTGAGGCGGTCATGGCGGGGCGGGCCTTCTCTCTCGGAGCACTTCAGACATGGGTGTGAGGGCGGCAGCGGCATTGCGCGATCGGCCCACGGCGACATCCCCCACGAGCGCTTCGCGGACATGTCCCCGCGGCGTCACCGCCGGTGTGGGGCCTGTGTCGCCGTGTCGCCGCGGGTCAGCAGCCGAGCAGCTCCGGCAGACCCGTCAGGTCGGGCAGCTCGTCGTAGGGCTGGTAGTCGGCGCTGCCGGGGCGGCCGTAGCGGTTGATCCACACGCGGCGCTTCAGGCCGAGGTCGCGAGTGGGGATGTGGTCGTACTCCCAGCCCTGGGCGGTGTGGATGGCCTGGGACGGCTCGACACCGATGGCCCTGAAGGCGTGTTCGAAGGTCTGCCGGTCGGGCTTGTAGGCGCCGGCCTGCTGGGCGGTGATGACGTGGTCGAACTCCACGCCGATGTTCTCGATGTTGCGCGCGATCAGGTTGTCGTCGGTGTTGGAGATGATGGCGATCTCGTACTTGGTCTTCAGCCGGCGCAGGGCGTCCGGGACCTCCGGGAAGGGGCCGAAGGTGGGGACGGCCTCGACGAGGGCGTCGCCGTCGGAGGTGCGGTACTCCAGGCCGTGCAGGCGCATGGCGTTGCGCAGGCTGGAGTGCAGGATCTCGTGATAGGGGCGGTAGGCCTCCAGGACGGCTTGGAAGCGCATGACACGGAAGTCGTCGAGGAACTCGTCGACGTCCAGGTTGTCCAGGTCCAGCCGGCCGGAGTCGGCGAGGATCTTCAGGGTGGTGGGGCCGAGCTGGAAGTCGATCAGGGTGCCGTAGGCATCGAAGGTGACGATCTCTCGCATGGTTATCAGCCTCGGTTCGCTGTTCTCATAGGGGGTTCGGGGCTTCAGACGATGCGCTCGCCGGGGGCAACGATCGCGTCGAGTGCGGCCAGGTCGGCCGCGTCGGGGGTCCAGTGGGCCGCCGCCGCGTTGGCCGTGACCTGCTGGGGAGTCATGGCGCCGCAGATCACGGAGGCGACTGCGGGGAGCGCGGCCAGGGCGCCCACGGCGACCTGGAGGAGGGTCAGGCCGCGCTCGGCTCCGTACGCGATGAGGGCCTCGACTCGATCGAGCGCGGCATCGGTGAGCCAGCCCTGCCTCCAGGACAGCCGGCTGCCGGGCGGGGGCTCCTCGCCGCGCCGGTACTTGCCGCTGAGCAGGCCGTTGGCCAGCGGGTAGTACGGCAGGAGGCCCAGGCCGTGGCGCAGGCAGACCGGGATCAAATCGTTCTCCACGCTACGGTCGAGCAGGTGATAGCGAGCCTGGCTCGATACGAAGGCGCCGGTGAGCTGCTCGGCCGGAAGGTTGGAGCAGCCGAGATACCGGATCTTGCCCTCGGCCACGAGCTCTTCCAGCACGGCGACCGTCTCCTCCAGCCGGGTGACCCCGTCCGGCTCGTGGTACTGGTACAGGTCGATCCGGTCGGTGCCGAGGCGGCGCAGGGAGGCCTCGACTGCGTGCCGGATGTAGGGGCCGGCACCGCGTCGACCGTACAGGTCGGCCTCGGTACTCATCCGCATACCGAACTTCGTGGCGAGGACGACGTCGTCACGGTGGCCCTTGAGGGCTGCGCCGAGGAGGCGTTCGCCGTCGCCGCGCGAGCCGCCGCCCTCGCCGAACCCGCCGTACACGTCGGCGGTGTCGAACAGCGTGACTCCCGCGTCGAGGGCGGCGTGGACGACGGCCTTCGTGCCGTCCGCGTCGAGGCGGCTGCCGAAGTTGTTGCCGCCCACGCCGACCACCGACACCGTGGGACCGCGCTCTCCGATGAGGCGGTACCTCATTGCTCAGCTCCGGAATCCGATGCAGACGTTCTTCGTCTGCAGGTAGCTGGACAGGCCTTCGAGGCCCTTCTCCCGGCCCCAGCCGCTGTGCTTGTAGCCACCGAACGGAAGCTCGACACCGGTGCCGACACCGGTGGCGTTGACATAGACCTGGCCGGCCCGGATGCCCTCGGCCAGGCGCATCGCCTTGTCGATGTCGCGGGTCCAGACGTAGGAGGCGAGGCCGTACGGGCTGTCGTTGGCGATCTCCAGGGCTTCGGCCGCGTCGTCGAACTCGATGACCGTGACGACGGGACCGAAGATCTCCTCACGGGCGCACCGGGCCTGGTTGTCCAGTCCGGTCAGGACGGTCGGTTCGACGTAGTAGCCGTCTGCCAGTTCCGGGTCCGCAGGAGCGCCTCCACCGGCCCGTGCCACGGCGCCTTCTTCCCGCGCCAGTTCCAGATAACCAAGGACCCGGTCCCGTTGCCGCGCGGCGACGAGGGGGCCGACGTCCGGATCGGAGAGGCCCGGGCCGACGCGCAGGGAGGCGGCGTGCTCGACGAGCTTGTCCAGGAACTCCTCGGCGCCGCGCTGGAGCAGCAGCCGGGTACCGGCCGAGCAGGTCTGCCCGGCGTTACCGAACGCGGAGGCGGCGACGGCTGCGAGTGCCCGGTCGAAGTCGGCGTCGGCGAAGACGACGACCGGGGACTTGCCGCCCAGTTCCGTCACGGAGGGCACCACGTTGGCGGCGGCGGCCTGGGCCACCTTGATGCCGGTCGGCACGGAGCCGGTGAAGGTTACCTGGTCGATGCCGGGGTGGCCGGCCAGGGCCGCGCCGGTCTCGGCGTCGCCGGGGACTACGTTCAGGACACCGGGCGGGAGGCCGCACTCAAGGGCGATCCTGCCGATCTCCAGCGGGGTGAGCGGTGCCTCCGGGGAGGGCTTGAGTACCACCGTGCAGCCTGCGGCCAACGCCGGAGCGGAGCCCCGAGCGGTGTTCTGCAGTGGGTAGTTGAACGGGATGATCTGGCCGGAGACACCGATCGGCTCGCGGACGGTGTAGTCGATCAGGCCGGGGCCGAGCGGGATGGTCGTACCGCCGAGCTTGTCGGCGACGCCCGCGTAGAACTCGAAGTAGCGGGCGGCGGCCTCCACGTCCCGCCGGGCCTGGCCGAGCGGCTTGCCGACGTCCTGGCTCTCCAGCCGGGCCAGCCGTTCGCCCTGGTCACGGATCGCCTCGGCGATCCGGTAGAGCAGCCTGCCCCGGTCGGCGGCGCGCATCGCGGCCCATTCGGGTGCCGTGAAGGCCTCGCGCGCCGCCGCCACGGCCTGGTCCACGTCCGCTTTGCCGGCCAGCGCGACCTCGGCAAGGGCCGTGCCGTTCGACGGGTCGACTGCGGTGAACGTGCGGCCGTCAGCGGCCGGCACCTGCTTGCCGTCGATCAGTAGGTCCATGTGCCTTGCCTGCTCTCGTTCGCTGGTCACGGCCGGATCTCCCCTTCCAAGGCACCGAAGATGACGACTTCGTCGCCGGGGCGCACGGTCCGGATGCGGCGGACCCAGAGCACGATGCCGTCCTGCGGGGCCGACACCTCTTCCAGGGTGTTCCCGTAGTGGTCGGTGATGGTGGCGATCAGGTCGCCCTCCTTGCAGTTCTCCCCCGGCTCGGCGTGAGCGACGAAGAACCCGCCGGCGGCGGATCGGGCGAAGGTGCCGGAGACGGCGGTGTAGGAGTCCCGCAGCTCCGCCTCGCCGTCGATCATGCCGAGTCGGCGCATGATGTTGCGGATCGAGTGCATGTGGTGCTCGACGTTGGCCTCGCGGTATGTGGCGCCACCGCACTCGATGGTGATGGCGGGCTTGCCGGCCTCGAGGACGGGGTGGCGGACCGTGCCGCCCCACTTGCCGCCCTTCCAGACCAGCTCGTGCCCGGCGGCGAGAGCGAGGTCCGTCGCCAGGTCCTCGTAGCCGCCCTGGAGGATGACCAGCGGGGCGATCTCGCCGTAGGCGCCGCCGGTGTGCAGGTCGACCACGGCGTCGACGGCGGGGACGACCTGCGCGACGAAGGTGGCGGCCAGGCGCTGCGAGTACGAACCGTCCGCGTCCCCCGGGAAGATCCGGTTGAGGTTGAGGTGGTCGATGCCGCTGGCGCGGGCGGCCGCCTCGAAGGCGGGGGTGTTCATGCAGGGGATGCCGACGACAGTGCCGCGCAGGGTCGCCGGGTCGATCTCGGCGAGAACGCGGCGGATGGCCTCCTGGCCGTCGTACTCGTCGCCGTGCACGCCCGCGTCCACGCACAGGACCGGGCCGTCCTGGGTGCCGTTGACAACGATCAGCGGTATGCCGAGTTCCACGCCGTAGCTACTGGTACCGACCGGGATCAGACCCTGGGCGCGCTCGCCGGGGGCGACGGTCAGCGGACCGATGGAGTACATGTGGTTCCTTTCAGAACGTGCGTCAGATACGGGCCGACGCCTCGGTGAGGGTGTCCGAGACGATCGCGGCGATGCGGTCGAGGACCGCGCGGTCACTGATCAGTGGGGGCGCCACCTGGACCAGTGGCGCTGAGCGGTTGTAGACGCGGGCCAGCAAGCCGGCCTCGCGCAGTCGGCGAGGGATGAGGTCAGCGACGAGCGCGGTGCGGGCGGTGTCGCTGAAGCGGCCGCCTTCCAGGTCACCGACGAGCTCGCAGGAGTAGAAGAACCCGGCGCCCCGGACGTCGCCGACGATCGGCAGGTCCCGCAGGGCGGACATGCGCCTCGCGAAGTCGTCCTGGAGACCACGGACGTGGTCCAGGATCCGGTCGCGCTCCATGATGTCCAGGCTGCGCAGGGCGATGGCCGCGCTCAGCGGGTGGCCGCTGAAGGTGAAGCCGTGGTTGAGGACCTGGCCGGGCCGGTTGATCACCTCGGCGACGTGGTCGGTGACCAGGGTCGCGCCCATGGGGGCGTAGCCGGCGGTGATGCCCTTGGCGACGGTGACCAGGTCCGGTCGGGCGCCGTAAAGGTCGCCGCCGAACCACTCCCCCAGCCGGCCGAACGCCGTGATCACCTCGTCGGCAACCAGCAGGAAGCCGTACCGGTCCGCCAGCGCCCGCAGCCCCTGCCAATAACCATGGGGCGGGGTGATGCAACCGCCGCGGTTCTGCACCGGCTCGGCGATGAGCATCGCCACGGTCTGCGGACCCTCAGTGAGGATCGCGACCTCCAACTCGGCCAGCAGCCAGGCCGTATACACCTCGTCGTCGGCGAACTCCGGTGCCAGGCCCAACCGGTTGGTGTTCGACACGAACCGCGTCTCGATCGCCGACGGGCCGTACGGCTCCGTCAGCCCGGGGTCGTCGGTGAACGACAAGGCGCCGACGGTCAGCCCGTGGTAGGCGCCGCGCCGGGCGATCGTCTTCACCCGGCCCGGCTCCCCGCGCAGGGCGTGGTAGCGACGGGCGATCTTCCAGGCGGTCTCGACGGCTTCGGCGCCGCCGCCCGAGAAGAAGGTGTGCTCGATGTCCACCGGGGCGATCCGGGACAGCCTCTCGGCGAGTTCGATCGCCGTGGGATGCGCCGAGCCGGACCACAGCGGGCTGTAGCACAGTTCGCGCAGCTGCCTGTCCGCCACCTCGGCGAACTCCGGACCGTAGGAGTAGCCGAGCTGGCAGCAGTACAGCCCCGACATACCGTCGATGTAGCGTCTGCCGTCCGTGTCGTCGACGTACGGGCCCTCCCCTCGCCGGATGACGAGGAGTTCTTCGCCCTCGGAGCCGAGCGATCCGTTGGCGGTCATGTTCAGCAGCAGATGCCGCTGAGCAGTGGTGGTCATACGGCCTCGCCTCCTGGGGTGGCGATCCCGGCCGTGTTCTCGACCGACAGCAGGGAGTCCTGCCGTCCGGAGCCGAGCCAGCGCACCAGGGCCACCAGGGCGAGGGCGAGGATCGCGAAGGCGGTGAGGAGCGCGCTGACGGCGGTGACGCTGGGGTCGATTTCGAAGGTGAGGGAGTTGTAGACCTGCACAGGCAGGGTGACGGTGTCGACGGAGGACAGGAACTGGGAGATGTAGAACTCGTCGAAGCTGGTGATGAAGGAGAAGATCGCCGCCGCGATCATTCCCGGCGCGGCGAGGGGGAAGGTGATGCG
>NZ_JBIBEN010000044.1:0-22050 GCF_042955065.1 Streptomyces sp. NPDC012510
TCGACCCCGAACAGCCCGCCCGAGTCATGGTCTACAGCGGCATTCCCCTGCGCGAACCCGTCGCCGTCGGCGGCCCGTTCGTGATGAACACCAAGCTGGAGATCACCAAGGCGTTCACCGACTTCCACGCCGGCGCCTTCGGCCCGGTGCCCCGCCAGGCCCGCCTCGCCTACGACCGATGACCGGACATGTGCGATAGCGGGGGCGCAGCTCCGCCACTTCGCGTGCGCCCCCGCTGCACGGCCGGCCGGCGGTCACCGGCTTGCGGCCTTGCCTGCCGTGTACGTCACCCCCGCTGGTCTGCGGGTCTGGCGGTTGCAGCCGGAAGCGGGCGGCGAGCTCCCGGTCGAAGGCGGGTCGTCGAGCAGGCTCGGCACGGCGTCCTCAGGCGGCCGGTTCAGGTCGCGGTCGTGCAGCGCGAAGACGTCACCCACCATCGTCTCCGGCTTGAGCGCGAGGAAGACGTTGCGGCCGAAGAGCAGTGTGTCGCCCACGGAGACGATGTCGCTCGGCACGCAGTTGCGCGCGGCACGCAGTTGTGCGCGGCACGCAGCCGCTCGGTGCTCGTCAGCTCCAGCGGGGTGGAGCCGATCTCCTCGGTTCGGCGGGTAGCCGTCGTCAGGCGGCCGACCGGTGTGCTCACCTGCGACCGAGCGGTGCTCCGGCATCGTTGCCGCAGCACGCTTCTCGACAATGCTGCTGTGCGCGCCAATACACCTCTGTCGTCCAGCGAACGGTCGATCCGGTTCTTCCTGACAGTACGGCGGCGGGCGGAGACCGAGGCGGCGGTCCGTTTCAGTCGAGCCGCACGTTCAGCCAGTGCATCGCGTCCAGCGCCAGACCCACGTTGGTGCCGTGCCGCTCGAGTGTCGTCGGGAGGAGCTGTTCGGCGCGGCGGACACGCTGCAGAACGGTGTTTCGATGCGTGTACAGCAGACGAGCCGTCTGTGACGCGTTGTAGCGCTCCCGGATGAACACCCTCAGCGTCTGTCGCAGTTCGGCCGGGCCCGCGGCCAGGGGGCCGAGCGTCGTGTGGACGAATTCCCGAAGCCGGGCGCTTTCCGCGGCCAGAAGGAGCACGGCGGCGACATCGTCGTAGAAGACGATCCGCTGCTCGCCGTGGTCGCGGACCAGACGCTGTGCTTCCAGTGCCCTGTGGTGGCTGCGTCTGAAGCCGTCCACCCCCTCGTCCCGCGGCCCGACGACGAGCCTCACGTCGGGGTGCTGTGCCGTGGCGGTTTCGAGGTCGTCCGGCGTCATGAGCGCCCGCGGCGTCACCCACAGCCAGAGCGACGACGTGCTGGCGTGGACGAGAAGCTGATGAGCCGACTTGGTGAGTCGGCCGACGATGCTCGCGGCCTGCACGAGACGTGCGCGGTCCGCGAGTCGCGGCGGTGCGGAGACGATGACGCCCAGGTGGGAGGCCGACAGCGGGTATCGGAGGGCCTCCTCCAGGTGGTCCGTCGGCACGGAGGAGCCTCCGAGCACGAGATTGACCAGTTCGAGCCGTCGAACCTGTGCGTCACCCGACAGGGCCGTGCGTTCCCTCTCGAGGAGGTCCAACAGCGCGGCGGAGGTGTCCTCGACCCAACGGGCGAGTGAACTGGAGACGTGGTCGAGAGCCGGCAGCAGGACCTCGGGATCGTCGTGCAGTGAGAAGGCCAGCCGCATCCAGAGGGACCACATCGCCTGCTCACCGGCGCGATATGCCGTGCGGAGGGTCTTCTCCGTACCCCAGCGGAACCCTTCTCTCGCGACGCCGACGACCTGACTGCTCAAGGTGGGTGCGACCCGCAGCCGGGGGTGCTCGTACATCGACCGCGTCCAGTGGAGCGCGTTCTCCCGGGTCGCCTCGCCGAGCGCCTCGACAATGGACGGATCGGCAGCGAACGGGCCGCCCGCGGCGTCGACGACCGCCGCGTGCACCGGCATGAGAATGCCCGGATCGGCGAGTATCGCTCTTGAGACGCCGCGAATGAGCTCCTCGGAGTCACCTCCGAGCGTGGTGGCAGTCACCGGGCCTACTGTACTGGCGTGTGGGCACCGCCCTGTTCGCTGCCGATCCTGTGTGCAGACCACCATTGGGCTCGCGGGAGGTTGCCGGTCATAACGGTCGGCGTGTGGCGGCTTTACGCCTGCCGCTAGGGGAAGGAACCCCGCACATACCCGTGCCGTCGACTCAGTGGCTCACTCAACGATTCCCGCCACGACCGGCTACCCCGCTAAAAGCGATGACCTGCTTTAGACGTGGACTCTCATGGGGTCCCCTTGAGCGAAGACAACCTCGAGACGGGCCTGCGTCAATCGCCAGCCGTCCTCCGTTCGTCGGGCGGTGACGTGAAACTTGCCACCACCATCCTCGTGCTTCATCAGCTCCGCCGCATTCGGGAGGTGATACGCGACGACGTAGGCCACGCCCCTTGCCTCGTCTCCATCTAGGTCGACGTAAATATGCCCAATGTGGTGATACGTCACCTCATAGGCCGGCCCGATATTAGTTCCAGGGGTGTCGACAATCGCTTGCCGACCGCGCCGAATCTGCCCGCCGATCTCAAACACAGCATCGTCGGTGTACAGCGAATGCAATGCGTCGTAATTCGCTTCGTCGAGCGCTCGGTAATGCTCCTGAACAAGTTTTCGGACTTCCGACTCGTCAATCAGGCGCTGTAAAGCCGCTTCGTTCACCGATTGCCTCCCGTGTCACAAGGTGCCATCGCTCTTTGCCATGACCATACGTCCTGTTCAGGCTTGGCGGTACTGTTTCCATTGTCACCAAGAGCGATCTTTACACCGTCGGGTCACCTGTGGACCCACCAATTCCCGCTGCTCTGTTCTTAAGCGCATTTGACGACGTTGCGCGCGTGCGCGGCCCAGCCGTGTGGAGAACTCGATTCCCTTGCGGGAGATGAGGTGCTGAATACCGAGCTCGCGCAGCCATCGGCGCAGGTAGCCATTGCCGTACCCCCCGTCCGCGTAGAGCTTGGCGGGCCGTCTCCTGCACGGGCGGTCGCCCCCGACCGGGCGGAAACCAGCGGCGACTGCCGCCAAGTGCACCCTGCTGTGCCGCGAAGACGAGCGTGGCTGACGCCTTGCGATGCCCGTACCGACGCCGACCGTCCGTCCGGTGCCATGCGCTTGCCACCGGACGCCATTCAAAACCGGCGGACGGGGCTGCGGAGCGTGGCTACTTCGCCGCCCTGCGAAATCTGAGCCGGCCAGCGGCCAGGAGTCCGGATCACAAGTGCACAGTGCACTGCTCGCCCCCTGGTCAGTGTGCGTTGCAACATTGAGTACCGACGCCTCCGCCATGAGGATGTGCCGTGACCCTCCTGGGTGGCTGGCGACCGTTGGGCGCAGGCTTGCCCGATCAACGGCGATAGGAGTTCGTGGTGGCTGACGCGGCGGTGTCCCGGCGGGATGTGCGGTTCAGGTCGGGCGACGGTGAGTGTGGTGGGTGGCTCTTCCTGCCCGCCGGCGCGGCGAACGACTCGCCCCTGCCGATCGTACTATTGGGTCACGGCCTGGCCGGACTCAAGAATCAGCGGCTCGACTCGTTCGCGCAGCGGTTCGCCGAGCGGGGGTACGCGGCCCTTGCCTTCGACTACCGCCACTTCGGCTCGAGTACCGGTGAGCCGCGGCAACTCGCCGATGTCGGACAGCAGTTGGAGGACTGGCGCAGCGCTGTGGCGTATGCCCGGACTCTTGAGGGTATCGACCCGCGGCGGGTGATCCTGTGGGGGACGTCGTTCGCCGGTGGGCATGTGATCACGACGGCCGCAGGCGATCCCGGCATCGCAGCGGCGATAGCCCAGTGCCCGTTCTCCGACGGGCTGGCCGCCGCGAGGGCGATGCCGAAGAAGACGATCATGCGGCTCATGCGTGAGGCGCTCAAGGACCGGAAGGCGGCGAACCGGAATGAGCCGCCGGTGCGCGTTCCCATCGTGGGGCTTCCCGGTGACCTGGCGGTGATGACCTCGCCGGACTCGGTGAGTGGATTGCGGGCGATTTTCGACGCGTCGGGCGAGCCGTTCGAGATCCCCGAGATTCCCGCCCGTTTCATGTTCCAGGTGCCGGTCTATCGGCCCGGCCGTGAGGCGTCCGAGGTGAAGGCGCCTCTGCTCGTCTGTGTGTGCGAGCGGGACAAGGTGACGCCGGCGCGCCAGACGGAGCAACTCGCCTCCCGTGCGGCGCGAGGGGAAGTCAAGCGTTACGACGCCAGCCACTTCGACATCTATGTGGGCGATTGGTTCGAGCGTGTCGTGGCCGATCAGATCGAGTTCCTCGAGCGGCACGTGCCGGTCGAGGCGACCGTCGTACGCTGAGCGAGCAGGAGCCAGACATGGCACCTTCAAGCACCCGTGTCGGTGAGGTGCTCGCCGGGCGCGCTGATGACCCGCAGCGTTCGGCGATCCTGCGCCATGCCGAAGTCGTGACGATGGATCCGGACCGGCCGCGGTCGGAACGGTCGGACGTGTTCATCCGGGGAAGCCGGATCGAGGCCGTCGGAGCGGATCTCGGCCACCTCGCTGACGAGAACACCGTCGTCGTGGATCTCACCGAGCACATCGTCCTCCCCGGATTCATCGACTGCCACGTTCACGCGTGGGAAGGGGTCTTTCGGGGTGCCGTGCCGGATGCGAGCTTCCCCGATTACATGGCTTTCGCGCACATGGCGTGCGCCCCGCTGATGACTCCGGACGAGATGCGCGTCGGGCAGCAACTCACCGGCGTCCAGGCCATCAACGCCGGCGTGACAACGATCGTCGACAACAGTCACAACACGAAGTCCGTGGAGCACGCGCTCGCCGCCATGGACGGTCTCCGGTCGACGGGCATTCGGGCGGTCTTCGCCGCCGGGGCACCGGCCGTCGACACGGATCCGGAGAAGTTCCTGCGCACCTTCGCGGAACTGCGATCGGCATACCCGGACGACGACGAACTGCTGACCCTCCGCTTGTTCAGCCCGATGCCCTCGCGTGGAGTCTTCGAGTTCGCGCGAGCGACCGGTGTGGGCATCTCAGCCGAGCTGGTCCTCGGAGTTCCCGTCCTCCAACTCGGGTTGCCTCCGGCCGTAGGCGACTTCTTCGGTGAGGGCCTGATAGGAGCCGACGATACGTTCAACCACTGCATCGGCGTGAGCGCGCGGCAGTGGTCGGAGTTGCGAGACGTGGGCGCGGGCGTGAACGTCACTCCGCGATCCGACCCTCACTTCGGCATCGGCCCCGCGTTCCCGGCCGTGCTCCAGGCGCAGGAGAGCGGCGCTGTCTTCGGCATCAGCTCGGACAACGAGGTCTGCTACGGACTGGACTTCTTCACCGAGATGCGGACGCTGCTGACACTCCAGCGCAGTGCCGCGTTCGCCCGACTGAACTCCTCCTCGGGCGAGCAGGCGATCAGCCCGTTCGGCACACTCGACACGCTCCGGGCCGCCACGTCCGGGGGCGCGCCGAGCGCCGGCATGCCCGGTCGGCTCGGAATGCTCAAGGCGGGCCTGCCTGCCGACCTCATCGCCGTCAGCACCGAGCGGTTGCACCTGCGCCCTCGTGGCGACGCCGTCGGCACCGTCGTCAACTTCTGCACGACCAGCGACGTCGACGTCGTCTTCGTCAACGGCACACTCCGGAAATGGGGCGAGGGGATCATCGGCATCGACGTCGCCCGGACGATCGCGGAGGCAGAGCGGTGCCGGGAGCGTGTTCTCGGCGCAGTGAACTCTGCTTGACCGACCGCTGGGCGTGGGTACACCGGGCACGCGCCGGGCTTGCTCGCGCTCGGTCTCGAGGTGCGCCTCGGTGGCGAGTGACCGTGAGAGCGGCGCTTCGGCCTCATGCCGATGGCGGGACCACCCCGCCCTTCATGACGGTCGGGCCGAACTGGCGGACCTGAGGGAGGGTGGTGACCACGTGGGCCACGACGCGTTCGCTGAGGCAGATATGGCGATGGGGTACGTCACCGGGGAAGCGGACGAAGTCGCCGGCCGCCAGGTCCACCGCCTCGTTGAGCGGACCTGTGCGGAGCTTTCCGGTGATCACGTAGAGGTGATGCAGGGTGCCGGCGCTGTGCGCGGGGATCGGCTCGGGGTCCCGGTCGCCCCGTTCCAGACGCAGGACGAGGGTGCGTACGTAGCCGGAGCCGTAGGTCTCGTCCAGGAGGCGCTCGGTCCGGTTCTCCGTTTCGGACCACTCGCCCTCGCTCTGCCGCTGGACGTAGACCGGGGTGCCCCACTCCGTCAGCAGGCGGCGCGCGGGCACGTCCAGCGCGGCCCCCAGCAGCGACAGGGTCTCCACGGTGGGATTGCCCACGCCCTGCTCGATCTTGGAGAGCGTCTGTTTCGACAGACCCGACCGGCGGGCCAGCTCGCCCAGGGACATCGCCCGCTCCAACCGGAAGCGGCGCACGTTGCGGGCCACGAGCTCGTTCTCCCGGGCAAGGGTGTCACTTTTAATGTGCATGTCGTCATTATTGACGAACGGGCAACGGGCTCGCATCCTTGTCACGTAAAGCATGGCAGGTGGTGCATTAAAAGTGACACCACTCCTCGAAGCCGAGGTGAACAACCATGACCGCAACCCTCGCCAGTTCCTCGCGTGACGACCGAGCCGCCGTCGACAAGGCCATCAGCCTCCTCGTCGCCCTCGGGGACAGGTCCAGCGGGGAATCCGGCGTCAGCGCACTCGCGCGACGGGCGCAGATGAGCAAGTCGACCGCGTACCGCGTCCTCGGCATGCTGGAGCGCAACGGTGTGGTGGAGCGCGTCGGGACCGACTACCGGCTCGGTGAGCGCCTGCACCATCTGGGAAAGGCCGTCTACGCGCCCGGCTCCGAGAGCATCCGCGACGTGCTGCTGCCCTACCTGGCCGACCTGTACGAGGCAAGCCGGGAGACGGTGCACCTGGCGGTCCTGGACGGCCCGCACGTGGTGTATCTCGCCAAGCTCTACGGTCACCGGCCCGCGCCCGTGCCGTCCCGCATCGGTGGCCGGCTGCCGGCCTACGCGACGGCGGTCGGCAAGGTCCTGCTCGCCTACGACTACGAGGCCGCGGAGCGGGTGCTGTCGCAGCCTCTGCGTTCCTACAGCGCGAGCACGATCACCGATCCCAACAAGTTGTCCGCCGAGCTGGACGACATTCGCCGTACCGGTGTCGCCTTCGACAACGAGGAGTACCAGCTCGGACTGGCCTGCGTGGCGGTGCCGGTGCTGAACCGCGCCGGGCGAGCGGTCGCGGCCCTTTCGGTCGCCGGTCGGCTCGGCCAGATCGACACGCGACGGCTGAGCGTCCACGCCCGACGGGTCGCCGCCGCCGCCTCGCAGGCAGCGGCGAAGGGGCTGGCCCGTACCGCATGACCCGTACCGCAGGAGGGGTGCCACCGCACGCGGTGGCACCCCTCCGTCGCGACCAGCTGCCGGTCAGGACGCCGCCGGAGCGGCCCGCAGCAGATCCAGCGCGATGTCGACGATCATGTCCTCCTGCCCGCCGACCAGCCCGCGCCTGCCCACTTCCAGCAGGATGCCGCGTACGTCGACGCCGTACTGCCGGGAGGCTGCCTCGGCGTGCCGGAGGAAGCTGGAGTAGACGCCGGCGAAACCCAGGGTGAGCGTCTCGCGGTCGACCTGGACCGGACGGTCCTGCAGCGGTCGTACGAGATCGTCCGCCGCGTCCTGCAGGGCGAACAGGTCGCAGCCGTGCTTCCACTCGTTGAGGGTGGCGACGGCGACGAACGGTTCGATGGGGCAGTTGCCCGCCCCCGCGCCGTGTCCGGCGAGGGACGCGTCCACCCTGGTGACCCCCTCCTCGACGGCGACGACCGAGTTGGCCACTGCCAGGGAGAGGTTCTGGTGGGCGTGGATGCCGATCTGGGTCTGAGGCCGCAGCGCGTCGCGGTAGGCGCGGACGCGTTCACGGACCCCGTCCATGGTGAGACGGCCTCCGGAGTCGGTGACGTACACGCAGTGGGCGCCGTAGGACTCCATCAACCGTGCCTGCTCGGCCAGTTCCGGGGCCGGGGCCATGTGGCTGAGCATGAGAAAGCCGGAGACGTCCATGCCGAGTTCGCGGGCCGTGGCGATGTGCTGGGCGGAGACATCGGCCTCGGTGCAGTGGGTGGCGATGCGGACCGAGCGGACACCGAGCGCGTAGGCCTGCTTCAGTTCGGCGATGGTGCCGATGCCGGGGAGCAGGAGCGTGGTGAGCGTGGCCCGTTCGAGGACCGAGGCGGCTGCTTCGATCCATTCCCAGTCCGTGTGGCTGCCGGCGCCGTAGTTGAGGGAGCCGCCGGCCAGGCCGTCGCCGTGGGCGACCTCGATGGCGTCCACGCCGGCCGCGTCCAGGGCGGCGACGATGCGCTGGACGTCGGCGGGGGCGATGCGGTGCCGTACGGCGTGCATGCCGTCCCGCAGGGTGACGTCCTGGATGTAGAGGCTGGTGGTCATGCGGATGCCCCCTGTCGTGAGTGCCGGGCGATGCGCTCGGCGGTGCGCAGGGCGGCCGAGGTCATGATGTCGAGGTTGCCCGCGTAGGCGGGGAGGTAGTGGGCGGCGCCCTCGACCTCCAGGAAGACCGAAACCTTGGTCGTCACCCGCGGCGCTTCGGCGGGCAGGAGGGTGTGGACCGGTTCGTCGGCCGGTACGGGCGTGAACTGGAGGTCCTGCTTGAGCCGGTAGCCGGGGACGTACTGGGCGACCTCGTCCACCATGGCGGTCACGGAGGCGCGGATGGCGTCGTGATCGGCGTCGCCGATGAGGCAGAACACCGTGTCCCGCATGATCAACGGGGGCTCGGCGGGATTGAGGACGATGATCGCCTTGCCGCGCGTGGCACCGCCGACGGTCTCGATCGCCGCGGAGGTGGTCTCGGTGAACTCGTCGATGTTGGCGCGGGTACCGGGCCCGGCCGACTTCGACGCGATGGAGGCGACGATCTCCGCGTACGGGACGGGGGTCGTACGTGCGACGGCGTGGACGATCGGGATGGTGGCCTGCCCTCCGCAGGTGACCATGTTGACGTCGGCGGCGTCCAGGTTGTCGTCGAGGTTGACCGCCGGGACGACGAAGGGGCCGACAGCCGCGGGGGTGAGGTCGACGAGTCGCTTACCGAAGGGGGCGAGCCGGTCCGCGTTGGCGATGTGGGCCTTGGCCGAGGTGGCGTCGAAGACGATGTCGATCTCGTCGAAGCCGTCCATGCGGATCAGGCCGTCGACGCCTTCATGGGTGGTGGGCACCTTCAGACGGCGAGCCCGGGCGAGTCCGTCGGAGGCCGGGTCGATGCCGACCATCGCTGCCATCTCCAGTGTCTCCGAGAGACGGAGCACCTTGATCATCAGGTCGGTGCCGATGTTGCCGGAACCGATCACGGCCACTTTCGTCTTCTTCAAGGCGGTCATGACGGCTCCTTGTCGGTGAACGCGGCGGTGACGGTGCCCAGGGTGGAGATCTCCGCGAGGACGGTGACGCCTGGGGAGACGCTGACCATGGGGCCGAGCGCGCCGGAGAGGACGACCTGGCCGGCCCGCAACGGGTCGCCGTAGGCGCGCGCCGTACGGGCCAGCCACAGCAGGGCGTTCAGGGGATCGCCGAGACACGCGGTGCCGGTGCCCTCGGAGACGAGGACATCGTCCACGTACATCCGCATGGTCGCCTCACGGGGCTCGAACGCCTTGAGCGGGAGACGGGACTCGCCTAGGACGTACAGGCCGCTGGAGGCGTTGTCGGCGACCGTGTCCGTGATGGTGATGTCCCAGTCGGCGACGCGGCTGTCCACGATCTCCAGGGCGGGCACCGCGTAGGCGACCGCGGCGCGGACGGCGGCCAGGTCGAGATCGTCCCCGTCCAGGTCGGTGGCGAGGAGGAAGGCGATCTCCGCCTCGACTTTCGGCTGGAGCAGCCGTGTGGTCGGCACTTCGGCGAGGCCGGAGACGTCCATGTCGGAGAACAGGACGCCGAAGTCCGGCTGGTCGACGCCGAGTTGCTTCTGCACGGCCGGCGAGGTCAGGCCGATCTTCCGGCCGGTGCGGACGGCCCCGTCGGCCAGTCGGCGGGCGGTGAGACGGCGTTGGACCTCGTAGGCGGTGTCGACGTCGACGGTGCCCAGCAGATCGCGGACCGGGGCGCAGGGTTCCCGCTCGACCGCTGCGGTCGTCAGCCTGTCCGTCGCGAGGGTGATGGCTCGTTCGCGTTCGGTCATCGGTTCGGTTCCTGTTCTGCGGTGGCCACGGCGAAGCCCGCGATCCATTCGGGGATGGGTGCGTAGAAGCGGGAAGTCGTGCGGTACGAGCCGGTCGCCGCAAGGGACGCGAAGGCCGCGATCCAGGTGCGGACCTCGTGGGCCGAGCCACCGCCCTCGGCACCCATCCACTCCACGGTCCAGGCGTCCACGTCGGCGAGCCGGCCGCTTTCCAGGGTGTCCAGGACGAGGTTGTCCCAGGCGGGGTTGATGGGCACCATGCGGGTCGAGCCTGCGGCGTAGTCGCGGCCTGCCTGGATCACCCGCTCCTCGCCCCGGGCCCGTTGCTCGGGTGTGGGCGGGTGCCCCTCGATGAGGGCGTCGGCGACCCGGGGCGGGGCGCCGTCGAGCACGGGGACGGGCGGGTCGTGGGAGAGCCCGCCGGAGCCGAGGAACAGCACACGGCGGTCCAGTACGGCGGCCGCTTCGCCGATCGCGGTCCCCAGTGCCCGGATGCGGCTGACCGGGCCGAGCGGGGTGGCCACACCGTTCACGAACACCGGTACGACCGGCACCTTGTCGATGCCGCCGAAGAGCACTTCCAGCGGCTGGACGAAGCCGTGGTCGACCGTCATCCGGGCAGAGACGGTCAGGTCGACTCCGCGGTCGAGAACCCCGCGGGCCAGGGCGCGGGCGGCGTCGGTGTCGACGGAGAGGGCGCCGGCGGCGGAGCCGAAGTCGCCGACGGCGTTCGCCTCGGTGGCCAGGCAGAACGGAGGCATCTCCTTGTAGAAGAAGCCGTTGTAATGGTCCGGTGCATACAGGACGACCAGGTCGGGGTCGAAGGCGCGGACGAAGGAGCGGGCCGCCTCGACGGCGTCCTCGACGGCCGACAGGACGTCCGGGGCCGGGTCGTTCTTGCCGATGAGGGGAGAGTGGGACAGGCCGACGGCGGCGGCGGTCATCGCGAGGCTCCTTGCTCGTGCGGGGCGGGGGGATGGATGACGAGCTTGCCGGTGAGCCGCCCGTCGATCATGAGCTGGAAGCCCTTGTGGATCTCGTCCAGCGGCAGCGTGCGGTCGATGACCGGGCGCAGGCCGGTGGCGTCCATGAGCTTCAGCAGCGAGACCAGTTCGCTGCGGGTGCAGCCGGTCGAGCCGAGGAGGCGCTGCTGGAGATAGAAGATCCGGCCGAGGTCGGCGGGCGGGTTCTTCCCGCTGGTGGCTCCGGCGACGACGATCGTGCCGCCGGGACGCAGCGACTTCGTGGAGTGCGACCAGGTGGCCTCACCGACCGTCTCGATCACGACGTCCACGCGCTCGGGCAGCCGTTCGCCGGTGGGTACGGCCTTGCGCGCGCCCCAGGATTCGGCCTGCCGCCGCTTGTCCTCGCTGCGACTGGTGGCGTACACGACGGCGCCCGCGGCCACGGCCAGCTTGATCGCGGCCGACGCGACGCCGCCCCCGGCCCCCTGGACGAGGACCCGGTCGCCCGCGCGGATTCCCGCCCGGGTGAAGAGCATGCGGTACGCGGTGCCCCAGGCGACCGGCAGACAGGCCGCCTCGTCGAAGGTCAGCCAGGACGGCTTGGGGATCAGGTTGCGGGTGGGGACGGCGAGGTATTCGGCGAACGCCCCGTGGTGCTGCTCCGACAGCAGAGCACGCCCGGGGTCCAGCGTCTCGTCGCCGAGGCCGGCGTCCGGGTCGGCGATCACCGGGTGAACGAGCACCTCGTTGCCGTTCTCGTCATAGCCGGCCGCGTCGCAGCCGAGGACGATGGGCAGCCGCTCGGGTGGGTGCCCGACGCCGCGCAGAGTCCACAGGTCGTGCATGTTGAGCGACGAGGAGACCACACGGACGGTCGACCAGCCGGGGCGGGGCTCAGGCTTGAGGATGTCCCCGAGGACGAGCCCCGACAGCGGATCGGTCGCGCTCTGGGAGATGGCGATGGCAGCAAGCATGCGTTCACGCTCCCCCGCGCCCACCGCCTGCCGACAGCGCGTGTGCCGCCGTACGGAACGACGGATGGCACCCGGCCGCGGCGCTGCTGTTGCCTGGGCACATGACCTCGACGATCGAACCTCAGGGCGCGGCCACGGCGGCCCCGCGCGGGGCGCTGCGGCGTCCGGCGGACCTGGCGCGGAACATCGACGTATCCGGGCTCGTCGACGCTGAGGGCGGGCTGCTGGATCGCGTCATCTTCACCGACGAGGAGCTGTACCGCCAGGAGTTGCGTCGCGTCTTCGCGCCGAGCTGGCTGTTCCTCGCGCACACCGACCAGTTCCACAAGCCCGGCGACTTCTTCACGACGTACATGGGCGAGGACCCGGTCATCGTGACGCTGGACCGTGACCGGCGTATCCGCGCCTACCTCAATTCCTGCCGGCACCGGGGTGCCCGCGTCTGCCGCGCCGACTTCGGCACCACCCGCAACTTCACCTGCACCTACCACGGCTGGTCGTACAACCTGGACGGTTCGCTGGTCAGCGTGCCCAACAAGGACGGCTACCCGGAGTCCTTCGAGACGGGGCAGTGGGGCCTCGTCGAGGTGCCGCACGTGCAGACGTACCACGGGCTGGTCTTCGGCACCTGGGATCCGGACCCCGTCCCGCTGCGGGAGTCGCTCGGCGACATGGCCTGGTACATGGACGCGATGCTCGACCACGACGACCAGGGCACGGTCGTCGTCGGCGGCGTCCACAAGTGGGTCCTGGAAGGCAACTGGAAGCTGGCCGCCGAGCAGTTCGCCACCGACTGGTACCACGTCAACATGAGTCACGCCTCGGCGCTCATGGTCCTCTCGCCGTCCGGCAAGAAGCCCAAGGACGAGGTCGTGCACCGCACCGGCCGCCAGTACGTTGACCCGAACGGGCACGGCGCCGGCTTCCCGGTCCATCCCAAGAACCGCTTCGACGCCCAGACCGTGCACGAGTGGACGGACTACGACGCGCTGCGGGAGCGGCTCGGTGAGGCCCGCGTCGAGGGACCGCTGACCACCGGACACGCCACCGTCTTCCCCAACTTCTCCTACCTGCCGGTCAACGGATCCATCCGGGTCTGGCACCCCAAGGGCCCCGACCGCATGGAGGTGTGGGCCTGGACCATCGTCGACAAGTCCATGCCCGAAGAGGTCCGCGAGGCCCAACGCCTGTACAACCTGCGGACGTTCGGACCCAGCGGGATCTTCGAGCAGGACGACGGTGAGAACTGGAGCGAGGTGCAGGCCATCTCGCACGGGTTCATCACAGGCGGCGTCGCTCTCAACTACCAGATGGGCATGGGCAGCGAACGCGAGGACGGCCGCCACCCCGGCAGGACCAGCGAGCTCTACAGCGACGCCGCCGGCCGGGCCTTCTACGCACGCTGGCGCGAACTGATGAACACGCCCGCCTGGCACGAGGAGCACCACGCATGAGCAACGGCAGCGGTATTCGAGTAGCGGCCCTGGCCGACATCCCCCAGGGCGAGGGCATCGCCATCGACAAGGCGGTCACCGGCACCGCCGACGACATCGCCCTGCTGCGCGACACCGACGACAGTGTCTACGCGCTCGACGACACCTGTACCCACGAGACCGCCTCACTGGCCGATGGCTGGGTGGAGGGCGGATTCGTCGAATGCCCGCTGCACTCCAGCAAGTTCTGTCTGAAGAACGGCGAGGTCCAGGGCCTGCCCGCGACGAGGAACGCCTGCCCGCACCGCGTCGAGGTCCGTGACGGCGAGGTCTACCTCTTCCCGGGAGAGTCGCCGTGACCGAGCGTGTCGTCATCGTGGGCGGCGGCATCGCCGGCGTGAGTACTGCCGCCTCGCTGCGAGCCGGCGGCTTCGACGGTGATGTCACCCTCGTCGATTCGGGGGACTTCCCCTACGACCGTCCTCCGCTGTCGAAGGACTTCCTGACCGGCACGAAGGACGTCAAGGAGATCGCCCTCCAGCCTCCCCGGTGGTACGACGACCAGCGGGTACGGCTGATCAACCGGACGACGGTGACCGCGCTGAGGCCGGGGGACGGCGCCGTCGAGCTCGGCGACGGACACCTGCTGCGCACCGACCGTGTCGTGCTCGCGACGGGCGGTGCCGCCGCCCGTCTCCCGATTCCGGGGATCGGTGGCGAGCGCGTGCATGTCCTGCGCACGGCGGACGACGCCGACAGGTTGCGCCCGGCTCTCGCTCCCGGTGCCAGAGTGCTGGTCGTCGGCGCCGGGCTGATCGGCGCCGAGGTCGCCTCCACCGCCGTACGTCTCGGTTGCGAGGTCGTCCTCGTCGACCCGGTCGCCGTGCCGCTGGCCGCCGCGCTCGGCCCGGAGCTGGCCGCCTGGCTGCACGCACTGCACACCCGCCACCGGATCACAGCCGTACAGGCCGCCGTGGAGTCCTTCGTCGACCGGCCCGAGGGCGTCGAGGTCGGGCTCGGCGGAGTCACGCGGCTCTACGACGCGGTGGTGCTCGGCGTCGGCATGGTGCCATGCACCGAGCTGGCGCGGGCGGCCGGGCTGGAGGTGGACCGCGGCATCCTCGTCGACGAGCGTCACGTCACCTCGAATCCGGCGGTGCTCGCCGTCGGCGACCCTGCCCGGATGCGCCAAGTGCCCCGCACCGAACACTGGGAAGCAGCACAGCACGACGGTGCCAGGGCAGCGGCGACCCTCCTCGGCGCCCCGGAACCGGCGCCTGCCGCGCCCTGGTTCTGGACGGACCGGCACGGACTCCACATCGAGGCCGTCGGGCACATGGAGGCAGCCGCGCAGACCGTCCTCAGAGGCTCCTACGACGACCCGTCCTTCTCCGTCTTCGGTCTGAGGGACGGGCTGGTCGTCGCTGCCGCCTCGGTCGACGACCCGGCCGCCGTCAGAGCCGCTCGCCGGCTGATCGACCGCCGTGTCCGCGTCGCCGCCGACCGGCTGGCCGACCCGGCCGAGAACCTGCGCGGCCTGCTGCGCGGCTGATGTGCCGCCTGACGGCACAGGCCGTTTCACCCGGGGCCGAGAAAGGATCGAATGACACCGTGAGCACAGGCACCGAACAGATCCGGTCACGCGCGGGGACACGCGCCGACCGTGACACCCACTTCGAGGTCGAGCAGTTCTACTACGAGGAGGCCGCCCTCCTCGACGACGGCCGCTACGCCGACTGGCTCGACCTGCTCGCCGACGACCTCGACTACTGGATGCCCACCCGCAGCAACCGGCTGCGCCGCCAGCAGGCGCTGTCCGTGGCCGCGCGGGGCGAGGCGGCCTTCTACGACGAGAGCAAGGAGAGCCTCGCCTGGCGCATCCGCCGGTTCGACTCCGGGATGGCCTGGGCCGAGGACCCTCCCTCCCGGACCCGGCATCTGGTCACCAACGTGATGGTCAGCCACATCGACCCCGCCGAGCACGACGGATTCACCGAGGACGACCTGTGGGTGCGCTCGGCCTTCCTCGTCTACCGCAACCGGCTGGAGCGCGAGGAGAACGTCTTCGCCGGCGGCCGCACGGACCTCCTGCGACGCGTCGAGGACGGCGGACTCCGGGTGGCCCGCCGGACCATCCTCCTGGACCAGAACATCCTCCAGGCGAAGAACCTCTCGACCTTTTTCTGATGGGACACCGCTGTGACCGACCTCGAACTCAAACACCACCGAGTAGCCACGTCCCTCGGTGAGATCGCCGTCACCGAGACCGGCGAGGGACCCGTGCTGGTGATGCTGCACGGCGGCGGCCCCGGCGCCTCCGGCGTCAGCAACTACCGTCAGAACCTCCCCGCCCTGGCCCGGCACTTCCGCGTCGTCCTGCCCGACCAGCCCGGGTTCGGCGCCAGTTACCGTCCCGGTGAGGCGGACCTGGAGACGCGGTCCATCACCGAGATCACCACGGACGCGCTGTACCAAGCCCTCGACTCGCTCGGCATCGACACCTTCCACCTGCTGGGCAACAGCCTCGGCGGCGCCGCAGCCCTCGCCATGGCCCAGCAGCGCCCGGAGCGTGTCACCCGGCTCGTGCTGATGGCCCCTGGCGGTGGATGGCTCCCCTTCGGCCCGACTCCCACGGAGGGGCAGAAGGAGATGTTCCGCTACTACAACGGCGGCGGACCGAGCGAGAAGAAGATGGCGGCGTTCATCCGCACCATGGTCTTCGACCACAGGCAGTTCGGTGAGGACGTCGTCCGCGCCCGTTACGAGGCCTCGCTCGACGAAAGCCACATCGCCTTCTACCACCACTACAACGCGGCCTTCGGCAAGCGGGGTGGCATGGACCCCCTGTGGCGGGACCTGCACAAGATCAAGGCGCCCACGCTGCTGCTGTGGGGCCGTGACGACCGGACCATCACCCTCGAAGGTGCCCAGCTCATGCTCAAGCAGATCCGTGACGTGCAACTGCACGTGTTCGGGCGGTGCGGCCACTGGGTCCAGCTGGAGCGGCAGCGCGAGTTCGACGCGCTGGTCACCGGCTTCCTCGGGGAGCGGTCATGACGGGCGGCTGGCTGGAGGGTGACGCGGCCCTGATCACCGGGGGCGGATCGGGCATCGGCCGTGCCGTCGCCGAGCGCTTCCTCGCCGAGGGCGCGTCGGTCACGATCCTTGGCCGCGACAAGAAACGGCTGGACGAGGTCGTACGCGATGCCGCCGACCCGTCGCGCATCCACGCCGTCGTGGCCGATGTGCGCGACTCCGGGAGTCTGCACGTCGCCGTCGCCGAGGCCGTCGACCGCTTCGGAAAGCTCGACACCCTCGTGGCGAACGCGGGAGTGTGGGACTACCAGCGACAGCTCACCCGGCTCAGCGGCCAGGAACTGAACACGGCGTTCGACGAGATCTTCGCCGTCAACGTCAAGGGCTATGTCCTCGCGGCGGAGGCCGCGTGGCGCGAGCTGGTCAAGACGCGCGGCAGCATCGTCATGACCCTGTCCAACGCCTCCTTCTACGTCAACGGCGGTGGACCCCTCTACACGGCGAGCAAGCACGCCTGCCTGGGCCTGATGCGCGAACTCGCCTACGAGCTGGCCCCCAAGGTCCGCGTCAACGGCGTGGCCTGCGGCGGCATGAACACCGACTTGCGGGGGCCGCAGGGACTGGGGCTGTCCGACCGGTCGATCTCGGCGTCCTTCGCCAAGCAGGGCCCGGACACCCCGCCGCCGCCCATCCCGCTGCACGACTCCAGCACCGATCCGCGTGACTTCACCGGGCCCTATGTGCTGCTCGCCTCCCGTGCCCAGAGCGGTCCGATCACCGGACACGCGATCAACGTCGACGGTGGCATAGGCGTACGCGGATTCGCCAGTGCCGCCGGCGGCGACCACCTCTGACGCCTGTTCGCCCGCGCTCGACTTCCGACGCTCAACCAGGAGCCGCTCGTGACCCCGCCATCAGCCACGACACCGCACCCACGCAACTCGGGCCTGAACGTGGACCTCAACCCGGCCGCCGCCGTCGCGCACAACGCCCGCTACCAGGGCGGCTCCATCGCCATCCGCTACCCGGGCGGCGACCTCACCTACACCCAGCTCGACGACAAGGCCGCCCGCCTGGCCACCGTCCTCGCAGACGGCGGCACCGGCGACGGAGACCGGGTCGCCCACCTCGGCCTCAACAGCAGCTCCTTTCTCGTCACGCTGCTCGCCGCGCACCGGCTGGGGGCCGTCTTCGTCCCGGTCAACTTCCGGCTCGCCGAGGCCGAGTTGGAGGCGGTGCTCGTGCGCAGCGGCGCCACCGCCCTCGTCTGCGAGGAGGGACACCGGGAAAGCGTCGACAAAGTACGCGACAGGACCGCCCTCGCGCGTTTCCTCCTCGTGGACGACGACTGCGAGGTGCCGACCGCGGGCGCATCGGGCTGGGAGCCATGGGCACCCCGCATCGCGGCCGCAGCTCCCACGGCTTCCATCGCCGTCAAGGGTGCCGACGACCCGGCGATCCTGATGTTCACCTCCGGCACCACCGGCACGCCCAAGGGTGTCGTCCTCACCCATGGAAACGTCTGGTGGAACTCCGTGAATGTCGAGCTCCGTCTCGACACACGTCGTGGCGACGTCACCTATGCCGCCGCTCCGCTGTTCCACATCGGCGCCCTGAACAGCTTCGTGCTCCGCACGCTGGTGCGTGGGGGCACGGTGGTGATCAGACGCGGGTTCGACCCGCGGACGTGTCTCGAAGACCTGGTCACCCACCGGGTCAACTCCATGTTCGGCGTCGCCCAGATGTTCGCCGCCCTGGCGAGACAACCCGGCCTGTTCGACGAGGACCTGAGCCACCTGCGGTCGATCGTGGTCGCGGGCGCGCCGGTGCCGCCCTCGCTCATCGAGCTCTACGCCCGGCAGGGCGTGCTGCTCCAGCAGGCGTGGGGTCTGACCGAGACCGCACCTTTCGCCACCCATCTGCCGGTCGAGCGCACTCTCGACAAGATCGGTTCCGCGGGCATCCCCATGCCGTTCACCGAAGTCCGGGTTGTCGACGCGGCCACCAACACGCCCCTCCGGCCCGGGGATCCGGGAGAGATCGTCGTCCGCGGCCCCAACGTCACCGCCGGCTACTGGAACACCCCGGAGGCGAACCGCGCTGCCTTCGACGAGGAGGGCTGGTTCCACTCGGGTGACATCGGCTACCTCGACGAGGACGGTTACCTGTACATCGTCGACCGGCTCAAGGACATGATCATCAGCGGGGGTGAGAACGTCTACCCGGCGGAGGTCGAGCGAGTGCTGGCCTCCATGCCGGGTGTGGTCGATGTCGCCGTCGTAGGGATTCCCGACGAACAGTGGGGCGAGACCGTACAGGCCGTCATGAGCGTGGACGACACGGCGGCGATCACCCTGGAGGCCGTACACGAGTACGCGGCCGGACAGCTCGCCCGCTACAAGCTGCCCCGACGCCTGAAGATCGTGCCGGCTGTCCCCAGGAACGCCTCCGGAAAGCTGGACAAGGCCGGTGTCCGGCGTCTGGCCGACGAGGGGAACTGAGATGCTCACCGTGCCGGCCCTGCCCGCGCTCGACGTCCCCGGCCCCTGGCAGACCACCGTTGAGTCGTGGACGCGCTTCACGGGCAGTCTGCGCATGCGCGGCCCGAGCGGCGAGGTCGTTGTCGCAGTGGAACGCTGCGCGGCCGGCCGGCTCCGCGACGCCTATCCGGTCGGTGCCCGGGACGTGGAACTGCTGATCCACACTGGCCTGCGGGCCGAGACCCTGCCGAACATCCTCCGGCCGCTGGTACGCGCCGTCCGGGCAGCGGATCCCGGCTGCCGCCGGGTGGTCTATGCCGTGACGGAGGGCGACCGGGCTGGTGTCGAGGCCGCGGAGGCGACCGGCTTCCGGTACGCCGTCGACGTCGATCTCCAGGACAAGCAGCTGAGCCTGCTGGTGGCGGAACCCGACTGGGTCACCGTCACGGACATGGATCTGGATCACGTACCGGGAACCTGACGAGCCGGGACTCGGCCGTGCCCTGTCATCCCCCCCCACTCCCCCGCCCCTGCGACGGTTCGACCAGCTGCGGCTCACCGAGCTTCTTGCACAGCTCCATCACGTGACCCGGACGGTGTTGGTGAGGGGGCGATGTTCTCGTCCCGTTCCTTCTCCGGCATCTGCTCGGCCGAAAACCACCGTACCTGCGGCAAGGAGCAGCTCAGTGAGGACGGCCGGCCTGCCTGTCTGACCGTGGGTGCGTCCGTGGCCTCGGTGGCGGGTGCGTCCGCCCTCGTGGCGAGCGCACCGGCACCGACGCCGGCAGGACCTCGTGCAACCGCTGCCACCGGCCGACCTCGTTCCAGTCCCGCCGGCCGACGCCGGCACGTCATGCCCGACCGGGACCTGAGGTGCGCCCTCATGCGGGGGACGCGAGTGTCGCGGAGGTCGTACCGGCCGGGTCGGCTCGTAGACGGGCAGGTTCGCCGTCATCTCCTTCTCGGCCGCGCGAGCGGCGGCGATGTCGGAGAACGACAGATCGTTGATCACCGGGACCGAGGGGCCAGCTCGGCATCGAAGGCGCAGGACATGGTGCTCTGTCCTCGGAAACCTCTCACTCGCGCGATCGTCGGGACGGCAGCCAGCACCCCGCGCCATAGGTGACACCCAGCGCCAGGATTCCCGCGGTGTTTCCGTGAAGGCGGCCGGTCGCATGGGATCCCCCGTGCGTCAGGTTGGCGGGGTGGGCCAGAGGACGGTGACGTCGTCGGCCGGAGGTTCGGTGATCATGCGGCCGGCGTCGGCCGGGGAGCCGCCGATGGCCCGGGAGTTGCCCTCGGCTTCCGGGTCGTACGGTGGCCAGCCCGGGGAGCCGGTGGCGGCGAAGGCGGCCCAGGCGCCGACGAGGGTGTCGCGGGCGGTGAGGTGTTCGGGTGTGTCGGCGCCGACGAGGGCCAGTTTGTCGAAGACGTGGAGCAGGTCGGCGCCATGGAAGGCGCCCATGGCCGGTCCGCACGGTTCGTCGAGGAGGAGGTAGTGGTAGGCGCGGCCTCCCGCCCCTGCCTGGGCCTGGGCCAGACGCGTGGCCGGAATCCGGTAGAGGGCGTCGGTGAGGAAGGCACCGCGCAGGGCTGACAGGTCGTCGGGGTCGGCGATGCGGCGGCAATAGGCGTCGAGGAGCTTCTCAGGCTCCGTGACACCGGCGCGCCGCATCTCCGTGTACAGGGCTGTTTCGCCCTGGGGGCGAAAGGAGTCGCCGCCGATCATCTGGAAGACGCGGACTTCGTCGCGGGTGGCGCCGACGAGCAGGGGGATGTCGGCGGCGGCGCCGTCGGCGACGGCCTGCTGCGGGGCGACGGGCAGCACGCTGCCGTCGAGTACGGCACCCCAGGACCGGCCGCCGGGCAGGTTGCGCTGTCCGATGTCGCCGGTGACGACCGTGCCCTGCGCGTCCAGGATCCGCTGGCAGGTGACGGTGAGCAGGTCCTCTGGGCCATCGAGGCGGAGTGCGGTGATCAGGTCCTCGGCCATGGTGGTGGCGGTTGCCCGGTCGAAGATCCGGGACGTGCTGCCGCTCTGCAGGATCGCCTTGTGGAAGAGGCCGACGGCCGCGGGTGCGGCCAGCAGGGCTCCGATGGAGAAGGCACCGGCGGACTGCCCCGCCACGGTGATGTTGCCGGGGTCACCGCCGAAGGAGGCGATGTTGTCCCGCACCCAGCGCAGAGCGGCCATCTTGTCCTGCAGGGCGAGATTGGTGGACCCGGCCCACTGGCTGCCGAGGTCGGCCAAGTGCAGGAAACCGAGGGCTCCCAGGCGGTAGTTGGCGGTGACGACGACCGCGCCGGTCTGCCGGGCGAGCGCGGCCCCGTCACTGTAGGGGGGTGCGGCGGAGCCGGCGTCGTATCCGCCGCCGTAGATCCACACGATGACGGGGCGGACAGCGTCCTCGGCCGTCGTCGTGGGGGTCCAGACGTTGAGATACAGGCAGTCCTCGGACGTCTCCCGGATCTCCGCCGTGGGGAAGGAGGGGAAGGAGGACTTCTGGCTCGCCCCCGGCACCAGAGAAGACGCGCCCTGCGCGGGCGCCGGTGCGAAGCGGTCGGCCGGGCGGACACCCTGCCACGGCCGGGGCGGCTGGGGCGGGCGGAACCGCAGCTCCCCCACCGGGGGTTCCGCGAAGGGGATACCGGCGAAGAGACGACCCCCGCCGGGACGTGCGCATCCGCGAACGGTTCCCGCGGCGGTATCAGCCAAAAGTGTGTCTGTCATGGGCGTGAGCTGCCTTCCCAAGGATGCGAGGTGAGGTGGGCGGAGGTGAGCATTCCACCCCTACGTGACATCGTCCGTCAGGATTTACGCTCACTTTCGTGAAAGCCGACCGCCTGCTGTCCATCCTGCTGCTCCTGCAGACGCGCGAACGGGTCTCCCACGTCGAACTCGCCGAGCACCTGGAGGTCTCCGTCCGCACCGTCTACCGCGATGTCGAAGCGCTGTCCGCCGCCGGGGTCCCGGTGTGGAC
>NZ_JBIBEN010000045.1:0-21014 GCF_042955065.1 Streptomyces sp. NPDC012510
TCGTTACGACAAGCTCGCCGTCCGCTTCGAAGCGACCGTGCTGGTCGCAGCCATTAACGAGTGGCTGTGACCAGCACTTCCGCAACAGACCCTAGCGAAGTCCTCCGCACGGATCTACCGGATCTCGCTAACGACATGGGGATGGATGCTCGCCGGCGAGGCCGCCCCGACCGGACCCGCCCGCCGGGGCGCGAAACCGCCCGTCTTCCCCGTCACCGCGATCGACGACCCCGCGCTGCCGGAGGGGCTGGCCGAACTGGCCGCCGCACGGGCGGACGAGATGGATGCAGACACCGTCAACCGGGAACTGTCCATCACGCGCAAGGCAATCGGCTGGTGGCAGCGCCAGGGCTGGATCGTCGGCGACCCGACGATCGGCATCGAGCGGCGGCCAGCTCCGCCCGACCGCACCAAGACCCTGGCCGAGAACCAGATCGCTGCCCTGTGGCGCCTGGAGGTCGCCCTGCGGGAGAAGACGTTCTGGAAGATGCTCTACGAGTCCGCCGCGCGGGCCGATGAGGTGCTGTGCCTCAACGTGGAAGACCTGTACCCGCAGGACAAGCGCGGCCGGGTCGTCTCCAAGGGCGGCGCCGCGGAGTGGATTCACTGGCAATCCGGTACCGCTCAGCTGCTGCCCCGGCTCATCGCCGGACGCACCTGCGGGCCGCTGTTTCTCACTGGTCGCAGGGCCCCGGCCGGAACGCCGACGCTCGACGTGTGCCCGGAGACTGGCCGGGCCCGACTCTCCTACCGCCGGGCCGAGGAGATCTTCGAGGAGAACACCCGGCTACTGGCCAACCCGCTCGCCTCACCCGAGGACATCGAGGACCTGGACGGCTGGACCCTGCACCGGCTGCGGCACTCCGCGCTCACGCACGACGCGGAGGACGGCACCTCCACCCCGATGCTGCTGGCCCGCTCCCGCCACGCCTCCGTCCGGTCCCTGGAGCGATACGCCCGCCCCGAGTCGACTCGGTCGCCCGGCACGTCGCAGAGCGCGACCCCGCCATACGTCGCCGGAACCGGTAGCGGACGTGGCTCTACTTTGCACCGTGGGTCAGATATAGGAGACCGGGGCCCATGAGGGAGGCCGGGCTCCTGGACCGGCCTCCCCACGAGGTGATCGCGCTGGTCCGCCAGGAGTTCCCCAACTACGACCCCACCGGCGGCCTCGGCCGCCCGAAGGGCGACACCCGATGATCCGTGACGCCGCGACCTGCGACACCTCCGGCTGCCTGGCCATCTACCTCGAACCCGACGACCTCCCCGAAGAGCAGTCCTTCGAGACGGCCGTCGCCGCGGCGGGCTGGGAGCACGGCAGCGACGGCCACGCCTGCCCGGGCTGCTCGAACGGCCGGGGCCGGTCCTGGAGCGGGGCGAGTGCCCCAAGTGCTGCGGCTCCACCGTCGACCTCCCGGCCGGGGCGAGGTGCCACTACTGCGGCCACATCGAGCCGCACCCCGACGACGACGAGGAGTGATCGCGTCACCGGGTACGAGAGTCCGGGAGTCTGTGACTCCCGGACTCCGTCATTCCCGCCTCGCTGTCATCGGCGAGGACGTCGATCAGCTGCCGGAGCGGCAGCAGCGCGGGGCCAAGCCCGTCGGCGTACCGCAGGACGAACGCGGCGTTGTCGAGCAGCAGGGCGACGCGTCCGGGCGGGTCCCGGCGTGGCCGCCCGGTCAGCTGTTGAGCGCGGCGGAGGGCGTGTCTCCGTTCTGGGCCTGCCGGGCCCGCTTGGCGAGCACCGTGGCCAGGTCCCGGGCACTGTCCTCGTTGACGGCGTCTTCGTCCTTGTCCGTTGAATCCGCCATCGTCCACAGCAGCGTGGTGCCGACCCGGGTCTGGGTCACGGTGCCGGGCTCGCCGTGGAAGCCGGAAGATCCGAACCGTGCGTCGCGCTTCTCACCGATCGGGCCGAGGCTGAACGTCCTGGCCCTCAATCCCACCCGCTTGCCGTAGTAGCCGTTCCAGAGCACGTCGTACGCCTCGTGGGCGGCCTGTTCGCTGTCGTAGGCGATGATCAGAAAGGTGACGATGGCGGCGCTGTCGTCGCGCCGGAAGGTCGAGACGCCGTAGAAGCGGGAGTTCTCGCAACCCGCCCTGTCATTGCCAGGGCAGAACGCCCCCCGGGCGAGTTCGTCCACTGCGGCTGCGGCGGTTTTGGGCCGGGCGGACTTTTTCCAACCCGTCATGGCCCCGCCGTCCGGCAACGTCTCCCGTACTTGTTCCTTCGTGAGTGCCACCGCCTTGCCGTTCCAGCTGTCACTCTCCGCGCCACCGCCACAGCCGGCCAGCAGCAGCGCAGCGATCGCCACACACCACCGGTAGTTCCTCATGAGTACGCCACCACCCCTCGTGCGGTGATCCTATGCGCACCGTCTTCGGGCAGAAGCCGCCGGTCATGAACCGGGACCGCGGCCCCCGTCGCGAGTGATCTGTCGGCCGAAGCCGGCACAAGATCACATGATCAACAGCTTTTGTCAGGGCCCCTGAGCGCCGTCCCCGCGCTGGGCTGCGTACGAACCCAGCCGCCCGACAGCTGACTTATCGGTCCAACTTCAGAAGGATTCAGGTCCGATGTCAGAGGACGCCGACGAACATGCCGTACGTGCCTGACACCGGCATCATGGCGATGAACTGCGAAAATAACCCAACGCCCCTAGATAACGGCGGAGCTCGTGCGACATGAGCGCGACACTCACAGAATGCGGAAGTCCCGGAGTCCAGACTCCGGGACTTCGCGCGTATCGGGGCTGTTCAGCTGGCTGCTTTCACTTTGGCGGGCGCCCCCATCCCTGCGCACGCTCGATCGCGGCGATCAGGGCCGGTTCCCATCCGGCGGCCGCCAGGCCCTCGTTGTCGGACAGCCCCGCCTCGGCGAGGGTGGACAGCTGCAGGGCGTGCTCGATGCCCTCCGCCCACGCCTCGCGTACCGCCTTGCGCACGGCGACGCGCGCCTCCAGCTCGGCGGTGCTGCCCGGCTCGTCGGCCCGCGCCGCAGCGAGCTCCCGGCCCCGGTCGGCGACGTCCCCGAGCAGGGTCGCGGCCCGCTCGGCGTCGGGGTGCATCGGCGCCGGGGAGGCCTTCGGGCTCACGCCGCGCCGCAGCTGCTCCATGCGGGTGGGCAGCGGCTCCCAGGATGGCTCGCCGGCCATCTGGATGTTCGTCGCGGTGACGGCCCGGGTCCATGCGCGGGCGAGTCCCCGCTCCTGGAGGGGGATCCCGGCCGGGACGGCGTGCCCGTCGCGGTGGTTGCCGTGCAGGGACACCCACAGGGCGGTGGAATTGGTGTCGACCCGTTCCAGCAGTGCCAGGCGCACCGGCAGCCACCGGCGCAGCGCCGCCCGGGACAGCCCGGTCAGCGTCAGCAGTTCGGCGTAGGCCTCGGAGGGACTCCAACCCTGCGGCCGGCGCACCAGCCGCAGTTCCTCCAGCGACGGCGACAGGTCCTCGACGGTGTTCGCGCACAGCTCCTCCGACCGGGCGCCGGTGTCGACGACCGTGGCGCCGATGGCGAGCATCCGCAGCCGCGCGGGCAGCGCGGCGCCGTAGTCGGCGAGTTCGGTGAGCGAGGCCCCCAGCAGGGAGCGGGGCCGCTTGGCCACCGGCTCCTTGCGCGGGGGGGTCCGGCTGCGGCGGCAGGTCGGCGCGCACCTCCAGGGCCCTCGCAAGCATCGCCAGGACCTCGATGCGGATCTGCCGGGAGTGGTCGCCACTCTCGTGTTTGGCCGCCCGGCGCACACGCAGCTCGCCGCGGGCCGCGAGCTCCAGGTAGGCGTCGATCGCCTGGCGGGCGAACAGGTCGGCGGCCGCGGCGTCGTCGCCGAGCGGGTGGTCGGGGTGGGTCAGTGCGCGGTCGTACTCGCCCGCCGCCCATCGCACCTGGCGGCCACGGGCCGCGGAGATCGCTTTCTCACCCGCCTGCACTGCGGCGGCGGCCGCCATCAGTAGGCCCGGCCCCTTCAGTGTCCGGTCGATGGCCATCAGTGGCTCCCGCCCTCGGCGGGCCGCCGTACGGCGGGCTTCACGCCCCGCGCCGCCGGGGACCACGACAGTGCCTCACCGCCGTGGAACTGACGGAAGGCAGTGTCCTTGCTCAGCCTGGCCGCGTCCGCGATCTGCGACCAGGTGGCCGGGCCGTTGCGGTCCTCGCCCCGCAGGGCTCGGGCCGCGCTGTCATGGGCCGCCCGTCCGGCCCGGTCGGCGACCATCATCAGCAGCTTGATGCGCTGTAGCGGATTTGACCCGGGCCCGGTTGGCGTTGTCCTCGCGGTGGCAGATGTGCACGTGTGGCCCCCGGCACTGACCGCACGCGGCCTGCTCGCGCAGGTGCAGGTCGACCAGGCGCAGCCCGCACAGCTCGCCGCTCCGGAAACCGCCGTCGGCCAGCCACGTGACCACCATCCGGTCCCGCGCGCACGACACCGCCCCCAGCAGCACCTCCCGGGCGCCTTCGGGCAGCATCTTCGGATGTCGGCGCACCCGCTCCGCCGAAGCCAGCGGGTTCGCGGGCATGCTGTGCAGGACATGCCCGAGCATCGCCCGCCGCCTATCCGCCCGCGTCGGCAAACCTTGTCACGCGCAGCGCCTCCGCCAGCGGCGGGTTCACGCCCCGGATGCCCAGGTGGAGGTAGAAGCCCTTCAGACACGCCGCCGCTGTCTTCAACGCGCTGTGCCCGTACGGGCGTTTCCCCTCCCGCCACGGCAGCCCGAACGGCCCCGGATAGTCCGCGCCGAGGGCGGCCATGTAGTGCCGCAGATCCTCCAGCGACACTGCTCCTGTGTCCAGGCCCGCGAACCGCAGCCACCGCAGATGATCCACCAGCACATACGCATACGTACGGTCCGTACCCGCCCGACAGGTACGCAGGAACCCGTCCGCCTCCGCCACCACCGTGCAGTCCGTGTCCACGACCGTGTAGGAAACCCGCCCGCCAGCACGGACGATCTCCTGCACCCGTAACTCACCCACCACCAACCGGCCACCCACCCGCACGCCACCCCCTCCGAACCGGGAACCGCCCCGGTGGCGGCACTCCCAGCCCCGAGTCCACACCCCTCCCCCACACCCCCGGACCACTCCACACGAACGTCCCACACACCCAGGTGACGGTTGGTAAAGTCCGTCTGGCTGCATAGCTCTCAACGAGTGTCGTTTGTCGATGAGTTCGGATGTCATCCGAGGGCCCGTGAGGCTTGGAGTATCGGTGAGTTTCGATGTCACTCGGACGCTCTGGCAGGGCCTCCGTAGGCCGCGGAGAGCATTCCCCCGGCGCGAAGCGCCAGGGCGTCGTAGACATGGCTGGGCAGCACATGACCTTGGGGGAGGCATGCGCTGCCCTCAGGTTGTCCGGGTTCTGTCTCAGGTTCAGCGGATAGCGATCATCGGGTGCGAGAGGTTCCCGGTGTGGCGGATGCCCGGCAGGGTGGGGACATGACTGTGGGATTCAGTGGCGCAGTGGCCGAGTACTACGCAGAGTTCCGGCGCGGGTACCCCTCCGAGGTTTTCGACGCATTGCAGGAAGTCTTCGAGTTGTCGGAAGCCGATGTCGTACTCGACTTGGGGTGTGGCACTGGCCAGCTTGCCCTTCCTTTCGCTTCCCGGGTTCGTTCCGTGGTGGGAGTGGATCCCGAGCCGGACATGCTGCGGCTGGCCAGCGTTGCAGCCGGCGACCAGGGAATCAGGAACGCGACCTGGATCCTTGGCGCCGACACCGACGTTCCGGCGCTTGGGGCCCTGATGGGAGAGCGGTCGCTGGCGCTGACGGTGATCGGGCAGGCTCTTCACTGGATGCAGCACGATGAACTCTTCCGTGCTGTGTCGCCGCTGCTCCGCGTAGGCGGAGGTATCGCGGTGATTTCGAACGGAACGCCGCTGTGGCTGCAGGACAGTGCATGGTCCCGAGCTCTGCGTGGCTGTCTGGAAGAGTGGTTGGGAACCACGGTGGAAGCGTCCTGCGGTACCAGCAGCCGCGACAGGCTGAGGTATGCGCAGGCGCTGGAGTCGGCGGGCTTCGTCGATGTGCGGGAGATCGTAGTCGAATACAGCGGTGACCTGACCTTCGATCAGCTGTTCGGCGGCGTCTGCTCAGCAATTCCCGCCGACCAGTTGCCCGGACCGGACGAACGCGCTGTCTTCGCCGAACGTATCCGGCAAGCACTCCCCGCGGACGAGCGGTTCACCGAGCACGTGAGGGTGTCCACGCTGGTGGGACGTGTCGGGGTCGTCGATGCTCAGCCGGCTGTCGCACCGGCCCGTGCCCGGGTCTGGGCGAGGCGGTAGGAGTCTGTGCCGGTCTCGATGATGGCCGCGTCGAAGGTGAGCCGGTCGACGATGGCCGTGCAGAGCCTCGGATCACTGAACGTCTTCGTCCAGCCGCCGAAGCTCTCGTTGGAGGCGATGGCGACGCTGTTCTTCTCCTCGCGCTCGGTCAGGACCTGGAACAGCAGCTCGGCGCCCCTGCGATCAAGCTCCATGTAGCCTAATTCGTCAATACAGAGGAGATCGACGCGTCCGTATCGGGCGATCGTCTTGGTCAGCAGCCGCTCGTCGGCCGCCTCGACGAGTTCGTTCACCAGTTTGGTGGCGAGGGTGTAGCGGACGCGGTGGCCCTTCATCGCGGCCTCCGTGCCCAGCGCGATCAGGAGGTGCGATTTCCCGGTGCCCGAGTCGCCGATCAGGCAGAGCGGCTGTCCCTTCCTGACCCACTCGCAGGTCGCGAGGGTGTTGATCGTGGCGGCGTCGACGTTGGGGTTCGCGTCGAAGTCGAACGCCCGCAGTGACTTCTCGCGCGGAAACGCGGCGGCCTTGATCCGCCGTTCCGAGCGGCGGCGGGCCCGGTCGTCGCACTCGGCCAGCAGCAGTTCGGCGAGGAAGCCCTTGTAGGACATCTGATCGCGCTTCGCGGCCTCGGCGAGGTCGGGGAACTGGCCCCGGATGGTGGGCAGCCTCAGCATCCGGCATGCCTGGTCGATGGCGGTGTCGGCGGCTTGTTCGGTCAGGCCGTGATGGCGTTGGGCACTCACGTCGCTTCTCCCTCGGTGGCAGGGGCACCGCCTGGGCGGCGGTGTCGTAGCAGCTGGTCGTAGGGGGCCACCGAGGGCAGCGGCCGGGTGTCGGCCGGCAGGTGAGACATCCGCCAGTCGGACAGGAAGGTGACCGTCGCCCGCTGCCGCCCAGGCGGCTCGGGCAAAGCAGCGTGGGCGGGGATGGAGGCCGCCAGTTCGTCGGCTTCAGCGGCCTTGCGGGCCTCCAGGGCGACCGCGTCCGCGGTGAAGGCGCCGGCCCGCAGGGCCGTCGCCAGTCCGGCGACGATGTGTTCGTGGCTCATGTGCCGGCCCAGCAGCAGGACTTCGATCAGGGCCTTGGTGCCGTCCTTGTCGCCGTGTGCCGCCCGAGCGGCCGCCCACCAGTTGTCGTGGACCGGCGTGAACTTGCCTGCGGACTTGGCCTGTTCGAGAGCGGTGGCGCCGGGGAAAGCGCCGGGCTTGCGGATCAGCGCCTCCAGATAGTGGTCCAGATCCAGGCGCGAGCCCGCTTTCGTGCTCAGCCGCTCGTGGCGGGCGACCTCCTGGCCCTGGTCGTAGACGATGAGGTGGTTGGCGTGCAGCATCACCCTCACCGTCCGGCCGATCAGCCGGACCGGAACCGAGTAGCGGTTGGTCTGCACGGCGATCTGGCTGTAGCGGTCCACTCGCGGCGTGAAGAGTCGGCCCGTCTCGAACAGCTCGGTCGGCAACGGCTTGAGCAACGGCGCCTCGACGGCGAAGTACTCGCCCACCGTCCTCGCCCGCGAGCGGATCCTTCGGCCCTCGTCCTGAAGGTCCCACCGGTCGACCATCTCGTTGAGCTCGGCCAGCGAGGCGACCTCGGGAACGGGGACGAAGTGATTGCGCCGGAAGTACCCGATCTGCCCTTCGACACCGCCCTTCTCGTGGGCGCCTTCGAGTCCTGGCCTGCAGTAAAAGCTCTCGATGCCCCAGTGCGTGCGAAACGCGGTCCACCGCTCGCTCTCCTGGCGGTGCCGGGCGAACCCGAGCACCTTGGCGACCGCGGCCTTCAGGTTGTCGTAACGGACCTTGCCGCGAGGGGCACCGCCCAGCACGGACAGCGCGTGGACGTGGCCCTCGAAGAACGCTTCCTGGCCGCAGGACGCGAAGACCCGGTGGACCGCCTTGCCCGAGTACGACAGCCGGAAGGAGAACAGATAGCAGCGGGTCGCCACGCCGGCGAGCACGATGTGCACGTCCCCGAAGTCCACTTCTGTCTCGGCGCCCGGCAGATGGGTCTGCGGCACGAACACCTCCGACGGCCCCCGCCCCGCTTCCTGACGGATCTCCCCACGACGCGTGGCGATGTAGCCGCGGACCATCTGATATGAGATCCCCGCTGCGGCGTACTCGTCCAGCAACCGGTCGAAGACCCGCTTGGAGGTGTGCCGCTGCTTCGGCGGCGCGTCCAGATCCCTGCGCAGCATCTCGTCGATCAGCGGCTTGTAGGGATCCAACCTGGTCGGACGCGGGGGCAGCTTCTTGCGCGGCTCGGGCCAGACCAGGTCCAGTGCCTTGCGGACCGTCTGCCAGGTGACCCCGTACTTGCGCTGCAGAGCACGCATCGACATCCCGGCGCGGTGGTCCCGACGGATCGCCGCGTACAGATCGGCCTTGGATTTCGACAGGCGCATCGGTGCCCCCAGCAGGAGAAGCACAGCCATCGTCCCACCACAAGGCCCCAACTGCTATTAAAACTCGACGACATCGTCTTCGCCCACACGACGGTGCCATCCGCGCTCAACGACAAACGACACTACGACTCACCGACAGAGCCATCCGTCACCCTCACACGCCAGAACGCCCCCTCGGGTCACCTGGACGGCAGGCATCCTCAGGCGCAGGCATGGCCGACGGCCCGGTGGTTCATCCACACCGCCACATCGCACACCCGAAGCGCACTCACCGTTTCCGGCACCCCCGCTACCTGCCTCAGCTCCAGCAGCTGATGGTGCAACGCAGTGTCGTCCTCACGCAGCGCGGCATGGAGAGCGAGCCAGTAGGACGGCGGCTGGCCGACAGCGCAGCGCACGGCGCTGTCACGTTGGTTGGCCGGGTGGGATGATCTTCTGGTTGATTGTGCTGGAGGGGACTGTCTGTGGGGGCCGTGTCGCCGTCGTACAAGGGGCACCGGTACCCGGTCGAGGTCATCTCCCACTGCGTGTGGCTGTACTTCCGCTTCCCGCTGTCGTTCCGCGAGATCGAGGAGCTCATGCTCGAGCGCGGGATCGTCGTCTCCTACGAGACGATCCGCCGCTGGTGCGCCAAGTTCGGGCAGACCTATGCCAACGCGCTGCGCCGCCGACAGCCCCAGCCCGGGGACAAGTGGCACCTGGACGAAGTCTTCATCAAGATCAATGGGGAACAGAAGCACCTGTGGCGGGCTGTCGACCAGGACGGCAATGTCCTGGACATCCTGGTGCAGAACCGGCGGGACAAGGCTGCGGCCAGGCGTTTCTTCCGCAGGCTGATGAAGAGGACCGGTGCGGTGCCGCGGGTGGTCGTCACCGACAAGCTCCGCTCCTACGGCGCGGCTCACGCGAGGTCATGCCCTCCGTCGAGCACCGGCAGTCGAAGTATCTGAACAACCGGGCGAAGAACAGCCACCAGCCAACCAGGAAACGCGAAGGGGCGATGAAAAACTTCCGCTCCGTCGGAGGAGCCCAGCGGTTCCTGTCCGCGTTCAGCGGGATCTCGCCCCACTTCCGACCCCGCCGCCATCTGATGCCCGCACACCACTACCGCGCCGAGATGACCGTCCGCTTCGCAATCTGGGACCAAATCGCCGGCGTCGCCAGCCCAGCCGCCACGGCCTGACCACGGCCCGGAACCGGGCTCCATCACGCCACGACGTGCCATCAGACACCTACCCACCCAACAACGTGACAGCGCCCTCCGGACGCCTGCTGGGTGGCAGCCGGCGGACACAGAACTGTGTCGAGGACGCGCGCCGCACCCAACTCGACCCGCACGTCGCGCCCAGAGCGCGGCTCTACCTGGGCGCCCTCGGCCAACAGCCCGTGGGCTTCGACCTCTCCCCCGCCAACAAGGCCAAGATCGTCGGCGTCGCGGGGCTGGTTCTGATCGTCACCGTCGCCATGACCACCATGGTCGCCATCCGCCTCGTCCGCCCCCTGCGAGCCCTGACGGCCGCCGCCCAGCAGCCGCCGCAGCGGCACACACGCGTCGCGGTCACCACCAAGGACGAGACCGGCTACCTGGCCGCCGCCTTCAACGACCTCACCGCACGCCGCCAACAGTTGGAGACCCAACGCAAGGCCATGGTCAGCGACATCGCCCACGAGCTGCGGACCCCGCTGACCAACATCCGCGGCTGGCTGGAGGTCACCCGCGACGGGCTGGTCGAGCCGGACCCGGAACTCATCGCCTCCCTGCACGACGAGGCACTCCTTCTGCAGCACATCATCGACGATCTGCAGGACCTCGCCGACGCCGGCACCCTGGCACTGCACCGTGAACCCGTACGCGCGGACGACCTCGTCGCCCAGACGGTATCGGCCCACCGCACCCGGGCGGAGTCCTCGGACATCCGCCTGCGCACCCACACCGATCCCGACCTCGTCCTGGACGCCGACCCAGTGACGATGCGGCAGGTCCTGGGCAACCTGACCTCCAACGCGCTCCGGCACACCCCGGCGGGCGGCACTGTCACCCTCACCGCCCGTCAAGCCGGCGACTTGGCCGTCCTCACCATGGAGGACACGGGCAGCGGCATCGCCGCCGATGACCTCCCCCATGTCTTCGAGCGCTTCTGGCGGGCCGAGAAGTCCCGCAGCAGACGCACCGGCGGCAGTGGACTGGGCCTTTCCATCGTCCGCCAGTTCGTCGAGGCACGTGAGGGAACCGTCACCGTCGACAGTGAGCCCGGCAAGGGTTGCGTCTTCACCCTCGGACTGCCCCGGCCCCAGCACACGGACCGGCGAACCCCGTGAGGTGCGCGGCTTGAGGTGCGGCGGTGTGAGGCACGGCCGACGGCTGCCGCGCGGGACGCCATCCGTCCCTCGGCCGACCAGTGACCGAGGACTCAACCCATCGTCTTGGCGCTCTGCGCCCTCCGTCGCTGCGCCGGCGTGATGGCGCCAGGCTCTTCCTGCTCGTCCGGGCGCAGGCACTCGACCAGGTAGTCGCCGGTGTCGGGGCAACGGGTCACTCCGTGCGTCTCGCTGCCGAAGCCGGGGAAGTGGCGGTCGAAGGACTCCAGGGCGCTGAGGTAGCGCAGGAGAGGCCCGTCTTCCTCCCCGATGCTTTCGCCAGGCATGAGGACCGGGATGCCGGGCGGCGTAACTGTGACCATCGCCGCGGCGATGCGGCCCGGCGCGTCCCCCAGACGGATCCGTTCTGTGCCGCCGCGGATGAGACGCTCGTAGCACAGCTGGGGCGGGGCGACCGGCTCCGGGAGCTGCTGGAAGGCTTGGTCGAGTAGTTCAACCAGGCAGGCATCGCGCAAGTGGTCGTGCATCTCCTGGCACAGGTCGCGCAGACTGCGCCCTGTGTAGCGTCGCGGGTGCTCGGCGACCAGGGCGGGCAGCACGCGGTCCAGCGGGGCGTCACCGTCGTAGAGGTCCTTGAAGTCCATCAGGGCGTCCAGAAGTGTGCCCCATTTGCCCTTGGTGATGCCCATGGAGAACAGCACCAGCGTGGTGTAGCTGTCAGTCTTCTCCACGACGATGCCGCGCGTGGTCAGATAGGCGGTGAGGATGCGCGCCGGGATGCCCCACTCGGACATCACACCGGTCGCGTCGAGCCCCGGGCAGGTCAGGGTGACCTTGATCGGGTCGAGCATGCAGTAGCCGTCGGCCAGGCCGGGGAAGCCGTGCCAGTCCGCGTCGGATGCGAGGTGCCAGCAGGATGCCTCGGTCCGCAGCAAGTCCGCCGGAGCCTCGTCGAACGGCAGCCGCGTCCCGCTCGCGGGGTCAGTCACCTCATCCGGCTGCCACACTCCGAAGAACCAAGGGGGCCGGTCCCCGGCGGCCTTGATCCGCCGTCCGATCCGCACCATCTCCTGGCGGAACCGGACCGCCTCCGAGATCGCCTCGTCGATCAGCCACTGCCCTTGCGGACCGTCCATCATCGCGGTGGCCACGTCCAATGAGGCGATCATCGGATACAGCGGTGACGTCGTGCCGTGCATCATGAGCGCTTCGTTGAACCGGTCGTGCTCCACCGGCGCCCGCGGGGCGGGCCGGACGTGGACCATGGCGCCCTGCGACAACGCGGCCAGCAGTTTGTGGGTGGACTGGGTCGCGAAGACCGTGGGCCGGTCGGGGCCGGTGAAGGCATTCTCGTCCACCGACATGCCGTAGCGCCCCGCGTAAAGCGGATGGAAGCGGGCGTAAGCGAACCACGCCTCGTCGAAGTGCAGCCGGGGGGTGCTGGCTGCGAAGGCCCGGGCCGCCGCCGACGCGTCGTAGCACAGGCCGTCGTACGTGGAGTTGGTGAACACCGCGTACTGGGGACGCGACGACACCGCGCCCGCTGTGAGAGGGCTCATCGCAATCCGCGCCGCCACCGAGTCCGCCGCGATCTCGGCCGGAGGCAGCGGTCCGGCAAGCCCGTAGCCGTTGCGGGTCGGGACCAGGTACACCGGTCGGGCTCCGGAGACGACCAGGCCTTGCAGGACCGACTTGTGACAGTTGCGGTCCACCAGGGCGATTTCATCTCGAGTCACACTGAAGTGGCCGACCAGACGGTTGCAGGTGGAGTCGCCGTGCAGGACGAAGTACGTACGGTCAGAGCCGAAGACCCGCGCGGCGTTGCGTTCCGCCTCGCCGATCGGGCCGGTGTGCTCGAACAGGGAGCCGAGCTCCTCCACCGAGATCGAGAGGTCGCTGCGCAGCAGCCGCTCCCCGAAGTAGTCGTGAAAGGCCCGGCCCACGGGCGACTTCAGAAAGGCGACACCGCCGGAGTGCGCCGGGGTATGCCACGAGTACTCGTGCGCGTCGTCGAAGCGCCGCAGCGCCTTGAAGAACGGCGGGAGCAGGGCGTCCTGGTAAGCACGCGCGGCGGTGGAGATCCGCCCCGAGATGAACGCAGGCGTGTCCTCCAACGGCCACACATAACCCACCACCGACTGCGACACCCACAGCGGCAACTCATGCAACCCCTCGCCCGCCATGACCAGGAACACCGGCAGATTCTGGAACCGGCGTCCGATTCGGCGCAGAACCATCGCGCCACCCGGCCCGTCCTCAGCTCCGGGCAGAAGATCCCAGGCCACCACCGCAGCAGCCAGACCGGCCTCCGTCCTGAGCACCGCCTCAGCGTCCGAGACGCTCACCACCCACCGGACCTGCAAGCCCGTCGCCCGGATCCCGTCGGCGATGCGCGTCAACTGCCCAGCAGTGGCGCCTCCAGCCTCCGGATGCTCTGTCACCGCCACCAAAACCGTGCCCTCGGCCATGCCGCCCCCTTGCCTGGTGGCACGCGCCACCTGCAACCAGTGTTCGCGGCCTCCGTGCGCATGATCGTCCAATGGCCGGTCAAACAACCCCAACGGGTGGCAGCGCGGACCGCTCTTTGACGTATCACCAAGGTGCGTTTGGGCCCGGGTGAAGTACCTGATCAACGGCCTTGGGCATCAATCACCCCAGGCCGACGACTGGAAGGCGATCACCGCGGCCGTGCTCGCCTTCGCCCGCGCCGAACCCGACAGCGACGAACAGGGTCAGCTCTACCGCGCCACGCACCTGAGCGAGCGCGACCGAGCCTGGTTTCGCTCCCTCATCGGAGGGGGCCACATCTGGTGGGACACCGGACAGCAGAATCTGACCAACGGCCAGCACCGCCTGTGCGCGCTGCGTGCCGCCGACATCGAGGTGATTCCCGTCTACGGCCGGCACCTTCCCGACCACGACGAGACCACGCCGTCCCAGGACGCCCTGACGCACGCCAGGCGCACCGTGGAGGACTTCTGGCATGCCCGGTGAGGTTCCCCCGCTGCGCGGGAGTGGCTGACTAGCAGGTCAGGGCGGATTGACGTGGTTTCAGGTTCATTTGTTCGGCCGCTGCCCGGCTGGCGTAGTGCTTTTGGATGCGGCGGGGGTTGTAGAAACCGTCGATGTACTCGAAGAGCGCGAGGTTCGCTTCGGCCCTGGTGGCGAAGACCCGGCCGCGGATGCACTCGGTTTTGATGACCATCCACAGGTTCTCCGCGAGGGCATTGTCGAACGAGTCGCCGACCGAGCCCATGGACGCCTGGATTCCTGCCCTGACCAGGCGTGTTGTGAGCTTGACAGAGGTGTATTGGGCGCCGTGGTCCGCGTGGTGGATGAGCTCACCGGGCGCGACTTCGCGGCTGGCCAGGGCATACTCCAGCGAAGTGAGGACCAGGTCCGCGTCCGCGCGAGCGGAGGTTTCCCAGGCCACCACCCGGCGGGAGAACGCGTCCCGGATCGCGGACAGCCACAACGGCCCCTCCAGCGTCGTGACCATGGTCAGGTCGGTGACCCACAACCGGTTCGGTCCGTCCGCGGTGAAGTCGCGTTGCACCAGGGCGTCTGGGTCCCGGCGGGTGAAACCCTTGCCCCGGCGGGGGCTGATCCCGGCGAGGCCGGCCTGGCGCACGAGCCGTTCGACACGCTTGCGGCCGACGTGGACGCCCTCACGCTTGAGGACGGCGTACACGCGGGGTGAGCCGTAGATCCCGCCGGAATCGGCGTGGACGTGCCGGATCATACCCGTCAGCTCGGCGTCCTGGCGGTGCCGCTCGCACGGCTCCTTCTCGGCCTGACGCCAGCGGTAGTAGGTGGATGAGGGGATGGAAAGTTCCCGGAGTACGGGCTCGACCCCCAGGTGCGGGTGCGCGTCGACGAGCGCGGTCACCTGGGCCGGGTCGGGTCGAGCTGGGCCGCGAAAAAAGCGGAGGCCGTCCGCAAAACCTCGTTCGCCCGTCGCAGTTCCCGCACCTCGCGCCGCAGCTGAGCCAGCTCGTCCTTCTCCTCGGTGGTGAGCATGTCGTTCCGTTCGCCGGCGTCGGCCTCGGCCTGGCGGATCCAGTTACGCAAGGCCTCGTGGTGCACACCGAGTTCCTCGGCCATGCGGCGGATCACGGGCTTTGGCTCGGCGGTCCGGTACATCCGGACCGCACGCTCACGCAACTCCAGCGGGTACTTCCTCGGTGCAGGCATCGTCTGGGCTCCTCTCGTGAAACCCATCTGACCCTCTGTCACCTCTTCCCGCATCTCGGGGGAACCTCAACCCAGGAACCGGCCAGGAACTTGTCGACCGCCTTGATGATGTCTGCCGGTGTCAGCGTTGCCACGCGTTTTGACTGCAAGGTGGTGTAGCGGCGGCCGGGATCGGTGCCGGCGGACGCGGCCGGACCGCGGGTGTTTGCGGACGAACAGGTCGATGCCTTCCTGGCCCTGTCCTGCCGTGCCGTACAACTCGGCGTACTCGGCCCGGCCGTCCCGCTCGGCAAGCCTCAGAAACAGCCGCTCCGCATCCTGCCACGGCAGTTGATCCAGCGGCAGATAGTCGGACTTGGTGGCAATCGGCGGCGCAACCATGCCCGAAGGAGGAACACGCAGACTCGTCGGCACCTCCCCCAACGACCGCGCCACCGCACCGCTCCACCTCGCCACGACCCGTATCCTCGCACGGCACTCCTGCCATTTCCCGGCAAGTCACCGACGAGAACGGATCCGCTGGCTGGACGACGCCGTGGGGTGGCCTGGGGCCGCAGTCAGGGCTTCGGCGTGGTCGCACGACGTCCGGTTCGTGGTCATCCGACGCCGAGTAAGGGGGGTCGGTGAGGGCTGCAGGCGTTGCGGCGGAGGCCGGCCGCGATGTTCTTCGTCAACAAGGATGGGAACGGACCCGACGAAACCGTACTGCTGCGAAGAACCATCACTGGAGGCTGCCTATGCGGGCCTGTCCTTCCCGGGCCACCCCATGGCAAAGTGATCACGTTGACCTGTCTGTGGTGGGGGAAGTACGTGAAGCGACATCTCAGGGCGGCGGTGGTTACGGCTATGGCCACGGTGACGCTGACCGGCTGTGGCGGCAGCGGAGAGAGCGGGAGCCCATCGATGAAGGGCTCGGGACAAGCGGACGTTCCGTCAGGGCCCTACCGGTTGAAGATGCCCAAGTTGGTACTGAAGGGCACCTTTACGGAGTCCGATCATGGCCAGCCCGATCCGAACATCGCGTCGATGCTCTCCGACCAGATCGAGAACGGCATCTCCGCGTTCGCCGCCTATCGGCCCGATGACCGAAAGTCCGATACTTCGGGGCCCGTGCTAGCGGTGACCGGAGTGTACGGAACCGTGCTCAGCCCAGTCACGGCCCGCGACGAGTTTCTGAAGATCCTCGACAGCCGGACCATCGCCACGGACATGCGCTCCACCGTGATCATCGGTCCCCGTACGATCACCCCCCGCGGTTCCTCGGAGCCCGTCTCTTGCCGGATTGTTCAGGAGGTCGATGAGTTCGGAACGACCTGGCAACCGGACTGTTCCTGGGCAGACGCATCGGCCGTTGTCCACGTAACCCAGACCGTGGACCTCGACAAGCCTCCTGCCGAGTTCGACCTTGCGGCCTTCGCTGCCAAGACAGCGACCATCCGCAATGAGGTCCGCGCCCCCATGGCGCCGTAACCGTGCGAGCTTTGCCGAACCCAGTCAAGTCTCAGCCCCTGAGGTCCTCCGGTACCAGTTCCAATTCTGACCGTCTGTCTCCTGGACGTGCCCGTCGGCGACCAGCGCATTCCCGCGTAACGACACGTGCACCCAGATGACTTTCGACTGCGCCACGCGGCTTGCTGTCAACTCCGGCGGGGTGTCGGCATAACGCGCGCGTTCGGTCTCGTGATGATGGCCAGTCTGGGATGGCCGCCAGGTCGGCGCCGGCGGGCGCGGAGCCGTCCGAACTGCCCGCACTGCGATCAGCCCGTCACCATCGTCGCTCCACTGGCCACCCCGGAAGCGGCCCGTCCCATCGCCAGCAGAGTTCGCGAGATCACCTCCCTACGGCGGTCGCGGTCGCCCTGTCAGGCGGTGCGCTTCGGCTTCCGTCCCCCCGCCGTCTTCTTCGCCGGGGTCTTCGAGGTCTCCTTGGCTGGCGTCTTTTTCCCGGGTTTCGGCATCTTGTGGACGTCGGCCTCGGTGTCCTCGCCGCGGGAGGCCCGGGCCCGGGCGACGGACTCCTGCAGGGCGTCCATCAGGTCCACCACCTACCCCCGTGCCTGCTCGGGCTCGGGTGCCTCGGGCAGCTCGTGGCCCTCGCGCTTGGCCGCGAGCAGCTCGTTCAGAGCGTCGGTGTACCGGTCGCGGAACCCGTCCAGGCCGTCCAGATCCATCCGGTCGATGAGGAGCACGGCCTCGTCGATCTCCTCATCGGTGAGTTCCACCGGGGCCGGCGCCAGCTGGGTGGGGTCACGGATCTCGTCGGGCCACATCATCTGGTGCAGAACGATCACGTCGTCCCGCACGCGCAGGGGTCCGAGGCGCTCGCGGCCGCTCCAGACGTACTTGGCGACCGCCACCTTGGCGCTGCGTTCCAGGGCCATGCGCAGCAGGGTGTAGGGCTTGGCCGCGACCTGCCCGTCGGGCTGGAGGTAGTACCCGTCCCCGACCTGGACCGGGTCGATCGAGGAGGCGGGGACGAACGCCTCGATCTCGATCGCTTTCGCGGTCGGCAGCGGCATCTGGCGCAGTTCCTCGTCGCTCACCTGGATGATGCGGTCTTTGGTGATCTCGTAGCCCTTGCCGATCTCGTCGCTGCGGACCTCGCGGTCCTCGCTCTCGCAGATCCTGCGCACCCGCACCCGCGACATGTCGTCCAGGTGGTACTGGTGGAAGCGGATGCTGTGGTCCTCGGTTGCCGACTGGACGTGAATCGGTACGGTCACCAGCCCGAAACTGATTGCACCTGACCACACGGTTCGGGGCACAGCACACCTCCGCGACAACCCCGAGACTTCCAGCCTACGAGCGGCCACGCCCGGCGGCACCGCGACGGCCCCGCCGGGCGGCCGACCGCCTCACCCCCGCAGGCGGGGCCCTGTCGCCGCTCCGCTCTGCCCGGTTTCCGCGCCGCCGTCGGCGACCTCCTGCTCCAGGTCGGCGTACAGGCGCAGCCGTACGCCGGGCTGCCCGGGATCCCGGGTCGTACGCTCGTCGGTGGCGGTCGCCCAGCGGCCGGCGAGTACGGCCTGGACAGCGAGCGCGGTCGCGTCGTCGGCGGCCGTGGGGCGACCTCGTCAGGCACCGCTGCCGCGTCACCGGTCGGCACACAGCCGCGCCGGCGTGGCAGGAGTGCGCGGTGGAGCAGCGCTCGGAGACACCAGCCGCGCCCCGCAGAGCCGGCAGCGCGCCTTGGTGCTGTCCGCATCGGCCAGCTCCGTGACGCACCCTGCTGAACGCTGTGTCTGCCCTCCGGTCAGCGGGGCCTTTGCGCGCGCGTCGTAGCGGTCCTGCAGCCAGATGTCGGACCGTAGCGAGGATTTCAGTAGCGCAAGACCCGGACACTGCGGCAAATGAAATACCCAGGCTAGAGGTCGAGGACGGCGCGCAGCGCCTGGTCGACACGTGCCATCGCCTCGGGGGCGACCTCACCAAGAAGCTTGGCACCGTCGAATCGGGTGGCCCGCAGCTGCTGCATGTTGACCGCGACGGCGGTGCACGGGACCGGGTCGCCGATCACGACGGACATAGCGGTGTCGGGGAATCTCCCGGAGGGGTGCAGCACGATCACGACCACCGCGCCGTAAGCCTCTTCCAGGCCGGTCAGGGAAACGATCAGAACGTTGCGCTCGTCGGGGAGGACCCAGACCTCGCCACGCTTCACAGAGTGTCTCCCTCGCCCGCGAGATCGTCTCCGAGGCCGAGGCCGGCGAGCTGGTGCGCGGCATCGAGGGTCGCGGCGCGGCGGGCGGCGCGGACTATCCACGCGTTCACGCTCATGTTGGCGCCCGAAGCCGCCGCCTTGATCGAGGGGGCGAGTTCATCGGGGATGCGCAGCGTCATTGTGGTGACAGACATGAATGCAGAATAGCCACCGTTTCACGGTGGCGTCATCCGGTGGCATGAAGATGTGCCCGCGCGACGGCCCTACGGCGGGCAGACCGCTTCTCGCCGGGCGTGATGACCGCCGGTGCGCTTCGGTGTCTATGGATGGCTGTGGCACACGGACCAGACCTCTTCGAGGAGTGCCGGGTAATCCTCGCCGTAGGTGACCACGCCCGCGTACACCGCGTCCAGGGCGGCCTGGAGCGGGTCGGCGTGGGCGGCATCGACCAGTGCGGGCAGGGCCATGTGCGGCTGCGACATCCGCAGGGACGGGTCGGGTGCCCCGAATGCGACGGCCATGGCGTACGAGGCCGGGCTGTCGTCGGGCTGCGATGCGGGCGGGCTCGGCGGCTTCACCAGGGCAGCCGCGGGGCCCACCACTGGCGGTGATTCCTGTGAGGGTTTTAGCAGAGGCTCCTGGCCCCTTGGGGGAACGGGCGGGTGGTGGTGCGGCCGTTCGGGCGGGATGGCCCGGCCGACGGTCCTGTTCGGGACACGCGGGTCCGCATCCAGTACCCGCCACAGGCGGTCCGGGTCGTCGAAGGGCGGCGGCAGCGGACGGCCGGCGGCCAGGGCCGTGAGCGCGTCGGCGATCCAGTCCAGGCCGGTCAGACCGGCCCTCTCACAGGCCCGGCGGGCCGCGAGCAAGCCCACCGAGCGCTGGGTGGTGGGGCCGGCGGCGTCGATGGCGTGCAGGAGTGCGGGGTCGAAATCACGCAGGCCTCGGACGTTGCCGCCGACGGTGCGCAGGGCCTGGCTGGGCAGCTGTCCGCCCCATTCCCACCGCTCGTGGGCGAGCAGGCGTTCTCGTTCTGCTTGCTGCTGGGCGAGGCGGGCTTGGTGTTCGGCTACGGCGCGTTCGGCGGGTGTGAGAGGGGGCGGCTGCTGTCGGGCGTAGTCATGCCAGTAGGCGGCGCTCTGCGAGGTTTGCTTGAGTACCTGGTCGGGCCGCGGCGACGCGGGCCAGAACTGCAGCAGGTATCTGTCGAGTTCGGGTTCGTCGTCTGAGCGGGTGTCTTGCTCGCGTGCCGCGTCCATGCCTGTGGCGCAGTAGCGCACCCGGTAGTCGGTTTCTTCCAGGTCCAGCGCCCAGGTGTCCTCGCCTGCCCATTCCACGAGCACGCTGGTGGCGGACAGTGGGCGGAAGGACACCTCCACGACGTCCTCCCATGCGGGATCCAACGGGAGGGACTGGTCGTGGACTTCGACGGTGAAGGGGACGCTGCCGGTGTGCAGCCCGGTCGTCAGCCACAGCGCGCCGGGAATCGCCGCCCCGCACAGTCCGCTGCTCTGCCCGGCGAACGCCTCCGCGAGACCGGGACCGAAACCGTCCGGGTCACTCTCGACATAGATCTGACCATAGTGAACATGTACCTCGCCATCGACGGGCCTGCGCACCTCACACCCACCCCGATACGATTGTGCGCCGGATACGGCAGTCCCTCATATGTGGCACGGAGATGGCGCCTTGTGACGGACGGCGTCGGCCGAGGCCGGTGAGCGGCGAGGCTGCCTGGACCATGGTGGGCGGGCCTTCTTCCTGAGACGGGGCAGGGGGTGTGCGGCGGCCGACGGCGGGACGGCAGCCACGCTACCGGCTCGGTCCCGGGCCGCCTGGGAGAAGTACAGATACTTCCCAGGCCACAGGCTGTACGCCGTCACTTTTCGACTCGGTTGCGCCCGGGCCCCCTGGACCTGGTCGTGCGTGCGACGGCCGACCGGCATGCGGAAGCAGTCGGCCGTCCGGCAGGCCGAGGATGCCCGGGAGGCGCTGCGGTCGCTCGTCTCCGGCCGTTGCGGTAAGTGCCGCCGGGCACCGCGATCACCCTCCTAGCCGGGGTCTGTACGGTGAGTGGTGTAACTCCCGAGCTGGAAGCGACAGTTGATGACTGACGTGACGAGTGACACCGAGGCCGGGAAGGCCGCTGTGAG
>NZ_JBIBEN010000046.1:0-16666 GCF_042955065.1 Streptomyces sp. NPDC012510
AGCCCCGGGCCCTCTCGCCGTATCCGGGCGCGTACGCCCGTGACGATCACGGTAGCCCGGGCGGCGGCGACACCGAGGGGAGCCGTCACGGTGACTACCTTCGGGCCATGACGAACGATGACCTCCCCGACCAGCAGGGCGCGGGCATCCGCTACCTGTCGTGCGAGTGGTGCGGCCAGCCGGTCAGCCAGCTGGGTACCCGGACGCCACGGCGGTATTGCCGACGTTCCCACCGGCAGCGCGCGTACGAGGCGCGGCGGCTCCAGCGGGCGTCGGGCGTGGCCCCGGCCGCTCTCCCGCCGGCGGGGGAATCCGCGGTTGCTCTCCTCGACCTGGGAGACCTCCCGCTGCCCGCGCCGGCCGGGGGCGAGGAGTGCCCGTATTGCCGTGAGGACGTCGTGGGCCTGGTCGCGCATCTGCGGCAGTGCCGCGAGCGCCCCGGTGCGGCGATGGAGGACCGGGCGGCCCCGAGGCCGCCGGCCCAGCCCGGCCGTGAGGGGCCTGCCGCGCCTCCCGCATGAGGCGGGCCAGAGCGGGGGGTCCCTCCGGTCGGGCGGCGGGCTCTGCCCTAGCGCGGGTTCTCGGGGGGTGCCAAGGATCGGGCTTGCCCGACCGCGTAGCGGCGCCGTAGGCGTCCTTGGCGCCCCCCGAGGTTCCGTGCTCGCCTCTGGCGCCGTCTGGCCGGAGGGACCCCCCGCGACCCCGCCGCACCACCCACGACCCCGCAGACACCAACGGCGCCCCCGGCCCCTCTGGGAGCGGTGGCCGGGGGTGTGGGGGCAGCGCCCCCGCTATCTGTGACCGGTCCTGACCTGGAAACCCGCAGGTCAGGAATCCAACGTGACAGCCCGGCCGTAACCTTCAGCGCACCCCACTTGCGCAGCCTGAACCTGTGTGTCAGTCTGAACTCACGCAGAGCGCGACACCGGCTCAACTGCGGAGCACCGCATCGCCGCGCCGTGCGGACGGTGCAGCACAAACACGACCCCGAGGGAGCACCGACATGGCTACCGAAGAGGAACTGCGCCGCGCTGCCGAGGAGCAGGAGCGCGCGTCCAAGGCCCTGGCCGCCGAGCTGGAGCGCCTCGCCAAGGAGGGCAAATGACGATGCAGAACCGCCCGATCACTGACCAGCTGGCCGACGCCCGCGCTGCCTTGACCAACGTCACCGTGTCCCGGGACGACCGCCCCGACCGGCACGCCCACCTGGAGGCCGTGGAGGCCCTGGAGATCCAGCTGGCCCGCATCCGGCGGGGCCTGGAGAGCACGAGCTGAGGGAGGACATCATGCGCATCCGCCGCTATGAGGCCTAGGTGGACATCCGCACCGCCGACGGCCGGGAGGTCACCCTCCGGGGTGAGGGGCTGGGGCCCGATGGTGAGGCCCCCACGGCCCTGCTGGACGGCCTGGAGGCCGCCGCAGTAGCTCAGGAGCCCGGCGCCGAGGTCATCGCCTCTCGCGCCCGTCGGGCCTGAAACAGACGCGGGGGGGGGGGCCGCCCGCGGGGGCCCCCCCCCCCCCCCCCCGGGGGGGGCCCCCCCCCCCCCCCCCCGCGCCCCTGGAAGAAGACACGGTCCCGGCGGGCCGAAGGGGCAGGGGCGCAACCCCCGCTCCCTCAGGGGCACGGGGAACCGCGCGACCAGCCACGCACGACCCGCGGTCGACCTCCCCGAGCACCCCGACGGCGCACGGGCGAGGGCCCACCCCTTAGGCTGTCCCGCGTGGCAGAACCCGTACGGATCCCGGACGCGAAGGTCGCCCTGTCCACGGCCTCCGTATACCCGGAGTCGACGGCAACGGCCTTCGAGATCGCCGCGCGCCTCGGGTACGACGGTGTGGAGGTCATGGTCTGGACCGACCCGGTCAGCCAAGACCTGGAGGCCCTGCGCCGTCTCTCCGACTACCACCAGATGCCCATCCTCGCCGTGCACGCCCCCTGTCTGCTGATCACCCAACGGGTGTGGTCCACGGACCCGTGGGTCAAGCTGCAGCGCGCCCGGGCCGCCGCCGAGAAGCTCGGCGCGACCACGGTCGTCGTGCACCCCCCGTTCCGCTGGCAGCGCCAGTACGCGCGCGACTTCGTCACCGGGATCTGGCGGATGGCGGGCGAGACGGACGTCCGGTTCGCCGTCGAGAACATGTACCCCTGGCGCTACCGCGACCGCGAGATGCTCGCGTACGCCCCCGACTGGGACGTGACGAACGACGACTACCGGCACTTCACGATCGACCTCAGCCATTCCGCGACCTCTCGCACCGACGCCCTGGAGATGGTCGGCCGTATGGGCGACCGCCTCGGCCATGTGCACATGGCGGACGGCAGGGGCTCGGCCAAGGACGAGCACCTCGTCCCGGGCCGCGGCACCCAGCCCTGCGCCGAGCTGCTGGAACGTCTCGCCCTGAGCGGTTTCGACGGTCACGTCGTGATCGAGGTCAACACCCGCCGCGCCATGTCCAGCGCCGAGCGCGAGGCCGATCTGGCGGAGGCCCTCGCCTTCACCCGGCTGCACCTGGCCTCGGCGGTGCGGGTGCCGAGGCCGTGACCTCGGCGACGCCCCGCCGCAGGGGCCGGCCGCCCCGTACGGAGTCGGCCGACGCCCCCGCCACCCGCGACCGCATCCTCGCGGCGGCCCGGGAGGAGTTCGCCGAGCGCGGCTACGACAAGACGTCCATGCGCGGCATCGCCAAGGCCGCCGGGGTGGACTCGGCGCTCGTGCACCACTACTTCGGCACGAAGGACCAGGTGTTCGAGGAGTCCATCGAAGTTGCCTTCGGCCCCCTCCTGAACGCGCCCGGCGCGATCGCCGAGGGCCCGCTCGACGGTGTCGGCGAGCGGCTGGCCCGCTTCTTCTTCGGGGTCTGGGAGAACCCGGCCACCCGCAAGGCCCTGCTGGCGATCATCCGTTCCGCCGTGAACAACGAGGTCGCCGCCGCCGTCTTCCGCCGCCTCGTCTCGGCCCAGCTGCTGCGCCGCGTCGCCGCCCAGCTGGACCTCCCGGACGCCGAGCTCCGCGCCGAGCTGGCCGCCGCGCAGCTGGTGGGCATCGCGATACTGCGGTACGTCATCAAGGTGGAGCCGTTGGCATCGGCGGACCCGGAGCAGATCATCCAGAGGGTGGCGCCGGTGGTGCAGGCCCACCTCACGGCGCCCTTCTAAGGCCGCGGGGCCGCGTCGTACACGGCTTCGCCGCGCGGGCGCGATACTGCGTGGAGACACGGTTCACCGCGTGGGCGCGGGGTCGTGTCGCTGCACGGTTCACCGCGGTGCCGCGGAGCCGCGTCTCACCGCGTGGCGCGGAGCCGCGTCGCTACACGGCTCCGCCGCCTGGGCGCGACGGGCCCTCGCTCACCCGAGGCCGAAAACGAGACGCGCATCCCGCATTCCGGACATCATGTCCAACCACTGGATGACCGGCGTAGGCTCGACCTCAGTCATAACTCTCCGAAGGAGCGAGGCGAGCGACGATGCCCGAGCTGAGGTCCCGCACAGTCACCCACGGCCGCAACATGGCGGGCGCCCGCGCCCTTATGCGGGCCTCCGGTGTACCGGGCGCGGACATCGGTCGCAAGCCGATCATCGCGGTGGCGAACTCCTTCACCGAGTTCGTGCCGGGCCACACCCACCTCCAGCCGGTCGGCCGCATCGTCAGCGAGGCGATCCGTGAGGCCGGCGGCATCCCCCGCGAGTTCAACACGATCGCCGTCGACGACGGCATCGCGATGGGCCACGGCGGCATGCTGTACTCGCTGCCCTCCCGCGACCTGATCGCGGACAGCGTGGAGTACATGGTCGAGGCCCACTGCGCCGACGCCCTGATCTGCATCTCCAACTGCGACAAGATCACCCCGGGCATGCTGAACGCCGCCCTGCGGCTCAACATCCCGACCGTCTTCGTCTCCGGCGGCCCCATGGAGTCCGGCCGCGCCACCCTCGTCGACGGCACCGTCCGCACGCTCGACCTGGTCGACGCGATCTCCGACGCGGTGAACGACAAGATCTCGGACGAGGACATCCTCCGTATCGAGGAGAACGCCTGTCCGACCTGCGGCTCCTGCTCCGGCATGTTCACCGCCAACTCGATGAACTGCCTGACCGAGGCCATCGGCCTCTCCCTTCCAGGCAACGGCTCGGTCCTCGCCACGCACACCGCCCGCAAGGCGCTGTACGAGGACGCCGCCCGCACGGTCATGGACATCACCCGCCGCTACTACGAGCAGGACGACGAGACGGTCCTCCCGCGCTCGATCGCCTCGTTCGCGGCCTTCGAGAACGCCATGGCCCTCGACATCGCCATGGGTGGCTCGACCAACACGATCCTGCACCTGCTGGCCGCCGCCCAGGAGGCGGGCGTTCCCTTCGGTCTCAACGAGATCGACGCGGTCTCCCGCCGTGTGCCGTGCCTGGCGAAGGTCGCGCCGAACGTCGCCAAGGACCGCACGTACTACATGGAGGACGTGCACCGCGCCGGCGGCATCCCGGCCCTGCTGGGCGAACTGCACCGCGCTGGCCTGCTCAACGAGGACGTGAACTCCGTCCACAGCCCCTCCCTCGCCGACTGGCTGAAGACCTGGGACGTCCGCGGCGGCTCCCCGTCCCCCGAGGCCGTCGAGCTGTGGCACGCGGCACCTGGCTGTGTCCGCTCCGCCGAGGCCTTCTCCCAGTCCGAGCGCTGGGAGTCCCTGGACGAGGACGCCGAGGGCGGCTGCATCCGCTCCGCCGAACACGCGTACTCCAAGGACGGCGGCCTCGCGGTCCTCAAGGGCAACCTCGCGGTCGACGGCTGCGTGGTGAAGACGGCCGGTGTCGACGAGTCGATCTGGACCTTCGAGGGTCCGGCGGTCGTCTGCGAGTCGCAGGAGGAGGCCGTGCAGAAGATCCTTATGAAGCAGATCACGGAGGGCGACGTCGTCGTCATCCGCTACGAGGGCCCCAAGGGCGGCCCCGGCATGCAGGAGATGCTCTACCCGACCTCCTACCTCAAGGGCCGCGGCCTCGGAAAGTCCTGTGCGCTGATCACCGACGGCCGCTTCTCCGGCGGCACCTCCGGCCTGTCCATCGGCCACGCCTCGCCCGAGGCGGCCGGCGGCGGCACCATCGCCCTCGTCGAGGACGGCGACCGCATCCGCATCGACATCCCGAACCGTACGATCGAGCTGCTGGTCGACGACGCCGAGCTGGCCCGCCGCGAGCAGGCTCTCGGCGGTGTCTACGCCCCGAAGAACCGCGAGCGGAAGGTGTCGGCCGCGCTGAAGGCGTACGCGGCGATGGCCACCAGCGCTGACAAGGGCGCGGTGCGGGACGTCAGCAAGCTGGGCTGAGTCCGTCTCACACAGGGGCCTGCTGCGGTCTGTCTCACACCGGGCTGGGCTGCGGTCTTGGTCGAGGGTCGCTTCCTGAGGGGGTGGCCCTCAGTCGTGAGCCGTCACCCGTGCGGTTCGGGTCGTCAGCCGTCGGTCAGCTGTCGGCCGTCAAGTACGAGCAGTGGCCGTGAGCCGGCAGCGGTGACCGTGGCCGTCACCCGCTCCGTTCGGGGCGGGGCGCCTCCCGCTTCTGTCGGGGGGCGGCGCGCCTCCCGCTCCTGCCGTTCCCGGAAGGGGCGGGGCCGGTCACCAGCTCGCCGGATCGCTCCCGTCCAGCCCGAGCACGGTCCCGTCCGGCGCGCCCGCGCAGACCCGTCTGTCGATGACCACGGGCTCGGGCAACGCGGAGCTGACCCGGTCCGTGTCCCCGAGCCGCGGGGATGTCCCGCCGACGAGCCTGCCCTTCCGCGTGTCCACGGCGAGCACGCGCCCGTCGGACGAGGTGAAGTACACATGCCGGTCGTCGGCGACCGGACCCGAGGTCCGCCCCGCCTCCGTCTCGGTCCGCCACAGTTGCTTGCGCGCCTCCATGTCGACGGCCGCCAGCGAACCCCCGATGCCGCTCAGCAGGTAGACGACGCCGCCGCGCACGACCGCGCGGGCCTGCTCGATCTGTAGGGGCAGCGTCACCCGGACCGTCGCCCCGCTGTGGGGGTCGTACCGGACCACGGCCCGTGTGTCGGCGTAGGCGCCCCCGACCGCGGTGAGGAAGAGGAAGCCGCCCTGGGCCCCCACCGGCTCCATCTGCCCCTCCAGCCGGGCCTTCCACCGCACCTCCCCCGTGTCCGGATCCACGGCCGTGATCCGCGTCCGCGCCCCGCTCCCCTCACCGGTGACACTCGCCACATACGCAGCCCCGTCCCCCTCGAAGGACGTGAAGTACGCCTCCGGGTGGTGCGGGATCCGCTTGCTCCACTTCGTGTCACCCGTGGCGCCGTCCACTCCGGTGACCGTCCCGTCGGCGGCGGTCAGCAGCAGCGTGCCGCCCGCGTGCTGCCGGCCTATGTACGCGGAGACGTCCCGCTCCCACCGCACCCTGCCCGAGCCCGGGTCGAGCGCCTGGACCCGGCGGCCCCCGTCCGTCCGCACGTACGCCAGACCGCCCGACTCGACCGGCGGCTCACTCGTGCCCGCCACGCCCACCCCGTCGACGGGGTGCCGCCACAGCACGGTGCCGTCCGTCGGATCCAACGCGGAGACCAGCCCCGGCTGCACACACAACAGCTTCCCAGCCCCGTACGAGCACTGGGGCGCACCGTTCTTCTTGGCCGCCGGCTGGGTGGCCCAGGGCGGGAGCGCGGGCGCGGCGACCGCGGCGCCACTGGCCCGCGGCGTGACCGTGGGACCGGCCCCCTGCTCGCCGTCACCCCCCATCACCTGGACGGCACCGACCCCCGCACCCGCGACGAACACCAAGGAGGCGGCGACGAGAACGGCCCGCCTGCGCAGACGGCCACCGGCCCGGTGCTCGTCCTGACCATCGCTGACGCGGCCATCACCTCCAAGGCCATCACCGCCGTCCAGCCCGGTATGGGTGTCCTGTCCCGTATCCGTATGGACGACCAAGCCTGCGCCCATGTCCGCGCCCGGGCCTGGGCCCATGTCCGTGCCCGTGCCGGGGGCAGCATCCTTGCCGGTGGTCACACCCAGGGAAGCCGCCCAACTGTCGCCCCGTTCCCTGCGCCGCTCAGCCCATTCCGCACCCGCACCCGCACCCTCACCTGCCCCCTCGCCCTCCCGCCCGGTGCGCCCGGTCGGTACGAAGGCCTGCGTGTCGTACGAGGCGGCCACGGACCGGAGTCGGGACATCAGCTCGTCCGCCGTGGGCCGTTCTTCGGGCTCCTTGGCGAGGCAGGCGCGGACGAGAGCGGCGAGGTTCTCGGGTACACCGGTGAGGTCGGGCTCGTCGTGGACGACCTGGTAGGCGACGACGTAAGGACTGTCGGAGTCGAACGGCCCGCGCCCGGTGGCAGCGTGCACGGTCACCGAGCCGAGGGCGAAGATGTCGGCGGCGGGGCCGACCTCCCTGGGCCGCCGGAACTGCTCGGGGGCCATGAACGGCGGCGTACCGATCAACTTGCCCGTCTCGGTGCGCAGTTCACTGTCCTTCGGCCGCGAGATCCCGAAGTCGATGACCTTCGGCCCGTCCTCGGCGAGGAGTACGTTGCTCGGCTTGAGATCCCGGTGGACCACGCCGGCGCGGTGGATGTCCCGCAGGGCCTCGGCCAACCCGGCCATGAGGCGACGCAACTGCCCAGGAGCCATGGGCCCGTTCCGCTTGACGTGCTCGGCGAGGGTCGGGCCGGGGATGAAGAGGGTGGCCATCCAGGGCCGGGCGCTGTCGGTGTCGGCATCGACGACGGGCGCGGTGAACGCACCGCTCACACGGCGGGCGGCGGCGACCTCCTGTCTGAACCGCCCTCTGAACTCGGGGTCCTTGGCGAACTCGGCATGCACGACCTTGACCGCGAGCCGTAGTCCGGAGGTCGAGGTGGCCAGATGGACCACGCCCATGCCACCGGAGCCCAGACACGATCCCAGACGGTACTGACCGGCGTACTCAGGAAGTTCCGCTTCCGCTCCCGACCCGGTGCCCCGCTGCGGTGCCATGGGTCCACCCCCGTGCTGTTTCGGCCGCTCGCGCGACCCACGGAGCCTAGTCGATGACACGTACGGGACAGAGGCGGCTTGCTAGCCTTCACGTGCGAAAAACGCACAGGTGTGTGTGTCCTGATTCAGGGGTATCAAAGGGTCCTCATGCCTTGCATGGGGGGCAAACGGGGTTTCAAACGGGGGGAGATCAGCCATGTCTGTCGACCATGTCGAAGAGATCGCGGGGGACGGCGAAGGGGAGCGGACCGTGATCGCCGAGGCCGACGCGACAACCACAATCACGCCCACAACCACAGCCGCAGCCACGGCGGCGAGCGTCACCGCGGCCGTTCGCTACTACACGACCGCTCCGGGTGTCCGTCTCAACGTCCGAAGCGGCCCGAGCACCAACTACGGCGTCGTCCGCGTCCTCTCCGGCGGCTCCCGAGTGCCGATCTTCTGCCAGACGCCGGGCCAGACCATCTCCGGCCCCTACGGCACCACCAACGTCTGGGACAACATCGACGACGGCGAGTACATCTCCGACGCTTACGTCTACACCGGCAGCGACGGCTACGTGGCACCTCGCTGCGGCTGAGCGCGAGACACGGCGCAGCACCGACACCGCTGCGGTACCGCCCTGGTACCGCAGCGAGGCGCCCTGCTCCACGCAGCCATAATCAATCCGTGAGCGACAACCCGACCACCACGCCGAAGGCCACCGAGCCGACCCAGGCGGCCCAGCCGATCCAGGGGGCCCAGCCGACCCAGAGGGCCCGGGCGTTCCAGGGAGCCGGGTCGGCCAAGAGCACTGATTCGACGGAGGCGAACCGGATGCCCGGAAAGGCCCAGGGTGCCTCGACCGGCCCGCGTCCGGAACCCATCCGCTTCTTCGGGACGACCTGGCTGGAACACGACGGCAACTACACGGCACGTCGCGCGACCGTCTCCGCCGGCTCACTCGTCGCCGTCCTCGTCTCCTGCGTCGTGCTGCGCCTGGCCTACGAGGGCCTGCAACTGGCGGCGGTCGGCGGCTTCGTCTCCGTCGTCGTGGTCATCATGTTCGTGGTGTGCACCGCCCTGGCCTTCGGCCACACCTGGGGGTCCTTCACCCAACGCCCCGACCCGGCCCGCCGGTCCTCCCTCCGCGGCCTCCTCACCATCGGCTTCCTGGGCTCCCTCACCGCCTACCTCCTCCGCTCCCTCCGCGAAGCACCGGGCGAGTCCCTCCACCGCGCCGAATACACCACGGCCCAGCAGCAGTACACCCGCCGCACAGCCAAGCGGACGGGAAACCCGGCGAAGAGGCGCAAGGGCTAGCCACCGCACTCGCGGGAGTCGACAGGACAGCAGTGCCCCCTGGCCGGGGACCGGGGGCGGAGCCTCGCGAGGACGTGTGCAGGTGGGGCGAGGGGCGGTAGCCCCTGGCAGGATCGCCGGGGCGAAGGGGGCCGCCCCTGGGTTGGAACGGACAGGGTCGGCGGGGGCGAAGCACCCCCAACAGCCCCTCACCACACCGAGGATGTCCCCATGACCACATCCTCCCGCCGCAACCCCACCCACATCACCCGAGCCCACTCCTTCAACGCGGCCGCAGCCCAGTACGCGGCGAACCGCCCCTCCTACCCGCCCACTCTCTTCGACACCATCGAATCCCTCACCCCCCGCCCCCTCCCCGGCTCCCGCGCTGTCGACGTAGGTGCCGGCACCGGTATCTCAACCGCCCTCCTCCACAGCCGGGGCGCCCACGTCCTCGCCGTGGAACCCGGCGCCGGCATGGCCGCCCAGTTCCGCCGCACCCACCCCCACATCCCCCTCATCCGCGGCGACGGCAACGCCCTCCCCCTCCCCACCGCCTCCACCGACTTCCTCACCTACGCCCAGTCCTGGCACTGGACCGACCCGGCCCGCTCGGTCCCGGAAGCCCTCCGCGTACTCCGCCCCGGCGGCGCACTCGCCCTCTGGTGGAACACCGACGCCGTCGACATCCCCTGGATCGCCGACGCCACCACCCGCATCCACCGCTTTCTCGGCGTTTCCCCGGACACCCCACTCGAGAAGAGCGGCTCCGGTGCCCCCGCCGCCCTCACCGACACCGCCGGCCACCTGGACTTCACCCGCCGCCAGATCCGCTGGAGCCGCACGGTCTCCCTCGACACCCACCTGGCCAACATCGCCAGCCACTCGTCGTTCCTGGTCCTCGACGAAGAGCGCACCACGCGGTTCTTCACCGAGGAACGAGCCCACCTCCGCAAGCTCTTCCCGACCGAAACCATCGAAGAGACCTACGACGTGGACCTACTACTCGCCATCCGCCCCTGAGCCACCCCCTCCTCACCCACCCCCTCCTCACCCACCCCGTCCTCACCCACCCCCTCCTCGGCCGCGCCCCCCAACCCCGTCCTCAGCCGCGCCCTTGTCAAGCACCTGCTCCTCAAGCCCAGGTGCCCGACCCTCGCCCCCATGCGAACCTCCCTCTCCGCCTTCGTTTCTCTCCTCCCTGCGCTGCTCCCTGCTCTCCTCCTCCCGATCCGACCTGCCCCCGCCCTGCTTCCCAAGCCTCCAGCGCGGCCGCACACGCGTGATCCATATGCCACAACCCGCTCAACTCCAGCCGTGCGTCGCGCTCCCGAGGCACCCCTTCCAACGCGTCCAGCAGCTTCGGCAACTCCAAGAACGTCGCGTTCCCGACCACCCGCAGCACCACCCCCGCGTCCCCCCGGTCCTCGATCTCCACATGTATCCGGCTGATTTCCCACGCCGACTTGGCCACAGCCAGCGCGAGCCCTACCAGCACGCCCTCGAAGAGACCCCAGGCCACGATCGACAGAGCGGTAGCCCCCAGCACCACCACCTCCCCGCGATCCCGCCCCCGCCACAACACACGCAGCTCCCGTGCCGGCACGAGCCCCCACCCCACATGCACGAGCAGCCCGGCGAGCGCGGCGAGCGGAATCACCCCGAGCACGCCCGGAATCAGGGCCGCGAACGCCAGCACCCACAGCCCATGCGGCACACGCGAGGTCTTGGTCCGTGCCCCCGCCCCGGCTCCCCCGGAAGAGGTGATCCCCGCCACGCCCGCCACGCCCGGTACGATCACCGCGGTCATGGGCAGCGCCCCGAACGCCCCGCACACGACGTTCCCGGCACCCTGGGCGACCAACTCCCGGTTGTGATTGGTTCGATGCCCGTCATACATCTGATCGACGGCCGCCGCAGCGAACAACGACTCGACGGAAGCGATCACCGCGAACGCGAGTACGGTTCCGATCACCCCCGCCTCAGCGAGTAGCCCCAGATCATCGACGGACGGCGCCCGCACGACCTCCCCCAGTCCCCGCACCTCGACCCGCCGCACCCCCAGGTCGAACACCCCGGTCACCAGGGCCGCACCCCCGACCGCCACGAAGGGCGCCGGGACACAACGCGCCCCCCACCGCCACCGAGGCCACACCACCAGCACGACCACGGTGGCGCCCCCGACGGTGAGCGCGACGGGATCGACGGCACCGGGCCACGCCCCGAACCCCGCCAGCTTCCCGATCCCTCCACCACCGGGCGTCTCCGCATCACCCAGGGCGTACACCTGCCCCGCCACCAGCAGCAGCCCGATCCCCGCGAGCATCCCCTGCACCACGGCCACAGGCACGGCCCGGAACCATCGCCCCAGCCGCAACGCCCCCAGCCCGAGCTGCACCACCCCCGCCCCGACCACCAACACACCCAGCGCCCGCAGCCCGTACTCCCGCACCGCCTCGTACACCAGCACGGTCAGCCCGGCCGCCGGCCCACTCACCCGCAGACCGCTCCGGGGCAACGCCCCCGCCACCAGCCCACCGACGATCCCGGTGACCAGCCCCAACTCCGCAGGCACCCCCGAAGCCACCGCGACCCCGACACACAACGGCAACGCCACGAGAAAGACCACGACCGAGGCAGCCGACTCTCCTCGCAACCGAGACCGAGACGGGAGTCGGAACAGAAATCGAAGGCGGAGCCAGGAGCGCCAACGAACCCCACCACGGGGCCCCGGCCGAAACAGGCTTGAGGTATTACCCATGAGAGACGGACCTCCGGTTGGGCGGCAGTCGACAGGGGATGCCCGACAGGAGATGCGTAGTCCCGAGCAGGGACGAACCCGACGGTGATCACAACAACTCACAACGGGATACCGCCGCACACCACCCGGGCGACATCGCGCGACCGAACCATCGACCACGCTCCGCAATCAAGTGTCACCCAAAGCGAGCAATGCCCGCACCCCCCTTCCCGTGATCACCGCTCCGCAGTCGAAGCGCACACCCCCGGAACGCACGCCTCCGATCACCACCACCGAGCGCCCGCGCCCCTCCGTGCCCCCGCCGCACCACCCCCGCTCGCACCCCACGTGAGGCGCACACCTAACCGCCTGCCGGCCCAGTAACCGCCTGCCGGCCCAGACGACCAGCTCCGGCCCCCTCCCTTGACGCCCCCCGCTCGCCCGGAGCATTATTCATCACATGATGAATAATGCTCCGGGCGAGCCTCCACCTGAACCCCTCACCCCCGCCGACCCCACCCACGCCCCGGCTGTACAAGCCCAGGACCTGACGGTCACTCGAGGCCCCCGCACGGTCCTGCGCAACCTCGCCTTCTCCGTCCCCCCAGGCCAGATCACCGGCCTCCTCGGCCCCTCGGGCTGCGGCAAATCCACCCTGATGCGGGCCATCGTCGGAACGCAGGCGAAAGTCGCCGGCGCCCTGAACGTCCTCGGCCACCCCGCCGGCGACGCCACCCTCCGCTCCCGCATCGGCTACGTCACCCAGGCCCCCTCGGTCTACGACGACCTGACAGTCCGCCAGAACCTGGCCTACTTCGCGGCGATCCTCGACCCCGGACGCGCCGCCGCCGACCGCCGCCACGAGAACGTCACTCGGGCCATCGCCGACGTCGACCTCACCACCCACGCCGACGCCCTCGCCGGCAATCTCTCCGGCGGCCAACGCAGCCGCGTCTCCCTGGCCGTGGCCCTCCTCGGCACCCCCGAACTCCTCGTCCTCGACGAACCCACCGTCGGCCTGGACCCCGTCCTCCGCCGCGAGCTCTGGACCCTCTTCCACACCATCGCCGGCGAGCGCCGGGCCACGCTCCTGATCTCCTCCCACGTCATGGACGAGGCCGAGCGCTGCCACCGCCTCCTCCTCATGCGCGAGGGCGAGATCCTCGCCGACGACACTCCCGAGTCCCTGCGCACCCGCACCCACTCGGAGACGGTCGAGGCCGCATTCCTCCACCTGGTCGACGAAGCGATCACGGCCACGCCCACGACCACACAAGCGATCCGGACCGACGCACCCCAGAAGGAGCGCGCGCGATGACCCGCCCAAGGGCCCTCAACTACTCCCGTACGACGGCCACAGCCACCCGAGTCCTCCGCCAGCTCAGCCACGACCCCCGCACGATCGCCCTGCTGATCCTCATCCCGTGCGTGATGCTGTTCCTGCTCCGCTACGTCTTCGACGGAAGTCCACGTGTCTTCGACTCCATCGGCGCCTCACTCCTCGGCATCTTCCCGCTGATCACCATGTTCCTGGTGACCTCGATCGCGACCCTGCGCGAACGCACCTCCGGCACTCTCGAACGCCTCCTCTCCATGCCTCTCGGCAAGGGAGACCTCATCGCGGGCTACGCCCTGGCCTTCGGCACCCTGGCGATCATCCAGTCCGCCCTCGCCACAGGACTGGCCGTCTGGTTCCTCGATCTGGATGTAACCGGTTCCGCCTGGCTGCTCCTTGTCGTCGCCCTGCTCGATGCTCTGCTCGGCACGGCCCTCGGCCTCTTCGTCTCGGCCTTCGCCTCCTCCGAGTTCCAGGCCGTCCAGTTCATGCCGGCCGTGATCTTCCCCCAGCTCCTTCTCTGCGGCCTGTTCACTCCCCGTCCCGACATGCACCCCGCCCTCGAAGCCCTCTCCGATGTCCTTCCCATGTCCTACGCGGTAGACGGTATGAACGAAGTCCTCCTCCACACCGATATGACGGCCGACTTCGTACGAGACATCGCGGTTGTCGCGGGCTGCGCCCTCCTGGTCCTGATCCTGGGAGCGGCAACCCTCAGGCGCCGAACGGCATAGCCCTGTCCATCCGACGTCCCGCCCACCGGACAACCCCGCCGAACCGCCACCCCCGATGCGAGGATGGGCCTCAGGACGACGCATCCCCGGAGGGCACCCGCACCATGACCCAGAAAGTCGCAGTCCTCGGCACCGGCAAGATCGGCGAGGCCCTGCTCAGCGGCATGATCCGAGCCGGCTGGGCGCCCGCCGACCTCCTGGTCACCGCCCGCCGCCCCGAGCGCGCCGAAGAGCTCCGCACCCGCTACGGCGTCACCCCGGTCACCAACGCCGAGGCCGCGAAGACCGCCGACACCCTGATCCTGACGGTCAAGCCCCAGGACATGGCCACCCTCCTCGACGAGCTCGCCCCGCACACCCCCGCCGACCGCCTGATCATCAGCGGAGCGGCGGGCATCCCCACCTCCTTCTTCGAAGAGCGCCTGGCCGCAGGCACCCCTGTCGTCCGTGTCATGACGAACACCCCCGCCCTCGTCGACGAGGCCATGTCCGTCATCTCCGCCGGCAGCCACGCGAGCGAGGCCGATCTCGCGCACGCCGAGGAAATCTTCGGCGGCGTGGGCAAGACCCTCCGCGTCCCCGAGTCCCAGCAGGACGCCTGCACCGCCCTCTCCGGCTCGGGCCCGGCGTACTTCTTCTATCTGGTCGAGGCCATGACCGACGCGGGCATCCTTCTCGGCCTACCCCGCGACAAGGCTCACGACCTCATCGTCCAGTCCGCCATCGGCGCGGCCACGATGCTCCGCGACAGCGGCGAACACCCCGTCAAACTCCGTGAGAACGTCACCTCCCCCGCCGGCACGACGATCAGTGCCATCCGCGAACTCGAGAACCACGGAGTACGCGCCGCACTGATCGCGGCCCTGGAGGCAGCCCGCGACCGCAGCCGGGCACTGGCCTCCGGCAACAACAACTGACGTCGCCCGCGGTCAGCCGGCCAGTAGACCGATCGCCCGATACGCCTCATCCACTCTCGGTCGAGCCATCTCTCTGGCCCTCTCCGCGCCCAACCGCAGCACCCCCTCCACAAACGCAGGATCCGCGCACAACGCCTTGTGCCTCTCCTGTACGGGCCTGAGGAGCTCAACCACGGCCTCTGCGGTGTCCTTCTTCAGTGCTCCGTACGATTCATATACACCGCTCAGCTCCTCGGGGTTCCCACCCTCACAGGCCGCGAGGATCTCCAGCAGATTCGCGAGCCCGGGCCGCTGCTCCCGGTCGTAGACGACGTCCCGCCCGCTGTCGGTCACGGCCCGCATGACCTTCCTCCGTACCACGTCCGGCTCGTCCAGCAGGTAGACGATCCCCGGCCCCGTGTCGTCGGTTTTCCCCATCTTCGAAGTCGGCTCCTGCAAGTTCATCACCCGGGACGCCACCGTCGGAGGGGTGGCCTTCGGAACCACGAACGTCTGCCCGTACCGCTGGTTGAACCGCACCGCCAGATCCCGCGCCAGCTCAACGTGCTGGGTCTGGTCGTCGCCCACCGGTACCTCGTCGGTGCCGTACGCCAGGATGTCCGCCGCCATCAGCACGGGATACGTCAGCAGCGAGAGCCGAACACTCCCGCCCCGCTCCCGTTCCCGCGCAGCCTTCTCCTTGTACTGGATCATCCGCCGCATCTCGCCGTCCGTGGCCACGCACTCCAGCAGATACGACAACCGCGCGTGCTCATCCACATGACTCTGCAGAAAGAGGGTGCACAGCTCCGGATCGAGTCCCGATGCCAGCAGCAACGTCGCCGCCTGCCGACTGAGCCTGCGCACCCGCGCCGGATCGTGGTCCACGGTCAGGGCGTGCAGGTCCACGACGCAGAACAGGGCGTCCGTCCGGTGCTGGTCGACCTGGGCCCACCGCCGTACGGCCCCCAGGTAGTTCCCGAGCGTCAGATGCCCGGTCGGCTTGATCCCGCTGAAGACCCGTGTCATCTCTCCACCTCCTGGTCAGGACCGCCGCCACCGGCCGGCCGCCCCTCAGGAGGGAGATACGAGAACGGCCGCCGGGGCGGCGGCCGTCGAGTGCGTACGTGAGTACCAGGCCGCCGTCAGGCGGCCCACCACTGCTGGTGACACGTACGCGTAGTCATGGGGCGAGGATAGCCGCAACGGGACCGGTCGGCAGCGAGTTGACACACCCTGAGCCCATACGTAGAGTTCTCCGGGTTGTCCGACGTGAGTGCCGATCTCGGTCGGTCCCCGGACAGCCATTCCGCAGGTAACCACCAACCATTGACGATCCGTCGTCGTGTTATTGGCATGGGCATTTGCGAAATGAGGAATCCGCGTTCGAAAGGACACGGGCCCCCGATTAGCTCGGGAGCCAGGAATCCGCTAAAGTCTCACTCGTCGGAACGGCCCAACAGCCGTGAAGGCAACTCCCGCTGACTGGGAATCAGGCCCGAAAGGATCTGATAGAGTCGGAACCGCCGGAAAGGGAAACGCGGAAGCGGGAACTCTGGAAAGCACCGAGGAAATCGGATCGGAAAACGATCTGATAGAGTCGGAAACGCAAGACCGAAGGGAAGCGCCCGGAGGAAAGCCTGAGGAAGTAGCTCGGGTGAGTACAAAGGAAGCGTCCGTTCCTTGAGAACTCAACAGCGTGCCAAAA
>NZ_JBIBEN010000047.1:0-11780 GCF_042955065.1 Streptomyces sp. NPDC012510
CTCCAGGAGCACATCACGAGAGCACCCGATGCATGATCGCGAACAGTCGGCACACCCCGCTCAACCGTCCGGATCACAAGATCGTCGACAGAACCAAGATCAGGGACGGGCAGGTCGCGAACCGCCCGATCCACGTCGTCATGGCCGTGACCGCCGAAGGACACCGCGACATCCTGGGCATCTGGGCCGGCGACGGTGGCGAGGTGTCGGTGTCGGCACGGTCGCGCACGAGATGCGCGAGCGAGAGGGGTTGGTTCACGATCTCTCCTTCTGCCGGCAGGGCAGGGGGTTGTTCCTCTGCGGAAGCGGGGAGTCCACGGCGCAGCGACGGGAGGTACGGGAACCCTGGGAGTGGCTGTGACCGGGGGCACTGGTGCCGGAACACGAGAAGGCGCATGGCGCCTGTGCGAGGTCAGGGCCCGGTCGGTCGGGACTGGTGAGGGCCTGGTGTGCCTCAGGGCTTGAGGATCAGGCGTAGCGGGTTGCCCTCCTTCGTGTGCAGGCGCTCTACAGCGACGCTCGCCTTCTCCAGTGGCAGTACGTCGGTGATGGACCGGGAGAAGTCGAGCCGTCCGCCGCCCACGAGTTCCACGAGCTGCGGTACGGCGTCGAGCTTGGTGCCGAAGTGCCCGCGGATCTCGTGCTTCAGGTAGCTGAACATGGTGCTGTCGTTCACGACGAGCGGCCGACCGGACAGTCCGGCCAGGATCAGGCGGCCTTCTGGCGCCAGGACGCTCAAGGCTTGCTCGTACACGGGGGTGACGCCGGCGAAGTCGAACGCCGCGTTCAGAGCCCGTCCCTTGGTGACGGACAGTACCTGCTCCCTGAACGTCGGGTCGCCGGAGTCGAGGGCGAGGTCCGCACCGAGGTCCAGCGCCCTCCCTCGCGCGGCGGCAACCGGGTCGACCGCGATGATCGGGAAAGCGCCGACGGCCCGCAGCAACTGCACGGCGTGGGCTCCCAGACCGCCCACGCCCCAGACACCGGCCGCCTCGCCCGGCCGGACGGCGGCGGTACGTACGATGGCGTCCCACGGGGTCGACACGGCGTCGGGGATGATCGCCGCCTGCTCGAACGGAAGGGAGTCGGGCAGGGGGAACACGGACTCGACGCTCGCCAGGGTGTATTCGGCCCATCCGCCGTCGAAGTCCACTCCGCGGGTATGCATCTGCCCGCCCCTGATGTCACCCGCCTGCAGGACCACCCGCTGGCCGAGGGTGAACTGGGTGACGTCGTGACCGAGTTCGGCGATCGTGCCGGAGACCTCGTGGCCGACGGTGACGGTGTCACCCTGGAGGTGCGGAGGACGGCCGAGTGTGCCGTCGATGAGGTGGACGTCGGACATGCACACACCGGCCGCCGCAACCTCGATGAGCACGTGGCCGGGGCCGGGTGTCGGCCGGGGTACCTCCTCGATCGTCAGCGTGTGGGTGGGCAGGCGCAGGCGCGCGGCTCGCATGAGGGTCATGGATGTGTCACTCCTCTGAAGGGCTTCCTCGCCGGTCCGATCGGACGACGGGAGACGGGAGGGAGCCGGATGGTGCGCATGTGGCCCAGCCGTCGTGCGGGGCGCCGATACCGCGCCGTCCCGCACGCGAGCTGGAACGAGGCGCCGTCGATGGCGCCGAAGCGATCGAGCACCGCGATCACGGCTGCCGCACCGTCGATGCCCGGCAGCGCCGGCCGATGGGTACTGCTCAGGCGGCGGGCGGCCTCGGCCCGATGCCGCCCGCCGCGCCGGTGACCACCGTCACCGGTGGCCCGGTCCTTTCGTGCCAGCACTCAGTCCGGGTCCGCCACCTTGAGGATCAGCTTGCCGGGCTGTTTGCCGCTGAACATCGTCGGTAGCAGGGCAGGGGCGTGCTCGAAGCCTTCGACAACGTGCTCCTCGACGTGCAGGCGGCCTTCCCTCACCCACTCTCCGAGCTGGGCCGCTCCCTCCGCGAGTCGGTCACGGTAGAAGAACAGCAGGATGCCCCGCACGCTGAGCTGGTGGGTGCAGATGCGCATGTAGTTGCTGGGGCCCTGCAGCTTGACATCGCTGTAGTCCGATGACATGGCACCGCAGATCAGCACGCGTCCGAGCGGGTTCATGTGCAGCAGCATCGTGTCCAGCATGTCGCCGCCGACATTGTCGAAGTACGCGTCGACGCCGTCCGGGCACAGCTCGCGCAGGCGTGCGTCGAGGTTGTCGGTCTTGTAGTCGATGGCCACGTCGCAGCCGGCCTTCTCGACCACCCAGCGGCACTTCTCCTCTCCACCGGCTGTACCGATCACCCTCTTGGCACCGAGCGCCTTGGCGATCTGGACGGCCAGCGACCCGGTGGCCCCGGTCGCGGCCGACACGACCACGGTGTCGCCCGGCTTCACCTGAAGGCCGTCGGTGATGCCGAAGTAGGCGGTCAGTCCGCCGACGCCGAACACGCCGAGGTTCCAGGACAGTGGATGGTCCGCACGCGGCAGCACGCGCAGCGGCATAGGGCCGTCGCCACGGGCGAGCACATAGTCCTGCCAGCTCAGGAAGCCCTCGACCAGGTCTCCCACCTGGTAACCGGGGTCTCGTGAGGCGACGACCTGGCCGATTCCCATGGTCCGCATCGGCTCACCGATCTGGATCGGCTCCATGTAGCCGCCGTCGTCGGTCAGCCAGATTCGCTGGCTGGCGTCGTAGCCGAAGTACAGGGAGCGAACAAGTACTTCGCCGTCGGTGGGCACGGGGATGTCGGCTTCGTTGAACCGGAAGTCCTCGGCGGTGACAGCACCGACCGGGCGGCGTTCCAGCAGCCATTGGCGGTTGACGGTGGAAGCGGGCATGAGGTTCTCCTTGAGAGAGCAGCGGGCACAGGGGGTGGCTCCGGCCCAGGTCGGAACCGATCGCTTCGCGCGATCTCGTCGGGACCCGGGGCTTGTCCGGTCAGGTAGCCGTGACCGCCATGCAGACGGACACATGCGTCGAGTACGCCGTACCGGCCTCGGCGAGAAGGAAGCTCGGCGCGGCCATGATCGGGGACGTCCGAAGACTCGGTTGGGGCAATGGCACGGACACGGGCCCCATGTCGGTGTGGAGAGTCGGACAGGCCACGACGCCTGGGCCGACGCAGGCGAGTTCCTCGGCAGCCGCCGTCACGGAGGCAGCCGACCCGCCGTACTCCTCGGGGACCCTCTGACCGTTCGCTAGTGCCGCACTAGATCTGCCGTTCGTGGCCGCGCCAGAACGGCTCACGGACGTCCTTCTTCAGGACCTTTCCGTTGGCGCTGCGCGGCAGGACGTCCAGGAAGACGACCTGTTTGGGGGTCTTGATGCCGCCGAGCTGCGGCCGGCAGTACGCGATCAGCTCCTCCTCGGTCAGCCGCGCACCGGGGTTGAGCTCGACCACGGCGGTGACGGCCTCACCCCATTCCTCGTGCGGAACGCCGATGACGGCGCAGTCCTGCACGGCCGGGTGGCTCCAGACGACCTGCTCGACCTCGCTCGGGTAGACGTTGAAGCCACCCGAGATGATCATGTCCTTCTTGCGGTCGGTGATGTGGAGGTAGCCCTCGGCGTCGAGGAAACCGACGTCTCCGGTGTGCAGCCACCCGTCGACGAGGGCCTCGGCGGTCTTGTCGGGGGCTTTGTAGTAGCCCTTCATGACCAGGTCGCCGCGCACACAGATCTCACCCGTCTCGCCGACGGGAAGGATCCTGCCGTTGTCGTCGAGGATCTCCACGCGTACCAGCGGAGCGGGGCGGCCTGCCGCCGACAGCCGGGAGTCGTCGGCGATCCTGCCGTCGGTGAAGTGCTCCTCGGGCCGCAGGAAGGCGATCGCGGCCGGTGCCTCCGTCTGACCGTAGCCCTGGAACATGACAGGGCCGAAGACCTCGATGGCTCGGCGCAGTTTCTCCGTCGACATGGGCGCGGAGCCGTACATGAGGTACTTCAGTGAGGAGAAGTCCCGCTGCTCGATGCCGGGGATCTCCAGCAGCCGGTAGATCACGGTCGGGGGCAGGAAGAGCTCGGTGACGCGGTGCTTCTCCATCAGGTCGAGCAGCTGCACCGGATCCGGCCGGCTCATCACGACGACCGTGCCGCCGCGAGCCGTGCAAGGCAGCGTGAGGGTGCCCGCCGTGTGCGTCATCGGTGCGGCGACGAGGTTCACGACGGGGTCGTCCTCCCGGTAGGAGGCGGCGAGCATCTGCTGCACGGCGCTGACGCTCAGACCCCGGTGGGTGTTCATCACTCCCTTGGGGGCTCCGGTCGTGCCGCCGGTCGGCATGATGCCGGCGACCGACTCCGGGGAGGGGTTGAAGTCGGGGCGGTCGGCAGGGGCGTCGCGGAGGAATTCCTCGAAGGTGATGCCGCCGGCGCTGGACGCGGTGACCGCCTCGGAACCCAGCGAGACGACGGTGTGCAGCTCGTCCAGGTCGGGGCGCAGCTTCTCGACGACCGGCAGGAACGGCTCGTGGCAGAACAGCACCTCGCAGTCGAATCCCTTGAGCAGTCGCTGTATCTCCTCGGGCGGACTGGCGGGGTTGACAGGAACCCACGCCAGCCCGGCCCGCCACAGCCCGAGGACACAGGCCCACGCGACCGGGTCGTTCGCAGCGAGCACTGCGCCCTTCGCCTCACGGCCGGTCGTCCGCTCCAGCAGGGCATGGGCCACGCGACACGAGAGCTCCCCGATCTCCTGGTACGTGAAGGACCTCTCGCCTGCGATGAACGCCACGCCGTCCGGGTTGGCTCGCCAGCCGCGATCGAAGAAGTCGGTCACTGCCATGGGGTGTTTCCTTTCGATCGTCAGCGGCTCAGGGCCTGGCCCAGCCGGCGCGGTGCAGCAGCGCGGTGAGGTGGCCGAACTTCATGGTCAGCAGGTGGTTCTCGCCGTCCTCGATGCGGGCTGCCCGGGCGTCGCGGAAGAGCTTCTCCATCGGGTACTCGCGCGTGAGTCCGTAACCGCCGAACAGCTGCAGCGCCTCGTCGGCCACCTCGAAGGCGAGGTCGGTGCAGGTCACCTTGGATCCGGCCGTGTAGTAGGGGTGCTTCTTCGGCGACAGGAAGGTGTAGTCGGTGGCCCGCCGGGAGACGGCGCGCATGGTCTCCAGCTTGCGGGCCATGGCGCCCAGCCGGTACTGCACCAGCTGGTGGTCGGCGAGCAGCGCGCCGCCCTGCCGCCGCTCGTGGCAGTACTCCAGTGCGTACTCGAAGGCCGCCCGGGCCAGCCCTGTCATGATCTGGCCCATGGCGACGCCGGCCGAGGACCAGGTCGACGCGTGACCGGGCCAGTAGGCGTCGCCGAGCGACAGGGCGAAGCGGGCGGGCACCTTCACGTCGTCGAAGAAGACCTCGCCCTGCGGCAGGGCTCGCTTGCCCAGCTTCTCCAGCGGCCTGCCCCGGCTGACCCCCGGCAGGTCGAGCGGCACGACGACCTCCACACCGCGCGGGTGGCCCTCCGCGTCGAAGAACCCCTCGCCGTAGTCGGCGGCGATCGTCAGGAGGCCGACCTGGGCGACCGGTCCGTTGGACACCCAGGCCGAGCTCTGCCCGCTGATCACGATCTCGCCGCCGGACACCCTGGCGGTCAGGTTGCCCTTGTTGCCCTGGCGGGCGGCGGCGTGCCGCTCCGCCGGGTACAGGCTCAGGCCGTCGGAGCCGCGGTCGGGCTGCGTGCCGATCCAGCAGCCGAGCCTGCCCTCGCACAGGTCGACCAGCTCCTGGTTGCCCGACCGCGCCGCCATCAGCTTGGGGAACGCTCCGGCCCCCAGGGAGACGGCCAGGCCGGCGTCGCCCCAGCCGAGTTCCTCGACGACGATGCCCTGCAGGCGGGCCAGGGCCTGGGGAGGCACCCCGTCGACCGTCGCGTCGAACTCGATGCCGGAGGCCGCCGCCGTCTTCAGGAACTGCCAGTACGGGGAGTCCGGGGCGACGACCTCCTCCGCGCTCAGTCGGTCGATCGCGATGCCTGCCGGACGCATCACCTCGCGGGCGAACTGGTGCATCGCCTGCTGGACCGCACGCTCGTCGTCGCCGAGCGGCGGCTCGAAGCCGGTCAGCTCCACGTGCGGCAGGCCCGGGCGCACCTCGTCGGAGACGTTCTGTTCGGTCTGCTGTGCCATCGTCACCTCCCCCTCCTTCACTTGGCCGTGGTGAGGTCGCCCTGCGCCGCGATGGTGGCGGGCAGGTCCAGTTCGTGCTCGACGTCCTGAAGACCGGCCAGCTTCCGCAGGTGCTCCTGGACGGCGGGAATCGCGAGCAGCGTCCGCATCGCGTTGTTCTCCACACCGAAGCCGGAGAACTGGGCGTCGACCGCGCTGTTGTGGACCTTGGTGAACACCTCGTTCACAGCCGCGACGGAGCCGGCGGAGCGGGCGGCGAGCCGCTGCGCGAGGTCGTCGACGTAGTCGCAGATGTCGTCCGCGGGCAGAGCGCGGTTGACGATGCCGTAGGCGGCCGCCTCCTCGCCGTCGAAGTCGCGGGAGGACAGAACGACTTCGCGTGCACGGGCCGGCCCGATCTGTAGGGCCAGGCGGGTGGTGCCTCCGCCGGTCGGGAGGAACCCGCCGGATGCCTCGGGGAAGCACAGACGGCTCTCCGGGGTGGCGAAACGCATGTGGGTGGCGAGGAGGAACTCCAGTCCGGCGCCGCGGCAGATGCCGTCGACCAGGCTGATGGTCACCTGCGGCAGCGCTTCCCACATGGTGGTGAGTGCCTGGACGACGTTGATGTCGTCGTACTTGCTCTGCGGCACGTTGGGGTCGCTCATCGCCCGGAACAGGTCGTTCAGGTCGAAGTGCGCGAGGAAGAACTCGGGGTTGGCGCTGCCGAAGACCACGACCGAGGTCTCGCGGTCGAACACGAGCTGTCCTGCCAGGTCGAACAGTTCGCCGACCATCTCGATCGTCATCAGGTTGAGCGGTGCGTTGTCGAAGTCGACGTGGAGGATGCGGCCTTCGCGCCGCAGAGCGAGGGTCTTGTAGGTCATGGCGGGCTCCGTTCGGGGATGTCTCAACAGTTGCCGGTTACGCGCCGAGGACGGTGATCGCGGCCACGGCTTCCTCGCCGCCGTACATGCCGCCCCCGTTCTCCGCCAGCGCGATACGTGCGCCGGGGACCTGGCGGGCTCCGCTGTCACCGCGGAGCTGCTGCACCAGTTCGTGGATCTGTGCCAGGCCGGAGGCGCCCATGGGATGGCCCTTGGACTCCAGCCCGCCCGACGGGTTGACGGGGAGGAACCCGCCCAGGGTGGTGGCGCCGGATGCGGCGAACGCGCCTCCGGTCCCGATCTCGCAGAGTCCCAGCAGCTCCGTCTGGAGGAGCTCGCCGAACGCCGACGCGTCGTGCACCTCGGCGACGGACACGTCCTGCGGCCCGATCCCTGCCTGCTCGTACGCGTCCTGCGCCGCGAGCCTGCTGACCGAGTGCTCCCAGTCGGCCAGGGGGCGCACGGTTCCGGTGCCTAGGACCGAGGCCAGTACGCGGACGTGCCGGCTTCCCCCGAGGCGTGCCCGGCCCGCCTCGTTGCAGACGATCGCCGCGGCGGCGCCGTCAGTGAGGGGCGCGCACATCGGGACGGTCAGGGGTTCGGTGACCGTGCGGGCCGCGAGGATCTCGTCGGCCGACATGGCCTTGCGGAAGTGCGCGAGCGGGTTGGAGACCGCGTGTGCGTGGTTCTTCTCCGCGATCAGCGCCAGGTGCTTCTTCGTCGTGCCGAACGTCTTCATGTGCGACCGGGCGAGCGCCCCGTAGATGTCCATGAACATGCTGCGCGGCACGCCGGCGTCGTCGGGGACGTCGCCGCCGAGCTCGCGGAGCACCGCCCGTACGCCGTCGGGGTCGTTGACGTCCACGCCGCCGTCGAACAGGCCGAGCATCCTGCGCTTGTCGTCGACGTTGGTCTTCTCCACGCCGACCGCCAGCACCACGTCGGCGGCCCCGGAGCGGACGTGCAGGACGGCCTGGTGCAGGGCCGTCGCTCCCGTGGCGCACGCGTTCTCGACGTTGATCACGGGGATCCGCTCGAAGCCCATGCTGCGCAGCGCCATCTGGCCCGGGACGACCAGCTGGCCCTCCAGAACCGACTGGCAGGTGTTGCCGAAGTACGCCGCGTCCACGTCACCGAGCCGCCCGCCCGCGTCCTTGAGTGCCTCGGTGACGGCGTCCCTGGTCAGGTCCTTGACGGAGGCGTCCCGCCGGACACCGAAGGGGGTCATGCCGACGCCGGCGATCCACACCGGTGGCGCGCTCACGCCACGCTCTCCTCGGTGATGCGCGCGAAGCCGTACGACTCCAGGGCGCCCATGAGCTCACGGTGACCGAGCAGCTCGGCGGGTGAGCGGAAACCGGTGCCGTGGTGAGTGGAGCCGAGCAGCCGGGAGGCCGCGTACGCCTGCATCAGGCCGGTCATCTGGTAGCCGGTGCTGCTGTGGATGACCACCCGCGCGGTGGCCGTGTTGCCCCGCGCCGTGCACCAGTCGATGGAGCGGTGGATCTGGCGGTTCTCACGGGGCGGGCTGCCCGGCGTCATGCCGGACGCCATCTTGTCCAGCACCGGGTACAGGGTCTCCTCCGGAAGCCATTGCAGGGACACCTTGAACAGGCGCTCCAGGTCGATGACCCGCTTGTAGATGTCCTCGTTCCGCATCGCGACGAACATGCGGCAGTTGCGCACCCGGCGGTCGTCCCGGAAGAACACCGGCATCGCGGTGCCGCCCCAGTTCAGCCCGGTGACGACGTAGCCCGAACCGGGCACGACGAGGTCCTGGCGGGTCACCCGGTCGTACTTCTTCAGCCGGCCGTCCTCCAGGTAGTGGGCCTCCGCCCGCATCACGTCGAAGATCGACTGGGTGGAGCCGACCGTGGGGATGGCATTGGCGTACGAGCCGAGCTCCAGGGAGTCGACGCCGGGTGTCTCCAGACAGATGCGGGCGGCGATGTCGTGCAGCGCGTACTGGATCGACATCGCGGACGAGGCGACTCGGCCGGCCTCGGCGAAACGCGGGCCCCACTCGTCGAGCAGGCGCAGTATATGGGTCTGTTCACCGGCTGTGTCGAGGTAGTGACAGCCGGCCCGGATCGCCGCCTCCACGACCGGGGCCGCGTAGCGCAGGAACGGGCCCACGACGTTGCACACGACGCTCCGGCCCTCGAACAGCCGGGTCAGGGACTCGACAGAACCGTCCACCTCGGCGATCTCGTAGTCAGCGGTCTCGATCCCCGGGACCTTGTCCATGACTTCCTGGATCCGGACCTTGTTCCGGCCGGCGGCCACGAACGGGATGCTGTATTCACGCAGGTATTCGGCCACCAGTCGGCCGGTGGATCCGCTGGCTCCGTAGAGGACGACCGGACGCAATTCGCTCACCGCTGGGTCCTTCCGTGGTGAGCCGAGACCCTCTCGGGAGGGCTCGGCGCGGGTGACGGTGAGGAGAACTCTGCGCAACGGGCGACGGCACCGCTTGTCCCAGAGCGCAACCCGGTTTGTACGTTTGTGCAGCCGGCCCCACTCCTCATGCCCCCCGGCACGGCCTCGCGGTCCGCAGAACGGCACAGCCTGTTGCCCTCCCCCGCGTGGCAGGAATGCACTGCACAATGGTGGTGGCACTGCTCGCGGAGGTGTTCGGGATGGTCGGTACCGGCACGTGGTCGACCGATGGACTGTCGCACAACCGTGCGCCCGTCGCGTGGACGCGCAAGATGCCCGAGCTGCACCTCCCGTGGACGCTGACATTTCCCGAGCCCGACCGGTTCCGGGCCGCTGTCCGCTACCGCAGCCTGGACGAACTCACCGTCGCCGAGTTCCAGGGCGGACGCTACGCGGGCCGGAGGACCGACGACGCCGAGGGACGGCCCGCGCGCATCGGGGTACTGATCAACCTCAGCGGCCGGCTGGTGTGCCGGTACGGGGACGGCGAGGTGGCCGTCGGCCCCCACGACCTGCTGGTGTGGGACAGCGACCTCGCGCGTGCCTTCGACGCGGTCGAGCCCCACCACGAGCTCTCCCTCCTGCTTCCGCGCGGCATGGTCCCGCAGGGGCTCGCGGCCGCGGCCGCCCGCGCGAGCGGCCCCGTGCCGGTCGGGGCGGGCACCGGTCTGGCGGCGATCGCCGCCGATCAGCTACGCGCGATCGTCCGCGAGTTGGACCACCTCTCGGACGCGGGACTCGCCATCGCCTGCCAGAACTTCTTCGACACCCTGGACTCCGCGCTCGTGCCCACCGTGGAGGCGTCCCCTTCGGCGAGCGCCCGCACGGCCCTCCTGAACCGGGTCCGCCGCTATGTGGAGGATCGTCTCGACGACCCGGAGCTGTCCGCCTCGGCGGTCGCGGAAGCACTCGACGTCTCCGTGCGCACGCTGCACCTCGCGTTCGCCGGCACGGGCACGACGGTGGGGCGCTGGATCCGCGAGCGGCGCCTGAAAGTCTGTTACCGGGAACTCGCGCACGGATCCGGGGAGCGGACCGTCACAGACGTCGCCTTCCGGTGGGGTTTCAACGACGTGGCGCATTTCAGCCGGGTCTTCAAGCAGACGTACGGCATCACGCCGAGCCGTGTCGTGGCGCTGGCGCGCCGCACTTCGGCCGGCTGACCCCGAACCCGTGGTGTGCCCGGCCGGGCAGCGCTCGGCGGCGGCCGGGCTCTTGGCACGACCGGAGCGCAGACGCATCGGGAGCGGGTCAGTGGGGCATGTCGTCAAGGGACACGACACACCCGCCAGACGCGGTGGTTCGACGGCAGACAGGACCACGCACTCATCCGGCAGATCGGCCTTCGCCACGCGGACGAATCCGCCTGCCTCCAGCACGGCCCGAGTGACCGTGTCGCTCTCGTCCGGTGCCGCGACGACCCGGCGGCAGCACGGGTCGGTGACGCATGGTCGTGGGTACCGTACGGGCCGCAGGCGTGCAGCGGGTGGTGCGCGGCGCGGTGGACGTACAGCAGCACCGCACCACCAACCCCCCGTCCGCCGAGGTCACCGGCCGTGTCACCCGTGCGAAGGTCACGGTGGCTCGTTGTCCAGTTGTTCGAGGATGAGGTTGGAGAGCCGTGCGAGGGCGGCGAGTTCGTCCGGGCTGAGGACGTCGATGACCAGGCGGCGGACCGCGGCCACATGGTGGGGTGCGGCGGCCTCGATGGTTTTGCGGCCGGCCGGTGTGATGGCGACGAAGGCACCGCGTCCGTCCTCGGCGCATTCCTCCCGGGCCACCAGGCCGCGTTTGGTCATCCTGGCGATCTGGTGGGACAGGCGGCTCTGTTCCCACTCGATGGTGTGGGCGAGGTCCTGGAATCGCTGCCGGCCGTCGGGGGTGTCGGTGAGGGCGACGAGGATCTGGAAGTCGGCGCCGGACAGTTTGTGCGCCTTCAGGTCACGCTCCAGCCTGGCCGAGAGTTTCTGGTGCAGGCGGATGAAGGCACGCCAGGCGTGCTGCTCGGCGGGGCTCAGCCACGCGGGTGTGTCGTTCATACGCAGCGAGCTTACCTGGGTGCTTGACATGTCATACACCTCCGCCTAGCGTGCATGACACATCATCTGACACGTTGTGCACCTTCGGGCGCCGAGTTGGATGACGTGACATGCAGTAGGGGTGTGTCGTCCCCGACCCAACAAGAAGGAGAAGGCCGTGGCGGAGAAGAGGGTCATCGCGGTGGTCGGCGCGACCGGTTCCCAGGGCGGCGGGCTGGCCAGGGCGATCCTGGCCGACGCCGGTGGCGGGTTCGCGGTACGTGCGCTGACCCGTCACCCCGACTCGGACACCGCGCGGGAGCTCACGGCGCTGGGTGCCGAGGTGGTGAAGGCCGACATCGGC
>NZ_JBIBEN010000048.1:0-11220 GCF_042955065.1 Streptomyces sp. NPDC012510
GAGGAGTCCGACACCTCCGGCGGTACCTACGGCTCACCGAAGATCTGGATCAGGCTGGTGAGGCAGGGCTGGCGGGTCTCGGTGAACACCATCGCGAAGATCATGGCCGAGCTCGGCCTGGTCGCACGGAAGGTGCGTAGACGGCGGGGGCTGACCCGGCCGGGGAAACGGCCGGCCGCCCCGGACTTCGTGCGCCGCGACTTCACCGCCGAGGCACCCGACCTGGTCTGGTGCGGGGACATGACGGAGATCGGCACAGGCGAGGGCAAGCTGTACCTGGCCACGGTCATCGACCTGTTCTCCCGCCGCCTGCTCGGATATGCGACGGGCGCTCGCCACGATGCCGAACTGGTCGTTGCCGCCCTGCACATGGCCGCGGCGACCCGCGGCGGCGACGTCCGCGGTGTCATTTTCCACACGGACCGCGGCAGCGAGTACGCGTCGCGAAAGTTCCGCCGGGCTGCAGGAAGCTGGGCGTCACCCAGTCCATGGGGCGGGTCGGCTCGTGCTTCGACTGTGAGGATGATCGGGTGCCGCTCCGGGCGGTGGCCTGACCCGTGCTTCGACTGGCGTTGCTGCCTTGGCGTTGATCTGTCGGCCACTGCCTGGAGCAGTACTCGCTGCCGCCGGGCAGGGGACGTGTCCCGATAGGGGCCTTCGCGACAGGCACCCTCACAGTCTTGACCGCCCCGGCCCGGCGACGGCCACCGGCACCCGAGGCGATCAGGAGACAGGCGACCTTGCCCAGCATCACGCAGCCCACGGCCCCATGTCACGCCCCAGCCGAAGCCGAGGAGGACATGATGCTCGGTGTTGACACCCACAAAGACGTCCACGCCGCGGCCGTCATCACCACGCTCGGCGTTGCTCTGGACGGCCGCAGCCTCCCGGCGACCGCCGAGGGATATCGACAACTCCTGTCCTGGGCACGCTCGTTCGGCATGCTGCGGCGAGCCGGGGTCGAGTGCACCGGATCCTATGGCGCAGCCCTGACGCGGCACCTGCGGGTCGAGGGCATCGAGGTGACCGAGGTCAACCAGCCCGACAAGGCCGCCCGACGGCGCCGCGGCAAGACCGACGCCATCGATGCCGAAGCCGCTGCCCGCGCCGTGCTGTCCGGTCGCGCCACCGCCGCAGCGAAGACGAGCGACGGCCCGGTGGAGATGCTGCGGCTGTTCAAGCTGGCGAAGGGGTCCGCGATCAAGTCCAGGACTCAGGCCATCAACCAGCTCAAGAGCGTTCTGGTCTGCGCCGATGCCGAACTTCGCGAGTCTCTGGCAGGGCTGAGCAACCCGAAACTGTTCCAACAGTGCGCTCTCCTCACACAGTCGGAGGTCGCCGGGCCGGCCGGGGCCGCGCGGCATACCTTGCGACTGCTGGCCCGCCGCATCCAGCACCTGACCGAGGAGATCAACGACCTCAACAAGCGGATAGCAGAAGCGATCCGAGCGAGAACTCCGGGCCTGCTCGACGTCCACGGCGTCGGCCCGGACACCGCAGCAGCTCTGCTCATCTCGGCCGGTGACAACCCCGAACGCCTCGACAGCGAGGCATCCTTCGCCGCCCTGTGCGGCACCAGCCCGGTCGAGGCATCCTCCGGCAAGACCCAGCGCCGCAGACTCAACCGCGGCGGCGACCGCCAGGCCAACGCCGCCCTCTACCGAATCGTCCTCAGCCGCCTGCGCTGGGCAGGCCCTTCCCAGGACTACCTGCGGCGACGCCTCGCGGAGGGCAAGACCAAACGCGAGATCATCCGCTGCCTCAAACGGTACGTCGCACGAGAGGTCTACCGGCACATCGCCCCCGCAAACACTGTGGCACACCCCACGGAACCAGCCCGAGACGCCACTTGACATCCATAGGGGCATCAACGCCGTCAGCGAGGCGTTCAACAGCGTGCTCAAGGTCGAGTACGTCCACCGGCACACCTTCGCCACACGCACTGAGGCCCGGATCAGGATCGCGACCTGGATCACCGACTTCTACAACAGCCGTCGGCTACACAGCGTGTGCGGCTTCAAGAGCCCGATCGACTACGAACACGACTACTGGGCCAACCTCAGCAAGGGGCTGGCTGCATAAGAAGGTCTCCACGATTCGAGGGGATTGACAATCCGCCCGCCGGCCGACAGCGGGGACCGTGTGCTCCCCGCTGTTGGCCGGGTCGAGGATGCGGCGGAGGACGTCGCCCTCGGCCCGGTACTGCGAGTTCTACGCGGGCGTCGCCGACATGGACTGCGGGTCCTTCAAGGTGTCGGTGCGAAACGGTTGTGCGTCGCGGGTCAGATGCCGAGCATGGTGTTGAGCTCGTCGAGGGACTTCACGGTCACGTAGTCGTAGCCGTGGGTGACCGGGTCGCTGCCGCGGTCCAGGAGGACGAGGTTGCGGAAGCCCATGTCGTGCATCGGCAGCAGGTCGTAGCGGGTGTGCGAGGAGACGTGCACGAAGTCCTCGGGGGACGCGTCGAGCTGGTCGAGCATGTACTCGAACGCGGCGTAGCGGGGCTTGTAGCAGCCGGCCTGCTCCGCGGTGAAGACCGCGTGGAAGTCCGCGCCGAGCCGGGGCACGCTCTCTGCGAGGAAGGAGTTGTCGGCGTTGGAGAGGATCACCAGCTTGTAGTTCTCGCCCATCTTCTTCAGCGGTTCCGGCACATCGGCGCGCGGGCCCCAGCTGCGGACGCCGTCGCCGAGCCGCTTGCCGGCGTCCGGGGCGGCCTTGATGCCCCACTTGCGGCAGACGCCCTCGAAGGCGTCCTGCAGTGTCTGCTCGTAGGACTTGTACTCGCCGCAGACCGAGTCGTAGCGGTAGCCGCGGAACTCCTTGACGAACTGGTCCCAGTGCTCGGCCGGGATCTGGTCGCCGACGAGCTCACGCGTGATGGGGTTCATCGGCCAGTCGATCAACGTGCCGTAGCAGTCGAACGAGACGTACTTCGGGCGCCACTGGAACGAGGGAATGGGCATGGGAGGGCTCACTTTCTTGCTGCGGGGAACTGGTTGCGGGCAACCCAATTTCGGGCATGCCCATGACGGGGATGTCGTGATGGGGTGTGGGGGTGCGGGGTGATGTCGTCGACGCTCGCCCCGGGTCAGGTGGCGCCGACTCCTGCGGGAGCGAGGAAGTCGACGGGGTGCTCCGTGGTGCCGTCGAGCGCCAGGTCGGCGGCGATCTCTCCCATCGCGGGCGAGAGCTTGAAGCCGCTGCCGGAGAAGCCGGCCATGACGATGATGTCGTCCTCGCCGGGGAGATGGCCGACGAGCGGGTTTCCGGACTTGGTGTAGCCCTCCATGTAGGCCGACATCCTGATGGGGTCGGGGTTCAGGTCGGGCATGAGTTCACCGATGAGCTCGCGGAAGATGCCGAGTTCTTCGGGGCGGACGGTACGGTCGAGCCGTTCGGGCTCCGGCACCGGCGCGTGGTATTTGAAGGAGAGACCGAGCTTGACGGAGATGCCGTCGGGCGACGGGATTCCGAAGCAGTCGTAGGGTGTGGCGCGCACGAAGGGAGGGGCACCGCCCGCGAACCAGTCGTGGCGGGTGGTCAGGTGCCAGGAGCAGACCACCCGGCGGATGTCGACGGTCTGTGGCAGGTCCGGGAGCAGGGTGTTGATCCAGGGCCCCACGGTCACCACGGCGGCGTCCACATGGTCCGTGCCGTGGTCGGTGACGACGTTCACCCCGCCGCCCGCCGCGGGGGCGACCTCGTGCACCGTGGTGTAGCGGTGCAGCCGGGCGCCCAGCTGTTCGGCGCGGGTGGCGGCGGCCTGGATGGACGCCTCGGGTCTGATGACGGCGCCCAACCGGTCGAGGACGGCGATGTGTCCGTCCGGGAGCCGGTGCTGGGGGTAGCGGCGGGAGAGTTCCTCCCGGTCCAGTACCTCGTGATCCAGCCCCTGTGCGGCGCTGGTGGAAAGGAGAAGGCGCATGGACGGTGAGGCGCTCTCTCCCATCACGAGGCTGCCGCTGCGGCGTCGCAGTGGCCGGCCCGTCTCCGCCTGGAGCTGCTCCCACATCCGGTCCGCGAGCCGCAGCAGCGGAACGTACCCGGGCTCGCCGAGGTGGGCGGCTCGGTAGATGCGGCTCTCGCCCCCGGCCGCGCCGCGGTCGTGGCCCGGTGCGTACCGGTCGTAGCCGATGACCTCGGCTCCGCGGGCGGCCAGTCGCCACATGACCTGGCTGCCCATGCTGCCGGCACCGATCACGGCGACGCGCTTGGGGATGCTCATGAAGTCGCTCCTTTCTTCCGGTTTAGGCCCCGCTGGATGGCGTTCAATTTCGGCCATGGAATCCTGCGGGTCAACCCATACTTCGCTTCACCCTTGAGGCAGGGGGAGATGGCTCAGAGGAGTTCGATCAGCTTGTCGGTGAACTCGGCGGTGGTCGCGGTTCCGCCCAGGTCACGGGTGCGGATATCGGTCTTGGCCAGGACCGCGGCGATCGCGTCCGTGATGTCCCTGGCCGCGGCGGGATGGCCGAGGTGGTCGAGCATCATGGCCGCGGACCAGATCGCGCCCAGCGGGTTGGCGATGCCCTGGCCCGCGATGTCGGGTGCGGAGCCGTGCACCGGCTCGAACATCGAGGGGAAGTCCCGCTCGGGGTTGAGGTTGGCCGCCGGGGCGATGCCGATGGATCCGGCGACCGCGGCCGCGAGGTCGCTGAGGATGTCGCCGAAGAGGTTGGAGGCGACGACGACGTCGAAGCGGGCCGGCTCGAGGACGAACTTGGCCGCGAGCGCGTCGATGTGCTCCTGGTCCCAGGCGACCTGCGGAAACGAGGCGGCCCGCTCGGTGACGAGCTGGTCCCAGAACGGCATGGTGTGGATGATGCCGTTCGACTTGGTCGCGGAGGTCAGGCGGCCGCCGCGCTGGGAGGCGAGCGTGAAGGCGTAGTCCAGCAGGCGTGTGACGCCGGCCCGGGTGAACACGGCCTCCTGTACGGCGATCTCGTCCGGGAAGCCGCTGTTGAGCCGGCCGCCGACCTCGCTGTACTCGCCTTCCATGTTCTCGCGTACGACGACGACATCGACCTCGCCCGGCCGTGCGCCGCGCACCGGGCTGTCGATGCCTTCGAAGACGCGGATGGGCCGGAGGTTGACGTACTGGCGGAAGCTGCGCCGGATCGGGATGAGCAGTCCCCACAGCGAGACGTGATCGGGCACCCCCGGGTATCCCACCGCGCCCAGCAGGATCGCGTCCGCCTCGCGCAGCTGGTCGATCCCGTCGGCGGGCATCATGGCGCCCTCCCGCAGGTACCGCTCGCATGACCAGTCGTACGACGTGTAGGACAGGCTGAAGCCGTGGCGGCGGCCGAGAACATCGAGTACCTGCTGTGCCGGGGGAAGTACCTCGGCGCCGATGCCGTCGCCCGGGATCAGGGCAATGCGGTGGTTCGTCGTCATGGCGAAGATTGCAGCAGGGTGGTCCGTAAGGCGTCCAAGACGCAAAGCGGATCTGTCTTATAAGCGGTGCCTATCAGCTGTCGGCGGCCGAGGTCGCGGCCGTGACAAACGCGGCGGCCGCCGGCGAGAGGAGGCCGCGGCGGGCGACGAGGGCGATGTCCAAAGTGTTCTCCGGCTCGATGTCCAGGACGCGGGCGCCCATCCGCCCGGCGAAGTCCCGCCAGGAATCCGTGACCACCGCGAGCCCGACCCCGGCCAGCACCAGGGGCATCAGTGACACCCGGTGCTCGGTCTCGACGGCGACGGCGAACTCGATGCCCTGCTCCCGCAACGCGTCGACGTAGGCACGCATCCCGGTACCCGACTGCCCGACGATCAGCCGCTGTCCCGCAAGCTCCTGGCACTCCACCGCCGTCCGGCCGGCGAACGGGCCGTCGGCCGGCACCACCAGCACAAAACGCTGCCGCCCCAGCGCATGGGAGACGACCTCCTTGTCGGAGAGGGGACCGGCGGACGCCAGAAGCCCCAACTCCACCGCACCCGTGCGCACCATGTCGATCACATCACGCGACGTGAACGCCGCACTGATCGCCACGGAGACACCGGGATAACGGCGGCTGAAGGCACTGACCAAGCTCGTCAGCGGCTCCACCGCCTGCGACGGCATCGCCGCCACATCCAGGCGACCCTCACGCAGCTCATGCACCGCCGCGACACTCGCCCGCGCCGTCTCCAGACTCCGCACAGCCTCCCGGGCAGGCTCGATCAGGGCCCTTCCGGCCTCCGTCAGCACCGCCCTGCGCCCGATGCGATGGAACAGTTCGGAGCCCAGATCACGTTCCAGCGCCCGCACGGCCTGCGACAGCGACGGCTGGGACACGTACAGAGCCGACGCCGCACGGTTGAACCCCCCACGATCAACAATCGCAAGGAAGTACTTCAGCTGCCGAATGTCCATACGCGCCCTCTGCCCGGGAAGAGATCAACCGACGACTCGATTCGTTCCGACCATGGTGGCGTGAAGGGTCACCTCGACGAAGTACGGACCACCGACGCACTGGCCGTAATCCTCACGAAGCGCGGTCACAGCCACCTGAGGCAATCAATGACCGGCTGCGGCACTCGGCCACAGCCGTCGCCCGGCCCGAGGTTCGATCAGGCACTGGGCTTCTCGCACGTGGCCGTCACCGACAGGGCCGGCACCCCGTCCCACTCACTACCGCACCGCCCCGGATCATTGCGGTCCGTACCGCCGCTCCCCCGTGCACTCCTCCCGGACAAAGGCACCGACGCCCAGAACCCGTCCCGTGGATCACTGCGGCGGCTGGGGACCGGCCGATGCTCCTTGCGGATGCTCGTTGATCCAGGACAGGCCGCCGATGTCGAGGCGGCGCCGAGTGCGGCTGACTACCACATAGGCCAGACAGGCCTCTTTGACGTCGATCCGGCGGGCTGTCGGAGGGCGGGGTGAAGTCGTCGGCGATTTTCACCTGTGCCCAATCCCGGCCTTTGGCCTTGTGCGCGGTGGAGACGGTCAACTCGGCCTGGTCTTCCGGGGCGAGATGGGCGACGGCGGCCAGGATGGCGTCCGCGCCGATGGACCAGCGAAGTAGTACCCGGCATCTTCGTCGGCAGCGTCTCCGCCCGCGTCCGCGACCAACTTTGGCAGGCCGTCACTGAAGGAACTGCGGCACTGGAAGAGCCACGTCATGGTGGAACTGCTGCTGGAGGCACGCGTGTCACGCGAGAACGCCGCCTTCTGACACCTCACAGCGACATTCGCCAGTCTGGAGCACATCCCTTCATACCGGCCTCTTATGCCGGCCGACGCCACCAGCGGCCACCGGGTGCCTGACGTAGCTGTGAGTGGACGTTAAGTCCGTTTCTGGTAGCGGCCTCGTCCGGGTTGGGTGAGGAAGCCTTGACGGGTGAGGCGTCCGAGGCGGCTGCGGGTGATGTCGACGGACGCTTCGTCAGTGGGCATGCCGAGGAGTTCGTGCAGCTCGCGTGCCCGGAACGCCTGGTCGGGGTGCTGGTTGAAAACATTCACGATCGCCGGACGGCGCGCCCTCACGAAGGCCGTCGGACGCGGCGCTGCCGGACAGGTCCGGCGTCCAGCAGCGCGAGGGCGTTGTGGACACCCTGGTCGAGGACGTCGTCGGCGAGCCTGGGATCGGCCAGGGCGCGGGCGAGTTGGAGCGTCCCGACCATCATGGCGAAGACCGCCGAGCGCCTGTGCGCGTGCCGAGGGCGGGCTGTCGGGTGCCAGGCGGGCGGCGATGTCGTCGATGACGGTCAGCAGGCCGCCGGTGAACGCCTGCTTGGTCGCGTCCGTGCATCGCCCGATCTCGTCGAGGAGAGCGGCCGTGGGGCAGCCGTTCTCGGGGTCGTCACGGTGCTCGGCGGACAGGTAGGCGCGGACGAACTGTTCGAGCCCGGCGCGGCCGGGCGCGAGTGCTTCAAGGCTCGCGTTCTGCGCGCCCAGCTGGTCGGCGGCGGCGTTCGCGACGAGGTCCTCCTTGGAGGCGAAGTGGGCGTAGAAGGCGCCGTTGGTCAGGCCCGCGTCCGCCATGAGCGTTGAGATCCCGGAACCGTCGATGCCGTCCTTCTTGAACCGGCGGCCGGCCGCGTCGATGATCCGCTGCCGCGCCGCCTGCTTGTGGTCTTTCGTGTAGCGCGCCACGCACTCCTCCTCGTCGCTCCGGCCGGGAGGCCGCTTGCCGCCTGCCGGCTCCCATCCTAGAGTAATTGCATTACGGTCATAATCCAATCACTGAGGAGAGCCCAACATGACCACAAACCGGCCGGTAGCACTCGTGACCGGAGCATCGTCAGGCATCGGCAAGGCGGCCGCGCTCGCGCTCGTCGACGCAGGATTTGAGGTCGTCGGAACGAGCCGCCGAGCCTCAGGGGACGACCGCCGCGACGGCGTGACGTTCCTATGCCTCGACGTGGCCAGCGACACCTCGGTCGCCAGCCTGGTCTACCGCGTGATCGAGAAGTTCGGGCGGATCGACGTCCTGGTCAACAACGCCGGCATCGGCTCTGCAGGCGCCGGGGAGGAACGCTCCCTTGCCCAGGACCAGCAGCTGTTCGACATCAATGTCTTCGGACTTATCCGCATGACCAGGGCCGTCCTGCCGCACATGCGCGCCCAGGGCGGCGGCCGGATCATCAACATCTCGTCCGTCCTCGGGTTCGTCCCCGCGCCCTACATGGCCGCCTACGCCGCGTCCAAGCACGCCGTCGAGGGTTACTCCGAGTCCGTGGACCACGAGGTCCGCCAGCACGGCGTCCGCGTACTGCTCGTCGAGCCCGCCGTGACCAGGACCGCATTCGAGGCCAACTCCCCGCAACCCGCCACGCCTCTGCCGGTCTACGAGCAGCAGCGGCAGGTCTTCGAGCGCGTGATGGGCGCGGCGATGAAGGACGGCGACGATCCCGCCACCGTCGCCAAGGCGATCGTCGCCGCGGCGACCGACCCGAAGCCGAGGCTGCGCTACCCCGCCGGGCCGACCGCCGGACGCGTCAGCGCCCTCCGCCGCCTCGTCCCCTCCCGGGCCTTCGACCGGCAGATCCGCAAGCTCAACCAGCTGCCCGCCTGACCGGCACCCCCATCCCCCGACACCACAACCGGGCCTGTCGATGAATTAGTGGGGGGTGTCGTGCTGGGAGTGTCCAGTAGACGGCTGATCCAGTTTCTGTAGTGGTCAGTTGGCGGCCGGGGTGAGCCGGCCTTCGAAGGCGATCTGGAAGGCGTTCAGGGGTGCCTTCCAGCGCATGGTCCGTCGCTTGCGGCCCTTGCCAGTCGGGTCCAGGCTCATCAACGCCATGTAGACGCACTTCATGGCCGCGGCCTCGTCGGGGAAATGCCCGCGGGCCCGGACCTTGGAATCCAGGGGTCGTCGCAACACATGGTCGGTTGGTCAGGCTGCGATCAGTTTATGCAATCGCTCGGCTGGGGTGTCCCAGTCAAGTGTCTTGCGTGGTGCGTGGACGCCCGTTGAGTTCGGCGGCGACTGCGTCCAGATGTTCTCGGGTGTGGGCCGCGAGGTCGGTGCCTTTGGGAAAGTACTGCCGCAGCAGGCCGTTGGTGTTCTCGTTCGAGCCGCGCTGCCACGGGCTGGCTGGATCGCAGAAATATACCGGGATGTCGGTGGTCGTGGTGAACGAGCCGTGTGCGGCCAGCTCGCTGCCCTGGTCCCAGGTCAGTGAGCGCGTCAGGTGAGCAGGCAGGGTCTGGACGGTATTCACGAGAGCATCGCGGACCAGTTCCGCACCGCGGCCGTCGGGTAGATGGACGAGCATCACATAGCGGGTGGTGCGTTCGACCAGCGTGCCGATCGCCGACGCCCCGTCCTTTCCAATGATCAGGTCTCCCTCCCAGTGGCCGGGAACGGCCCGGTCCTCAGCTTCCGCTGGGCGTTCGCTGATCATGACCATAGGGTCGGTGAACCGCGGGGTGCGATGCTGGGCTTGACGGCGCGGCTTGCGGCGGACCCGACCCGTGCGCAGGGCTCGGTGGATCTCACGGCGCAGCTCGCCACGGCTCTGGACGTAGAGGGCCTGGTAGACCGTCTCGGGGACCACGTGCAGCTCCGGCCGCTCGGGGAAGGCGCTGGGAAGAGCCTGGCAGATCTGCTCGGGACTCCACCTGCGATCGAGTCGCTCTTGGATGAACTGCCGTAGTTCACCGTGTTGTTCGATCTTCGCGGGCTTCGGTCGCGGACGGCGAGCCTCGGCACGGGCCTGGGCGGCATGGGGCCGGTAGACGCCGCTGTCGGGATGCCGATTGCGGCGAATCTCCCGACTGATCGTGGCCGCGCTCCGCCCGAGTTCGGCGGCGATTGCCCGGACCGCAGCCTTCTCCCGTATCCGGTCAGCAATGTAGATGCGTTCGTCCACGCTCAGATACCGAGATGATGCCGGCGGCACAGCCGGAGGAACCGGATGGGCCACCCCTCTCCGTCTGGACGGTACGTATCCGTTACGCCAGCGCCTGCCGCTTCTCGGGTCGATCCCGACGATCCGGCAAGCCTCATTGTTACTGAAGCCCTGCTGCATGAGCTGGAAGTATGCCGCCCGTTCCGCGGTGAGCCTCTTCACCCCCTGAGGCTTACGGTTCTCCCGGATATTGAAGTCCATTGCACCCCTTGAGCTGGGGTGTTGCAACGATCACTGGAACTCAAGGACCGGCCTTGCGGATGCGGGCGTTGACGGACTCGATCGCGTTCGTCGAGCAGATGACCTTGCGGATCTCGACGTCGAAGCTGAGGAAGGGCACGAACTCGGCCCAGGCGTTCTCCCAGAGCCGGATGACCGCCGGGTACTTCTTGCCCCAGGCTTCCTGGAACTCGCTGAACCGCTCAGTTGCGGCGGCCTCGCTCGGGGCCGTGCAGACGGGCTTGAGCGCCTTGGCGATCTTGTCCCAGTCCTGGCGGGCCGCGTGCCGGAAGCTGTTCCTCAGCAGGTGAACGACGCAGGTCTGAACGATCGTTCGAGGCCAGACGGTCTCCACGGCCTCGGGCAGGCCCTTCAGCCCATCGCAGACCAGCATCAGCACGTCATCAACGCCCCTGCTCTTCAGGTCCGTGAAGACGCTCAGCCAGTACTTCGCGCCCCCGCCACCGTCACCGGCCCAGATGCCCAGGATGTCGCGGTGTACTTCGGCGGTCACGGCCATGACGACGTGGATCGGGCGGTTCGCGACCTGCCCGTCCCTGACCTTGGTTCTGTCGACGATCTTGTGATCCGGTGCGGAGGATGTCACCGTGCCAGCAAAACGCGTTTGCGAAGGAGATCGAGGCCAGCACGGCCGAACAT
>NZ_JBIBEN010000049.1:0-10913 GCF_042955065.1 Streptomyces sp. NPDC012510
GCAGCGGCAGCGGTTCGCAGGAGGTGACCAGTTCCCGCAGGGGATGGCGGGTGAGGACCTCGTCGACCTCCGGCGCCAACGCCGCCGCCAACCGGGAGGACGGGGGGCGTGTGCTGTCCCGCAGCGCGTCCACCGCGGCGAGGAGGGTGCCCCGCCCGCTCTTGCCCTCGGGGATCTCGGCGGCGGCGCGTTCGTGGAGACACGCGCCCTCCTCCAGGACCAGTTCGGTGTCGATGCCGGCCGGAATCTTGATCCGGGCGTGGTGCCGCCAGGTGGTGACCGGGTCGCCCCAGCCCTCGACGGCGTAGGACCACAGGCCCTCGCTCGGTACGGAGACGGTGGCGCCCCAGCGGTCCGTGCCGGGGGCCAGTTCGCGCATGGGCGTCCAGCCGGCCGGGTGGCCCTCCGGATCCCTGAGCACCACATTGGCGGCGACCGCGTCGTGGCCCTCACGGATGACGACGGCCGAGATCTCGAAGGCCTCGCCCACGACGGCCTTCGCCGGGCGGCGGCCGTGGTGGACGGTCGGCCGTACGTCGAGAACCGGTATCCGTCCGATGGTGGGGGCGCCTGGAGCACCCGCGGGCTGCGCGGGCGGCGCGGGAGGATCGGTGTGCGCCCGGCGCGCGGGGCGTGCGCTGGGGCTGTCGGGTGTGGCGGTGGTGCTACTTGTCGTCGGGGGTGGTGACGAGTGGTGCGTGGCGGGCATGACCGCTCCTGTCCGCGTCAACGTGGGTGGGCGGATGAGGGTGTGGGGAGGTGGGGCCAGCGGGACGTACCGGTGGAGCCTTCCCACTCAGTGCGGGTGGGCATTCCGGCACTTTGTTAACTACTCACGCGTATGTCTACACACAAGACCGGCCTCGTCCGAAGGGGGCGAGGCCGGTCACTGTAGTCGCTCCGGGTAAAGGGCCGTTCACCTGTGGTGTTACGGGTTGCTACGGGTTGTCGACGTGCAGAAGCCTGTTCGGAGAGCCCGGATATGTGTCCTTGACCTTGCCCGAAACCGCTCGCTCCGTCAGTGCCTCGCCCACCTGCGCCGGTGTGGACCGTGGATGGTCGGCCAGATACAGGGCGGCCGCACCCGCAGCGTGCGGGGAGGCCATGGACGTACCGGAGTGGGTCGCCCTGCCGGTGTCGCTCCTGTGCGAAGCGGAGGTGATGGACACGCCGGGCGCGAACAGGTCAAGGCTCGGGCCCCAGTTCGAGAAGGAGGCGCGGACGTCCTTCTTGTCGGTGGCGCCGACGGTGATCGCCTGCTTGACGCGGGCGGGCGAGTAGAGGCCCGCGGCGACGCCGTCGTTGCCCGCTGCGACCGTGTAGGTGACGCCGGACGCTATGGAGTTGCGTACGGCCGCGTCGAGTTGGGCGTTGCCGAAGCCGCCCAGGCTCATGTTGGCCACGGCCGGCTTCCTCGCGTGCTTGGTCACCCAGTCGATCCCGGCGATGACCTGGCCGGTCGTCCCCGCGCCCTCGTCGTCGAGGACGCGGACGGCGACGACCCTGGCCTTCTTGGCGACGCCGTGGGTGGTGCCGGCGACAGTGCCCGCGACATGGGTGCCGTGCCCGTTGCCGTCCTGCGCGGTCCTGTCGTTCTGGACGAAGTCCCAGCCGTGACTGGCCCGTCCGCCGAAGTCCTTGTGCGTGATCCGTATGCCGGTGTCGATCACGTACACGGTGGTCCCCTTGCCTGCCGACTCAGGCCAGGTATAGCTCTTGTCGAGCGGCAGGTTCGACTGGTCCACGCGGTCCAGGCCCCACGAGGGTGGGTCGGGTTGCCGGTGGTCGTAGGTGACCTGCGTGTCCTGGACGACCGACGCCACGCGGTGGTCCGCCGCGAGACGCCTGGCCTGTTTCTCGTCCACCCGCACGGAGTATCCGTTCAGGGCGGTGCTGTAGGTGTGGCGTATTTTCGCCCCGTACCGCTCCGCCACGTCCTCCCCGGCCTTCGACGGGGCTTCGGTGCCCGCCTTGAGGGTCACTATGTAACTGCCGCTGACGGAACCGGCCTTCCCGGCTCCGAGGACGGGTCCCTCCGGAGCGGCGTGCGCGGGCAGGGTGATGGCTGAAAGCATCGCGGCCGTCATGACCGCGATGATCCCTCCCGCCCGGCGTTTCGTTCGCTTGTCTCTCGCCTTGGCCAGGTGGTGCATGTGTGTGAACCCCCTCCTTGACGCGACGCACCCACCCCGGAGTTCGCCCGGAGCCGGAGCCGGAGCCGGAGCCGGAGCCGCAGCCGGAACCGGAGCCGGACCGAGCCGGACCGAGCCGGACCGGAGCCGGAGCCGGACCGGAGCCGGACCGAGCCGGACCGGAGCCGGACCGAGCCGGACGGGAGCCGGACCGGAGCCGGAAGCCGGTGCGCGGCGGCGGGCTGCCGGGGTTCGCCGGATGTGGCCGGGGTCGGCCGGTACGCCACTCGGCAGCCTCTCGTGCGGTGCGAAGCGCCACAAGGGCGCGCAGAGGGGTGGAATCGGCCAAATCGCCCGTGTGGTGGGTGTGAAGTCACGTGAAGCTTGGTGTCGGGTTGCGGCGAATTCAGGACGGAACGGGCGGGGATGGACTGCCTTGCCGGGCGGCCGGGGTACGGATGCGCCGTAATCGCATACCGGGGGACGCGCCGTGGTTGCCGGACGCCCGCGCCGCTACCGTCGAGGGTGACGAACGGCGCACAGCGGAGTGCGTCCCCCGGCCCGTACGTCCTGGCGTGAAGGTGGAATTGTCTGTGAAGGCCATCCGCAGATTCACCGTCCGACCCGTCCTGCCCGAAGCCCTGCATCCACTCAGCGAGCTGGCGCGCAATCTGCGCTATTCCTGGCACGCGGAGACCCGTGACCTGTTCCAGTCGGTCGATCCCGAGCGCTGGGCCGCGTGCGGCGGCGACCCCGTACGCCTCCTGGGCTCCGTCTCCACCCGGCGCCTTGCCGAACTCGCCGAGGACCGGCGCTTCCTGCGCCGACTGACCGCCGTCGCCGACGACCTGCGGGACTACGTCTCCGGAGACCGCTGGTACCAGGAGCAGGCACAGGTCTCCGAACTCCCGGCCGCGGTCGCCTACTTCTCACCCGAGTTCGGCATCACGGCCGCGCTGCCCCAGTATTCCGGAGGTCTCGGCATTCTCGCCGGCGACCATCTCAAGGCGGCCAGCGACCTGGGCGTTCCGCTGATCGGGGTCGGTCTGCTCTACCGGCACGGCTACTTCCGGCAGTCGCTGTCCCGGGACGGCTGGCAGCAGGAGCACTACCCGGTGCTCGACCCGAACGAGCTGCCGCTGGTCCCGCTCCACGAGGCCGACGGCACCCCGGCCCAGGTCGGCCTCGCGCTGCCCGGCGGCCGTGTGCTGCACGCCCGGATCTGGCAGGCCCAGGTGGGCCGCGTCCCGCTGCTCCTCCTCGACTCGGACGTCGAGGAGAACGACCTCGGCGAACGCGGGGTGACCGACCGGCTCTACGGCGGCGGCAGCGAACACCGCCTACTGCAGGAAATGCTGCTCGGCATAGGAGGAGTGCGGGCCGTACGCCTGTACTGCCGCCTGACCGGGCACCCCGAACCGGAGGTCTTCCACACCAACGAGGGCCACGCCGGCTTCCTGGGCCTGGAACGCATCGCCGAACTCGGCGATCAGGGGCTCGATTTCGACGCCGGTCTGGAGGCGGTCCGCTCCGGCACGGTCTTCACCACCCACACCCCCGTCCCCGCCGGCATCGACCGCTTCGACCGTGAACTGGTCGCCCGCCACTTCGGCCCCGACGCCGAACTCCCGCGCATCGACGTGGGGCGCATCCTGGGCCTGGGCATGGAGACCTACCCGGGCGGCGACCCGAACGTCTTCAACATGGCCGTGATGGGGCTGCGGCTGGCGCAACGGGCGAACGGCGTGTCGCTGCTGCACGGCCAGGTCAGCCGGGAGATGTTCTCGGGCCTGTGGCCGGGCTTCGACCCGGACGAGGTGCCGATCACCTCCGTCACCAACGGCGTGCACGCCCCGACCTGGGTGGCCCCCGAGGTCTTCCGCCTCGGCGCCCGCCAGATCGGTGCGGAGCGCACCGAGGACGCGCTGACGGTCGGCGGCGACTCGGACCGCTGGGACGCCGTCGCCGACATCCCCGACCAGGACATCTGGGACCTGCGCCGGGACCTTCGTGAGCAACTGGTCACGGAGGTACGGGAACGCCTCCACGCCTCCTGGCGGCAGCGTGGCGCGGGCACGGCCGAACTGGGCTGGATCGACGGTGTCCTGGACCCGGACGTCCTGACGATCGGCTTCGCGCGCCGGGTCCCCTCCTACAAGCGCCTGACCCTGATGCTCCGCGACCAGGACCGCCTGATGGACCTGCTGCTCCACCCGGAGCGCCCGATCCAGATCGTGGTCGCGGGCAAGGCACACCCGGCGGACGACGGCGGCAAGCGCCTGATCCAGGAACTGGTCCGCTTCGCCGACGACCCACGCGTACGTCACCGGATCGTGTTCCTCCCTGACTACGGCATGGCGATGGCGCAGAAGCTGTACCCGGGATGCGACGTGTGGCTCAACAACCCCCTGCGCCCGCTGGAGGCGTGCGGGACGTCGGGCATGAAGGCGGCGCTGAACGGCTGTCTGAACCTGTCCGTCCTGGACGGCTGGTGGGACGAATGGTTCCGGCCGGACTTCGGCTGGGCGATCCCGACGGCCGACGGCACGGCGACGGACGAGGACCAGGACCGCCGGGACGACGTGGAGGCGACGGCCCTCTACGACCTGCTGGAACAGCGAGTGGCACCCCGCTTCTACGAACGCGGCCAGGGCGGCCTGCCCGACCGTTGGATCGAGATGGTCCGCGAGACACTCACACATCTGGGGCCGAAGGTGCTGGCGGGGCGGATGGTCCGGGAGTACGTCGACCGCCTGTACACCCCGGCCGCCCGCGCCCACCGGTCGCTGACCCCGGACACGGCCCGCGAGCTGTCCGCGTGGAAGGCACGGGTGCGGGGTGCCTGGCACCGCGTCAGGGTCGACCATGTGGAGACCTCGGCGTCCCCGTCCAGCTCGGCGGCGGAACTCGGCGGGACGCTCGTGCTCCGCGTGCGGGTGGGCCTTGGTGACCTCGCCCCGGACGACGTCGAGGTCCAGGCGGTCTCCGGCCGCGTGGACACCGAGGACCGCATCACGGACGCGACGGCCGCCCCGCTGAAGCCGACCTCCGGCCCCGACGAGGAGGGCCGCTGGGTCTACGAGGGCCCGCTCTCCCTGAACCGCACAGGCGCCTTCGGCTACACGGTCCGCATCCTCCCGGCCCACCGCCTGCTCGCCTCCTCGGCCGAGTTGGGGCTGGTTGCGGTGCCTTCGGAGGAGATGGGGGAGGGAGCGGGGGTGTTGATGCGGTGACGTGAAGCCTTCCGGAAGGGGCGCCCTGTACAGGCCATCCCTGTACAGGCCATCCCTGTACAGGGCATCCCTGTACAGGGCGACGCTTTCTGTCACGTCGCACGCCCTGGGACCCTCGCGTACGACCCATCACCATCGGTAACGCCGGGTTGCGCCAGGCGACTTGCTGATTGGCGTGATCTGGCCGCCCATCCGACGGCCGCCTGTGCGGCGATAGTTGAAGTTGATGTGGTCGACGGGGTGGAGTGCGGTCTCGCCCAGGCGTAGGTATTTGCTCAAGCGGTCGCTGAAGAATGGCGCGTTCTGTGCGTTCAACCTCACCCCTGTGTACGAAGCGTGACTGCAAACGGAGTTCCCGCCTCCTTTGGTGCGATGAGCGCGGCGGGCGGTCCTCCCAGTTCAGAGGCCACCCGACGATCATCTTTGTGATGCAGTTCACATTGACGCGGGGAGCTGAGGCGGCGTTAGGTAGCGGAACCTTTGAAGGTTCTGTGACTTCTGTGACTACGGGGTGGGGTCGTGGGGTTGAGGCGGGGGCATCGCCATGTTCAGATGCGAAGAAGTCGTTCGCGTCGGGTGATCAGTGGGATCTCGGCGGCTGCGACACTGCTGTCGCTGTTGCCTGTTGTGTCTGTGGCGGCCGCCGGCGATGCGCTGGCCGACACCCCGAAAGCGCCGCTGACCGAGCAGTCGGCCTCGGAGCGGGCGGTGGCAACCGGTGAACCGGTCGAAGTGCCGTCCGAGCGGACCGAGTACACGACGACCGTGGCGAACCCCGACGGAACCTTCGCCCTCACCCAGTCGACGCAACCGCAGCGCGCACGGGCCGAGGACGGCACGTGGCGAGACGTCGACGTCACGCTGGAGGAACGTTCCGACGGGACGGTCGGACCGAAGGCTGCCGTGGTCGACATGGCCTTCTCGGGTGGCGGCGAGGGATCCGGGCTGCTGCGCCTCGGTCGTGACGGCCAGGAGCTCAGGATGGGCTGGCCCACCTCGCTCCCCGCGCCCACGCTGGACGGCGCCACGGCGACGTACGCGAACGTGCCGGTCAAGGGCGTGGATCTGCAGATGACGGCGACGGCCGAGGGGTACCGCGAGGTGCTCGTGGTCCGGTCCGCTGAAGCCGCTGCCAGTCCTGAGCTGGAGCACATCAGCCTCACGGCCACCGGGTCCGGCCTGAGTGTCGTCCCCGGCGAGGGCGGCGGGTTGAGGGCTGTCGACGCCGATGGCAACGCGGTGTTCCGAGGGCCCGCGGGACAGATGTGGGACTCGGCGGGAGACGATCCGGAGGCCGGACCGCAGACCCAACTCCTGTCCAGGGCCGTAGCTGAGGAGTCCGGGACGGAAACCGCTCCCGAGGACACCTCCCACCCCGGGGAGGGGGACGCCACGGCGGAACTGCCGGTCGCCGTGGGAGACGGCACCGTCTCGGTGAAGCCGGACCTGAAGTTGCTCCGGGGCGAGGAGACGGTCTACCCGGTCTTCATCGACCCGCCCGTGGGGCTGGGCGTGTCCGAGTGGACGAAGCTGTCGTCGGACGGCGACAAGTTCTGGAAGTTCACCGAGCCCAAGGGGGTCGGCCGGTGCGGTGTCGCGGACGGCTATGCCTGCGGCCCCGGCTACACGGACCGCATGTACTTCGAGTTCGGCCCCGGCAAGCTCGCCGGCAAGCACGTGCTGGACGCGACGTTCCGGGCCAAGGAGACCTGGTCGTTCAACTGCACTCCGTACTGGGTGGACCTGGAGCGTACGGACAACATCTCGGAAGGCACTCGCTGGCCCGGCCCCAAGCAACTCGACCAGATGGGCGACAGGTACGTCTCGGCGGGGCGGGGCGATCTGTGCAGCCCTGAGCAGCCGAACGCGTGGGTCGAGTTCAACGACAACCCCGCTGAGGCGGACGAGAATCTCACCTCGACCGTGAGGGCCTTCGCCGCGGGCAAGTTCCCCCGGCTGACGCTGATGCTGCGGGCCAAGGACGAGACCGAGCCGCGCGCCTGGAAGCGGTTCGACAACAATGCCGAGCTCAAAGTCTGGTACGTGCACAAGCCGGGGGTGCCCACCACCGTGGGCGCGGTTCCCGGAACCGGCAACAGCACCGGGCCGTGCCGCCCCTTGTCGGATCCGTTGACGGTGACCGTGCTGACGCCGAGCCTGCACGCGCGCGTGCAGACCCTGGTGCAGCCGGGTGCGGACGAGACGACGCCCGCCCTGCAGGCAGAGTTCGTCATGCAGCGCTCCAGCAACGACACCGCCAAGGGCACGTGGTCGCAGGTGTGGAGCGGATACCGGCCGGACGGCGGATGGGCCACGGACGGAAAGCTCCTGTCGATCACCACGACCAACCGGTCGGACGGAGGTCTGTACCGGTTCCGGGCCCGCACCCAGTCCCACTGGAGTTACGACGGGAGGTCCGGCGACTTGTTCTCGCCGTACTCCTCCTGGTGCTATCTGCGGATCGACTCGACCGCGCCCAAGGCTCCGACCATCGTGTCCGGGCAGCCGTACACCGAGTGCACGGTCGATGACTGTGCTCCCCACGGTGCTCCCGGAGTGGCGGGTACGTTCACTTTCCGGCCGAACGCCGCCGACAACGATGTAAAGGCCTACCGCTGGCGGTTCCTCTCCATGGGTGCGAGCGCCACCAAGCAGGTCAATGCCGCGACGACCAACGCGCCGGTAACGCGGAAGGACATCACCCCCGGCCTGTCCGGTACTCAGACCCTCTCGGTGGAAGCCAGCGACCTCAAGCTGGACAAGGACGGGCGCGTGCGCTGGGGACCACCGGCGGAGTTCGTACTCAAGGTGGGACTGCCGGCAGGCCCGACGGGCCGCTGGCGCTTCGACGACGGCACGCCGGAATCGGACGCGACTGATGCCCAGGACACCGGCGAGGTCGGAACACGCCACAAGGCCGTGCTGCGTGACACGGCCGGCACCGGTTGGTCGACGATGGCACGCCGTGGCGCCGGTGACTACTCGCTCTGGCTCAACGACAGCACGGACCCGGCCAAGCAGACCGGCTACGCGTCGACCGACGGACCCGCCGTCAACACCCAGGACTCCTTCACCCTGTCGGCGTGGACGTACCTCACGGACGCCTCCGCGAACAGGACCGTGCTGTCCGCACCCGGCGACCGAGGATCGGCGTTCACGCTCTACTACTCGTCCACGTACAAGAAGTGGGTGTTCAACCGGACCGACCAGGACAAGGACAGCCCCGTCTACATCCGCTCGGTGGCCGATCAGGCCAATCCTCCGCTGCGGGTATGGACCCACCTGGCCGCGGTCTTCGATGCGAAGAAGGACGCCGACAAGACCAACGACACGATCCAGCTGTACGTCAACGGAAAGCCGCAGGGCGATCCGGTTGTGCTGTCCCACTCCGCGTCGACGTACACGCCCTGGGCGGCGGACCGGAACCTGATGTTCGGGGTCTCGAAGGTGGGCGGGGCGTACGGCGAGTACTTCCGTGGACGGGTGGACGAGGTCGCGGTGTGGCAGTACGCCCTGGCCGACGACGAGATCCGCGTGGAACAGGAACTGAGGAAGGCCGGGCTGCCGACCAACGAACTCGTCGCCCACTGGGACGCCACCATCTCGTCCGGTACGAAGGTCCCGGAGAGCCCGGAGGACCCCGACAACCCGGCCAGCACCTCGTTCCCGTACCAACGCGGTGGGCTGCCCCTGGCCGGCGACGCCGAGCTGGCCGGTGAGGATGCCACGGCACTCGTGCTCAACGGAACTTCCGCATACGCGTCGAGGCCGGGCCCCGTGATCGACGAGACCGGATCCTTCACAGTGTCCGCACGCGTACGGCTCAACCGGGCACTGCTGGATTCGAAGCCAGACGGTTACCGAGGAATCGTCGCGGCACAGGCGACCCTGGCGGGCAAGGAGTCCTCCTGGGCCCTGTGGGTCGAGAAGGCCGCGGACGGCGCCTACCAGTGGAAGTTCGGTCGGACGGCAGTTGACTCAACCGGAAAGGCGGTCGACAGCGCCGTCTCCGTGGCCCAGGAGCTGATCGGCGAAAACGAGTTCGGCACATGGGTCGATGTCACCGGAGTCTTCGATGCCGTGAAGCCCTTCAGCGCCTCTGACGGGACAGAGGGTTTCGGGGTGGCCCAGCTGTACGTCGGTCAATTCCCCCAGCAGAGCGAGGAAGACGACGGGCTGGAAACCGCTCAGCAGGGTTCGGGCACACTCTCGGTCGGTCGGGGCTCGGCGGGCGGCACCACCGGCCACTACCTGCCGGGGGACTTGGCGAAGTTCCGTGTGTGGTCCGGTGCCATGCCGAAGGAACGGGTGCAGAGCCAGATTGCCGAGCCGTCCATGTAGTTCGCGCGGGCACGCCCAGCGGGCTTCCCTGCTCTCTCTTCCATCGACCTTCAACGGTGCGCGGCCGTTTCAGCTGAGCTGCCGCCGCAAGGAGACTTGTCATGACCCAGTTCGGCCCAGGCTCGTCCGGAGCGGGGACAGCCACCTCTGGCAGACGTGTCTGGACGAGGCGCATCGCCTCGGTGGTGGGTTTCGCGATGCTGCCCGGCCTGCTGACACCGGTTGTGTTCGCGGCTGAAGCGGACCCGCTGGGCAGGCCCGATCTGGAAGCGCCGAAGGCGACCAAGGTCTCCCCCTGGACGGTGAAGACGAACAAGAAGGTCGCGGAGCTCGCCGAGAAGACCGAGGTCGCCAACCGCGCTGCGGTGAAGCGCGCCGGTCAGGACCGCGCGCGAAAGGTCACCTGGCCTGTCGGCGGCTCGGCGACACTCTCGCTGGAAGGATCGGGCAAGGCCCAGGGCACCCCTGGTTCGCTGCCCGTCACGCTTACGGAACCGAAGGCGACCAAGGCCGAGAAGAAACCGCGCAGCGCGGGCTCCGTCAAGGTTGAGGTTCTCGACCAGAAGACCGCGAACAAGCTCGGTATCAAGGGGGTCGTACTCAAGGTCACCGCCCCGAAGACGGGCGGAAGGGCTCAACTCGGTTTTGATTACTCGGCGTTCGCCTCGGCCTACGGAGGTGACTGGGCCGGTCGGCTGAACCTGCTGAAGTTCCCGGCGTGCCTGCTCAGCGACAGCGACACCGGGAAATGTCGTGCTCCCAAGCCTCTGGCCTCGGTCAACGACCGTGCGGAGGAGCACCTTTCGTCGACGCTGACCTTCAAACCCGCTGCTTCCCGCGCCGAGACGATGGTCCTCGCTCTGGCCGCCGGCACGCAGTCCGGCGGCGGCGACTACAAGGCGACGCCGCTGTCCTCCTCCTCGACCTGGGAGGCGGGCGGTTCGTCCGGCACGTTCACCTGGTCCTATCCCCTGCGCACGCCACCGGCCGCATCCGGGCCGGCCCCCGGTCTGTCGATCTCCTACGACTCCGGTGCCGTAGACGGCCGTACCGCCAACACCAACAACCAGAGCAGCCAGGTCGGCGAGGGCTTCGACCTGACCTCCTCCTACGTCGAGCGCAAGTACGGCTCCTGTGACGACGACGGGCAGGACGACAAGTTCGACCTGTGCTGGAAGTACGAGAACGCATCTCTCGTTTTGAACGG
>NZ_JBIBEN010000050.1:0-9763 GCF_042955065.1 Streptomyces sp. NPDC012510
CGTTACGACAAGCTCGCCGTCCGCTTCGAAGCGACCGTGCTGGTCGCAGCCATTAACGAGTGGCTGTGACCAGCACTTCCGCAACAGACCCTAGTCGCAGAGCGCCGTCCGTGCCGACGACGAAGGTGAACGGCTCGTCCAGTTCCTCAGCGGTCCGGGCTACCACCCAATCTGCGAAGTCGGCGGCTATGCGGATCGTGGTACCACTGTCCGCTGACTGGACGGCAGCGATCACATGGTACGGCCCGACATAGCGGTAGGCCCGGCCCGAGGCGCTCATGTCGATCAACGTAGAACACGCAGTCTTGGCGCGCTCAGATTTTCGGCGCGTGGATCTTGGCTTTCCAGCGGGTCACTGGGCGCTGGCCTTTGCGAGCGTGCAGGGAGATTTCGGCGCCTTCGTAGGTGACGCGGAAGTGGGTGTCCTCGACGTAGATGGTGACGATCCGGCCCGCGTAGGTGCGTCCGACGCGAAGGCGTTGGCGGGCCACCATCACGACGCCGTCGGTCGGGACCTTGCGTTCGACACTGACGGCGGCCGGGGCCGGCGGAAGCTGCGTCGCGGCGACACGAGCGCCGACGAGCCGCGGGCGCTCTCCGCTTGCGAACGGTGAGGGCAGGGTCTTGGCCAGGAGACCGTCGTGCACCGCGTGGAGGAGGGGCCCGTCGAGTCGCACGGTAATCACCCGGTTAGCAAGCTCGGTACCAATTTTCACCCGCTGGCCAGCCAGGTTGATCCAGCCGTTTGGGTCCACGGTGCGTTCGACTTCGAGCGCCTGGTGCGGCGGGAGGTCGCCCACGCGACTGACGGCTGGAAGAGCTGGCGGTGGTCCCGCCGGGCGGGCGCCGCGGAGCTTGGTTGGTGAAGGTGTTCGGCGTCGAGGTTGGACGGGACCGTCTTCACCACCTCGCCGTTCATGAGGACGTGGACGGTGTTCTCATCGACCCAGATGCGGGCTCGCAGGCCCGCCCGCCCGGCGCCCAAGCGGATGCGCTGGACGGACGGGATGATGCCGACCTGGCCGCTGGCGGGGAGCACGGTGTCGAACTCGACCGCGCCGGCCGAGGGCGGCAGCACCAGTGCAGCCGGAGCCGTCTCAGCGGGGACGGATACGGCCTCAGACCGCTGAGCGGGCACGACTTTGACCGGTTCGGGCTGAGGGTTGGGGCGGAACAGGCTGGCCGGCGTCGCCATGTCGAGGGCCTGGTGCGGGCGAAGGTGGATGTAGGTGCGAACGCACTCGCTGATGGCAGCCTGGGCAGCCGCGAGAGACGCGAACGGCCCACAGTCGTCGAGCAGTTCCCTGCGCAAGGTTCGGTGCCAGCGTTCGATCTTGCCGGTGGTGGTCGGCGAGTACGGCTTGGTCAGCTTGGCGCCGATCCCGTTCTCCCGACAGACCCGCTCGAACAGCACCTCCGCGGGCCTGGGCCGGGTGTAGCGGCCGGTGAACTGCTTGCCGTTGTCCGTGAGCACCTCAGCCGGCACTCCGTGGATCCGCATGGCCCGCACGAACGCGTCGGCGACCGCCCTCCCGGAGGGCACCGCGAGAACGGGACCTGTCCCCGAGTGGTGGACACCTCTGAGCATGGCCCCGGCAGGGGCCGGGTAGGAGGCATCTTTTATGGTGATGAAGGTCTACTCGCCCGAGTTCAAGGCGGACGCCGTCGCGCTGTACCTGTCGGAGTCGAGCCACACCTTCGAGGGCATCGGCAAGGACCTGGGGATCAGCCGCGAGACGCTGCGTAACTGGGTACGGGCCGAACGGGCCCGCCACGGCGGGGGCAGCACGACGCGCACGAGCACGGAGAAGAACACGGTGGATCCCCCGCCGACGGCCGAAGAGCTTCAGGCCGAGAACGAGGCCCTGCGCCGGGAGCTGGCGACGGTGCGCAAGGAGAACCAGAAGCTGGCCACTGAGCGTGACATCCTGCGCAAGGTCACGATGTTTTTCGCACAAGAGATGACCTGGTGACCTGCCGCTTCCAGTTCGTCGAGGACCACCACCGCGCCTGGGGCGTGAAGCGGTTGTGTCAGGTGCTGGAGATCGCCCGCTCCAGCTTCTACAAGTGGCGGACCGGCCGCGCGGCTCGCGCCGCGCGTGAGCAGGCCGACGTCGCGCTCGCCGAGCGGATCCGCGCCGTGCATGCCGAATGGGACGGCACCTACGGCCGCCCGCGGCTCACCGCTGAGCTGCGCGAGACGGGCGAACGCGTGAACCACAAGCGCGTCGGACGGGTGATGCGGAAGTTCGGCGCCGCCGGGCTGCGGCTGCGCAAGCGCCAGTTTTCGACACGTCATCAGCGATTCGCTTGCGCTCGCCTTCCTGTTCCCCACCTGACGCCTCATAGGCGCCTTTTCCACATCGCTCACCACGACGGTCTTCAGCCAACGCGGCATGTGGCGGTTTGAAGCCTCCCCCCGCAGGGCGGCTCCGAAGGGCCTATCTTCATCTTTCACGCAGCACCGCATTTCAAAGAGGTGCCGACTACATTCCAGAACCCCTCTTCCTGCGTTCGTGGCACACAGACATCACATACCTGCCGGTGGGTGACGGCGAGTTCCTGTATCTGGCGACGGTGATCGACTGTTTCTCGCGCCGCCTGGTGGGCAACGCGCTCGCCGAGTCATTCAACGCCGCCCTCAAACGCGAGACACTACGCGGTGCCCGCCGCTTCGACGGCACCCGCGGCTGCCGCCTGGCGGTCTTCCGCTGGACCACGCGCTACAACACCCGCCGACGGCACTCGGCGAACGGACAGAAGGCACCGATCGCCTACGAACAGCAGTCAGCTACCCTGACACTCGCCGCATAACGACACGAACAGGTGTCCACCCTTTAGGGACAAGGCCCACCAGGGCAACAGCATCCCCAGCCCTTGGCCGGACGCCCTGTCCGACCCGATCCCAACGGCATGATCTCGTGGAGAGCCCGGTGCTCGGAGACGGGCACGCCGCGTTCGGCGGGCGGGCCGGGGAAACCCATCGGGGGCAATCCCGGCAGGGCGCCCCGGTCCGACCCAACAACCACACGGCCGCCGTGGAGAAGACCGTTGCCGCCCACCGCTCCTGCCTGCACGAATGCCCGCAGGCACCGGTCGAGCCCGAACCGGCATGGGAAACCCCCGCCAGCTCCGAGACCGACAGCCCGGACGACACTGGCGAGGCGGCCCAGGCCCCGGCCGGACGCGCAACGCGCCCGCGAGCACCACGAGCTCGTCCATGAGCTCCTCGGCCAGCGCATGGGCATCCGGCACATCGCCCGACATCTCGGCTGGGGCCGGCACACCGTCCAGCGACACGCCCGCGCCGCCCGCTGGCAAGACATGGTCAAAAGGCCGGAAACCCCGACGCCCCGGCAAACTCGCCCCTTACGTCTCCTACCTCGAACAACGCTGGGCGGAGACCGAGGGCCGCGTCGCCGTGCTCGCTCTCCACTGGGAGATCACCGAACGCGGTTTCCGCGGCTCGTACTCCACCGTCCGCGACTGGGCCCGCCGCAACCTCCCCCAGACCGCGCGGCCTGCCCCCGCTCCGCCGCTGCCGTCCGTACCGGAGATCACCGGATGGCTCGCCGCCACCCCGGAACACTGACAGAAGAGGAAAAACTACTCCGCAAAAGCGCCTTGACGCACTGTCCCGAACTCCGCACCGCGGCAGAGCTGACCAGCTCCTTTGCGGAGATGCTCACCACGCTCGGCGGCGAGGACCTGCCCGACTGGATCACCGAGGCAGGCGCCTCGAAGCTGCCCGGCATCAGCACCTTCGCCATCGGCCTGAACAGTGACTTCGACGCGGTCACCGCGGGACTGACCACCGACTGGAACTCCGGCCCGGTCGAAGGGGCAGTCAACCGGATCAAGATGCTCAAGCGGCAGATGTTCGGCCGCGCCGGCTTCACGTTGTTGCGCAAGCGGGTGCTGCTCGCGTGAGCCGACCGGATGTGTTCCGGCTACTTCTGCAGCCGGAAACCGGGCTGTTCCCTCCACGCTCTGAGGAACTCCGCTGAGCCGTACGCGGCAGGCCACGGATCGGTCGTCGTTGCGATGATGCCCGGAAGGTCGGCGACGATCGGCACCTGGTCTTCTCGCAGTTCGGCGTTGGCGACGCCGCCGATCACGTCCATGATGGCGGCGGTCAACAGGGCTGCGACGGCGTGGTCGACCGGACTGTTACAGAACGCGATGACGTCGACCGCGTGGGTCGAGGTGAAGCCGATGAGAGGTTCCTGGCCGGCTTCGTCGGCGTGCTCGGCATCGAAGGTGGCCTCGTCACCGATACCGGGCCCCATGAGAGAGACCAGGATGGGCCGATGCCCGTCGACACCCGCGGTGTCCGTGATGCCGAGACAGTCCGCACGAACGTGCAGGTCGTACTCGCCGACCCGCTTCTCCTCAAAACGCGCCGATGAGCGAAACAGGAATTCGCGAAGTCGCTGGATCGCCGAGTGCGGGACCGCCTCCGTCAACTCGATCACCAATACCGGACCACTCATGGCATCGGAGCCTAGCCAGTCAGAACTGCCACCCCAACCGATTACTCACCGTGCATGCTCCACGGAACTTGCGCCAGACCCGTATTTTGGCCCCGCCGTTGTCCGTGCTCGACGAAGCCGGGCATTCGGGCGGGCCGGGGGTCAAGCAGCAGGTGGCTGCTTGGCCGAGGAATTCGCCTTGAGCTTCTCGAACGCATTGGGCGTCGAGCGGTGCGGCAGGAAGTTCTTGATCTGCTGAGCGCAGTCGGCCGGACTGGCGGTGCTCGTGTCGCACTCGATGTCGTAGAGACCGTGGGCATGGACCTGGGTGATCTGGCGTGCGGCCAGCCCCGGTGCGCGGTCTGAGCGCTCCTGCTCGCGCCGTTGTAATTCCGGCAGAGGGCAGTGCACTCCGACCAGTACCACGTCTTCGGGGGCGAAGAGCGCGACGCAGTCGAGCAGGTGCCACGGCTCGCTCAGGACGTGGTCCACCACGACGTTGTTGCCGCCCGCAGCCATACCGGCGACCGCACGGTGGAAGCCCATCAATGCACGCCTGAGCACCGAGGGCAGTTCGTCCGGAGCGATAGCCCGCTGCGACCGCATGGCATCGAGCATGTCCACCGGCATGTGGAAGTACATATCGTCCAAGACCGTGAGGAGCGCCTTGGCGATGCTCGACTTCCCAGAACTCGAGGTGCCGTTCAGAAAGATGATCAGTCCGCTGGATGGCTGCGAAGCACCCGCCGAGCCCGTATTCCCGTGCGCTCCAGTTTCTGTTGGAGCCGCCATCATCTTCTCCCGCTTCATGAGCTGCCTGTATCCGATCATGATGCATGTTTGGACGTCGGCCTGCAGGGGTGGTCGATCAACAGGCTGCAAGTGGCCTGTTGGCGGGCTTTGGTGTGGGCCAGGCGGTAGGAGTCGCTGCCGGTCTCGAGGATGTTGCCGCCGAACGAGAGGCGGTCCACGGTGGCCGCGCAGAGCCCGGGGGTCGGTGAACGTCTTGGTCCACGAGGAGAACGACTCGTTGGAGGCGATGGCCATGCTGTTCTTCTCCTCACGCTCGGTCAGAACCTGGAACAGCAGTTCGGCGCCGCGCCGGTCCAGCTCCATGTAGCCCAGCTCGTCAATGCAGAGAAGATCGACCCGTCCGTAGCGGGCGATGGTATTGGTCAGCAGCTTTTCGTCGGCGGCCTCGACGAGCTCAAGGGTCGATTGCGAAGTTCGCGTCGAAGTCGAACGTACGAAGCGCCTTCTCGCGGGGGAAGCTTCACATCCGCTCCGTCGGTACTCATGAGGCCGGACACGTCTTCGGACTGCGACACGTCGGTTCGGGACACGAAAACCTCACCATGTACACCAACTCGTTCACCTGCAACACGAAAGCCAGGACGCTCGGCAAGGGCGACGTCCTCGCCCTTCGCAGCATCTACTGAGGAGGCTGTTCATGAGTTGGGCCAAGCGATCCGTGACCGCGGTACAGACGGCAGCCGTAGCGGCGTCAGTGGCCGCCTGCACGTCAGAGGGCAACAGCGCGGAGGACGCGGCGTCGTGCGTCTACCAGGTGACCTACGACGGGCGCACCTACCGGGATGTCGCCAACGCGGAGTTCACGGTCGGCATCAAACTCGGGGCAGCGACCAAACCGCCGTGTGACGACACCGGCGGCCAGGACGAGGAGCCGTCCACGACGGAGACCGCCTACGCCGTGGACGGTATCTCTCCGAAGGTGGCCATCGCCGTCGGGGACTCACCCGACGACGTGCAGTTCGTCGCTGTCTACTCCGGAAATGAACTGCCGCCCGAAGTGAAAAACCTGATCGCCAGCCCATGAGGAACGGTGCGGGGCGTCGCTGGACCGGACAGGCCTCTGACGCCCCGCACCTGCCTCGCGCACCATCGAAGCCGCTCCCTTGCGGTTGCCGCCCTGTGGGGGCTGGTTGCGTCGCATTAACCGAACTGGACCCCGTCCGCAAGGGCTTCGACCACGGCTTCGACAGCGGCCACCCCAATCCCCGGGTCGGCTTCGGACGACCGTGCGAGAAACCGCTCACGCGTGCAGATGTCGGGCGGGCGCTGTCAGACCCCGCTGTCACCATCCGGCCATGGCCCAGATGGGAGACCCTGCTTCATACGTGGTCACCGTTTGACGTGGCCTCGGATGGCGAGCGCGGCGAGGGTCAGAAGGACGGGTTCGAAGAAGCGGCTGGTCATCTCGGGCGGGACGTGCGGCTGACCGTCGATACCGAGATCGACAGCTGCGAGCAGGCGATCGCCGCGGTGCAGGCGGCCTACGGACTCCGTCCCGATGTTCCGGCCGACTGGCTGGACGCGCCGGCGTCCGAGCCCCGACTTGGCCCGGACGACCTGGGCGAGGACGACCTCAGGGATGGCTGGACGGACCGGCTGCAGTTCCAGATGGCCCTGTTCTCCCGAAGCTGCCGCGAAGTGACGAGTAGCTCTCCGTAGCGGATCTGGGGTGCGCTTGTCAGTGTTTTCGATCTTCTGGGTTCATCGAGGGCCGTGCTCGGTGACGTTGGTCCGGTCATGCGCGGGATCGGCGCGGGCGGTGGCCCTGGCCACCGCCTCGTACAGGCGCCGCTCGGCCGCCGTGCGGGCCTCCGACACCTGTCGGGCCAGCACCGAGACGCCGGGCAGCAGCACGCGGCTCTTCCGCAGCCACGTCACCGCGTGGTTGAACAGCGCCACCGGACCCTCGGCGTGCGTCCACGCCCGTCCGTATGGGAAGCCGCGGAACTCCCGGCCCCACCGCCGGTCGGTGAAGTCCCGATACCTGACCCGCTCCTGAATCTGCGCCGCATGCTCGTACACCGTCGATCTGCGCTCCAGGTACCGCTTCACGCACGAGGTGTCTTCGATGCCGAGCTGCCCGGCCAGATACTCCACGGCCTCCCACGGCACCGCGCGGGGGCCCCTCACCCAGAAACCGGCCGATGTAGCGGACAGTGCAGAACTGCACCGCCATCCCCAGCCGGTGCGCGTCCATACGACGAAGCGCGATCAGATCGCGGTCGTCATCATCGAGGAAGAAGAACCGCTCCAGCTCCGGGCGCGTGGGCACCTCGGCGAACGTCCCGTACGCCTCGGCCTGCTCGTCAGTCAGAAATTCCACCGGCACAAAGTGGACCGTAGCCAGCACCGACGCCCGCCCTGCGATCAATCCGCGAACCCCAGCGGAGCCGCCGATCGGTGTGCTAGCCGACCATGATCGTTCTCACCGGGATTTCCTGTACCTCAACTACTCACACCCGGTGAGGCCCGTGGGTTCAGCGGAACTGAAGCTTGTTCAGCGGGAACTCGCGGATCGGTCCGTGTGCATCAGTTGGGTGTATCCGTGGGTTCGGTAGGAACGCGGGGTCAGGAGGTCCGGGTGTGGTGGTCCAGCAAGCGGGTGAGTGACTGCACGAACTGGTCGCGTTCGGCCCGACTCAGCGGTGCGAGCAGTTCGTCGTGGAGGTCGTCCAGGACCTTGTCGAGGCGGCGTAGGTGACGGCGGCCTCGGGTGGAGATCGTGATGATGTTGCGGCGCCGGTCATCGGGATCCGGCGCCCGCTCGACGAGGTCACGCTCGGCCAGTTCGTTGAGCACGCCGACCATGTCGCTGCGGTGTATGCCGGAGCGTCTACTCAGCTCCGCCTGGCTGGCCGGCCCGTGCTCCTGCAGTGAGGCGAGCACGGCGTAGTGCCACTTGCGGGCATCGGCCCGGGCTAGGCCCTCGGTGATCAGCCGGTCCGACCGCGTAGTCAGCTGCGACAACAATCGGCTCGCCCGCCGACTCAGCCTGTCGGGCGTCTTGAGCGCGCCGTCGTCGGGCATATCCGCAGCTTCGGCTCTGATCATGGCGCCCATCCTACGCATTGCGTTCGTCAGACTAACGATGTACGTTCACTCGCGCCGAAAACGTTAGTGCGACGAACGTTTATCGAGTGAACTCCAAAGAAGGAAGCTCTTGCCCACCAAAACCCTGCAGATCCCCACCACAGACGGCCAGGCCGACGCCTTCGCCGCCTTCCCCGACCACGGCGAGCGGCACCCGGGGGTGCTGATGTATGCGGACGGCTTCGGCATCCGGCCCGCGCTGCGGGAGATGGCCCGCGAACTGGCCGGGCACGGGTACTACGTGCTCGTCCCCAACCTTTTCTACCGACACGGCCCGGCACCGGTGATCGAACTTCCCGAGCACATCGGAGAAGAGGTCCGGCCCGCGCTCATGGCCCAGGTCATGCCCTTGATCGGGGCGCACACCGTCGAACGTGTCCTGAGCGACGCCGACGCCTACCTTGGGTTCCTCACCACTCAGCCCGAGGTCGGCGCCGGACCGGTCGCGGTGACCGGCTACTGCATAGGCGGCCTCCTGGCGATGCGAACCGCCGCCGCCCACCCCGGCCAGGTGGCCGCCTTGGCCGCATTCCACGGCCCCGTGGGCGCGGACGGGCCGAGTGCCTTCGTCAGGATCGCCGCCCAGGTCCATTTCGGCCACGCTGAAAGCGACCTGACGCCCGAAGCCCTCGGCGAGCTCAACCGGGCCCTGGACACCGCGAAGGTCGACTACACCTCCGAGATCTACCCTGGCACCGTCCACGGTTTCACCATGTCCGACACCGACGCCTTCGACCCCGCCGGACGACAGCGCCACTGGGACCGCCTGCTACCCCTCCTCGACCTCACCCTGGGGACTGAAACCCGTGCCGCCGCGGCTCCCTGAGCTCCCCGACAGCGGTCGGCCGAACCAGGTTCTGATCTGGTCCAGGTGCCCGACGTCCCCGCGGATCGTGAGGAGACGACGATCCCGCGCTCGAGCATCAGCTCCTCGACCTCGCGGAAGCTGAAGGGGAAACGGAAGTACAGCCACACGCAACGGGAGATGACCTCGACCGGGTACCGGTACCCCTTGAACGACGGCGACACGGCCCCCACGAACAGCCCTCTCCCGCACGATCAACCTGAAGATCATCCCACCCGGTCAACCAACGTGACAGCGCCGAGGAACGGAACCCCTGCGAAGACGCGTGTGAGGCACTTCATCGTCGATCGCTTCGCCGGAGTGAGCGGTTCACCGTTTGGCCGCTCCACAACGTGGAGCGGCCTGTCGTTCCCCTGCCTGGGCAGAGGAACGACAGGCGTCACATTGTCTGCGCTTGCGCTTTACCTGTTACGGCGCCGAAGGGCTTACGGGGTCTGTACGGTGAGTGGTGTAACTCCCGAGCTGGAAGCGACAGTTGATGACTGACGTGACGAGTGACACCGAGGCCGGGAAGGCCGCTGTG
>NZ_JBIBEN010000051.1:0-9393 GCF_042955065.1 Streptomyces sp. NPDC012510
TCACCGAATCCGAGTACGACAGCCTCGGCCGTGTCACCAGCGTCTGGCTGCCCAACCGCCTCAAGTCCCTCAGCCAGAAGCCGAACTACGTCTACGCCTACAACATCACCAACTCGGACCTGTCCTGGGTGTCGACCGCAGCACTGAAGGGCGACGGCTCCGGCTACAACACCACCTACGAGTTCTACGACAACCTCCTGCGCACCCGGCAGGTCCAGACCCCGACCCCGGTCGGCGGACGACTGATCTCTCTCACCCGGTACGACAGCCGAGGGCTGGCGGTCAGCACACAGGGCGACATCTGGGACAACACATCCGCCCCCTCAAGCAGTCCGGCGCAGACGGAGGGCAGCCAGGCCCCGATCCAGACCGACACGACGTTCGACGGTGCCGGCCGCGCCACCAAGGCGGTCACGAAGACGCACGGCGTGACCCGCTGGACCACGGAGTCCACGTACACCGGTGACACGGTCACCTCGTCCGCCCCGCCGGGCGGCCAGGCCACCGCGGTGATCACCAACGCCCTCGGCCAGCTGACCGAGCGCCGCGAGTACGCGGGCCCGGACCCGACGGGTACGGACTACACGACGACCACCTACACGTACACGGACGCGGGCCAGCAGGAATCCATCACCGGCCCGGACCAGAGCGTGTGGTCGTACACCTACGACCTGTTCGGACGCCAGATCACCGCGACCGATCCCGACAAGGGAACGGCGAAGTCGGTCTACGACAGCCTCGACCGCATCGAGTCGACCTTCAACGTCGAGGAGGAGAACAAGAAGCTCCTCTACGGCTACGACGAACTGAACCGCAAGACCGGCCTGTGGCAGGGCACGAAGACCGACGCCAACAAGCTCGCCGCCTGGACCTTCGACACACTGGCCAGGGGACAGCTGGACACGGCGGTCCGCTATGACGGCGGCTCGGTCGTGCCCGGCAAGGCGTACACGAAGAAGATCACGTCGTACGACCCCCTGTACCAGGTCAAGGAGAGCCAGCTCCTGCTCCCCGAGAGCGATGAGCTGGTCGCGGCGGGTGTCCCGAAGACCTTGTCGTTCGCGACGGGTTACCGCCTGGACGGGACGATCAGTCTGTCCTCCCATCCGGCGGCGGGTGGTCTCCCTTCGGAGTCGGTCGGCTACGAGTACAACGCGACCGGACAGCAGATCGAGTCGGCGGGGACGACCGGCTATCTGCAGGGCGCGGTGTTCTCCCCGCAGGGAGATCTGCGTCAGCTCACGGTGGGCATTGACGGCACGGCCTCGGCGAAGAAGGCTTACCTGAACTGGGACTACGAGTCCGGGACGCGCCGCCTGACCCGCTCCTTCGTCACTGACGATGTGCACGGCTACATGCCGCAGGAGCTGAAGTTCACCCAGGACGACGCGGGCAACGTCACGTCGATCTTCGACGCAGCCACCCAGGGCGGCACGGTCAAGCCCGACTACCAGTGCTTCACCTACGACGGCCACCGCCGCCTGACGCAGTCCTGGACCCCGAAGACGGCCGACTGCGCCACGTCCGGCCGCACGGCGTCCAACATCGACGGCGCTGCCCCGTACTGGACGTCGTACACGTACACCGCGGCCGGCCAGCGCAAGACCGACACCAAGCACGCCGGCACGGGCGACAGCACGACGACGTATACGTACGACGACACCAGTGCGACCGGTGACAAGAAGCCCCACACCTTGGACAACACGACGGGTGCCACGGCGGCTGTCTACGACTACGACGTCAACGGCAACACCACGTCCCGCCCTGGTCCGAAGTCCACGCAGTCTCTCCTGTGGAACGGCGAGGGCAAGCTCGTCAAGACCACCGAGGGCACGGCGGAGACGAGCTACCTCTACGACGCCGACGGGGAATTGCTGATCCGCCGCGCCAAGGGCGACGGCGACACGATCCTCTACCTGGGCGGCACGGAAGTCCGCCTCACGGTCAAGGGCACGACGAAGACCCTCTCCGGCACGCGCTACTACACCGCCAACGGCCAGACGATCGCGGTCCGCACGGCGACCGCGGGCACGTCGGGCTCGAAGCTGAGCTTCCTCGCCGGCGACCACCACGGCACGTCCAGCCTCGCCCTCGACGCCACGACGTACGCGGTCACGAAGCGGTACACGTCACCGTTCGGCGCCTCGCGCGGTACAGCGACCGGTCCTTGGCCGGACGACAAGACCTTCCTGGGCAAGCCGGCGGACGCGGGCACGGGGCTGACCCACATCGGGGCACGCGAGTACGACCCGAAGACGGGCCAGTTCATCAGCGTGGACCCCCTACTGGAAGCCGGCAAGCACCAGTCACTCAACGGCTACAGCTACAGCGAGAACAACCCCGCCACCCTCTCCGATCCGAGCGGCCTCGGCAGCTACGAATGCAAGGAAGGGATCCTCGATCACTGCAACAACGGCGTCCCCACCAAGAAGTCGAAATACCATCCGGAGAGGGAACGCAACACCGGCGGAACGGCCAGCACCAACAGCGGCGGGCACACCAGTAGCGGTGGGGACGGGGCGAAGCCAGGCCCTGGTGACCCAGACAATGGCTGCGGTTCCTGGGGCCCCCTGTCTGGAATCTGCTCCGGCGTTGGAGAGACATTCTACGGGATTGTTTCGAACGTTCCCCACATGGCCGAATACGGCGGATGGATCTTTGACGGCGACTGTCGAGGAGGTGGAGGTCCCGGCGAGCCAGGATGTGACTATGGCGCCCAGTTCGACAACTGGATAGCTAGTCAAGGCTATGATATTTCCAGTGACTCCTACCAAGTCCCTAGTGCCCTAGCAGCAATATTCGGGAGCGGCAGGGGCGGGGTCTTCGCTGCGAAGCCCAATACGAAGTCGGGCAAGCCTACCTATGGTGATCGGAAGGCAAGGGATCGTGCGGGTTCCCTCACTGGAAAGACCACTACGAAAACCCACTGGGCGAGAGTTGAGGTGACACGCGACGGGCAGCTGGTCGTGACCTACTCTCTAAGAAGCGGCAGTATGACCCCTGAGGAGAGTCAGACTTCGAGCCACACCGAAGCCCGTGCCATCCGGATGTCTGGGGCCACCAGCATGGATATCAACGGCGATCCCTACTCGAAGCTGGCACCCATCAACCCAGGCGACACGGTTACCATTCACGGACTGAACCCTCCATGCACCCCCTGTCAAGGAAGGATGCAGAAAGCGGCACAGGAATTGGGAGTGACCTTTGTGTACAAGAACAACGGTAAGGAATGGAGTTGGAGTGGATGAGTAGCATTTCCCCCTATTGGGAGATCGCGGCACTGGTCGTCGGGGAAGAAGTTCCCGGTGTTACTTTCTCGGTCTTCATTGGTGACGGAGATGACGCGGCGGCGAACGGCTACTATTTTGACCTCCAGCGTTTTCTGGACGATCAACCGGACGAGCAGAATGTCAGGAATGAAACGGATAGTTACTGTGTCGTAAATGAGAGCGGGGGTGTTCACTATGGCGGCCTTAAAGGGGTATCTCTATTGCCTGGCCTTCTGACTCTAAGCTTTGACGACGAAGCCGTTAAGGCACTGAGCTTGCCTTCTAATATCATTCCGTTGGGGATTGCATCGGGGGTTGACTTCAACGAGCTGAGGGCCGGACTCCATCGCGTCCTCACATACGGAAATCCGCAAAAACTACCGAGACTGAATCTAGGATGATCGGTCGACGTGGGGGATCGATCGCAGGGCGATTGTAAATTCGCGGTGATCTCGTAAGTGTTGCAGTTCGCGGCGGTTCAACGTGGTGGATGGATGAGCAACCGCACGCAACGAAACTCCGTTGCGGAGGCGCCCTTTTTCACCTGAGGGCGGCCAGTCTGCACTGGTCGCCCTGGAGGAAAAGGGTCCAGGACAGAACTACAGATGATCGACGTCTCAGCCTCGATCCACCGCGTGGTGATCGTCTTATGGACGGAGAAATAGGGAGAGGTGCCTGCTGACCTGCGCTTTCAACAGCCGCGCACAGCAAGGCGCCTCTGAAGTGAAAGTCTTCCACAGACACGGCATCTGTGGTTCCCGTCATAGCTGGTCCTGGAGAGCGTGTCGGTGCTGGTGGCGGGCTTGTGCGACGGCGTAATGGTGGCGGCACAAGGTCACGCAGTGCGCTCTTTCAGCGTGGCCACCGATGGAGTGACAGGAGCAGTGGCCACAACGCACAAGGCTCCCGTGCCGTTGAGGGAGGTGTTCGAAGTCTCAACCCGTCGGCGCAGGGGCCTTATTGGTCCCACATCCTGCCGTACCCGACCTGCCCACGCGCTCATCGAGTGGGTCACCATGCTCATCGTCACCCCGAGGGTGACCGGCGGTGTAAGCTCCCGCCACATCCGTGTGCCCTGGTCGCGCTGGTGTACCTACGCCAGCACGAGCCGCTCGCACAGATCGCCGCCGGATTCGGCGTCTCGGTCGGCACCGCACACGCCTACGTCAAGGCGGTCGTCGATCTGCTGGACATCCGCGCTCCCGGTCTGCTGCGTGCTCTGCGCGAGGTGGACCCCGAGTTGGTCCCGCTCGACGGCACCCTCGCGAGTGCGACCGGGTCGGCGACGCTCGGACCGACTATTCGGCCAAGCACCGCCGCCATGGGGTGAACGTGCAGGTGGTCACCGGTCCCCACCGCCGGGTGCTGTGGCCGTCCCCAACCCTGCCGGGGCGCTGTCACGACCTGACCGCGGCCCGTGCCCACCGGATCATCAGGATCTGCGAGCACCAAGGCGTGCCGGTTCTAGCCGATCGCGACTACATCGGTGCCGGCGCGTGGGTAACCACACCGGCCAGACGGCCTGCTGGAGGCGAGCTGAAGCTCACCCAACAGACCGTCAATCGGGCGCTGTCGAAGGCGCGGGCCCCGGTCGAGGGTCGAGTCGCCAGGCTGAAGTCCTGGCGGATCTTCCGCAGACCGCGATGCAGCCCGAATCGAATGACGTCAATCGCCGCAGCCGTCCTCACACTGGGGCGGCAACGCTGAAAGAGCTCGCTGACTCGGGACGGCGCCGACGGGCTGGTGAAAGGCCAGCAGTGGCTTGTGGGAGGTCACCTACAACTCAACCCCAACACCTCGTTGCGCCGCTCAGCGACGCCCCCGGTGGCCAGCCGGTGGCCAGACGCCTTTGGACGGCGCGGCACGAGGCATCACCGATCAGGACCCCGCAGCCGCTCTGATCAGGCAGGACAGCGTAAGGCAGCACCAACTGGTACGAGGCAAGATGACCGCTCACGGTCTCGTAATGCGTAGGTCTCGGGTTCGAATCCCGAAGGCGGCTCCATGGTGAACCCCAGGTCAGGCCTTTGACCTGGGGTTTCGTGTTTCGGATGACCTTGAAATCGACCCAATTGAGTACGTGCGGTCTGTGCATCGACGCCGACCCGGAGCCCCGCGACGCAGCCATCGGATACGCGCTCGCCGCGGCCTTCGGTACTGGAGCCGAGCCGATGTGGAAGTTGACCCTTGAAGCTGTGCTCGCCATGTGGCCATAGGAGTGAAGGCGTCGCTCACCCCTCCGGCGGCGGCAGCAGGTGCGAGCAGGTCGAGCGGGCGACGAGGGCGATGCCGTCGTAGTCCTGCACCGGCACCAGCGGCGCCACATGGAAGCGGTAGAAGAATCGCGGCACACTGGCACCGAAGCCGCGCTGGGCATGTGGGGTATACAGCCACTGCGCGTCCTCGGGTGAGGTACCGTCGGCTCGCAGGTCGGTGTAGTAGTCACCGAGGACGCTGTCGGCGAGCTGTGCCTCGATGGACCGGAATCCCGTGCCGATGCGGTGCCGAACCGGCGAGCCCTGGAAATCGTCACCGCGCCGTGCGAGGAAGGAGCCCTTACCGAAGAGCAGGGCCAGCGCGTAGTAGGCGTCGCCGTAGCGTTCGCGGAGCCCGCTGCCGAGCGCGGGCACGTTTTCGCCGTATGTGCTCTTCGCGATGTGTCCGTTGTGCGCCCAGAGCATGATCCGCGCCTCGGGGTTGTCGTCCACGAGCCGTGCCACGGCCTCGGCCATGTAGCGGTCGCGTACGGCGAATACGCTGTCCGTGCCCGAGCGCTGGTCCGGGGAGCGGGTCACCAGATCGGCGGCACGCACGAGGATCCGTGCGTGTTCCAGGGCTTCGTCGATGCCGTCCGCCGGTTCCGATGTCTCGTCCGCGGTGTGCTGGGGCAACTTCTCGCGGAGGGCCTCCAGGAAGTCGACGAGAGCTTCGGCGCGGCGCATGAGCGTTTGTCGTGAGTCGGGCTGGGACGCCGGTCGAGCTTGCTTCAGTACATCGAGTTCGCGTATCTCCTCCGTCCGCTCGGGTGCGACCCGCTGGAGGAAAGCGGCGACTGCCTCGACCGAGTCGGTGCTGCGCTGGGGGTCTGTGCCGACGAAACGGACCCGCCGTTCCTCGGGGAGAGCGCGGTTGTGCTCGCGCAGCCACTCGACGAGGTCGAACATCTCCTGTGTGCGCCAGGTCCAAAATCCCAGCCTGGCGACGAGCCGCGCTGGGTCGCCGATGCCGTGCCGCACGTACGCGTCCAGGGCGTGGGCGGCGGACTCGCTGGCTTCCATGGCGAGGACGCCGAATCCCGCCTCTCGCACAAGGAACTCGATGATCCGGTGCTTCAGCCGGAAGAACTCGCTGGTGCCGTGGGTGGATTCGCCGAGACCGACGATCCGCACACCGCGCAGGATGTCGCGGAGCGGTTCGAGGTCGTCGGCGGGAGCGCCCGGTGTCAGCGTGCTGAGCGGTCTGGCGTGCTCGGTCAGCCAGCGCGCGATGTCGGCGGGCACTCGGTGTCTCTTCTCGTGGGGCGGCTGGGCGGCGCATGGCGGGTCCGGGATGCCCTACCGGATCGGGTGACCGTTCTCCAGGCCCCGGCACGAGGCGAGGATGTCCTGGAGGTCTTGCACGGCCTCCGGTTGGCCATGTTCGGAATACACGCCGACGAGGTTGAGGACAACTTCGTCCACGCCGGCCCGGCCGTATTCGGCCAGTTGTACGGCGACTTCCTCGGGCGTGCAACTGGGCTGGCGCCAATGTGATTGCTGGAATATCAGAGGGAGGCGTCGGAGGCAGAGCAGGGGCCGGTACCGGAAAGCGCGGAACCAGCGGAGGATGCAATTGCCCTCGCAGACACCGATGTCCTCATGGCGGACGGCGAAACTCGCGATATTGAGGACATCGATGTAGGTGATGAGGTGCTGGCCGCAGACCCGGAAACGGGCGAAGTGGCACCTCGCAAGGTAACGCGCCTCATCCGCACAGGCGACGACAAGAAGTTCAACGAACTGTCCATAGCCACCGATGACGGTATCGAGCAACTCGCTGCTACTCAGGAGCACCCCTTCTGGTCGCCCCACCCCGTAACCGGCGAGACCACCACGGAAACGGTCACCCCGAGATCAAGGGCGAGGGTGTCAAGCACCTGGTCGAGATCACCGTCGACACTGACGGCGACGCGGGCACTGTGACCGACACGATCACGGTGATCGACCGGCATCCCTTCTGGGTCCCCGAGCTCGGGGAGTGGATCGACGCCACCGAGTTGAAGTACGGCCAGTGGCTGCGCACCAGCGCGGGCGCACTCGTCCAGATCACTGCGGTGGAACGCTGGACCAACAGCTCGGCCACGGTCCACAACCTCACCGTCAGTGACACCCATACGTACTATGTGCTGGCGGGTGAGGCTTCGGTCCTCGTCCACAACTGTGCCTCAGGCGGTGGGACCAGGGGGCCGCCTGGCTCAGGAATCCGGTGACTCCTATGAGGACTTCCTTGTGGACCACCTCAGTGGCGTAGGCCGGTTCTTCGAGAGGAAGGCATCCGGCGGAAACACCCGTCAATACGATGGCGCATTCGTTGACGGTGCCACAGGTCGCGGTACGTGGTACTAGGCGAAGTCCGGAAGATTCTGTGGGAGGACACGCTGGCTGACCCCAAGCGCTTGGCGAAGTTCAAGGGTGTAGAGGGGGAGAAGCTTTCGATCGCGCAGGAACGGGGGATTGACTACCGAATCATTTTGGAGAATCCAATCCCAGTCGAATTCACGGCCTGGTTCAACAAGAAGGGCATCCCGTGGGAAGTGATCCCGAGGTCGTGATGCCCGTGTGAGAGTGTTCAGATGAACCGGCGCGCCCCTCTTCGTCCGCAGTTATTCGAAGAGGGGCGCGCCTGGTCTCGGAGAGGGGTTCCTATGGGGTTGTGCCTGTTTCCCGGTGATTGGGACGTCGAAGGGCCGGACGCGTGTTTTTCGTATCGAGAGTTCGCCGCTTTCCGTAGGCGTCTGGCTTCGGAGGAAGGGTTCTCTCTGGATGCTATGCAGGGATTTGGTGGTGAAATCGCATGGGATGATGTCGCCACCGTTCTCGAGCCGCTCCTCAACCACCCGGACGATCACGGGAGAAATCTCACCCCTGAAGAATGCGGGCCGATCTTGTCGCGTCTTGAAGGTTTCCTGACGGAGTGGGAGGCGAGTCCGGAACCGAACTCTGAGTGCGGGAATCAGATCAGAGAACTTCGTGATCTTGTCGTCGTGCTCCGGGTCTGCGTGCAAAAGAATGTGGAGATGTGCTTCATGTGAGACCTCAGCGCGTCCACTCGCAAATAGGAATGTCGCAGAGAACGTTCTCCCTGTCTGGATGAATGGTGCTCAGGAGGCAGTGGGGAACTCGAACACCATGCTGACGGTGACGCTTGACGGCCTTCCTGGTGCTACCCTGGCCGAAGCGTTCGCGAATTCCTATTTCGTGGTGTGCAAGAGGGGTTGAGAAGAATTCTGGGAGGGGGCGGCTCGGGTACGGATCGGCCGGACAGTCCTCGCGAGGCGGGGCTGCCGGAAAGGCTGTCGGACATCGTGGCGGAGGACGCCCGGTGGATGGCCTCCGAAGCGGACATCCGACACATCAGGGATGTCTGGGATGAGCTGGGAATCCACTGCTCGCCGACGGCGCTGCGTTTCGTCGAGGCATTCAACGGAACTGGCTTCGACTACACCCGCCATCTGCTCGATCCAGGGACGCACAGATGCGAACTGAACGCCGAGCGCGCCAGTCGCATCGTCAACGGCGAAAAGCTGAGGGGATACGAGCAGCGAACGGGAGAGAATCTGACGCCCGTGGGCACCGCGGCTTCCGGTCCTCTCGTGCTCCTCGTCGCCGAGGGGGGCCGGACGTACGGCGCCTACGATGCGTTTCTCGCCGTCTACGGCGGAAGCCCGGAGGAAGCATTGGTGCATCTGGTCGACAGAGTTCGTCCTGAGCGGCTGAACTGACGGCGGCCATGACACACGACCGCTGGCCGTGATGTGAGAAGGCCTTTAGCCTCGAAGTTTCGTGACGGTCCGCCGACGGAGTCGGTGGACTGTTTTCGTGCTGTGGGCTGAGGTTGTGCATGCTCAGGACCCGAGTGTCGTCTC
>NZ_JBIBEN010000052.1:0-9082 GCF_042955065.1 Streptomyces sp. NPDC012510
ACGGGGATCGAGACGAAGCTGACGTTCCCGTCGTACTTCCTCGTCGGATTGGCCCGGTAGAGCTCGGCGCCGGTGTAGTGCACGCCGTACCAGTAGTAGGTGTCGCCGAACCTGAAGACCCCACCGCCCTGCGAATAGATGGGGTTGCCGCTGGTGTCGTTCCAGAAGGTGTTGTTCGTGATGGTCTGGAACGTGCCCTCGTCAGCGGCCACCAGATCGGCAGCGGCGGACATCAGCGCCGTCTTCGCGTCGGCGACGGCCGACGTGGAGGCCGATGTGTCGCCCGCGACACGGCCCGCGTGGGTCAACGCCTTGGCGAAGGGGGCCCAGGAGTCCGCCGTGTACTTCGACGGAGTGCGGGTCTGGTAGTCGGACACCAGGTACTTCAGGCCGCGCTCCCCCACCGGTTCGGCGACGGCACCCTGGTCGTGCAGCTCCGCCGCCGGTGCCCCCGTCACCGGTGCCCCCGCCGCCGGTGCCCCCGTCACCGGTGCCCCCGTCACCGGTGCCCGCGCCGCAGGTGTCCGCGCGGCAGCGGTGCTCTCCGAGAGCGGTGCCGCTAACGCCACGGACAGCAACGCGGCGGCGGCCACCTTCCAGTACTTCGAAACGACACGCGATCCTTGCCTCACGATGTCACCTTCCGTCGTTCTCAAAGGCGCCGAGATCCGGCGCACTTCCGCTGAAGGGCAGTCCCACGTCGGTGCCCTTGTCGATCAGGGCACTGTTCCCCGCGAGACGGAGGTGGGGCAGTACGGGCAGGCTTCCGTCGGCCTGGCGGGGCGCGTCCCAGCCGGACGTCGACACGCTCCGGAACTGGGAGTCCGACAGGGGGACGCCGAGGTTGAAGGAGTTGTACGCGGCGTTCGTGCCGGTCATGTTCGACGTCGCCGTACCGGTGTAGGCGATGTTGTTGCGCAGGTTGCCCCGGCCGACGGCCGCGCCGCGCGAGTCGATCCCCAGCATGTTGAAGTTGGGGCGGTTTCCGAAGCCCGTGTTGTTGAAGAAGTCGTTGGCCACCGGGTGGTGGTTGGCGTAGAAGCCGGCCGCCTTGTTGAGGAACGCCACCGAGAAGCGGACGGTGTGTTTCGGCGCGTTGGCCTCGTAGTCACCTCCGTAGCCCCCCGACTTGAACCCGGCCCCGTTACCGGAGGATGTCGTCGTCCCCGGCACGTACCCGTTGCGCCAGGCCCACGAGTTCTCGATGATCACGGGCGAGTAGGTGGAGATGAGGTCGAAACCGTCATCGGCGTTCCACCACGCGCGGCAGCCCCGGAACACGTTCGCGGGCCGGCCGGCCGGCGTGTAGTGCGAACCGAACCCATCGGCGTTTTCGCCGGGCCCGTCATTGCTGCGCGGGTCGTAGTTGTCGTGCGCGTCCGAGTTGAGGACGAGGTTGCCGCCCCCGCCGTTGATGAACAGGCCGGTCCCCATGTGGTGGTGGGTGTCGATCTGCTCGAAGATGTCGTTGCTGCCTGACACCCAGATCCCCCAGGACTCGGCGTTCAGGTTGTTGTTCTGGGGAACGCCGGTGACTTCCAGTCCTTTGAGGTGGAGCCAGCTGCCGGTGACGTTGAAGCCCTTGATGCGGCAGTTGTCCGTCATGCGCGAGAAGTCGAAGACTGGTTTCTCGCCCGGATGCGCCCAGTACCGGATCGGGTTTCCCGAGCTGCCGCTCTTGTTCAGGGTGATCGCGTCGACTCTGGCGGTCTGGCTGGAGCAGGTACTGTTCGCCCGCGTGTAGGCGTACGTTCCGCCCCGGATATAGACCGTGTCACCCGCTTGGGCAACGGCCTGCGCGCGGGCGATCGATGCCCACGGAGCGGCCTGTGTACCCGCCGCGCCGTCATGTCCGTTCGGGGCGACGTAGTAGGTGTTTCCGGCCGCCGCGTCGCTCGCGGACGCCGAGCCGGGAGCCATCGCGACCGAACTCGCCATGACCCCCGAGAGCAGGAGAGCAGGGCTGACGAACTTCGCGGTTCTCACAGCGTCATCTCCCGGGGTAGGTGATGTGGTGATCGGTGGTGAAGATGCTCAGATGGCTGTGGCCGGCGCTGGTGTGCACGACTTCCTCACGCCAGTCGCCGAGGCGGGCGTGGCCGAGCCGACCAGCCGGAACCCACCCATCCGGAACCCACTCATGGAGATGCCTCCCGTCACCACTGATGCGGAGGTACAAGGACCCGAGGCGGCGGGGGCCATGCATGGGGATCTGGTCGTAGCCCGCCCCAGAAACAGAAAATGGGAACGCTCCCACACCGCTTTCGAAAGAAAGCGTCGCGATAGGCGTCTCATCTGTCAATCGCTGCGCCTCAATCCCTGGAAACTCAGGGGCAGGCCTTCGGCCACAGGCGTGACTGCCCAGCAGCCTTGAGGCGCAGCACAAGGTCAGGGACGCCATTGGCCTACCAGGCACGCGACAACGCACCGGACCGCCGACAACCGGCCACCGTGCCATGAGCCCGTAGGACCGAACGGACTGTGCACGTTCACATGAACGGGCCGTCCCGCCTCTCAAGCCTTGGCTGAGAGCACGGCGTCCGGACCGTCTTGCACCACGCCGTTCAAGGGACGGCGGTCACCACGCGAAGCCCTGCGTCGCGCACCGCACGACACCACCCCGGCTGGATGGCCCGGAGGGCCGGACACAGAGCCGGCCAGCTTTCGGCCATCGCGGGACAAGCCTCAGGCGACCCGCCGGATCAGGGCCAGATACATGGCATCCGTCCCGTGCAGATGCGGCCACAACTGTACGTCGGGGCCCTCACCGAGCGCCGGTACGCCCTCCAGCAGGGGTCGCGCGTCGATCAGCTCCGCCGCGTCGCCGTACTGCTTGAGCACGTCGTCGACGACCGCGCGGGTCTCGGCCAGGTGCGGCGAGCAGGTCGCGTAGCCGACGACGCCACCGACCCGTACGGACTCGAGCGCGGTCCGCAGCAGCGCGCGTTGCAGCGGCGCGAACCCCTCCAGGTCCTCGGGCCTCCGCCGCCAGCGGGCCTCGGGCCTCCGCCGCAGGGCTCCCAGCCCCGTACAGGGCACGTCCATCAGCACCCGGTCGAACGCCCCCGGCCGCCAGGGCGGACGGGTCCCGTCGGCGGCGATCACCTGATACGGCCCGGGGTTGCCGTCCAACGCCTTCGCGACCAGCCCGGCCCGGTGCGGCTGCTTCTCGGAGGCGAGCAGCACGGCCCCACGCTCGGCTGCGAGGGCGGCGAGCAGCGCGGCCTTGCCGCCGGGCCCGGCACACCCGTCGAGCCACGCCCTGTCGGGGCCCTCCACCGGGGCGTTGGCGAGTGCGAGCGCCACGAGCTGGCTGCCCTCGTCCTGCACACCGGCGCGGCCTTCCCGTACGGCGTCCACCGCCCCCGGCTCACCGCCCTCGGCGAGCCGCACGGCGTACGGCGACCAGCGCCCCGCCACCGCGGACTCCTCCGCGAGCAGTTCCTCGGTGGTGGCCCTGCCAGGCCGGGCGACGAGAGTCACCTCGGGTCGCTCGTTGTCGGCCTCCAACAAGTCCTCGATCCCGGCACGCCCACCACCGAGGGAGTCCCACAGCGCGGAGACGACCCACCGGGGATGTGAGTGCACGACGGCGAGATGATCCTCCGGATCGTCGTCGTAGGGCGGCGCCACTCGCTCCAGCCAGCCGTCGAGATCGTGCTGCGCGACCTTGCGGAGCACGGCGTTCACGAACTTGGCGCGCCCGTCCCCGAGCACGACCCGCGCGAGATCGACCGAGGCGGACACGGCCGCATGAGTCGGGATCCGTGTCCCCAGCAACTGGTGCACACCGAGGCTCAGCACATCCAGCACCGGCGGATCGACCTCACGCAACGGCCGGTCCACACACTCCGCGATGACCGCGTCGTACGAGCCCTGTCGCCGCAGCGTCCCGTACACCAGCTCGGTCGCCAGCGCCGCGTCCCGCCCGTCGAACTTGTCGGGCCCCTCCTTCTCCCGCGCCCTGCGCAGCAGCGGGGGCAGAACGAGGTTCGCGTACGCGTCACGTTCATCCACGGCCCTGAGCGCCTCGAAGGCGAGGATACGGACGGGGTCCTTCTGGGGCCGACGGTACGGCTTGCCCGGCTTGCGCGGACGGCGGGACTGCTCACTCACGAAAAATGTGCTCCGGATACGGGACGAGATGCCACCCCCAGCGTACGCCGCGGGGGCGGAGCGCCGGGCGTCGGCGGCCCGGGCGCGGGCGGACCGCTTCGGCGCCGACGATTTGGGGCTGGGGGCCTTGCGTGGAGGGGTGCCTGACGACAGGAGTGGCCGCGTCAGTTCCCGACGGACTCGCCGGAGGCGATCCGCACCCCACGCGCCCAGTCGGCGGCCCGCATCGGCTTCTTGCCCTGCGCCTGCACCCAGAGCAGTTCCACCGCGTACGACCCGGTGCCGGCGTACAGGTTGTTCTTGCCGACGTCGAGCGCGCCCGGGGCGAGATCGGTCCGCTCGGGCACCGGCACGACCTGGATGAGCTTCAACCGCTCACCACGGAACGTGGTCCAGGCCCCGGGAGCCGGGGTGCACCCCCGCACGACCCGGTCGACGCGCAACGCGGGCGTGGACCAGTCGATGCGGGCGTCCTCGACCGTGATCTTCGGCGCGAGGGTGATCCCCTCGGCGGGCTGGGGCACGGCCTTCAACGAACCGTCCTCGATGCCGTCCATGGTGGCGCCGAGCAGCCCCGACCCCGCGAAGGCGAGCCTGGTCAGCAGATCACCACTCGTGTCCGTCGGCCGGATCTCCTCGGTGACCGTCCCGTAGACGGGCCCCGAGTCGAGCCCCTCCTCGATCAGGAAGGTGGACGCCCCGGTGATCTCGTCCCCGGCCATGATCGAGTGCTGAACGGGTGCGGCGCCCCGCCAGGCGGGCAACAGGGAGAAGTGCAGATTGACCCACCCATGGGCGGGCACGTCGAGGGCGACGCGAGGGAGCAGGGCGCCGTAGGCGACCACAGGACAGCAGTCGGGCGCGATCTCCCGCAGCCGCGCGAGAAACTCCTCGTCCCTGGGCCGGTGCGGCTTCAGCACCTCGATGCCGGCCTCCTCCGCCCGCTGCGCCACCGGGCTCGCGACCAGCCGCCGCCCCCGCCCCGCCGGCGCGTCCGGCCGCGTGACGACAGCGGCCACCTCATGCCTCCCCGACACGATCAACGCGTCCAACGCGGGAACAGCGACCTCTGGGGTACCAGCGAAGACAAGCTTCATGAATGACTGACGGCCTCTCGAACAGAACTCCAACGCCCCACGCACCCAACACGGGACAACGCCCCAGTCTATGTTCCTCGCCCCACCCCGGACCGGACTGCACCACACCCCCAGGCCGGACTGCACCACGCCCCCCAGGCCGGACGCCACCGCCCCCACCCCAGGCCGGACGACACCGCACGACGGCCGCGCCCCCCGAACGACAACCCGCAGCCGCCCCGGGCCCGACGGGGGCCGCGGCCGCCAACGGCGAAGCACCCCCACGGGAGACCCGTACCTGTCAGCCGACTCGCACGAGCGGTGCGCGGGTGGGAGACCCCCGCCAAACCCCAGCGGCAACGGGGGCGCACCCCCACCCACGCGCCCCGCGCATATGCCCCCACGCCCCCACCCCGTTACCAGCGGAGCGAATTCGCGTTGGTCAAGAAAGAGTTGACCACTACGGGCCGCAATCGCGGCACATCCCTTCTTCAACGCCGGTTCGAGAGGCTTGTTCATGGCCGACCACGCAACCCACGACGCCCAGGCTCGGGCCAGCCTGCACTTGCTGGTGCGGGACATCGAGCGGGTCCGCCGGCAGGTGGACGCACTGCGCACCCTCACCGCCCAGCTGGGCAACGTCTACCGCCCGCGGCGCTCCGGCCCCTCCACGGGCTTCGTCGTCTACGGACGCGCCCCCGCCCCGACCGTCCGTCTCGCCCAGGAGCTGCGGGACAGCGTCGAGACCCTGGTCACGGCCGCTGTGGACTTCGACCGCTCACTCGGATTCTCATGGGACGCGGTGGGCTCGGCCCTCGGGGTCACCAAACAGGCCGTACACCGCCGTTACGGCGCACGCCGCGCCGCCGCCCAGGCCGCGGCGGAGGCGGAACGCACGGGCGAGCCCCAGGGCGCCCGCACCGTCAACGTCGGCTCCGGCCTCCCCACGGTCCCCGCGGCCCGCTCGGTGCCGGCACAGATGCCCGCGCACATGCCGACCCAGCCGACAGCGGGCAGCCCCACCCTCCGCGAGGAGGCCAGACCCACGGCCTTCCCCGGCCCACGCAACGGCTGACCGACCCCGACTGCCTCCCGGTGTCCCACCGGGAGGCAGTTCCCTGCCCCGAGACAGCCGCCCTCAGCCGATGTCCGACGGATCCACCCGAATCCGCACCCGCGCCGCCCCCTCGCTCCCGCCCCGCGCCATCCGCGCCGCCTGCGCGGTCTTCAACGCACCGGCCAACGCCGCCCCGCTTCCCTGGGGAACCCGGATCAACGCCCGCTCCCACTGCTCCCCCGCCGACGGCGCCCCCGCCCGCCGCGCCCTCCCCGCCTCCGCGGCAGCTCCCGCACCAGGCGCGCTCCCGGCCCCGGCGACCGGCGCCGCCACGGGCACCGGCCCCAACACCTCCGCGTCCGGCGGCAGTTCGACCGCCCGCAGGAAGTCGGCCACGGCCGGGCCGGTCCCGGACACGGCGGCCATCCGTGACACCGGCGGAAACCCCAGTTCGGCCCGCTCGGCGAGCTCGCGCACGGCGTGCCCCACCGGATCCCACCGCACGAGCGCCTGCACGGGCATCAGGGTCGGCTCGGCCACGACGACGACCGTCCCGCCGGCCCCCTGGCTCCGCACGAGCGCCGCGGCACCGATCCAGCGCCGCAGCGCTTCCTCCCCGGCCCGCAGATCGGGCCGTCCGAGCATGGCCCACCCGTCGAGCAGCAACGCGGCCGCGTACCCGCCCTCGGCGACCGGCTCTGCCCCCGGTGTACTCACTACCAGCGCGGGCGTCCCCGGCACGGTGTCCAGCACGTGCTCCCGCCCGGAGGTCCGTACGGGCACGGCGGGGAAGGCCCGTCCCAGTTCCTCGGCGGTCCGGCGCGCGCCGACGACCTGCGCCCGCAGCCGGTCACCCCCGCACTCGGGGCAGCGCCAGCCGGCCTCCTCGCGCCCGCACCACCCGCACACCAGTGCCCCGGCACTTTCCTGAGCCTCCAGCGGCCCCGCGCAGTGCCGGCACCGCGCGGGCTCCCGGCACCGTGCACAGGCCATCCGGGGCACATAGCCCCGCCGAGGCACCTGCACCAGTACGGGCCCTTCCTTCAGTCCGTCCCTGGCAATCTGCCAGGCAAGGCTGGGCAGGCGCGCCGCCCGAGCCGCCTCGTCCCGCGCCAGATCCCCGTCCCCCACGGTCCGCACCAGCGGCGCGGCAGCCCGTACCTGCTCCCGCCCTGCGACGATCGGCGCGGCCCACGCGCTCTCGACGAGCTGGGCGGCCTCGACCGTACAGCTCCAACTCCCGAGCAAAAAGCCGCACTTGTCCCGGGAGGCCCGCAGCTCCAGCACCTCCCGCACGTGCGGAAACGGAGCGTTGTCATCACTGTGGCTGGCGTCGCCGTCGTCCCAGATCACCACGAGCCCGAGATCCCGCACCGGCGCGAACATGGCGGCCCGGGTCCCCACGACGGCCCGCACGACCCCCCGTCGCACGGACAGCCACTCCCGGTACCGCCGCTCCTGCCCCGCGTCGGCGGTCAGCAGGGCGTGCCGCCCCTCGCCGAGGAGTCGCCTGAGCGCCTCGTCCACCCGAGCGGCGGGCCGCCCGGCTGGTACGACGACTAGTGCCCCGCGCCCCGAGGACAGTGTCGCCTGCACGGCCCGCGCGATCTCATCCGCCCATTCCGGGCCGGGCAACGCGGTCCACACGGCCCGCGGCACACCCCCGCCGGCCAGGGCTCGCAGGAATCCCTCCCCCCGCCCGTACCTCCGCCAGGACCCGGGCTCCGGCGCGGCGGGCGGGGGCGGGGCCTCGCCCATCTCCGCGGCCTCCGCCCGAGCGTGCCTCGGCGGAACGGCGAGCTGCAGCACATCCGCCAGGCTTCCCGCGTACCGGTCCGCCACGGCCCGCGCCAGCCCCAGCAGCTCGGGCCCCAGCACGGGCTCCGGCGATACGACCTGCGCGAGCGCGGCCAACGGCCCCGCGTAGTCGGATTCGGCGACCCGCTCGACGAGAAACCCGTCGATCAGCGAGCCGCCCTCACGCCGCCCTTCCCGGACATTCCGGCCCCCGGCCCCGAACCGCACCCGTACCCGCACCCCTGGCCGGGCGACGGCGTCCAACTCCTCGGGCACGGCATAGTCGAAGTACCGGTCGAGATGCAGCACGCCCTTGTCGACCAGCACCCGGGCGACCGGCAACTCCTTCGCCAGCGGCGCCCCCCGCCACGTCCGAGGCTTCGCCCTCGGCACCTTGGCCTTGCGCACCGCCTCCCGGACCAGCGCGAGCTGCTCCGGCCCCGCGTCGCCCGCCGAGCCGCCGCCCCTCGTCCCGTCCTCGCTGCTCACACCAGCATTCTTACCAAACCCCACTGACACCCGAGACCGTTCGAACGGTCCTTCGCGACGCCGGGGGCGGGGGTCCGCCCTCGCCCGGGGAGGTCGTACGACGCGCCGAGGCCCGGCGTCCCCAGAGGGACACCGGGCCTCGGCGGACCACCGAAGAACCGCTGGGCTACAGGCCCGCCGCCTTGCGCAGTTCGTCCACGCGGTCCGTGCGCTCCCAGGTGAAGTCGGGAAGTTCACGGCCGAAGTGGCCGTACGCGGCCGTCTGGCCGTAGATCGGGCGCAGGAGGTCGAGGTCGCGGATGATGGCGGCCGGGCGGAGATCGAAGACCTCGTCGATGGCCTTCTCGATCCGGTCGGTGTCGACCTTGGCGGTGCCGAAGGTCTCGACGAACAGGCCGACGGGCTCGGCCTTGCCGATCGCGTACGCCACCTGGACCTCGCAACGGGCGGCGAGGCCCGCGGCGACGACGTTCTTGGCGACCCAGCGCATCGCGTACGCCGCGGAGCGGTCGACCTTGGACGGGTCCTTGCCGGAGAAGGCACCGCC
>NZ_JBIBEN010000053.1:0-6299 GCF_042955065.1 Streptomyces sp. NPDC012510
CGAATGCGGGGAGGGTGCGCTTGCGCATGATCGGGCTCCACATCTGTGGGGGGCGTACAGCCAGAAGTACCTGCCGACGCAGACAATATATCTGTTGGCGCAGATACTGCAACAGCAGCTTCTTTCGTCGGTGCACCGGCTGCGCATGACCCGATGGTGACGCCGTCCACGACGACCACGTGGGAGCCGATCCACCCGTCATCGCTCCCGGTGATGCCGCGGCTGGTGACGGGCTGCCGATGGACCGGCAGATCGGGCGCGGCGCCGTGGTTGAAGCCGAGCAGCGAGCTGTTCGCGCCGATGCGTACGCCGTCGCCCAACGTGACGGTGCCGCGCACCACGGCGAATGGAGATCTGGGAAACCCGCGGACCGGACGCGGGCCGGCCCTACGACGCGAACTTCAAGCGCCTCGCCGACGAGATCCGGCCCGGCGGCGACGGGTACTACACCTACACGGTCAAGCCAAGGTCGATCGTGACCTTGACGACGCTCGACAAGAGACACGACAAGGCGACGAAGCAACGCCTGACCGAGTCGTGGGACCGCCCGGTCGTCGGCCTCCGCGACCACGCCCGCAACCCCGCCGGGCCCTTGGCCACCTTGGACATCCGGTGATCAAACCGGCCACCCCGTGAGAACGACGCAGCCTTGGCGGCGTAGCCCACCGGTGGGACCTGCGGCCCCGCCCATGGTCATGCTCCGGGGTGCAGCCCGAGCCAGCCCGGCGTGGGGTCGCCCTTGACCTCGCCGAAGTACAGGGCGAACGTCTGCTTCCAGCGCTCCACTTCGGCACGGTCGGCCATGAAGCGGGGGAAGCCGTCGAGGTGGGCGTTCGGGTACTCCCAGATCGGCCTCAGCCCGCCCGCGGGAGTGACGTCGGTCCGTACCGACCAGCCGAAGCGGGCTGCTTGCTGCCGTTCGGCGGACAGCACCCAGTTGATGTAGAGCTTGGCCGCGGTCGGGTTCTTGGCCTGTCTCAGGACCGCGAGGCGCTGCCCCCACGCCACGAACGGATGCCCGTCGGCCACCGCCCACCGCACGGGCTCCGACGCCGACGCCGCCAGGGACCCCGACCCGCCGACACCGATCGCCGCCTGGCCTCCGCTCACCGCGTCCTCGGGGAAATTGGTGCCCCGCCCGAACCGCACGTCCTGTGCCGCCAGCCGGGCCACCCAGTCCCAGCCGTACCGCTCGGCGTACAGCTTGTAGAGAAACAGGACCGCGTCGTCGTCATGCGGGTACGACGAGGCGATCTTCCCCTTCCACTTCGGGTCGACCAGGTCGAGCGGAGTGCGCGGCGCGTCCGAACCGACCGCTGCCGGGCCGTACATGAAGCTGAAGCCGATCACCGCGCCCGCCACCCAGGCGCCCTGCGGGTCCCGGAAGCGGTGGTGCAGCTTGGAGAACCCGGCGGGCTTGTAGGGCAGCAGACGGCCTTGCTCCTTCCAGCGCGTGACGTCGTGCAAAGTCTGCAGCTGGACGAGGTCGGGGACGAGGCTGCCGGTCGCGAGCTGGTTGTCGACACGGACGCCGTGGTACTTGCTGTAGTCCACGATCAGCGTCATGTCGATGCCCGGGAAACGCCGCGTGAAGCCCGCCTTGACGGCGTCCAGCTGGTTCGGCGTGTCACCGCCGGCGTACAGCACGAGCTTGCCGCCCTCGGCGAGGGCGGCCTGGTGCAGCTGGTCGAGCGTCCTGGTCTCCTCGGGGCCGGAGGCGCGCCGGGGCGCGGAAGGAGAGGCTGTGGCCGGAGCCGCGACGGCGCCGAGACCGAGGGCGGCACCCGCGCCCGTGGCGAGGACACGTCGTCTGCTGAGGAAGCTGGACATGCAGGAAAGACCTCTCTGCTGGGGGGGAAGCACGAGACCCGGCGCCATGGGCACGGGCCATACGGGGTCTTCGAGTAATCGGACGGACCGCCGGACGTGGCGATCCTGTCGCTATTCGCCACCGTTCACCAGCCACCGCCTTCCCTACGAGCGGTCTTCCTACTACTGACAGGGACAGGCTATGGAGAGGGCAGAGCAGGAATTTACCGGTTCGTGCGCCAACGAGTTCGCCCACGGACACGGCAGGCGCCGCTGCCGCTACCGAGGGCGGCCGAAAGCCCACCTGTAACACATACTCACGGCCATCGCCGTGAACATCGGACGCCTCAGCGGCCGGTCAGAGACCGAGGGAAACTCTTCGCCGAGACTGCCGACCGCCTTTCAGACCTTCCTGGACCAGAACGAGATCCCCTGGCCGAAGTCCTGCCGCACCCTGGGCAGTTGACCTCGCCAACCCCAAGATCCCCGACTGTGAGGATGCGGGAGGCACCGCTCAAGGGTCTGACCCGATCCCCGAGTGACGCTCCGGCTGTCCTCACTCTGAATCGTCGACCTGACGAGCGGTGCCATTACGCGTACCGGCTCGGCGATCGTGACCTCATAGGAGCTTGACCGAGGCGGTCCCATCACAGTCGAGTCCGTCCGCTGAGCCGGTACGCGCGAGCCCACACGACCGCGCACTGAAGGACCAACCCGGCCGCCATGCCACATCCCATCGAAGTGATTGGCTGCCGCCCGGCCCCGCGCGGGGTCGACACCCACACCGACATCCACCAGGCCGCCGTCATCGACACCATCGGCCGGCACCTGGCCACCGAGGCGTTCCCCACCACGCCTGAAGGCTATGGGCGCCTCCTGGCGTGGCTGCGCTCGCACGGCCAGGTGCTGATGGTGGGCAGGGAGGGCACCGGATCCTACGGCGCCGAACTGGCCCGGTACCTGCGTGCCAACGAGATGACTCCGGTCGAAGTAAACCGACCCGATCGTCGAGCTCGCCGCGCCGCTGGCAAATCCGACCCCGTCGACGCCTACGCCGCCGCTACCGCAGTGCTCTCCGGCCGTGCCAACGGCACCCCGAAGGACCGCGACGGCGCGGTCGAGGCAATCCGCGCACTGCGCGTGGTACGCGCCAGCGCCATCAAGGCCCGCACCCAGACCATCAACCAGCTCACATCACTGACCATCACCGCGCCCGCTGCGACGCGCGAACACTGCGCTCGCTGCCCACCACCGAGCTGATACGCCGTCTGGTCGCCAGCCGAGCCGGCTCCGATCTGACCACCCCGGCCGCCGCTGTCGAACTCGCGCTCAAGCGCCTGGCCAAGCGATACCAGCATCTGAGCGAGGGGATCGAGGAAGCAGACGCCCAGCTGCGCACCCTCATCATCCACACAGCACCCGGCCTGCTCGCGCTACCGGGCGTCGGGACCGAAACCGTCGGGCAGTTGCTGGTCACCGCTGGGGACAACCCCGACAGGCTCGCCTCGGAGGCATCCTTCGCGCACCCCTGCGCGGCCGCACCCGTGCCAGCATCCTCGGGCCGCACCGATCGCCATCGACATCTTCAGCCACTTGACGATCTACCGGAGCTTCAGAGTCAAGCCCAGGAGGCCGCGGGATGGTCATGGCTTCCGCCCCTCTGGTGGGGAGCAGAGGGGCGGAGAAGGGCCGTCAGCCCTGGGTGCCGTCCTGGTTGACGGGGTACAGGCCGAGCACGCCCTGCGGGTCGGAGGGGTTCACGCCCTTGACGTCGCCGACATAGAGGTTGATGCGGGCCTTGTAGCGGTCGAGGGCGGTGCGGTTGCTCATGAACTCGCCAAGGCCGAGCGGGTTCATGTTCTCGTAGTCGAAGATGCCCTTGCGGCCCGCCGGCGCGGCGACGTCGGTGCGGGCGCTCCAGGTGTCGATGGAGTTGTGCTGGGCATCCTTGGACAGCAGCCAGCTCAGGTAGAGCTTGGCGGCGGCCTTGTGCGGGGCGTTCTTGAGGATGGCACCGGTCTGCGGCCAGGCGACCCACGGCGACTTCTTCGGCAGGGTGGTTTCAGCGACGCCCGGGACGCCTCCGCTCGTGCCGAAGCTCGCCACGTAGTCACCGGAGCCGACCAGGTCGGCGGAGTCCTGGGTGCCGCGGACGAACTTCGGGTTCTGGGCGAGCAGCTTCTTCAGATAGTCGAAGCCGTACTTGTCGGTGAGCTGTTTGAAGTAGTAGAGGACGGCGTCGTCGTCGTTCGGGTAGGTGAAGACGAGCTTGTTCTTGAACTCGGGCTTGAGGAAGTCCTCGGCCTCGACGGGTGCGTCGTCGCCGAGCCTGGTGGCCGTGACGTTGGAGAAGGCGAAGAAGAACAGGCCGGTGTAGTAGCCGTCGTTGTCCTTGATCTGGTCGAAGACCTTGTTCCAGCCGACCGGCTTGTACTTCTGCAGCACTCCTTCCTTCTTCCAGCGCGGGAAGTCGTCGACGGTCTGGAGGTGGACGACGTCGGCAACCACATGGTGCTCGGCGATCTGGTTGTCGACGCGGGCGTCGTGGTTCTTGCTGAAGTCGACAACGATGTCGACCTTCATCTTGGGGAACTTCTTGACGAACGCGTCCTTGAGGTAGTCCGCCTGGCCCGGCTTGTCACCGCCGGCGTAGACGACCAGACGACCGCCCTCGGCTACGGCCTCCTTGTACAGCTTCTGCAGCTGGTCTTCTTCGCTCGTGTGCTTGGGGGCGGGCTTCGAGGAAGGGGTGGCGGCGGCGATGGTGGCTCCGCTCGCGGCCAGGACGCCCAGGGTGGCGGCCACGGCCCATGCCTTGCGGGAGGACTTCACACTCGACTCCTTCGTGGTGGGGCAAAAAGGGATGCTTGATGTTTCAACTATTTGCTCACTCTAGGACAGGTACTGCTGCCGTAGTCCGGGTAGCGCTTGACGAGCGCACCGCGGTCAGCGCGGCGCCGTCGGCGGCCTTGGCCAGTTCCTCCTCGAAAGTGAGCAAGTACTCGCGGGTGGCGGTGATGGCGGAGGAGTCCGCGGGCGTGCCGGGCGGGCGGTGACCGGGCACGACCAGCTTCGGGTTGAGGGCGGCCATTTCGTCCAGCAGCTTGATCCAGGCAGCACGGATCTCCGGGGTCGGAGTGTCCGCGACCTACACACATGCTTCTGGAACAGCAGCACCCGGCCGAGGGTCGCGCGCTGCTCCGGCTGCCACAGGCAGTGGCGGTCCGGCAGCAGGGCCGATCCGCCCTTGAGTTCGAAGCGGTGTCTTCCAGGGCGAGACCACGGGTCAGAGGCTTGATCTCCACCAGGCGGGTGGGCATGTTGGCCCCGAGGTCGGCCCACGTCTTGAGCTTGCTCTCAAAGGTGCGCCGGATGTGCTTGATGACCGGCCGGGTGGCGACGAACTTGGCGTCGGGGAAGGCGTCGGCCAGGGCCTCGGCGCCGAAGCAGTAGTCCGGATCACCGGCGCTGATGAACACGGTGGTCGGCTTCCTGCCCGAGTCCAGCACCTCGGCCAGCGGCCGGTACCCGTCGGCCCGGGTGAACCCGGTGTCGACCAGCAGCGCCTCACGCTCACCCGTGACCAGAGTGGCCGTCTTGTTCCTGCTGCCGACCGGGAAGTCCACGTCGAGGACCTTGAAGTCGAGCTTGCTCCTGGGGTGCTTTTCCTTGTGATGTCCGGCTCCGTGTCCGTCCGCGAGCGGGGTGGCCGACGCGCTGGTCGAGGTGAGGCCCAGGCCGATTGCGGCGGTGGTGAGCGAGCCTGCCGCGAGGAAGTTACGCCTGTTCACGGACACCTCTCTTGCTCCCTGTTGATGGTGGGTGTGAGGGCGCACGGGAGGAGGTGCCGCGTGTCCCCTCTCGGGTTTCGCGGGTGGTGCTGGTGTGCGGTACGGCCACCAGCACCACCGGGTGCCGGTATGTCCGGAGGGCGTGGGTGATCACGGTGGCGACGTTCATCGCACGACGACGGTCGGCCCCCCGGCCGCCTCCGTCGGCCGGACCAGGACGGCGCCGGGGAGTGATTCCGGCGACATGCGGGTGCGTTTCTCCGCTGTGCCGGTCGCCGTCCCTGGCGACGGTTTCGTCGCGTGGGCCGCTGACATCGGCGGCGGAGGTGTTGAGGAAGACTGTGCCGTTGCCGACGGCAGATCTCACCGTCTTCCCGGCTTGGGTGAGTTCGCCTGTGAGGCGCTGGCCCGACTACGTCATGGCATCGCGAACGAGGGCGGTGTCGTAACCGGCTGCCGTGTCACCCGCCGGGCGGGCACTGTGGCGTCCAGGGCGGCCACCGTCAGCGCGGGATCAGGGGCAAGGCCGTGTACGGCCCGAGCGGGTGGCGGCGGTGACCTCGTGGCCGCGGCTGAGCGCTTCGGTCGTGATGCGGGAGCCGATCATGCCGGTGGCGCCGATCAGGAGGATCTTCACAGGTTGCTCCGGTCGTGCTTGTTTCGTTTGTGTGGGTGTGGTCAGTGCTGTGGTCAGTGCTG
>NZ_JBIBEN010000054.1:0-6291 GCF_042955065.1 Streptomyces sp. NPDC012510
TCCTCGGGACCGAAGTCGTACCCCTCCTCGCACGCGGCCAGCAGACTCAGCACATTGCCGTGAGAGACCTGCACGCCCTTCGGCCGGCCCGTGGTACCGGAGGTGAAGATGATGTACGCCCGTGTGTCCCGGCCGATGGCGACGCCGGGTTCCTCCTCCGCGGCGGGCTCCGGCAGCGGATCGTCCACGAACACCGCAGGCACACCGTCGGGTACTTGTCCGGCGAGGGACCGGGAGGTGATCACGGCTGCGGGCTCCGCGTCCTCGACGATCAGCTCCAGACGGGCACGCGGCGTCTGCGGATCCAGGGGCACATACGACGATCCCGTGCGCGTCACCGCGAGCGCCGCCGCCACCATCCACGCAGACCGCTCCAGGAGAATGCCCACCGGCTGCCCCGGATCTGACGCAACCGCGCCCAACGCTACCGCCAACTGGCGTGCTTTCGCGTCTAGTTGATGGTACGTCCAGCTCCGCTCCTCGTCCTGGACAGCGACCCGGTCCGGGAACCGGGCCGCTGCCGAGGCGAACGCCTCCGTCAGATGACCGGCCCGGTCCGCGAGGGAGTCGGGGCGTGCGGTGCCGGTCGCCGAAAGGGGCTGCGGGGCGCTTGGCCGGCCGCGCAGCGCGACGCGCCGCCGGAGCAGTTCCGAACGGTCCTTCTTCATCGATTCATCCTTCGCTTGCGTCACGCGCGTCCGGCAGGTCAGAGGCTGAGCAGCAACGACGGCAGAAGTCCCTGTGCCTCCGCCCTGTCGACGAAGTCCGGCCAGTGCGGGGAGTCGGCCACCGTGGCCGCCTCCGCCGTGTTGCCGAAGTCCAGCCGGTCGCCACTGAGTTCGGCCCAGATCCGGGTGAGTTCCGCGCGTTCCTCCGCGGTGGCCAGCGGTACTGTCCCCAGGCTCCGGTCCGGCTCGTCCAGGAAGACGTCGAGGACCCTGGCGACGGCGTCGACCAGTCGCTCCACGGTGGCTTCGGTGAAGAGGGTGGAGTCGTACTGGACGTCGAGGCGCAGTCGGTCCCCTTCCAGGAAGCGGAAGAGCAGGTCGAACAGGCTGGTCTGCGGGGGCATCTGCTCCAGGGTGGCGGTCAGTCCCGGCAACTGCCGCAGTTCCATCGGGTAGTTGTCCACGGTGACGATCACCTGGACCAGCGGAGGCAGGCCGGGCCGACGGGCCACGTCCGCCGTTCTGACGATCTCCTGGAAGGGCGTCAGCTGGTGCTCCAGAGCGGTCAGCGCACTCGCCGTGACGGATTCGAGGAGGTCGGTCGCGGTGTGGTCCGGGTCCACCTGGTAGCGGCAGGGCAGGGTGTTGGTGAAGAAACCGAGCAGGTGCTCCGTGCCGGGGACGGCGCGGCCGGCCACGCCGGTGCCGAGCACCACGTCGGACTGCTGGGCGAAGCGTGCCATGACGACCGCGGTGGCCGCCTGGACGAGCATGAAGAGGGTGGTACGCCGCGCCCGGGTGAGGTCGGCGAGGCGCCGGGTGGCGTCCTCGTCCCATGTCCGGGTGACGTATCCGGGGGTGCGTGAGCGGTCCTGGGTGCGTTCGTGGTCGGTCACCAGAGGGAGTTCTCCCGGGTAGCCGTCCAGGTAGGAGCGCCAGAAGGCGCGCTCCTGGTCTGCGGAGGACTCCAGGCGCTCCTGCTGCCAGACCGCGTAGTCGCCGTACTGGACGGTGAGTTCGGGCAGCCGCGGCGGGCGTCCCTCCTGGTGGGCCAGGTACGCCTCGGTGATCTCCCTGACGGCGACGTCGATCGACCAGCCGTCGGAAATCACATGGTGGCTGCTCCACTCCAGGATGTGCTCGGTGGCGGAGAAGGTGTACAGCCGGATCACCGCCAGCGGCCCGCTCTCCAGGTCGTAGCGGCGATCGGCGGCACGCTGCCAGACGTAGTTCTTCCGCGCCGCGAAGTCCGTGATGTCGGCGGTCACTTCCTCCACCTCAAGGCGGACTCGTGCCTCGGGCGACGGAGCCTGATGGGGGACGCCGTCCCTGACGACGAAGCGGACGGAGAGGGTCTCGTGACGGTCCACGAGGGTGTCCACCGCATACCGGAGGGAGTCGACGTCGACGCGGCCGGAGAGGCGCAGCAGGGAGACGCCCTCGTAGGAGCGGTCGTCGGGGTCGACCTGGCTGAGGAACCACAGGCTGGCCTGGTTGCCGGCGAGCGGAAGCTCCACCGTGCCCTCCGGCCGCCGGGGGATCGTGACGGCGCCGAGGGAGGCGGGCCGGTCCATGTCGGTGCCGGCCTCGTAGAGGGCCGCCAGCGCGCGGGGTGTCGGGTTCTCGAAAAGCGTGCGCAGCGGGAGGTCCACGCCGAACCGGTCGCGCAGCCGGGCCATCACCTGGGTGGCGTGCAGCGAGTGTCCGCCGAGGTCGAAGAAGTCCGTGGTCGCGCCGGGGCGGTGCTCCAGACGAAGGACGGACGCCCAGGTGTCGCACACCGCGGCCTCGGTGGGCGTGGCGGGTTCTTCCGTCTGCTCCGTCGGCGCCGTGACCAGCGAGCCGACGTCCCAGGTGGCGAGCACCTTGGTGTCGACCTTCCCGTTGGTGTTGCGCGGGAGTTCGTCCAGGCGTATGAGGAAGTCCGGGACGGCATAGCGAGGCAGCACCTTGGCCAGGCGGTCACGGACGTCGGACGGGGCGACGTCCAGGCGGAGCACCGGCGCGTCCTGCGTCGGAGGAGCGCCGTCGCCCGCCGTGCCTTCGGCGACCTCGGGCACGTAGAAGGCCACGAGTTGTTTGCCGCGACCCTCGTCGAAGGTGCGGGCGAGGACCGCGCTCTCCTGGAGGTCGTCGAGTCCGGCCAGGGCGGCCTCGATCTCGCCGAGTTCGACCCGCTGGCCGCGGATCTTCAGCTGGCTGTCGATGCGGCCGAGGAACTCGTAGCCGCCGTCGGCGAGTTGGCGGGCGCGGTCGCCGGTGCGGTACGCCAGAACCCGGGGGTCGTCGGCGAACGGGTCGGGCACGAACGACTTGGCGGTGCGCTCGGGGTCGTTGAGGTAGCCGGCGCCGACGACGAGGCCGCCCACGTACAGCTCTCCCGGGGTTCCGACGGGAACCGGTTCCCGGTTGTCGTCGAGGACGTAGACGGCGCTGTTGCGGATCGGCCGGCCGAGCTGGACCGAGGCGATCCGCTCGTCGACATCCTCGACGACCTCGTAGTGCGTGACGTCGTCGGAGAGTTCGGTGGCTCCCCACATGTTGAGAAAGCGCACCTTGGGCAGGAGCCGACGGAAGGTGTTGACGGTCTTGGGCGCCAGTGCCTCGCCGGCGCAGACGACCCAGCGCAGTGCGAGGCCGGGGAAGGCGTCCACGCCGTAGTAGGTGAGTTCCGCGTTGATCACGCTGAGGACCGACGGTGAGACCTCCAGGATCGTGACGCCGTCCTCGGCGAGTGCGCGCAGCAGCCGGGGCGGGTCCTGGCTGACGGCATCCGGGTAGATCACCGTGGCCCCGCCGACACCGAGCGGCGCCAGCATCTGCCACACCGAGATGTCGAAGGTGGCGGCGGCGTCCTGCGACACCAGGTCACCGGCGGCGATGTCGAGCGCTTCGACCTTGGCCTCGATGTGGTTGAGCATTCCGTCGTGCCGGATCAGCGCGCCCTTCGGTTCTCCGGTGGATCCGGAGGTGAAGGTGACGTAGGCGCTGTCCCGCCCGGACGGCACCGGGCCGGCGTACGGCTCAAGGCCCACGGCCTCGGCGAGCACCGTCCGCAGGTCGAGCACGGGGATCGGAGAGGCTTCGCCGGCCGCCTCGACGGCTGCGGCGGTCAGCGTCTCGGTGAAGGTCTCACCACTGAGCAGCAGGGTGGCCTCGCTGGTGCGCAGCATGCTGGCGACGCGCCGGACGGGGCCGCCCGGCAGGGGCAGATACACCGCGCCGGTGCGCATGACGGCCATGGCAGCGGTCAGGAAGTCGAGGTCGCGGCCCGCGCCCAGACCGATCACCGTACCGGGCCCCGCTCCCAGTTCGATCAGCCGGGTGGCCAGTCCCCCGACCCGGTCGGCCAACTCCCGGTAGTCGAGGGTCTGTTCGCCGCACACGGCGGCGATCTTCTCCGGGTGTGCGGCGACGGCCTGCTCGAACACCTGGAACCAGCCGTCCGCGGACAGGGGTTGTGGCGTGGGGTCACCGAAACCGGCCAGCAGCTCCCGCCACTCCTCCTCGCCCAGCAGTTCGCGCCGGGTGGGCACCCGGTGCGCCCCGGCCACGATGCTCTCCAGCACGCTGCGGTACAGCCGCGCGATCCGTCGTAGCTGCTGCTCGGAGACCCGTTCCAGGTTCCCTTCCAGGTCCAGGGCGAGCAGTCCGCTGAAGGGGTCCCGGTTGAACTCGGCGCGGAGCGTGTAATTGGTGTGGATGTACGCCTTGGCGTCCAGGACCTCCAGGTCGGTGGCCGCCGCGAGCCGCTGGTAGGCGTGGAAGTGGGTGTAGTTGAAGCTGATGTCGGTCAGCTCCCGTATCCCGACCAGCCGCTGGATCTCCGCGAGGGGGTAGCGCCGCACCGGCAGCAGCGCCGTTTCCTTCTCCAGGGCCGCGCGGATCAGGTCGTTCCAGGGCATGGCCCCGCTGTGCAGCCGGTAGGGAACCATGTTGAGGTGCAGGCCGAAGACCTCCGTGCCGCCGTCGTCCTCGGAGCGGCCGTTGGACATGACCGACAGGACGACGTCGTCGCGCCCGGTCAGCGTGGAGACCGCCCGGGCATGGGCGGCGATCAGCACATGGCGGACGGTGACTCCGCAGGACCGGGCCACCTGGTCGAGGCCGTCCGAGAGTTCCGGGGGGATGTCCACGCTGAGGAAGCCCATCGTTCCCTCGTGGACGTCCAGGGCTCCGTCGACCAGTCGCGGCATGAGCGTCGGCTCCACGCCCTCCAGTTCGGCGGCCCAGAAGGTCCGGACGTCCGGGTCGCCCAGCGTCCGTTGCTCCAGGGCGATGAAGTCGGCGTAGCGGCGCGCGGTGCGGGGAGCGGTCTCCTTCTCCTGTCCGTGCTTGATGGCCCAGTAGTCGCTGAGGAGTTCGGTCATCAGTGAGGCTTCGCTCCACCCGTCGAGCAGGGAGTCGTGGAAGCTCATGGAGAACAGGAATTCCTGCTCGCCCAGGACATGGGTGTGGAACCGGGAGAGCGGCGGTTTCGCCCAGTCGTAGCGGACGCGTTCCTCGCGGGCGTGCCACGCCTGAAGCTCCGCTTCCTGCTCCTCGGCCGGAAGGTGCTTCAGGTCGGTGGCGGTCAGTTCGACGGTGGCGGTCCGGTGCACCAGTTGCAGCGGCTCGGAGTAGCCGGTGAGGTCGAAGGAGGTGCGGAGGATGTCGTGGCGGTCCACGGTCCGGGCGATGGCCCGTTCCATGGCGGCGTGGTCGTAGGCGTCCTTGAGCCGGAACGAGAACACGTCGCAGTACATGTTGACGTCGGTGAGGTAGGCACTGTGGAAGAGAAGACCGGCCTGCAGGGTCCCCACGGGGTAGGCGTCCTCGATCCCCGAGGTGGCCGAGATCCGTTCCAGGTCCTCGGGGGTGAGCAGGCTGAACGGTGCGACGGGTTCCTCGGCGGTCGGCGACTGATCGGCGACGGCGGCGAGGGCCTTCGGCGTCTGCAGCGCGTAGATGTCGGCGAGGTCCAGGGTCATGCCGCGCTTCTCGGCGTTCGCGCGCAGCTTGAGCGCCAGAATGGAGTCGCCGCCCACGCTGAAGAAGGAGTCGTTCCCGGTCACTCCCTGGACGCCCAGAACGTCCTCGTAGAGAGCGACGATCGCACGGACGGTGGATTCGGCGCCGGTATCCGACGCGTCGTCACCGGGAAGGGCGGGCGGGGTGCTCTCCCGGAGGCTGCCGGCCACCGTCGGGGTGGGCAGCGCGGCCTTGTCGATCTTGCCGTTGTGGTTGACGGGAAGGGCGTCGACCGGGACGACGAAGGCGGGGATCATGTAGTGCGGCAGGCGGTGCCGGAGGTGGGCGAAGAGCTGGTCCGGGTCGAGGTCGTCCCCTGCGACGATGTAGGCGACGATGCGGGGCGTGCTGTCCGCGGTTCCGGCGCGAGGCCGGTCGCCGCCCCTGACCAGGTCCCGGATGTGGGTGATCTCGCCGGACACGAACCGTTCCTTCACCACCGGGCTCGCCGGTGTCTTCGGTGCGGCGGCGATGACGGCGGCCTGGCGTACGCCGGGAACGTCGGTCAGCGCGGAGCGGATCTCGCCGAGTTCGATGCGGAAGCCGCGGATCTTGACCTGGTCGTCCTTGCGGCCCCGGTACTCGTACTCGCCCGTGGAAGTGAGCCGGGCCA
>NZ_JBIBEN010000055.1:0-6247 GCF_042955065.1 Streptomyces sp. NPDC012510
ACCAGCTCGGCGACCAGCCCGTCATCCACGGCGCCCGCCCCACTCACAGCGGCCTTCCCGGCCTCGGTGTCACTCGTCACGTCAGTCATCAACTGCCGCTTCCAGCTCGGGAGTTACACCACTCACCGTACAGACCCGCGCTTGGCGTCCCCAAAGCGCCGGCCGGGCCTGCGGCAGAGCCCGAGAACGTCGCAGTGCCCGCCCCCAGGCGGAAGGCAGGTGCCGCGCGCGGCGGGAACCAGCGGGCACGGAAGTCCACCACCGCGCCGGCAGAGGCAGCAGCGAAGAAGCCGGCGGCCGAGGCAACGGCTGCCACGAAGGCAGCCCAGCCCACCTTGGTCGAACTCATTCGCCGCCACCTCGCCGAGCTGAACGAACCGCGCTCCGCTGCGGAGATCTCCACAGCGATCGGCCAGGCCCACCCCGAGCGCCAGATCACGACCAAGGTCGTGCGGGTCACGCTCGAAGGGCTCGTGGCCAAGAGCCAGGCTGAGCGCGCGAAGCAAGGAAAATCCGTCTTCTACACCGCCCCCGCGCCGCAGTCGGCGCATGCGTCTGAGGCCGAGGCCCAGCCCGAAGACGCTGGCCTCTGACAATGCGTGGCGCGGAGCGCCACCGCCGCGCGCCCTGTCAGCGGGGACGCCAGGTGCGGACTTCGAAGTGGATGATCCGAGCGTCCAGACGGACATGCTCGGTCTCGACCAGCCATTGATACACGGCGGCGGCGGTGACGTCGCCGCCCCCGGCGTCCACATGGCGGGCGAAGTCGGCGGCGTGGAAGCCATCAGTCCGGGCAGAGCCGTACAGGAGCGTTCCTCGGTGTGGTCAGCGCGCTGGATGACGTCGCGGCGGATGCCGGGGGAGCTGGTGCGGCTGCCGGAAGGATGCACATAGCCGGTCTTGGCGAGGCACGCGGTGAAGGCCAAACAGCAGGCCCAGGTCGGCAGCTTCGGCGATCAGACTCCCCCACGCTCGCTCCCGAGGGGGCACAGTGGCGCCCGTTGCCGCTCCATGCCGCGTTGACGACCGGGCGGCAGCGGGTTGGTTCGGATACCTTTCACCGCATCCAGTGCCCGTCGGTGCTCCACCCCAGGAAGCGCCGGGCGCGGCCGCCGTCCGTGGTTCCGTCCCCGCCGAAGGTGCCGCCCTCGGCGATCAGGGTCAGGCCTGCCAGGGCGGGGCTCAGCCGGGTAGCGACATGGGCGGGGTGGCAGGCGGTCTCCTCGTTCAGGTCGGCGATGATCCGCCGCTGGTCCTCCGTCAGGCACAGGGACAGGTGGAATACCATCTGGCGCCACGCGTACGCAGCGTCCTTGATCGTTGCCAAGGGACGCGGGTTGTGGTGGACACGGGCGGTCAGCCGGCACACCGTCACGAAACAGCGGCGCGCCAGGTCGGCCCAGCCGGGCCGCGGGACGATGCCCACCCGGTGGACCAGCGTGGCCAGGTTGTGGGTGGTGAGGATCTGCGCCTGCTCGATCACCATGCCGTTCGCGGCGACCGACCATGATCCTGACCGCGTCCCGGCCCGTTCGGCGCATAGTCGCGCGAAACCGGGAGAGGGACGGGCGCCGTGCGAAAGGATCAGGGCCGTGCCGGACTCGATGATTGCCAGATTGCGGATCGCCGCGTAGTCGATGCCGTAGTAGCGCTCGTACAGCGTGCCACCGAGCAGTTCGCCCGCGATCCGCGCCGCCGTGAGGAACTTCGGGCTGAACGTGCCCATGAAGATGTCGGCGGCCAGCTCCTCCACGAACGGTGACCCCAGGTCGCACGCGCGCTCAAGTACGCCGAACTCACGGACCAGCGGATTGGGCAGGACGGTGCCCGGGAAGGCCTGCACAGCCAGCTCGCCCAGCTGCCGCAGCACGGTGAGCGCGCCTTCGCCGTCCGACTTGCCCAGCACCGCGGATCGCTGCCCGGACACCGCCCGTACCCAGGGCAGTTCCTCGACGCGCACCTGCCGTTCCAGGTTGAGTAGCAGCAGGGAGCGGCGGTCGCGGAACGCCCGGTAGTTCGCGGCCATCAGCGCCCGCAGCGCCTCGTCGGGGTACGCCTGTGCGGTGGTGGCGGCGACCAGCTGAGGTACCAGCTCGGCCATGACCTCGGCGGACGGGACGACGCCCCGCTCCACGAGTGTGCCGAGCGGGGCGCTCAGCGCGGACTCGACCACCTGGCCGATCGTGGGCGGTACGGCAGCCGCGGCGGGCAGCCCGGTCTCCCGGCTCTCCTCCTCGGTCACCGCGCGAAGAAGCGGGGCGACATCGCAGATGCCCGTCTCCTGTGGGAGTACGGCGAGCCGGCGCAGCATCAGCTGGGCCAGGGCGTGGTGGGAGGGGAGCGCAGCCTGCTCGGCCTGGCTCCGGCGCAGGGCCGCATGCCCGGCGGAGCCGGGCAGACCGCGCCGCCGCACCATCGACGCCACCGCATGCCGCAGCAGACCGAGCTGGCGCGCGTCCAGCGGCCGTCCGGCGACGATCTCCTCCAATGCGCCGCGCAGAATGCCCAGGTTTTCCTTGGGGTTGCGGTGTTTGGTACAGCGGGTGTGCTCTGCGGCGAGCAGCCGGTAGCGGCCGAGCAGGGCTTCGCCGCGCGCCAGCCAGTCGGCGTCCGGGGCGAGTTCGAGGACCCGGCCGTCCCGCGCCGTCCGCAGCCAGTGAACGAGCAGCTCGTCGCCGAACGGCTGCCAGATGGCGAGCGCCTCGCGCTGGGTCTCGACGGCCGGGTTCGGCTGCCGCCGTATCAGGGTGTCGACCGCGTCGGAGACGGTGTGCCGGTGGACGGCCGCGGTAGCGTCCGGCGCGGGCCCTTCGGCCGGGCGGGGCAGGAACCGCAGCCGGTCGGCGAACGGCTCCAGTTCCGCCGTGAGGTCCAGCGCCGCGTCCGTTTCCCCATGCCGCACCAGCCATGCCATGGCGAGCAGCGCCGCCTCCTCCGGCACGCGGATCTCGTAGTGGCCACTGTCCAACCGGGTCCACAGCCAGGTGAGTCCGGGTTCGGTCAGGCAGTGGGCGAAAAGCGCGCGCCGCTCGGCGGGCACGCCGAAACTCCGCGCGGCCTCGGTTTCGTACGGCTGGAGCGGGCCGCCCGCGCTCGCGGTCCCGGTGGCGAAGCCGCCCCGCACCACCTCAGGTGTCACCCAGGCCGGAAGCCCCGCGACCGGGGTACGTGATCCGACTGTGAGCCGTCCCGCGGCCAAGCCCGAGAGGACCTCCCGCCAGCGCTGCCCGCGTACCTCGGCGCGGCGCCGGATGTCGGCGTCCTCGTGGGTCAGCGCGGTCGTGAAGGCCTTGGCCAGCTGGACCGCCGCATAGGACGGGGTCGCGGAGAGGGGCTGCTGCTCAGCGTTGTCGTTCATAAGCCGACGTGGCAGGTTCCGCCCCTGCGCCCTCCGGGTCCCGAGCCCGGTGCTCTACTGCTGAGCTACACGCCGATGACCGCCGAAGGTAGACGCTGGGACGGTCACCGTTCAACCGGGTTTCGGCAAGGCGTCACGGTGGCGAACAGCACGCCGATGAGGGTGAGCAACAGCCGGATCACCAGCTCGGGGCCGACACGGTGGCGGCCTGGCAGCAGGACCAGGAGCAATGCCACGCTGTACCCAGTGCGGCCCGGACCGGGCGACAGCGACTGGGCCGACCACCGCACAATCCCACAACCCAAGTGGCGACCGCAGGCCGGCGTAACCGACCACCATGGGCATCCAACGGCTCCGAGGGACAACGACGAGGCAGAACCGGAGGGCAGCGACCCTCGACCGCGATATCGCCGAAAACCGCTCCGGGGCAATCTGGCTGCACCGCGCGATCATGACCGACTTCGCCCCCACCGAACGCAACGGTACGAAACGGGCCACTCCGCGCCGTCGTCACCCGGCTGGTGAACGGTACCTTCGCGGCCCGGGATGCCGCCTGGTGGGGGCAGGGCACGGCGTGCGCGTCGGACTCGAAAAAGTTCGGGTCCTGGTCCAGCAACTTCATGACCGAGTACCACGCCCGCTACGGCGGCAACGGCGTGATGATCTACTGGCACGTCGAGAAGAAGAACGTCTGCATCTACTCCCAGCTCAAGTCCTGTTCGTCATCCGAGGTCGCGGCGTTGATTGAGGGCCTGCTGCAGCATTGCACGGATGCCGAGATCGAGTCCAACTACGTCGACACCCACGGCGCTTCGGTGGTCGGGTTCGCCTTCACCGAGCTGCTGAACTTCCGCCTGCTGCCGAGGCTGAAGAACATCGGCAGCATCCGCCTGTACCGGCCGGACGACGCCCCGCCCGGCTGGCCGGCGCTGGGCGGCTCGCTGACCCGGCCTATCCGCTGGGAGCTGATCGAGCAGCAGTACGACCAGATGGTCAAGTACGCCACCGCGCTCCGGCTCGGGACGGCAGAGGCCGAGCAGGTCCTGCGGCGCTTCACCCGGGGCGGTCCCAAGCACCCCACCTACCAGGCACTTGAGGAACTCGGCCGCGCCGTGCGCACGGTCTTCGCTTGCGACTACCTCGCCAGCCCCGGCCTGCGCCGGGAGATCCACGGCGGCCTCCAGGTCGTGGAGAACTGGAACAGTGCGAACACCGTGCTGCACTACGGCAAGGACGGTGCCCTGACCGGCCCGGACAAGGAGCACGCCGAGACGTCGATGCTCGCGCTGCACCTGCTCCAGTCCAGCCTCGTGCACGTCAACACGCTGCTGCTCCAGCAGGTGCTGGCCGAGCCGAAGTGGGCGAAGAAGTTGAGCGCCGAGGACCGGCGCGGCCTGACCGCGCTGTTCTGGTCGAACATCAACCCGTACGGCACCTTCCGCCTGGACATGAACAAGCGGCTCGATCTCGGGCTGCCCGCAGCCGTGCCCCGCCCCCGCGCCCCGGCAGACACCGCTGTCCGAACGACCCCGGAGAGGCAATGAACGAGGCCGCCTGGCGGGCCCACGATCTGCTGCGGGCCTACGCCACACGCGATCGCGCCGCGATCGCCGAACACCTAGAGGACGACCAGCTGGAGTTCGCCAAGGGCGTGGTCGCCAACTTCTACCACGACACCCCAAGCGGCGCCCGAAGCCACCTCTTATGGCTTCGGGCGCCGCTTCTCGTGGTGCGGTGTCAGGCGTGGGCGGAAGCGAGGTAGCGCCGGGCGGTGACCATGAGGCCGAAGGCAAGGACGTGTGCGTACACCGGGAAGCTCACCCTGGCCACAAACCTGTTATCCCTGCACGCTCCATGATGGGTTGGGACACGAGCTCCGGATCGTGTTCAGCAGTTGCGGATCGTCCCCGAACCGACCTGGACGTTGCCGGAGTAGATCCAGCCATTACGCCAACTGGAGTTGGCCGGGTCGACGTAGTACCAGGTGTTGCCCGAATCAGGGTTGCGGTACTTACACACAGCCCACAGTCGCGTGTCCACGTCCATGTTGCTCCACCCGATGAATGCGCAGCCCGCAGCCGGCCCATACCTCAGCCGGATCTCTTTGGTAGTCCGCATGCCCACGCTGCCACCCGACCCGATGGGGTCCCAGTTACAGTTCACGGCTGCGGGGGCCTGGGGGGCGGACATGGTGTCCGCCTGAGCGGCTGCTGACGCTGACGGCATCATCGCGAAGGCTGCCGCGGTCGCAACGAGGGCCGCTCCAAGTCCTTTGAACAGTTGCACGAACTCCTCCTTCATCGTCCTGCTGAGCGTCCGCGGAGCAGGACACAACGGATGTCATCCACGTCGCGGATCGACGGTAGTCGTTCAGAATCAGCTCGCTGTGTGGAGAGTGATTCATCAACGCGACGGGCTGTGCCGTGGCGGCCAGCCAGACACCAAACAGACTGCTGACCATCGACAGGTGAAGCAATGAGAGCCGGCTGTCCCGGACAGTTCGCCGACTGTCCGGGCTGGTCCGGGCCTTGTCCCGGACAGCCCGGCCGCGGTAATACTGCGGCGGAGGCTCTACCGTGATCTTCGCGACCTGCGACGGGGGTCTTCCCGTCGCCGGGGCGAGTGTAGGCATTTACTGCGACAGCACCGGGAGGGCGGGGCAGGCGTAATGATCGAACCAGTGACCGAACTCGGGGTCGGGGGCGCGTTGCGTGCGCCGCACGCTCGGGTGGTGCCCCTGTCCGCTCCTCCGGCCACGTACACTGCGGCGGTCGAGCGGTACCTCACCGGAGCGGGCCTAGGGCCTGTTGCGAAAGTGGATCTTGTTCGTTGATGATCACGTCCTGTGGGACGTGGTGATCTGACGAACGGCCAGTGGGCCCGGCTGGA
>NZ_JBIBEN010000056.1:0-6008 GCF_042955065.1 Streptomyces sp. NPDC012510
GCCGCCCTCAAATGCGTCTACCTGGCCGTCATGAGCCTGGACCCGACCGGCACCGGACGCAAACGCTGGACCATGCGCTGGAAGGCCGCACTCCACGCCTTCGACATCACCTTCGACGGCCGGCTCACCGCCGGACGCCGCTGAACAAATCCGACTGAGTTCCACCGTTCGCTACACAGACCCCAAGGCGGATCGATCGACCCGACCAACCTCACCCGCGCCTTCACCACGGTCCTCAGCAAGGCCGGCCTCCGCCGCATCCGCTTCCACGACCTCCGCCACTCGACCGCCACCCTGCTCCTGGAACAGGGCGTCGAACTCGTCGTGATCAAGGAACTCCTCGGCCACGCCCACATCGGCGTCACCGCCACCGTCTACGCCCACGTCCGATCCGCCTCCAGCGAGACGCCATCAACACCCTCAGCACCGCCCTTGACGGCCCCGCCAACGACGAGTCGACCCGCGACGACGGCGATGACCCGCCGCCGTGCGGAGCCACCGTCCACTGACGTTGCCGTCAACTACGGCCGTCACGACGTGCAGAAGCCCCGCCAGAAACGATCTGGCGGGGCTTCATATTTGCGCTTGCGTGCTCTCACAAGCCCCAGGCGGACTCGCGGAACTGCCGCACTTCGGACGCGCTCGTCACCCACTCGGAGATGCGATTCCCGTCCTCGTCGACTTCGCGGTGAGGCTCTACGTACCGCCACGGCTCTTGCGGGTCGAACGGTTCGTCGAGCTCATCCAAGAAGATGAGCGAATTCTGGACGTGGACCACATCCCCGTCTCGATACATAGGCCAGCATGAGATGAAATTACTGGCTTCCGGATCAGTGATCGAAGCAATGAGACAAGAGGTCACCTTCTCGGAGCACTCAATTTCCCTCAGGGCACTCTCCCAGCTTCGGCGGTATTCATCCACCGACCAGAAGCTCAGGTCCATCCGGAACGTCTCCGTGAAGCTGCCGACTCTGATCCTGGCAACAGCATCGGAGGATGATGGGGTCGCACCCTCCGAAACCGGATCGTCGATCACCTCGATTGAGAATCCATCATTCCTTGAGGTAGTTGAGATCTGGGTCATAGGTTCCGATCCGTTGCCCTCTGCGGTTGAACATCTTCCAGCCGTCCGTCACGTTATGGCCATCGACATCAGGCGTGATGTAGTTCTTTCCGTTGGAAAAGACGACCTGTCCATGCGAATTAAACGGTGCCTTCTGCGCGGGAATTCTTGTTCTGTACCCAAGAGCGCCTGCCCGGTCGGCCACGGTCCCGGCGTACAGCTCTCGGTTCTGCCGACTGCGCTCCTTCACCGAGTCCGGATGGTAGGGGTCACCCTTGAGTGCAGGGGAAGAGGTGTACCCCTCCGGAAGATCACAGTTGCTGTTGTGAACGAGAACCGGCGTCTCCCCCGCCAGCACATAGTACGTGTGCAGGTCGTCGACGGTGAGGTTGTAGGTGGTCGTGTGCTGCGTGTAGGCCCGGTTGCCGGTGACCACGACTGTGTCGCCGTCGTCGGTGAGCAGGGTCACGCCCGGCTTGAGCTTGCCTGCCTCAATCCAGTCACGCTCGGACGGGGACCAGAACGGGTGCTCGTGGGTCGCCGTGAGTTTCTCGATGCCGCCCTCTGTAGCGATGGACAGTTCGTTGAAGTGTTTGTCGTCCTCGGTGACGATCAGGCGGGTGACCTCTCGCGGACCCGTTTCACCAGTCTTGGGGTCGGTGGCCAGGACCTTGTCGCCGAGTTCGACGTTCTCAATGTCCTTCGTGGTGCCGTCGGCCATGAGGACCGCGGTGCCGGCCAGGAAACACTTACAGTCTCCTTTGGGCTTTCCAGGCTTTCCAGGCTTTCCAGGGCGATGAACGAAAACAGACCCCAGGAAGCTGGGTACTTGGTAGGCGTCACTCGATGTGTCATATCCGTGGCTGGCTATCCATTCATCGAATTGAGTGCCGTAGTCACACCCCGGCTTTCCAGGGCCACCCGATCCCCAGCAGTCGTCGTCAACGAGCCAGCCGACCTGTTCCGCCGCGTGCGGAACATTCGAGACAATTCCGTAAAACGTCTCTCCAACGCCTGAACAGATTCCAGACAGGGGGCCCCAGGAACCGCAGCCATTGTCTGGGTCACCAGGGCCTGGCTTCGCCCCGCCCTCACCGCTACTGGTGTGCCCGCCACTGTTGGTGCTGGCCGTTCCGCTGCTCTTCTTGGTCGTCCCACCTCCGCCACCGCCGCCGCTGCTGACGGGCGGGCCACCGATGGCGCCCGGATGGTCTTTGTTGGTGTTTTGACCGCCGTTCGGGCACACATCACGGGGGCACAGGCCGGTGGGGTCAGAGCGGGTGACCGGGTTGTTGTCGCTGTAGGCGTAGCCGTTGAGGGACTGATGCTGGTTTAGCGCCATGATCGGGTCGACGCTGATGAACTGGCCCGTCTTCGGGTCGTACTCGCGTGCCCCGATGTGGGTCAGTCCCGTGCCCACGTCCGCCGGCTTGCCCAAGAAGGCTTTGTCGTCCGGCCAAACCGTGACCGGCTTCGGGTCACGCGACGCGCCGAACGGTGACGTGTACCGCTTCGTGACCGCGTACGTCGTCGCGTCAAGGGCAAGGCTGGACGTGCCGTGGTGGTCGCCGGCGAGGAAGCTCAGCTTCGAGCCAGCGGTGCCCACGGTTGCCGTACGCACCGCGATGGTCTGTCCGTTGACCGCGTAGTAGCGCGTGCCGGACAGGGTCTTCGTCGTGCCCTTGACTGTCAGGCGGACCTCCGTGCCGCCCACGTACAGGATCGTGTCGCCGTCGCCCTTGGCGCGGCGGATCAGCAACTCACCGTCGGCGTCGTAGAGATAGCTCGTCTCCGCCGTGCCCTCGGTGGTCCTGGCCAGCTTGCCCTCACCGTTCCAGAGGAGGGACTGGTTGGATTTCGGCCCTGGGCGGGATGTCGTGTTGCCGTTCACGTCGTAGTCGTAGACGGCCGCCCTGGCACCCGTCGTGTTGTCCAGGGTGTGAGGCTTCTTGTCACCTGCCGCGCTGGTGTCGTCGTACGTGTACGTCGTCGTGCTGTCGCCCGTGCCGGTGTGCTGGGTCTCCGTCTTGCGCTGGCCGGCCGCCGTGTACGTGTATGACGTCCAATACGGGGCCGCGCCGTCGATGTTCGACGTCGTACGGCCCGAAGCTGCGCAGTCGGCCGTCTTGGGGGTCCAGGACTCGGTCAGGCGGCGGTGGCCGTCGTAGGTGAAGCACTGGTAGTCGGGCTTGGCCGTTCCGCCCTGGGTTGCGGCGTCGAAGATCGACGTGACGTTGCCCGCGTCGTCCTGGGTGAACTTCAGCTCCTGAGGCATGTAGCCGTGCACATCGTCAGTGACGAAGGAGCGGGTCAGGCGGCGCGTCCCGGACTCGTAGTCCCAGTTCAGGTAAGCCTTCTTCGCCGAGGTCGTGCCGTCAATGCCCACCGTGAGCTGACGCAGATCTCCCTGCGGGGAGAACACCGCGCCCTGCAGATAGCCGGTCGTCCCCGCCGACTCGATCTGCTGGCCGGTCGCGTTGTACTCGTAACCGACCGACTCCGAAGGGAGACCACCCGCCGCCGGATGGGAGGACAGACTGATCGTCCCGTCCAGGCGGTAACCCGTCGCGAACGACAAGGTCTTCGGGACACCCGCCGCGACCAGCTCATCGCTCTCGGGGAGCAGGAGCTGGCTCTCCTTCACCTGGTACAGAGGGTCGTACGACGTGATCTTCTTCGTGTACGCCTTGCCGGGCGCGACCGAACCGCCGTCGTAGCGGACCGCCGTGTCCAGCTGTCCCTTGGCCAGCGTGTCAAACGTCCAGGCCGCGAGCTTGTTCGCATCCGTCTTCGTGCCCTGCCACAGGCCCGTCTTCCGGTTCAGCTCGTCGTAGCCGTAGAGGAGTTTCTTGCTCTCCTCCTCGACGTTGAAGGACGACTCGACCCGGTCGAGGCTGTCGTAGACCGACTTCGCCGTTCCCTTGTCGGGATCGGTCGCGGTGACCTGGCGGCCGAACAGGTCGTAGGTGTACGACCAGACCGTCTTGTCCGGGCCGGTGATGGACTTCTGCTGGCCCGCGTCCGTGTACGTGTAGGTGGTCGTCGTGTAGTCCGTACCCGTCGGGTCCGGGCCCGCGTACTCGCGGCGCTCGGTCAGCTGGCCGAGGGCGTTGGTGATCACGGCGGTGGCCTGGCCGCCCGGCGGGGCGGACGAGGTGACCATGTCGCCGGTGTACGCCGACTCCGTGGTCCAGCGGGTCACGCCGTGCGTCTTCGTGACCGTCTTCGTGGCGCGGCCGGCACCGTCGTACGTCGTGTCGGTCTGGATCGGGGCCTGGCTGCCCTCCGTCTGCACCGGAGTACCCGACGGGGCGGAGGTGTTGTCCCAGATGTCGCCCTGCGCGCTGATCGCCAGTCCTCGGCTGTCGTAGCGCGTCAGCGAGACCAGACGTCCGCCGACCGGAGTCGGGCTCTGGACCTGACGGGTGCGCAGGAGGTTGTCGTAGAACTCGTAGGTGGTGTTGTAGCCCGAGCCGTCACCCTTCATGGCGCCGGTCGACACCCACGACAGGCCCGAGTTGGTGATGTTGTAGGTGTAGACGTAGTTCGGCTTCTGGCTGAGGGACTTGAGGCGGTTGGGCAGCCAGACGCTGGTGACACGGCCGAGGCTGTCGTACTCGGATTCGGTGATCTTGTTGTTCGCGTCGGTCACCTTGAGCGGCGCGCCGGTCGCGAACGACACGGCGGTGGTGGCCTTGTGGCCCTTGATGTTGGTGACGCTGCTGGAGGTCAGTGGGCCCGCGTTCGTCGGGACATAGGCCGTGTCCGTGACCAGTGCGTTGTTGGTGTCCTTGATCAGGCGCGGACGGCCGAGCGCGTCGTACGTCGTGGTCGCGACCTTCTGCCAGGCCGGTGCGTCGTCGCTGCCGTAGGACTTGGCACGGCCTGCCCAGACCGCCTCACCCTTCGTCGGCTTCTGCGATGCCGACCAGCCTGTGGCGGTGGCGTCGTCGTAGACCGTGGCCGTGTCGGAGATGACGTCACCGGGGCGAGTGGAGTCCGCCGGGAGGTCGAGGGCAGAGTCCGTCGTGGCGCACGTCTTGGCGACCGTACGGTTGCGGGAGACCAGGGAGTTGATGCCGTTGTCGGTGTTGCGGGCGTACCAGGTGCGGGTGCACTTCTCGTCGCCGGTGACGGCCGCGTCGCCCTCGTCCTCGGTCGTGCTGACCATGCCGAAGTCGTCGTAGGTGTACGAGATGCGATGCGCTCGGTTGACGGCGGTGCCGGTGGTCGTCACCCGGGTGCGGTCCGTCTTGCTGGCGACCCGCACCATGTAGGCCTCGGTGTCGGCGTAGGACTTGTGCTGGGTGGCGGTCTTCTGCGACCAGATGGTGTTGATGGTTCCGGAGACCTCGGCGGAACCGTTGTAGGTGACGCTCTCCCGGACGAAGCCGGCGTACTGATCACGGTCCGTGGCGGCCCCGGCCAGGATGCCTGTGACCGACGCCGACTTGCGGTTGTCCGGGTGCGGCGTCTTGCCGTCCGTGCCAAGGACCCGGTCGCCGTTCATGCCCTGCATGTAGACGGTGACCGTCTTCAGCTGGGCGGTGTCGCTGGTGCCCGTCAGGTGCGTGACACGCTGGAAGCCCCGCCAGAGCGACCAGGTGCGCTCCTTCGCCGGGACGAACGGGTCCTCGTTGTAGTGCCAGGCGGGAGTCGAATACTGGTAGGTGTGCTGGACGGCCTCCGTGCCGCCGTCCGGGGCCGAGGTGATCACGGAAGTGACCGGGTACTTCTGGAACCAGTCGAGGATCGGGGTCTGCTCCCCGTTGGGCGACCAGTACACCGGGTAGCAGCGCTTGGTGTTCTCGTCGACCTTGGGCATGGTCTGCCCGTGGACGCAGTCGGCTTCCATGTACGACACGAGCGTCACCGCGCCCGCCTCGGACGTGATCTTCTTCAGGCGCGGTTTGTCGAAGGAGAGGATGTTGTCGCTCTGGCCGTC
>NZ_JBIBEN010000057.1:0-5046 GCF_042955065.1 Streptomyces sp. NPDC012510
GCCGATGTCGGCCTTCACCACCTCGGCACCCAGCGCCGTGAGCTCCCGCGCGGTGTCCGAGTCGGGGTGACGGGTCAGCGCACGTACCGCGAACCTGCCACCGGCGTCGGCCAGTATCGCCCTGGCCAGCCCGCCGCCCTGGGAACCGGTCGCGCCGACCACCGCGATGACCTTCTTCTCCGCCACGGCCTTCTCCTTCTTGTTGGGGCGGGGGTGACACACCCCCGTTACATGACAAATCATGCATCTAGTCATTCGAAAGTGCATGTCGTGTCACATGATGTGTCATGCACGTTAGGTGTGAGTGCATGACATGTCAAGCTTCCAGGTAAACTCGTTGTGCATGAACGACACACCCGCGTGGCTGAGCCCCGCCGAGCAGCACGCCTGGCGTGCCTTCATCCGCCTGCACCAGAAGCTCTGGGGCACGCTGGAGCGTGACCTGAAGGCGTACAAACTGTCCGGCGCCGACTTCCAGATCCTCGTCGCCCTCACCGACACCCCCGACGGTCGGCAGCGATTCCAGGACCTCGCCCACACCATCGAGTGGGAACAGAGCCGCCTGTCCCACCAGATCGCCAGGATGATCAAACGCGGCCTGGTGGCCCGGGAGGAATGCGCCGAGGACGGACGCGGTGCCTTCGTCGCCATCACACCGGCCGGCCGCAAAACCATCGAGGCCGCCGCACCCCACCATGTGGCCGCGGTCCGCCGCCTGGTCATCGACGTCCTCAGCCCGGACGAACTCGCCACCTTCGCGCGGCTCTCCAATTGCATCCTCGAACAACTGGACAACGAGCCACCGTGACCCTCACCGCGGTCCTCGCACTGGGACGCCGCCGATGAGGTACGCAGGAACCTGCGGACCGGGTCGAGGCGGGCACCGCGGCCGTCGCCCTGGGCACGGACGGCATGCTGACCCCCGCGGCGGGTGTGAAGACCCGCTTCGTCGTCCCGAAGCACGACCCGTTCATGGCCTGGGCGTAGCGCGCCGCCATCTTCCGGCACGCGAAGCATCCTGCCGCCGCGAAGCTGTATCTGAACTGGTGGCTGTCGAAGCGGACGCAGTCCGACTTCTCCATGTGGTCGGTGCGCACCGACGTCCAGCCCCACGAGGGCTACCGCCCCATCTGGGAGTACCACAACGCCCACCTCGACGGCTTCGAGACCTTCATGGCGAACCGGGGCCTGGTCGAGCGCTTCAGGCAGCAGCTCACTCTCTACGTCGGCGAGGTGACGGGGGCGCCCTCCCCGGGGTGGCTCGGCCTGCATCCCGGGCGCTGACCGGGACGGCGGCCCCGCGCGATGAAACCCCAGGTCGGCAACCCGGGGTCTCATCGCCGTGCGCGGATCTCGTCCAGCCGGCTCTCCGGCCCGCAAGACCGTGACCGCGCCCGCCCGGCAGGCTCAGACGGCGTCGACGAGGGCCTGGTAGGCGCCGTCGGAGAGCCGGATCCGAGCCGCGCCGATGTTCTCCTCCACATGGGCCAACGAGGAGGTGCCGGGGATCGGCAGCAGCGCCGGCGAACGGCGCAGCAGCCAGGCCAGCGCGAGCTGGGACGGCGTCGCGTCGTACTCCTTGGCGACGGTGTCGAGAGGGCCGCCGGGCTTGGCCAGCTGTCCGGTGGCGATGGGGAACCAGGGGATGAAGCCGATGCCGTTCGCCTCGGCGTAGTCCAGGACGTCTTCGGACTTGCGCTCGGCGAGGTTGTACATGTTCTGCACCGAGGCGATCTCGGTGATCGCCCGGGCCTGCTCCAGTTCGGCCACGGAGACCTCCGACAGGCCGATGTGCCGGATCTTGCCGGCGTCCCGCAGCTCGGCCAGGGCGCCGAGCTGGTCGGCGAGGGGCACCTGCGGGTCGATGCGGTGCAGCTGGTAGAGGTCGATCCGTTCCAGGCCGAGGTGGCGCAGGCTCAGTTCGACCTGCTGGCGCAGGTACTCGGGGCGGCCGACCGGCCGCCATTCGCCGGGGCCCTGCCGGGTCAGGCCGCCCTTGGTGGCGATGACCAGGTCGTCCGCGTAGGGGTGCAGTGCTTCGCGGATGAGCTGTTCGGCGGTGAAGGGGCCGTAGGAGTCGGCGGTGTCGATGAAGGTGACGCCCAGCTCGACCGCACGGCGCAGCACGCGTACGGCCTCGGCGCGGTCGGTGGGCTCGCCCCAGACTCCGGGGCCGGTCAGGCGCATGGTGCCGTAGCCGAGGCGATGGACCGGCAGGTCGCCGCCGAGGCGGAAGATGCCGCTTCCGGCTGCGGGACGGTCCGTGGTTCCGGTCGTGTTCGTGATCACGTGCGGGTCCTCTCAAGGCTGAGCCGGCTGCAAAGGTGAAGTGTTCATGTCTGCCGCGACCATGCCGAACCCTGCCCTGACTCGACGGAGGCGGAGCGGATGGGCGTTGCGGAGGGGCGTTGCGGATGGGGAGGGATCAGAGGGCGTTCGTCGATCAGGCGCGCCGGTGTTCCTGGATCATTTGTAGCACCGTCAGTGCATCAATGCACTGACGGTGCATATTTTTTGCCATCTCCATAGCCATCCGAGCGCGCGCCACGGCCCCCTGTCGAAAGCGGCGTGTCGCCGGTTCCGAGCTGCCGTCAGTCCTGCGGCGCCGCGAGGCCGTCGAGGAGGAGGTCGAGTTTCACCCGAAGGGCCGGGCCGAGAGGGAATGGCTGGTCGGTGTGCTGATGTGCCTGGAGCCAGCGGTGGAGGGTTTCGGTGTAAACGGCGCTGAGGGTTTCCGCGACGGTTTCCGCGGTCACGGAGGAGCGGAAGTCGCCGTTCTCCTGGCCGAGGCGAACGCTGTCGCGGAACGAGTCGAAGACCGGGAAGGGGCTGTCGAAAGTCCCCAGTTCGCTCAGCCAGCCCAGCGAGAGGACGCGGGCCATCCTGGGGTTCTCCTCGTTCACCTTGGCCAGGGCCTCCATCTGGAGTTCGAGCTGGCGGCGGGCGGGGACCCGGCGGACGCCGCCGTCACCCAGCCGGGCGGCCACTAGATCCCGGCGCTCGATCCGCCAGGCATCCAGCATGTCGCGCTTGCGGGGGAAGTGGTTGAAGACGGTTCGGCGGGCAAGGTCGGCACGTTCCGCGATCTGGTCGATGGTCGTGGCGGCGTACCCCTGTTCTGCGAACAACTCCAGGGCGGCATCCAGGATCGCGGAGCGGATCCGCTGCCGCTGCCGCTCCCTGCGGCCCATCGGCTGCTGCGTCGGGCCTGTCGGGCTCTTGGCTGCCGCGGGTGAACGGGTCACGTGTGTTCCCTCGCCTGGAAGTCGTGGTCGGTGTACTCGATTCGCGCAGGCTCCATTCTATAGATGCATCGCTGATGCATGTGTGCATCATGATGCACATTTGGCTTGGGGCTCGCCGTCCCGCCGTCCCGCCGTCTCACCGTCTGGAGGTCTTGCAGGGCGATGCCGGAGCTGTCGAACACGGTGATGCCCTGCTCGCTGTGGCGCCCCTCGGTCTGCCCGGTCAGGACGTCGCCCACGGCGGTGAGTGTGAGGGTGCCGTCGTCGATGAGCTGGGCGACGTGCTGCAGTTCCCCGATGCGGACTGCCTGTGCGGGAAGGTCGCAGAACAGGCGGGCCTCCCTGAGCAGTTGCACAGGCAGTTCCTGTTTGCCGTGTGCGTCGGAGCCCATGCCGGCGAACAGGAACGCGGCGCGCCCTTGTGACAGCCGTATCGGCACCCGGACGCCTGAACATGTGGCGGGCCGGGTGCCGGGCCTGTCACCGAAGTCCAGCAGCGGGCGGTAGAAGCAGTCCGGGTCCAGCGGCAGGCAGGGCGAGCCACGGCCACGGGCGCTCCCATTCACCGGTGGCGCGCAGGATGCGTTGGTCACGGTCCCTGCGGTGGACCAACTCCGCGTACGAGAAGTCCTCGATCTCCTCGGTGTCACGGCCGTGCCGGAGCCCGGCGGTCGGTGCCGAGCCCGGCAGCAACCGGTCCCGGGCCGCGGAAAGCGGCTGCAGGCCCGATGCCAAGGGTTGGCCCGGGCCCAGGGAAGGCCCAGGTTCATCAGGCAGCCGAAGTGGGCGTTCGGGTCGGAAGATCCGGAGATTGTCGTCGGATGCCGACGACGTCACGTCCCGCGTGGCAGGCCTGATCCAGCAGCACCGGGGCGCACACCTGCAGGGTGATTCCGCCGGACCCTGCCTCGCACCGAGCCGCCGCCGTACGCGTCGGTGACGCCGGGGCGGCACGGTGCCGTTCTCGTCGGCCGGTAGGCGGCCGACTGAAGTGCCCTGCCCAGGGCGGTCGCCGCACCTTCGGCCCGGCGACTCCAGTGACTCCACCCGTGCAGGCAGGCGCAGCGAGAGCAGTGGGCGGACACAGCGGCCTTGTTCGCGTCGCCTCGGCCCTGCCGGTCAGCGTGACGTCGAAACGGGCGCCCCCGAGAGACGTCCGTCAGTACGCGACGGTGATGCGGTGGCGGACAGCGGTGCTCTTCTCGGCCTCGTCGACCAGGGCGACCGCGTAGTCCTCGGCGCTGATGAAGCTGGTGCCGTCCTCCGCGATGAGCAGGTCGTCGCCGCCGAGGCGGAAGGTGCCGGTGCGCTCGCCGGGGGCGATCTCGTCGGCGGGGGAGACGTACGTCCAGTGCAGGTCGTCGCCCACTTCGGCGCGCAGCAGGCGCAGCACCTCGCGCTGGGCGAGCGATTCGGCCTTGTACATCGCGGGGAAGTCCGGGGTGTCGACCCGGTCCTGGCCCGAGGCGGTCTTCAGGCTGCCCGCCCCTCCGACCACCAGCAGGCGGTGTACACCCGCTATGCGCAGGCCCTCGATCAGGGACTTGTACGTCGCCAGCAGAGGGGCGGTCGGGTCGGAGCCGTCGCGGGGCGGGGAGATGGCGGAGATGACGGCGTCGTGTCCGGCGGCGGCCTGGGCGACCTTGCCCGGCACGGTGGCGTCCAGGGCGAGGACGGTCAGCGCCTGGTGCTCCGGTATGCCGTCCGTACGGCCCGAGCGGGTGGCGGCGGTGACCTCGTGGCCGCGGCTGAGCGCTTCGGTCGTGATGCGGGAGCCGATCATGCCGGTGGCGCCGATCAG
>NZ_JBIBEN010000058.1:0-4716 GCF_042955065.1 Streptomyces sp. NPDC012510
GGGGGCCCCGGGCCGCCTCCGGCGGCCTGGCGGACGCCCGCCTTGGTACTACTACGGACTTTGTTTCACCCCCCTCGGGGAAAACCGCCTCTGACCAGCACGAATGCGGGATGGGGACCGAACCTTGCTGTCGTCGGCGACGCCGGTACGAGGTCCGTCGAACCATCTGGACGTTCACGTCGGTCAAGCGGCTCTCGGCCTGCGGACGGGTCATGGCTCAGGGACAGGACGGCAAGGTTGACCGGGTCAAGATCCACCTCCGTGACGGGGTGGCCTACACGTCAGGGGTTTGCGTCTGCGCCAACGGGTGGCTCTGCCCCGTCTGCTCGGCCAAGATCCGCGCCAAGCGGGCCAATGAGATCGCGGTCGGAATTGCTTCGCTGATTATGTCCGGCGGGTCGGCATGGATGGTCACCTTTACCGTCCGCCACGCCAAAGGCCACGCATTGGCAGAACTCCTTGATGCGCTCAACGACGCTTTCCGCCGACTCGGAAATGGAAAGATCGCAGTTCGGGAAAAGAAGCTCACAGGGAAAATCGGTACAATCAATTCCCGAGAAATCACCTACGGCAAAAACGGATGGCATCCCCACCTCCACGTCATTGTCTGTTTCGACGCTGAGCCTGATGTACAGCAACTCACTTACATGATGGCTCGCTGGCAACGACTCTGGATCGAGTGGACCAAGAAACACGGCTTTCCCGCCAACAAAACCCACGGGGTGAAGTGGGACAAGGTCATGACCGCACAAGGCGCCGGAGAGTACATCGCCAAAGCACAAGACTCCGGCCGCCACATCGGCAATGAGGTTGCCCGTGGTGATCTCAAAAAGGGGAAGCTCGGAAGCCTCACCCCGTTCGAAATGATCGAGTACCTGATGCTCACCGGAGACGCTGCGGTTGTTGATCTCTGGCTTGAGTACGAGAAAGCCACCAAGGGAAAGTCCTGGCTCAGGTGGTCACCCAAGCTCAAGGCCCTCCTCGGAGTTGAGGAGAAGACGGAAGAAGAACTCGCCGCAGAAGAAGTGGCCGGCGGGGAAGTCGCCGAGCTGGCGGAGGCATCCTGGAAGATGGTGGTCGCTCACGGCCTCGAAGCCCGGGTCCTCGAAGCCGTCGAACGAGGGGGCTTTCCCGAACTCGTCAAGCTCCTCACAGCACATCAGATCTGGGCTGTCAAGAAACTCGAATCTGACGACTCGTCAGCAACCCCTGACGCTCCGTCAGATAGTAATGTCGCTTAGGGTTGGGGAAGTGTTTACCTAAAGACGATCTGCGGGGCGAGAGCATGAAAAGGGGCAACTATACTTGTAGTCCAGTGAGGGCCAAGGGTCCTCACCGTGCGAAGCAGGGACCGGGCCCCTTTTCTTGCTCTCGGAGGGGCCCCGCAGATTGGCTTTAGGTAAAGACTTCCTCAGCCCGAAACCCAAAAAATCTTCACCGCCTCCGGCGGAAGGGTCGCCCCCAGGCGGGACAAAAAAAAGCCCCCGTCCGGGGGCTTTCGTTTTCACTCTGGCATACCGTCTGGATATTGAGTCTCAGCGCGCGAATAGACTGCCTGCCGACTGATCTTTGCGGCAGTCGCGACAGCTGTCACAGTCAACTCTCCCTCTTGGACAGCTCGGGCCGAAAGCTCGGTCTCCAACTTCTTCGCTTCTTCGCTGATCTCTACGCCGACGCGAATTAGGTTTCGATACCACTCGGCTTTATCACGGTACATTGCAGAATCAGCATTTGAGGCAAAAGAGATCAGTTCAGACAATGCCTGAATCCTGAGCTGAGCCCTCATCCTCGCCGGGTCGGCCATGCCATCCACTCCCACTCAATCCGTCATGTCACTTGACAGTCCCCGTCGTCTAGGTTCACTGTAGAGCACGCAACAGGCCGTAGTCAGTAGGCCCGCCTCTGATGACCCGTCATGAGACGGGATGTCCGAGGCTCCAGCTACACCAGTGATCACCCGAGATGAGAGGGACTCAAATGCCCGCGATCTTCCACGTTGACCAGGCCCGTACCTTCAAGGCCGTCATGTTCATGAGCTGTGCCCCCAAGACGGTGTTCGGCCAGAACGACAAGCAGGACACCACCAAGGACGGCACCCCCAAGTGGGAAGTCCAGGTGGTCGCCTCCTTCGAGCAGTTCGGCAAGATCCAGAACGAAATCCTCAAGATCGGCATCAACACCGAGAAGAACCCCGGTGACGCTCTCCAGCAGATGCCCCAGCCGGTCGAATTGGTCGGCTTCCGCGTCGGCGTCTCCCCGGTCGAGAAGCGCACCGACCGCAACGGCAACGAGCGCATCACCGGCGGTACGGCCTGGTACCAGGCGGACGAAGTCCGCCCGCTGACCGCCGTCCCCGCCGGTCGCAAGTCGGCGTCCTCGGAGGCCTGATCCATGGACTCCGTCACCCTCGACGGGCTCGGTACGGCCCCCCTGCTCTTCGCCGGTATCGCCCTCGCGATCCTGGTCGGCTGGGGGGCCTTCCGGCTCTTCCTCAACTCCTTCCGCTACCTCGCCGCGACCCCGGTCCAGCGTGACCGCCTGCGGCTCGCCTGGCGGATTTCCGCCCGCTGGAAGCGCCTCGCCCCCAACATCGGGCTCGCCCGCGTCGACCAGAACACCAAGGGCGTCCGGGACTGGCAGGGCAACACCAAGGCGACCGTCACCGTGGTCCCGAAGATCAAGACGTACCCCGAGCCCTGGGGCGTCCGCGTCCTGGTCTCCACCATCCCCAAGGTCGGCCTCGAGGAGTGGGAGAAGGCCGCCGGGTGGCTGGCCGATGCCTGGCAGGTGGAAACCGTGGAGGTCAACCGCCTCAAGCCCAGCGTCCTGGAGGTCCGCGCGGTCGTCGGGAACCCCCTCGATGAACACCGGCCGTACTCGTGGCCGGCCGCCGACTCGTGGGTCCTCCCGATCGGCCACAACCCGTGGGGCCGCGAGATTGGCATCAGCCTCCGCCAGCTGTCCGGCATCAAGGTCGCGGGCATGCCCGCCTACGGCAAGACCACCCTCATGCTCGGCTGGGTCGCCGCGCTCGCAGGTCGCCCTGAGGTCCAGTTCGCGTTCTTCGACGGCAAGACCAGCGACCCCCGATACGGCGACTGGGGAGAGGTCGGCAGCAGGGCCATGTTCGTCGTCGGCGACAACCCCGAGGCCGCCAACCAGAAGCTCACCGAGCTGGTCCGCCTCATCAAGGACCGCCCGGCCGCCCTGGTCGAGGAACGCGGAACTCACCGGTTCTGGAAGACCGGCCCGACCACCGAGAACCCCTTGGTCCTGGTGGTGATGGACGAGTGCCACAACTACGCGGACACCCTCGGTCTGACCGGCAAGGACAAGCAGCTCATCGACCACAACAAGCGCATGATGCAGACCATCTCGAAGGAGGGTCGCTCGGTCGGCGTCCTCGGCATCTTCGGCACCCAGAAGCAGACTTCCGACGCCATCCCGACCGCTGTCCGGGACAATCTTGAAGCCGGTGTTTGCTTCGCCGTCGCGACTATCGACGCAGGCGAGGCCGCCTTGGGCGCCGCCATCCGCAAGGACCCCGACAACGACCCGACCGCCCTCGTGGACAAGGACGCCAGCGTCGGCGTCTGCGTCGTCACCGGCCTGCCCGGCCTGGGTGCCCGTTACGACAGGGTGCGCGTCGGAGACCTCGACGAAGACCAGGTGGCCCAGTACATCGCCTCGACCGCGGCTCTCCGCCGGGACGTCATCCCCGCCCCCGCCCCGGTCGTTACCGACGTGTCCGCGGCTGCCGACGAAACGATGGCCGGCCAGACCGTGCCGCTCCAGAAGAAGACCAACGCCCGCCGTAGGAAGGCCAGTTGATGACCCCCGAGATGCTGAAGGCCGTCCAAGCCTTCTACCGCTTCAGCAAGGCCATTGCTGCTGGGCTCGCCCAGCCCGAGAACGAGTTCAGCCCCGACGGCGGACAGGCCGCCGCCAACGAGGCCTTCCACGCCATGAAGGAGGCGGGCGCTTTCCAGCTCGGCGAGGGCGAGTTCACGGCCTTGGTCGAACAGGTCTACCCCGGCTACCTGGAGGAGTTCGGCAAGTGAGCGAGCCCGTGTACACCCCGCAGCCCATCACCGTGACCCCTCAGCAGCCCCTGAGCGCCCCTCAGAGCCTCTACCAGCCTCCCGCCTACGTCATCGTCCAGCAGGCGGCCCCGGAGCCCTCCTGGCTTCGCCAGCACGGCGGACAGCTCATCGCCGCCGGAGGAGCGGGCGCCCTCGTCATCGCCGTCCTCCTGGCCGTGGCCGTCGTCGCAGTGGCGGTCGGGATCGGAGCCGTCTCATGCGCCCTCGGCTGGCTGGTCATCAAGACCCTGCTCGGCCCCCAGAAGCGGAAGTGACCGCCCGGCGAGTCACTACCTCGCCGGTCGGCCACTGACGACAGGATCACACGGAACGACGGAGGCCCGGTACCGCGCACACGGTCCGGGCCTCTTCCTCCGCCACCTGGAACGCGAACGGAGAACGTGATGGACACGGTAGACGACGGCGCCGCCACGGCACCAGCTCGTGTCACCCCGCAAACGGATGGCACGGCGGTCGTCCCGCTGGACGGAGCACAGGCCGCACAGGACCTTCGGGCCAACGGCGGCCGCCGGGTTTCCCGGCGCCCCCGTGGCGAAGCCGGGAGGGGGCGCCGGGCCGCCTCCGGCGGCCTGGCGGACGCCCGCCTTGGTACTACTACGGACTTTGTTTAACC
>NZ_JBIBEN010000059.1:0-4440 GCF_042955065.1 Streptomyces sp. NPDC012510
CCGGTCTACCTGCCAGCGGCCAGCAGAAGCCGACCTACCGACCGGAGATGCTGTCCGCCCACAGGCCAAGATCAAGATCTACAGCTGGAGTACTAGATAATCCCGAGGCCGAAGCAGGGGAACTCCAGCAGAAACTGCACGCATTCAGGGGCCTGGTCCAAGGACGATCCCGAGCGATCCGCGAGATCATCACACAGAACGACATCGTCGCCGCCATCGAGATCGGCAAGCTGGACACGCGTGACCTGGCCGAGCGGATCCGGCTGGTGTGCGACAAGGCTTTCTCCATTCTTCGTCAGATCCAGGAGCTGGCGACGGATCTGGATCGCATGATCACAGCCGTTAACAAGTACGTGAGCGTCCGCACTGACCTGGTGCAACTCCTGCGCCGAGAAGCCCGTCTGGACCGCAAGGCCGAGCTGCACACTGCGAGTCTGGTGCGCGCCGCGCGGACCTCCACCGTCAAAGATCTCGCCAGTCTGTGGGACGGAATCCACTTCGCCGCGGCCCACGCCTGGCTGGATCCCGCCGCAATCGAAGCCGCAGCCAAGGAACTTCTTCTCGAACCCGTCCAGGACATTCTTCCGGACCGGCCCAATCGCCAGGCCGCGCCCCTCCCGGAACCGAAGGACGAGGCTCTGCGCGCCATCGCCGATGAACTGCTTGGCGAACTGGACGAGATGGATTTGACCCCCATCCTCCTGTCCCGCTCGTGGCGCAGCGGTTCCGAACTGTTCTGCAACCTGCTCGAACTCTCGGCCCTGGACACCCGCTACCGCCTCCACAGCCGGAAGGGGCCACCGCAGCACGGCGACCCCGATCCACGGAAGAGACGCCCGTCATGGGTGACACCGATGAGTCTGCGCCGCGAACCCGACCGGAAGGACGCCCCGTGACCGAGGACGAGACCGCGCGAGCCCTGGCACTATTGCGCCACTCCGGCGGGGCACTGCCCACCGTCGGACTGCCTCTCACCGATATGGAACAGGCCGCCACGGCTGCTGGGTTGCGTGTCCACCTCGTCGACGACCCAGTCAGCGGATCGCTTGCGGTACTCGGCTGGTCCGGAGGGGAACCGGCGGCTTCCACCGAGAGCCCCCGGCTTCCCAGGAACCGGCTCAACCCCAAGGAAGTGGTCACCTTCGTCGCCGCCTACGCCCTTCTCACCCAGCGGCAACAACTATCGGTGATCCCTCTCGTCGATGTCGTCGCCTTGCTGCGCGCCTGTACGGACAAGAATGCCCATACCTGGGCCGTACCCGCGCTGGAACGTGCCCTGCCCCAAGCGGGCCTCCTGCGTCTCCATCCCGATCGCACGGTGCGTCTCGGCCCTGGAGCCAGCACCCTCGATCCGTCCACCCACGCCGTGCTGAACAGCGCCGCAGTGCGGTTGCGGCGCCACCGCGCCTACCCTCACCAAGGAGACGAGAGCCACAGCGCACCGCCAGTGCCTACACCGGAAATCACCACAGCCAAGGCGTCCTGGTACGAGAACGACGCGGTGGACTGTGTCCGAGCCCTGGAAGCGGCAGATGCACCACTGCCCGCCCGCGACTGGCAACAGTTCGAGGAGCCCGCCACGAGGAGAGAAGTCGAACGTCTCCTGGCCGGCATCGGCCGCACACTCGTTGAGGCAACCGCGGTCAGTGACAGCGGGCGCAGGGAAGTGATCGGATACATCAGCGGCTGGCACCCCGCCGTCACACCAGTCCTCAAGGCGCCTTTGGGCGGGCTGACGGCCACCAACCTAGCGGCGCTGGCCCTGGTCTACCTCTACGACCGACTGATTCCCGAGTCCGGCGGAGCCCCTGCACGCCGAACGATCGAGAGCCGCCTGCGGGATCACAAGGGGCCCGACGGGCGAGACTGCCTCAAGGGAGGGGACATCGCCGAAGCGCTGTCTCGGCTCAGGGCCCTCGGCCTGATCGATTCCCGCAACCGCATCCAGGAATCACTCCTGCAACGCCTCACCCCCGAGCAAGATCAGAGGCTGAGGGAGAACGTCCTCATGCTCGCCGACCCGGGCAGCCTCGTTGCCGACGAGCTGCGTCGCCGGCGCACCAATGAAGCGGGAGCTGCCGCGTGACCGAGGAACCGCAACTCGCCATGACTCTGAAGGCGTTGGGAGCCGTAGGGGCCAAGCCGTTACGGCTGTTCCAGCTCGTCCGTATCGGGCGCCACACCAGCAGTATCATCCCCGTCAGCCACGCTGATGTCACTCTCCTCACCGGCACCGGTCCCGAGGGCGGTTCCAACGGAGGCGGGAAGTCCATGATGGCCAGTGCCATCGCCCTGGCGAACGCGGACGCGGATTGGCTGCGCGGCGGCATCGGACACCACGCCAGGAACCTTCTGTTCAATCAGAACGCCGCCGAGACCAAGCAACTCGTCGATGCGCCCAGTGGCTACATCGCCAGCGTGTACTGGAAGGAAGGCGAGCCCCGCACCAGCGCAGTCACCGTGTGGATGCGCATCCAGCGAACCGAGCCCTTCGTCCAGGTCAAGTTCGCCCCGGGTATCCGTTTGGCGCTCGGAGCCACGGAGCTGGAGTGCGCCACCCACGCAGCGGAAGTGTGGAACGACCTCCCTGGTCCCGCCCTGACCTCCGGCAAATACGCCGAGAAGCTCTTCGGCAACGGCACCCGCTGCCTCGCTTAGTGCGTTGTGGCAAAGGGAGTGCCTGTTCGATGAGCAGGGGCTTCTTCGTGTGCGGGGCATGATCGCGGCGGGGTAGGGGCAGGCAGCGGGCGGCTTGTTGTTGATCGAGGAGGTCGCGATGCCGTCGGTGCTGGGGTTGATGGAACAGCGTGAGGCGCGGGCGAGGCAGGATCTGGAGTCCTGGACGGAGGTCCTGGAGCAGGCTCAGGCGGAGGTGGATGCCGCGCGGGAGCGGGTCGAGCGGGCCCGGGTGGGGCGTGAGGAGCTCGTGTCGGTGCTGGCCGGGGAGAGCCCGGTGAATACGCCGGTTTCCGTGCCTTCTGGTGGTGAGATGGCTGCCGCCGTGGGATCGGGCGGCCCCGGCGCGGGGCATGGCGAGCGGCCGCCGGTGTGGCGGTCGGGCATGGGCGAGGAGGTGCTCAGCGGCCTGTATCGGGAGGTGTTCGCCGCGGTGGCGGCCGCTTCGGGGCCGGTGAACGGGGTGGAACTGACGCGGGCGGTGGGCCGGGAAGCGGAGATCAAGAACGAGGTGGAGAAGATCCGTCACCGTGCCTACGTGCTGGAGAAGCGGGGCTGGCTGGTGCGGGCGAAGGACGGACGGTTCATGCCCGCGCCCGGGGCAGCCGGCCGGGGCGCTTCTCCGGCCAGCGCGGAGCGTCTGCGGCCAGGCGCCTCGACAGCCTGATCACAGCAGCCCACCACACCATCTGCTGGTGGTGGTCGGGGCGGCGTTCGTGGTCGCGGTTGAGGCGGCGTGAGCGGGCCAGCCAGCTCAGCGTCCGCTCCACGACCCATCTGCGGGCCAGTACGACAAATCCGCGTTGTCCGTCGGATCGGCGCACGACCTCGATCCGGACTCCGTGACGGGCGAACGCCTTCGCCAGTGCCGGCCCCTGGTAGGCACTGTCGACCCACACCAGCTTCAGCGGCCGGCCCGGCTGCTGCATGAACGTCTCCAGCAGCGCGGGGGCGGCCTTGGAGTCGTGCACATCGGCCGTGGTCACGGTGACCTCCAGGAGCAGGCCCTCGGTATCGGTCAGGATGTGACGCTTGCGCCCGTCACGTGACTTGCCGCCGTCGTATCCGCGGCTGTCCTCGCCGACGGTCTCGGAGGCGTCCACCGACTGACTGTCGATGATTGCCGCACTGGGCTCGGCATTGCGGCCTGAGCGTTCCCTCGCCGAACGTCGCAGGCGTTCGTACAGCTCACGCACGTAGTCGTAGGACCGCCAGCGGCGGAAGAAGTCGTAGACCGCCCGCCAGTACGGGAAGTCGACCGGCATGGCCGTCCACTTCACACCGTTGTCGACCAGATAACGCACAGCGTCGAGCATCTCGCGGTGGCAATACGCCTCCGGACGCCCGCCTCGCTTGAGCAGCCACGCCGGCACCGGCATCGCCGAGCGGACCTCGGCCCACTCCGCATCCGTCATGTCACTGGGATAGCAGGCTGCCCGCCGTCCCGGAGCGATCGAACCGAACCGGTGCACGTAGCAGTCACACTCAGGGGTGACCGCGGTGGGCGCAGGCACAGAGATGCTGCTCAACTGATCGGGCAACGGGCTTCCTTGGTCGTGCTGGTGTCGTAACCGCGTCACTACCAAGGGGCCCGTTCTCTCATGCCCGCGACCGCACCCGAACCTCCGTCCAGATGATCACCCGCGCCGCACACCTCAAACGAAATCCGGTTAACCTCGAAGTTTCGTGACGGTCCGCCGACGGAGTCGGTGGACTGTTTTCGTGCTGTGGGCTGAGGTTGTGCATGCTCAGGACCCGAGTGTC
>NZ_JBIBEN010000060.1:0-4299 GCF_042955065.1 Streptomyces sp. NPDC012510
CGCCTGCTGACCGAAGACGTCATCAACGACATGCGCGATCGCCGGATTCTCATCAACGGCACGGGCAAGTCGGCGAACACCCTGAAGATCCGCCCACCACTGGCCTTCGACTCCGCCGATGTGACCCGATTCCTGGAGACCTTCGCCGAGGTCGCGAAAAACCGTCTGTAGTCGGCTGGCCGAAGGACTGACCGTGAATACCTCACCGGCTGTGAATTTTGCTCAACGGCTCTTCGAGGAGAGCGGCCTGACGTCGTCCCACGAGCCCATCGACGTGGTGTTGGTGAACACCTTCCTCGAGAAGCACTACCGCCTCAACGGACGTCTCGGGCGACTGGCGACCGAGAAGGACGACACGTTCAGGCTCAGGACCGAGGCCGGCGACTATCTCGTGAAGGTCTCGCCGCCGGACGAGGCCGAGGCGGTTGTCGATTTCCAGACCGCCGCGATGCGTTTCCTCGAGAGCGCCGCCCCACAGTTGCCGGTCCAGCGTGTGAAGCTGACCGCCGACGGGAACGACAGCGTGGTCATCCGATTGAACGACGGCGGGACCCGGATCTTGCGGGTGTTCGACTTCGTCGCGGGTCCGGTCCTGGCGCAGACGACCCCGGACACGCAGCAGCTCGCCCTGGCCGGCGAGATGCTGGGGCGGGTCGACGTGGCGCTGAAGGCGTTCTCGCACTCCGCGGACGGACGCGATCTGGTGTGGGACATCCGCCACTTCCACCAGCTGAGCAGCCTGGTTCAGTACACCTCGGACCCTGAGCACCGCCGCTTGGCCCGCGAGGTCTTCTGGCTCTTCGACGAAACCGTCGTCCCGAGGCTGAGTGATCTTGAGACGCAAGTGATTCACGGCGATTTCAGCCCCTACAACGTCGTGGTGGATCCGAAGAGCGACGACGACTACGTCACCGGCGTCATCGACTTCGGCGACACCGTGCGCAGCGCCGTGATCTTCGACCCCGCCGTGCCCATGGCGAACCTGCTCGGCCGGACGCCTGACCAGCCCTGGCGGGACGCCTGCGCCTTCGCCGCCGGATACCAGAGGGAGCGGCCGATCGAGGCCTCGGAACTCCCTCTGCTCCCGGTTGCCGCACTGGCACGCCTCACCCTGCGCGGGCTGCTCACCAACTGGCGAGCGGAGCGCGCACCCGAACGGCGCGAGTACCTCCTCGCTCACGCCAAGGACGACTGGACCAACATCGAGCGCGCCTTGGCCGTAAGCCTGAACGACGTCATCGCGCAACTCAGGGAATCCCGGCATGGGCGTTCCTGAGAAATCTCACCATCCTATCCAGTTTCCGTAAGAGAAAGATCGGAACTCTCTCATGAGCAACAAAATCCCCTCGTTGCAGTTCCGTCCGAAGTACGTGTCGTTCGACTGCTACGGCACGCTGATCAACTACCAGATCACCCCCGTCACGCGTGAGCTCGTCGGCGACCAGATCCCCGCCGAGCAGTGGGACCAGTTCGTCAAAGAATTCCGCGGCTACCGGTACGACCAGGTCCGCGGCACGTACTACTCCTACGAGCAGGTGCTGCACGATTCCTTCGAGCGGGTCTGCCGCCGGTGGGGCCTGAAGGTCGCCCCGGACGCCGGCAAGCGGTTCGCCGACGCCGTTCGCAGCTGGGGTCCGCACGCCGATGTGCCGGAGCCGCTGAAGAAGATGGGCGAGAAGTACAAGCTGGTGATCCTCTCCAACGCCGACGACTCCTTCCTGGAGGAGAGCGTGCCGCGGCTCGGGGCCGATTTCCACGCGGTGTACACCGCGGAGCAGGCCGGCTACTACAAGCCCCGCTACGCCGCGTTCGAGTACATGCTCGACCAGCTCGACGCGTCCCCCGAGGACTTCGTGCACGTCTCCTCGCACACCCGCTACGACCTGATGCCGATGCACGACATGGGCTTCCGCAACCTGATCCTGTTGGACCGCGGCTACGACCCGGTGACCCACGGCTACGACTACGTGACCGTGAAGTCCCTCGACGAGCTCAACACCATGCTCGGCATCTGACGCGCGACACACACCGTCCGGCCCGGACAGCCCGGACAGCCCGGACAGCCCGGACAGCCCGGAAGGAGCCTCGCCGAGCTTGTCGGCGAGGCCCGCGTAGAACTCGAAGTACCGGGCCGAGAGCGACGTCCTCGGGCGCATCATCAACCCGGCCGAACGGCGGGAGCACACGGTCCACGCCCTGGCCGGCGGGCGGATCACCCACGGCATGCACGGCCTCACCGCCATCCCCGACGCGGGACCGGCCGCCCTGCCGGTGGGACGTGATACGGCAGCGGCCCGGCAACCTCGGCGGCCCCCGCCGCGGGCTGGGGATCCGAGGTGTCGGATCCCCGCCCTTGAAGCCCCATCCCCAGCCTTCCCTCTTTCCCCTTAGCACCACCCCCAGGAGGCACACGATGAGAGACGCCCGTATAGACCGCAGGTTCTTCCTGCGCGGCGTCGGCGGAGCCACGGCGGGTCTCGCCGCCGCGACCGCCCTGAGCGCCTGTGGCACCGGCACCAGCCGCAGCACTTCCACCAGTAGTGGTGGGAAGGGCAAGACGGTGGTCGTCCGTGACAGCGGCGGTTCCTACGGTGCGGCCCTGCAGAAGGCGATCTACACGCCGTTCACGCGGGAGACCGGCATCACCGTCAAGGTGCTGAACCTGGACGACGCCCCGCTGCTGGCGCAGATCAAGCAGGGCCGACCGCAGTGCGACCTCATCAACAACTCGATGATGTCCCACACCAAGTACGTCAAGCAGGACGCCCTGGAGGCGCTGGACCTCGACCGGATCAAGAGCCTGAAGAGCGCGAAGATCCCCGAGGCCCAGATCACCGACCATGCGGTCGGCCACAGCTTCTACGGCCAGTGCATCGCGTACCGCACGGATGCCTTCGGGGGCAAGAAGCCTGAGTCGTGGGCGGACTTCTTCGACACCAAGGCGTTCCAGGGCGGCCGTGCGATGTGCAGCCCGGACGGTGACCTGCCGGAGCTGGAGTTCGCGCTGCTCGCCGACGGCGTCCCCCTCGACAAGCTCTACCCCCTCGATGTGGACCGGGCCTTCAAGGTGCTGACCCGGCTGCGGGGCGACATCAAGAAGTTCTGGGACAGCGGCCCGCTGCCGGGTGTGCTGCTGAGCCGCGAGGAGGTGACGATGTCCACCGTCTGGGACGGCCGGATCGCGGATCTGCAGAAGCAGGGCGTTCCGGTGGAGCGGCAGCTCAACGGTATGCGGCGCCAGTTCTCGGGCTACGCCATCGCCAAGGACGCGGCGAATGTGGACAACGCCTACCAGCTGATGGACTTCGCGCTGCGGGCGGAGAGCCAGGCCGCGCTGGCCAAGGCCTTCCCGTCGAACCCGGCCTCGCCGGTGGCCTACGCCAAGCTCACCGAGGACGAGCGCAACGCGCTCGCGGGTGCGCCGAAGTACTACGACAAGGGTTTCGACGCGGACATCGACTGGTGGCTGAAGAACGAGTCGGCCGTCACCAAGCGCTGGCTGGAGTGGGCTCGTGGCTGAATTCGGTGTCGCCACACCGTCCGTCAAGGTGGCCGGCAACAAGCCGGCCGCCGCGACCGGCAAAGCGCTGTCGGTGGTGGCCCTGCGCAAGACCTACGGCGATGTCGTCGCCGTCGACGAGGCGTCCATGGAGATCGCGGCGGGGGAGTTCGTCACCTTCCTCGGCTCCTCCGGCTCGGGCAAGACCACGACGCTGATGATGATCGCAGGGTTCTGTGAACCGGACTCCGGCACCATCACGGTCGGCGGCCGTGACGTCACCCGGCTCGCGCCGCAGAAACGGGGCCTCGGCTTCGTCTTCCAGCAGTACCTGCTCTTCCCCCACATGACGGTCAGTGAGAACGTCGCCTTCCCGCTCACACTGCGCGGGGTGGCGAAGGACGAGATCCGCCGGCGGGTGGGGGAGACGCTGGAGATCGCCGGCCTGTCCGGGTTCGGCGGGCGCAAGCCGCGTGAGCTGTCTGGTGGTCAGCAGCAGCGCGTCGCGCTGTGCCGGGCGCTGGTCTACCGCCCGCCGGTCATCCTCATGGACGAGCCGCTGGGCGCGCTGGACAAGAAGCTGCGCGACCAGCTCCAGGTGGAGATCAAGACCATCCAGCAGGAACTCGGCCTGACCGTCATCTATGTGACGCACGATCAGGAAGAGGCGCTGGTGATGTCGGACCGCATCGCGGTGATGCGCAACGGCCTGATCGAGCAGTTCGACACCCCCCGGGAGCTGTTCGAGCGGCCGAAGACCCCCTTCGTCGCCGACTTCCTCGGCGCGGCCAACTTCCTGC
>NZ_JBIBEN010000061.1:0-4120 GCF_042955065.1 Streptomyces sp. NPDC012510
TCGTTACGACAAGCTCGCCGTCCGCTTCGAAGCGACCGTGCTGGTCGCAGCCATTAACGAGTGGCTGTGACCAGCACTTCCGCAACAGACCCTAGGCAGGGCGGAACCAGACAGTGGCCAGTGGGGGCAGAGTGAGGCGGACACTGGCCGGGCGGCCGGCGTGGGGGTGGGGCTCGGTCTTCACCGGGTCGGAGGTCGTCACGTCGCCGCCGCCGTAGCGGGCGGCGTCCGTGTTCAGGACCTCGTGCCACACCGGGACGTCCTCGGGCACCCCGAGGCGGTAGTCCTCACGGACCACGGGACTGAAGTGGGAGACGGCCAGCAGAGGCGTGCCGTCCGCGTCGTACCGCAGGAACGCGAAGACGTTGTCCTCGGCGGCGTCCCCGGCCACCCACTGGAAGCCGGCCGGATCACTGTCCCGCTGCCAGAGGGCGGGGGTGCGGCGGTAGACCGTGTTGAGGTCGCGGACCAGGTCGCGCACACCCCGGTGGTCGGCCTCGGCGCCGTACGCGGGATCGAGCAGCCACCACTCCGGTCCGTACTCCTCCTCCCACTCCCCGCCCTGGGCGAACTCCTGCCCCATGAAGAGGAGTTGCTTGCCGGGATGCGCCCACATGAAGCCCAGATACGCCCGGTGGTCGGCGCGCCGCTGCCACCAGTCGCCCGGCATCTTCGACACCAACGCCCGCTTGCCGTGCACGACCTCGTCGTGGGAGATCGGCAGCACATAGTTCTCGCTGTACGCGTACATCATCGAGAACGTCATCTCGTTGTGGTGGTACTTGCGGTGCACCGGCTCGTGCTCGACATAGCCCAGTGAGTCGTGCATCCAGCCCATGTTCCACTTCAGCCCGAAGCCCAGGCCACCGCTGTCCGTCGGGCGGGTCACACCGTCCCAGGCGGTGGACTCCTCCGCGATGGTCACGACCCCCGGCGCCCGCCGGTACACCGTCGCGTTCATCTCCTGCAGGAACGCGACCGCGTCCAGGTTCTCGCGCCCGCCGAACACATTGGGGGACCACCGGCCCGATTCCCGCGAGTAGTCGAGGTAGAGCATCGACGCGACCGCGTCCACCCGCAGCCCGTCCACATGGAACTCCTCGCACCAGTAGACGGCGTTGGCCACCAGGAAGTTGCGCACCTCGGTGCGGCCGTAGTCGAACTCGAACGTGCCCCAGTCCGGATGCTCGGCCCGCAGTGCGTCTCCCGGCTCGTACAAAGGCTCCCCGTCGAAGCGGCCGAGCGCCCAGTCGTCCTTGGGGAAGTGGGCGGGGACCCAGTCCATGATCACACCGATCCCGGCCCGGTGCAGGGCGTCGACGAGGTGCTTGAAGTCGTCGGGGGTGCCGAGGCGGGCCGTGGGGGCGTAGAACCCGGTGATCTGGTAGCCCCAGGAACCGCTGAACGGATGCTGGGCGACCGGCATGAACTCGACGTGCGTGAAGCCGAGGTCGGAGACGTACCCCGGCAGCACATCAGCAAGCTGACGATATGTCAGGCCCGGTCGCCAGGAGGGGAGGTGGACCTCGTAGACGGAGAACGGGGCCTCGTGCACCGGGGTGTCGCCGCGTCTCGCCATCCACTGCGCGTCGCCCCACTCGTAGTGCGAGGCGTGGACGACGGACGCCGTCGCGGGCGGCACCTCCGCGGCGCGGGCCATCGGGTCGGCCTTGAGGAAGCGGTGGCCGTGGCGGGAGGTGATCTCGAACTTGTAGCGGGCACCTTCGCCCACCCCCGGCAGGAACAGCTCCCAGACCCCGGACGCACCGAGGGACCGCATCGGGAACGCGGTCCCGTCCCAGCAGGCGAAGTCCCCGGCGACCCGCACACCCCGGGCGTTCGGCGCCCACACCGTGAAGCGGGTACCGGTGACGCCCTGATGGGTCATCGGCTCGGCCCCCAGCGCCTTCCACAGCTGCTCGTGCCGCCCCTCCCGGATCAGATGCAGATCCAGCTCACCGAGCGAGGGCAGGAAGCGGTACGGGTCGTGGATCTCGTGGTCCACGTCCTCGTACGACACGAACAGCGTGTACGCGGGAACGGCGTCGAGGGGCAGGAGGACGGAGAACAGGCCGTCGCCCTCCGAGGCGAGGTACGTGCGCTCGCCGTCGACCACGACGCTCACGGCATGGGCGTACGGACGCAGGGCCCGTACGGCGATCCCGCCCGGCACGGGGTGGGCGCCGAGCAGGGCGTGCGGGTCGTGGTGGGCGCCGGACAGCAGCCGCGCACGGTCGTCGGGTGGCAGGGGAGGGGCGGCCACGGTCAGCCGGGGTCCACGCCGGGGTGGTCCGGTGATCTCGCGGGATCTGGTGTCGCGCAGGGCCACGGCTTCAGTCTCCTCTCACGGCGAGACGCTCGATCGCCGCCATCGGTACGGGGAGCCAGTCGGGGCGGTGCCGGGCCTCGTAGAGGACCTCGTACACGGCCCGGTCCGTCTCGTAGGCGCGCAGCAGCCCGTGCTTCGTGCGCGGGTCCCAGCCGGCGCGCGCGGCGTAGCCGGCGCAGAAGGCCTCCCGGCAGCGGCGCGCCCACTCCGGGCGCCAGGGGCGGCGCTGCCGGGCGGCGTAGTCGAAGGAGCGCAGCATCCCGGCGATGTCCCGCACCGGGGACTGCGTGCCGCACCGCTCGGCGAGCGGACGGGACGGCTCACCCTCGAAGTCGATGACGAACCACTCCCGGCCGGCCCGCAGCACCTGCCCCAGATGCAGATCACCGTGGATCCGCTGGGCGGGCGGCCCGACATCGCAGGAGAGGAGGGCGCGGAAGGCGGTGCGCAGACCGGGGACGAAGCGCCGGAGCGCCGGTACGCAGCGTGCGGCGGCGTCCAGCCGCTCGGTCATCGCGGCCGCCGTCCGCCCGTTCTCGTCATGGGCTCCGGCGGGGAATGCCGAGGCCAGGGCCAGGTGCACGTCGGCCGTCGCCCGCCCCAGCTCGCGGGCCTCGGCCGTGAAGTCGTGCCCCGTGGCGAGCGCGCCGAGCGCCAGCGTCCAGCCGTCGGACGCGTCGGGCAGGAACGGCTGCAGCACACCGAGCGTCGCCGGGAACGGATCGGTGGTCCCGAACCACGCCACCGGCGCGGGCACCCGACCGCACCCCTGCCCGGCCAGCGCCCCCGGCACCTCCAGATCGGGGTTCACACCCGGCTGGATGCGCCGGAAGACCTTCAGGATGAACGCGTCCCCGTACACCAGCGATGAGTTGGACTGTTCGGCGTCGAGCAGCCGCGGCGCCAGCCCCGCCGGAACCCGCGCCGACGGGTCCGCCTCGAAACACAGGGGGCCCGCACTGCCCGGATGCCGCAGCCGCTCCAGGAGCAACTGGGCCGAGCGGGGGTCGTACAACGCGTCGTACACCGTCAGACCTGCCAGCGGACCCTCGTCCGCCTGTCCGATGAGGGCCCGGCCGAGGCGCGGCACCGGACTGTCGCGTACGCCGAGCAGGAGCTGGTAGCAGTCGCCGGCCGGCGGGGCACCGTGGGGCATGGGGACTCCCCGGTGAGCGGTGTGGCCCGGCTGACCGGTGTGGACCAGCAGATGCAGACAACCCGGGTACAGCTCGGTCGTCGACAGCAGGGCGAGGTCCGTGACCGGCCGGTCCTTGCCGGCGAACCAGCGCTGCCTCGGCAGCCACTCGCGCAGCAGTCCGGCGAGCGAGGTCATGAGGTCGGCGGCGACCCCTTCGCAGCTCGGCCGGAGCAATGCGGATGCGGTCTTCGGCATGGTGACGCGTCCTTTCGCCGGCCCACGCTTCAACGCCCTCGGGCAGCGCGGGAGAGGACTCGGGAGAGACGGAACCAGTAGAAGCCGTGGCCCGCGAGGGTGAGCAGATACGGCAGTTCACCGATGGCGGGGAAGCGGACACCGCCGATGAGTTCGACGGGGTGGCGTCCTTCGTAGGCGTGCAGGTCCAGTTCGGTGGGCTGTGCGAACCGGGAGAAGTTGTTCACGCACAGCACCAGGTCGTCCTTGAACTCCCGGAGATACGCAAGCACCGCTGGGTTGGACGAGGGCAGTTCCGCATAGGACCCGAGGCCGAACGCCGGGTTCTGCTTGCGGATCTCGATCATGCGTCGGGTCCAGTGCAGCAGCGAGGCCGGGGACGACATCGACGCCTCGAC
>NZ_JBIBEN010000062.1:0-3145 GCF_042955065.1 Streptomyces sp. NPDC012510
GTGCGCTGGCTCGGCTCCGGACGGCAGGACTCCCTGCTGTCGGTCGAGAACACGGCCGGGATCGCCACCCCAGGAGGCGAGGCCGTATGACCACCCACCGATCGTGCTCTCTCAACCACACCATCCTGCGATCAGCGAAAGAGCCACGTGCATGACTGACACCCTCACCGCTCCCTCAGTGGAGTCGGCAGTCCTGGAAACCGTCCCCCGTGGCTTCCTCGCCCACGACTGGCAACCCGCCACCGGCGGTCGCACCTTCGAGGTGCGCAACCCCGCGACCGAGGAAGTCATAGCCACCGTCGCCGACTGCGGCGCACAAGACGCGCTGAAAGCACTGGACGCGGCGGCCGCGGCCGCCGACCAGTGGGCCCTCAGCAGCCCGCGGGACCGGGCGACCGTCCTGCACCGGATCACCGACGCCATGACCGAACACCGCGAGCGTCTGGCCCGCATCATCACGCTGGAGATCGGCAAGACGATCACCGAAGCCCGGGGCGAGGTCGACTACGCCGCGGCCTATTTCCGGTGGTACGCCGAGGAGGCGGTCCGCCCCCACGCACGCAGCACGCCCTCCCCGGACGGCAGGAGCCACATCGTCACCGTCGCCGAACCGGTCGGGCCCTGCCTGCTGATCACCCCGTGGAACGTGCCGCTGGCCATGGCCGCCCGCAAGGCCGCCGCCGCCCTCGCCGCAGGGTGCACCGCCGTGCTCAAACCGGCAGCGCTCACCCCGCTGTCCTCCCTGATACTGGGCGAGCTGGCACGCGAGGCCGGCGCGCCCGCAGGCGTCCTGACCGTGATCACCAGCAGCGACGCGGCAGCGGTGACCACGACGCTGCTGGCCGACCCCCGGCTGCGCAAGCTGTCGTTCACCGGGTCCACACCGGTCGGCAGGCTGCTGCTTCAGCAGAGCGGTGCCCGGGTGCTGCGCACCTCGATGGAGCTGGGCGGCAACGCGCCGTTCCTGGTCTTCGACGACGCCGATCTCGACCTCGCGGTCCGCGAAGCGATGATCGCGAAGATGCGGCTGGGCGGCCAGTCCTGTGTCGGCGCCAACCGGTTCCTCGTCCAGGAGGGGATCGCCGACGAGTTCGCCGCGGCGCTGGGCGAACGGATTGCCGCCATTCGGGTCGGCTCCCCGGACCGGGAGGACACCGAGCTCGGGCCGCTGGCCGACCACCGTGCGGTGGACAAGGTCCGCCATCTCGTCGAGGACGCCGTGGCCCGGGGCGCCGTCGTCATCGGCAAGGCGGAGATCCCTGACGGGCCGGTCCACTGGGCCGCCCCCACCGTGCTGGACCACGTCCCCGCCGACGCCGCGATCATGCACGAGGAGGTCTTCGGACCCGTTGCCGCCATCCACCGGTTCTCCACCGAGGCCGAGGCCATCACGGTGGCCAACGACACCGAGCACGGCCTCGCGTCGTACGTGATGACGTCCCACATCGACCGCGCCCGCCGGGTCGCCGCCCGCTTGCAGGCCGGAATGGTCGCCATCAACCGCGGCCTGGTCTCCGAGGTCGCGGCACCCTTCGGCGGGATCAAGCAGTCCGGCCTGGGCCGTGAGGGCGGGCCCGAGGGCCTCCACGAGTACCAGCAGCTCAAGTACCTGTCATTGCCCGGCTTTCACAGCTGAGCAAGCCGACACCAGCGGAGCCCTCTCCCCCCGTCGTGCAGGGCAAGGCAGTGACCGGGGTGAGGCTCCATTCCACTCCGTCCACCAGCGGCCCGGTCAAGGGTGGCCGCCAGTCTCCGGCGGCCTCAATGTCGCCAGCCTGGCCGCCCGGGCGGATCGTCGACAGGACGGCGGTGTGAAGCAGTTCCTGCCGTCGGCGCCTGCCTCTCAGTTCCTGGTCACCGACAGCAAAGGACATCCAGCAGTTGGCGGGGCAGGGCGTCTGGGACGTCAAGCAGCCGCGGCAGCCTGTTGGGGAGTCTCGGTTCTTCCTCACCGGCACCCCACCATGTTCCGCAGCCCCCACAGCACCCGTGATCCGAGTGCTGTGGGGCCCGCCATCTCCACCGACTTGACGAAGGAGACGGTTGGCCGTGGACGCCATCGACGAGAAGATCATCGCCGAGCTGACCCGCAACGCCCGCCTCTCGCACTCGGAGTTGGCCAGCAGGGTGCTGCTCTCCCGTAATGCGGTGCGCCAGCGCATCGAACGGCTGGAGCGGCAGGGCCACATTGCCGGCTACACCATCGTCCGTCCGGGCGGGGACACCGGCGATGTCGTCTCGGCGCTGGTCCTCGTCCACCGCCAGGACCGCATGCGCGGAGGCGACGTCCTGGCCGCACTCAAGAGCATGCCGGAGGTCGTCATCTGCGAGATCCTCAGCGGCGACTACGACATCATGGTGCGCCTGGAGGCAGCCTCGCTGGAACGCGTACGAGTCGTCTGGGAGAACATCGCCCAGATGCCCGGAGTACGAGACACGGTCACCGCCCTCACCCTGTCCAGCATCGTCAACCGTCCGGGAAGAAAACGGCGTACCACGCCATCGGGGTGAGCAGCGCCGCCATCGTCACTTCCCCGTCCAGTCCACCGTGACCATAAAGACCACCATCTCCACCCCGGTGGCCAGGGTTTCTTCGACACCCAGGCGGTCGCCAAAGCGATGTGGGGAGAAGGGCGCCGAGCACACCGACCGGGCGGCTTGGCGGGCCAAGTACTCCTCCTTGGCGGTGATCTCCGTCGACGTGCAGCACGGCGCTCTTGGCGTCGACCATTCCGCCGTGGAAGCGGTGGTGCAGTGCCGCCGAGAGGCCGGTCAGGTCGGCACCGATGATCGCCACGTCGACATTCGCCCGATCTCGGTCCGGGACCGGTCCGGACCCTGGGCAACGGCGTCGAGCCAGCAGAGGGTGAACTGCATGTCGCTGCTCTCTCCTGCCAGTGCCGTTCACTGTGAACGCGCGGCGCGTGGTCGGGCCCTTTGGAGGGTTCCGCAGGGTGGGCCTGAGGGAAGTTCGGGCCTGTTGACAGTTGTCGACAATCCTTTTATAGTCGACAATCGACAAAGATCATGCCGTGAGCAACCCTGGAACGAGACTGAAGGTGTGCCTGCAGATGACTTCGACGCTTAGTCGGGCAGTCGCCAACTACCCCAACCGGTTCGACCCGGGCGTACTGAGCGAACTCCC
>NZ_JBIBEN010000063.1:0-3126 GCF_042955065.1 Streptomyces sp. NPDC012510
CTACGCAGCTGACCGCGTCCCGATACCCAGCGGCCTCGTGCACGACACCGACCTCTGACCAGGTCAAGTCCACCCACTTTTGTTAGGACCCCTAAATCCCAGCGGTGCGCCTCGTCGGCGGCCTCCCGCAGCCCGTCCAGGTCGGCGCGGCCGACCTGCCGGCCGCCCACCTGGGCGGCGGCCTCCTCGCAGGGATGACCGGCCGGGAGGTGCCAGGCGGGGTGAGAGCGGACACGGCGAAACCGGATCCGGTGAGGAAGCCGCGGCGGTTCACGCTGCTCCAGAACGACGTGGCGGCGCGGACCGCATCGGCCGCGGTCCCCGGGAGAAAGCCAAACCCCACATCGGTACCGGTCCTCACGCCCTCCCCATACCGGCGGCCCTCGTCCGCAAGTACGCCCGCCCGCCCCGGGATACCCCAGGCCACAGCCGGTGAGCCGACACCTGCGCACCCCTTGACACCTCGCCGCCCCGCCTCCTGCGGGTGCGAGAGGTGACTGAGACCTGCCCGTTGGCCGGTGGCACCCGCCAGGACGGGCCGGGTGACCCGCACCGCAGACCTCTGGCATCACTACGGCCGCAAGCCGGAACACCACCGACCGCGCCGTGCCCGACGACTTCCACTGGAACTGGGGCCAGGACGGCGGGCCCGGGGCGGAAGTTCTCGGCGACGTCACCGGCCGGTGCGTAGGCGCTCGGTGCCGGGGCGGCACGGCACGCGGCCCATCAGGCCGTCCGCCACCAGCCCGCCCGCATCGTCGCCGTCGACGCCTCACCCGCTCAGCACGCCTTGGCCGACGACCTGTACGGCCACCTCACCCCGCGACGGAACCTGGCCCACGGTGACGTACCGGCCCACCTAGTGCAGCGCAGCATTGAATTTGCGGGGGCATGTGCCCTGCCGTCAGCGGCGAGGCGGGCGGTGATGCGTCCGTTCTTGACGAGCACGGTCGCGAGGGCGGATAGCGCGGAGTTGACCTGAGCTGCGTCGAAGGCTGCGGGGTCGAACTGGTCGCCAGAGTCGAGGCCCAGCCATTCCAGGCGGTCTTCGTGTTCTTTCGTGGCGAGGGTCGGCAAGGATCTCGATGAGGTAGTCGTATCCCCAAATGCCGCCGCAGTCCTCAGGCGGACAAGCCCGGCGGCCGGTGAGGCATCGGGGGTAGGCGGTGCCGGCCTCCGGCGCGGTGACGTCCTCGACAAGGATGTCGTGTTCCCAGTCGTCGCCGAAGTCGTAGGTGTAGCGGAGCCGGTCGCCGGTGTGGGGAGCCACCTGGCCGAGCCGCTTGGAGGCAGCGTTGCGGATGCCCAGGTCGCGGTCAGCGACACCGTATCGGTCCCGCCCGCTCTCGAAGGCCCACATGTGGTAGTCCTCCCAGCCGAAGGCAGCCTGGATGACGTCGTGCAGCTCGCGCAAGGTGATGCCTGACGGCACCTCCAAGCGGCGCCAGATCGGAGGCCGGGAGTCCCGCGAGGTGATCCGGGGTGGCCTACTTGGCGGCCCAGCAGCCCAAGCTGTTCCGGTTCCCCTCCGCCGCCCGGCGCGGCGCGTCCCGCGATCCCAGCAGACCGGACGGCAGATACCCGGACCGGACACCGAGTTCCCACCCATGGACCTGGACGGCGAGGCAGGCCAGGGCGAGGGTGCCGAGGGGGAGGAGGGACCGGGGCGCGGGATCACCGGCATCGGCCTCGACGCTCTCCCGGTACGCGACCAGCCGGGCGACGAGGGCGTCCTCGAAGGCGTGCTGGTCGTCGTCGAGGAGTACGCGGAGCAGCCGCTGGTCCGCGCTCAGCGCGTCGCCGACCTCGTCGAGCCGCCGGGCGGCCTCCGCGCGCTCCCCGGCGTCCGGCTTGCGCAGCGGAACCGTAGGCCAGTCGCGGGGCAGATGCCCGGCCGCCTCGGTGAGATAGGGGCACAGGGCGTCCATGGCGGCCAGGTCGGCGGGGTCGGAGACGGAGGTGTACCGGTTGTAGGGCACGCCGTCACGGATGGCGGGCGCGTAGTCGCCGCGCAGCAGCAGCCCGGTGACCCGCTCCCAGTCCCACACATGCCCGCTGACGACACATATCTCGAACATGTCGAGCCAGGTCCGCGCGGTGGGCGCCTCCTTGACGACGTCCCGGAAGGTGATGGGCCCGTCCCCGAACTCGTCGTCGTCCGGGTCCGTGCTGATCCGCTCCCCGACGAGGGGGAACCGCAGTTCCTGGTCCCCGTCCGGGAAGCACATGATGCTCAGCACTCCGTGCACACACTCCGCGGCGGTGACGGCGACCATGCCGGCCGCAGCGTCGAGCCCCGGCTCCGTCACCGTCCGCGCGGCGACATGGTCGAGCAGTTCGTCCGCCATGGCCCGGATCAGCGTCGGCGAGATGCTGCCGTACCGCAGCCAGTGCCACCGCGTGTAGGCCCGCCCGTCGATGTCGTCGAGCGCCTCGGCCAACCGCTGCCCGCCGACCCGATGACATGTCACATTCCGCACGTACCCCGCCCCTTCATGAACTCCACGACTAGACGAAGCACGTTATCAACGGGCACTGACAGCACACTCCTCTCGCGAGACCGGGTAGGAGCTGTTGGCCCGGTGCGGTATACACCAGGAGATCACGCACCGCCGCACTGTGAGGCGGCGCACCGGGGGTAGGGAATGACCGTTCCGCACGTGAGTACCGCGCTTCGTCCGGGGGACTACCTCCAGATCGCTTCGGAACGGATGGCCGTCGACGGCGTGCCGGACGGCGAGGGGTTCGCCCGGATCGAGCGGGTGGAGATCATCACCGACATCGGTTTCCTGGCTCCGGACTCCACCCCACGTGCGTACCCGGGCAACCCGGCAGATCGCGGTCGTGTTCTGTGATTCCGGGGTTCATAGTCGGTGTGGCAAGGGCGGCTTGAGCTGGGGTATTGGGGGTTTTCTGAGAAGCAGCAGGGCGCGTTCCGGGTACTGGGTGGGGTGATGGCGGGGCCTCTGATCTGGGGTTATTCGTGGTTGGTTGATAACGGTGGTGTGGTGTCGGTGATGGTGCCCGGCATCTAATACTCCAGCTGTAGATCTTGATCACGACTGTTGGAGGGCCTGACGTTGGTAGTGGCTGCTCCGTGCACGGGCCTGGTGTCGTCGGCGCCAG
>NZ_JBIBEN010000064.1:0-3117 GCF_042955065.1 Streptomyces sp. NPDC012510
CCGGTGGCCGGGTAGTAGACGTAGGTGGTGCACGGGCGGCTGCCGCGGGTCCAGTTGTACCGGCGCACGCCGACCGCGAACGGCGTGGTCGGCGCGGTGTCCAGTGGCCCGGCCGCGGCCGGTGCCTGGCCTGCCCCTAGCAGGGACAGGCCCACGCCCGTCGCTCCGGCCGCGCTCAAGCTGAGGAAGGTCCGTCGTCGCAGGGTCATGGTGACTCCTCGGGTGCGGGGATGGGTGGAGGGTTTGGTGTTCGGCTGGTCCCGTTGCCGGGTGCGTCCCGTCGGCGGCAGAGGCCAACAGGTCGGCGGGGCGTACGGCGCGGCAGCGGGTGTGGGTGTGGGTGTGGGTGTGGGTGCTCCAGCCACCCGCGAGGGGCGGCAGGACCGGCGTGCGGTTGGTCGGGCGCACCGGATGTCGGGGTGAGTGTGGCGGTTCCGGTCGAACACGGCCTGCTTCTCCCAGGCGCTGCCGCAGTTGTCGCTGTCGGCCTCCGAGTGAGCGGAGCACTGCTGTGAAGCAGTGCTGATGTCGCCGGTGCCGTCGCGGTCTCGCGGCGGTGCGACGTCGGTGAAGCAGGCTATGAGGTGGTCACGTCGTGTTCGCCGTGCCTGGGCATGACGTCGATGACCGCCGTGACCGGTCCTGTGCCGGTCGTCCCGGTGACTGTCACCTCACCCGGCCTGTCGGTCGCGCCAGGTGGCAACGGCTGCCAACGGACGGGGACAGTGGTGATCTTGTCGTTGGCGGTGGTGAGCATGCGGATGGAGGAGGGCAGCTTCGGGGCGGCCCTCACCAGCGTGGCGGTGTAGACGGTGTCCTGGAGGATGTGCCTGGCGCGACTGGCGTTGAAGACGTTGACGGACGCGTGCGGCTCCCACGTGTTCGCCAGTCCGGGCACGGCACGGAACATCGGCTGGTAGCCGGCCGGCTCCCACACGAGCACGCCCGAACCCCTGTTGTCGACCACGTCGTTGGCGGCCTGGAACACCCTCCGGATGGCGTCCGCCTGCCCCTGGATCGTTCGCGGGTAGGGTGAGTTGGGCATCGGCGAGCCGTCGCCGCCCGAGGCGGGGTAGGCGGTTTCGGCGATGTCGATCTCGTAACCGGGATAGGCGGTGGCCATGGCGTTCAGATTGAGATCCAGCGCCTCGGGCGTGCCATGCCACTCCGGGTAGTACGAAACGGCCAGCACATCAGGGTTCTGGCCCTTCGCCTTCACGCGGGTGAGGAACTGGTGCCAGAACTCCTGGGTCTTCTCGAGCCTGTCCTTGCCGACGATCACGTGTATCTCGACCTTGGATGTCGGTGACGCGTCGCGGACGGCCTTGATCCCGGCCGCGGCCAGGGTGGTGAACCGGTCCCACGACTGGTCGTAGAGCTGCTGCTCCACGGGGTCGGTTGACCGCCAGTACTTCCACAGCAGGCCACCGCCGGGCTTGGACTGGTAGATATCGGCCTGGTCGACGAAATACGGCGGACTCGTCGTGCCGATATCGGCCGCCTCACTGCCGTACATGAAGCCATTGATGATCTCGTTGCCGACGGCCACCTTCTCCGGCGTGGTGCCCTGCCGGATCAACCGCTTCAGATAGTCGGCGGTGAAGTCGTACACGGTCCGGGACAGGTCCGCGAACTCCAGCTCGGCCCAGGCGCGTGGTTTTGGTTGCTTGCTCGGGTCCGCCCACGAGTCCGCGTAGTGGAAGTCGATCCCCAGGCCCATGCCCCGCTGCTTGATCCACTTGGCTGAGACCAGTGAGCGCTCCGGGCCCTGGCGCGGTATCGGTGTTGGTTGACCGGTGCTCTCGCTGCGCGGCTCGTTCCATATCCGCAGCCGGGTGTGCTGCATGCCACGATCCTTGGCCACGTCGAGCAGGTGTGGGCCGGCGCCGCGGTTCTCGGCCAGGGGGTCGACCCAGTATTGCCGGTCCTGGACGTCGTCCATCCAGGACAGATCGGCGCCGAGGGTGAGGTCGTCGCGCAGGTAGTTGAAGACCTGGAGCTCGCTGACACCTGCCCGGGCACGGCCCGGCCCACCTGTGAACGTCAGCCGGACGAAGCGCGTTGCCTGCCGGGTGAACAGGTGCGCTTCCCCTCGCGACACGGTTCGGTTGTGGGATCTGTCGGCGATGGTCTTCCACCGGCGACCGTCGGATGAGGCCTCGACGACGTACCGGTGGGCCACGCCACGGTCCGGGAAGAGCACCTTGACCTTGCGCAGGTTGTCGTAGGTTCCACCGAGGTCGACGGTGAACCACTGCCGGGCGCCGGCACTACCGGGTTGCCAGGACGTCGCCGGGTCGCCGTCGATGGCCAGACGGGCATCGGACGAGCCGGTGGCGGCCGTCGCCGAGGCCCAGGGCTTGGCGGCGATATTGCTTTCGATCGGCTTGATGTCCGCGGTTCCGAAGGTCGCGTGGGCCGGGTTGGGCACCATGAGTAGATTCGCGGACAGCATGGTGACCAACGTCGTCGTGACCGCGATGGCGCGGGCCAGACGCTTGCTGCTCATGTACTTCTCCTGACGATGTGACGTACGAGCGGCATGGGCTGTTCCGTACGCTCCGCCGGTCGAGAAGACCGGCGGAGCGCGGGATGTCAGCCGGCCGCGGCACCGACATCGAGGTAGTCGACGTTGGGTAGTCCGGCTGCCGTGGTCGGGTCCAACCGGATGGTGTTGCTGCCGGCGTTCAGCGATACGGTCACGGTCTTGGTCGTCCACGTCGTCCACGCACCGGTGGACTCGAACGAAAGCGACCCTGCCGTGGCTCCGTTGACGACGAGGCTCGCCGGCCTCGCACCGGTGCTGGCGCCATTGGCGAACCGGATCCCCAGCGTCGCCGTACGGGCGGTCGCGGAGTTCACGGTGAACTCCGCGAAGGCCCCCACAGCGCTGTCGCCGTTGCAGAACCCACTGCCGGAATAGCCGGCTTGATTCGAGTCGATCGTGCCCCGGCACTGCGCCGGAGCGGTCTCTGCCTCGTGACGCCCCGGAGGCGGTGGTGTGCCGGCAGAGGTCTTGACGAGTGAGAGCTGGTCGACGATGACGCCGCCCGAACCCGACGCCCGCACGGTGACGGTGGCGGCCCCGCCGGGCAGTTCGATGCCGGTGAGCTCGCG
>NZ_JBIBEN010000065.1:0-3110 GCF_042955065.1 Streptomyces sp. NPDC012510
CCTGTGGCTCGGCCGGCGGTCGGCGGTCGGCGTCACCGAGGACACCTCGATGACGACCGAGGAGCGCCAGCTCATGGAGCGGCTTGACCCGGCGTACTGGGTGGAGCACGCGCCCGCCCGTGGCCTGTCCGGCACGGTCACCGGTACGCCGCAGCTCGGCGGCGCGGGCATCACCGTGGCCGTGCGCCTGGACGGGCAGTGGGACGTGGCGAAGCTCGCGGCGGCCGAGTCGCACATCAGGGCGCTGCTCGGCTGCCGGACAGCCCTCCGCCTGCGGGTGACCGACGGGGACCGGGGCGGCTGGGCGGTGCTCACGCTCGGCACCCGGACCGCCGTGGACGGCACGTCGCTGCTCTGGACCCCGGAGCGGCAGGGCATCGGCCTGGACACCGGCACGGGCGAGGTGGTGACCCTCCCCCACGGCCGGAAGCTGATCGCGGGCACGTCCGGCGCGGGCAAGTCGGTGCTGCTGCGCTCGATCCTCGCGCCGTACGCCCTCGACCCGCTGTCGGCGGTGCTCTACATCGACGCCAAGGGCGAGGAGTCCGGCCTGTGGCGGCACTGCGCCCGCGAGGCCATCGACCCCGAGGACATCTCGGAGCTGGTGGCCGAGGTGGTCGCGGAGATGCTGGCCCGCCGCGACCTGATGCGCGAACGCCAGATCGCGACCTGGCGCGCGACCGAGGCCCGGCCCCGGCTCGTGGTCCTGGTCGACGAGGGCGCGGACCTGATCGCGATGGACTCCAAGAAAACGCCGATCATCGCCGGTCTGGAGCAGATGACCCGTCAGGGCCGGTCCCGGCTGGTCGACCTGCTGTGGTGCACGCAGAAGCCCACGGTCGGGGAGGGCATCCCATCCCAGATCATCGGAAACATGGACGTGCGTGTGACGCTGCGTACGGCCGGTGAGTCCGAGACCCGGCAGGTGATGGGCAAGGGGTGGCAGAACCACATGCTCCCCGGCCCCGGCCTGGCCTACGTCCGGGGTACCGGCCGCAACGAGGAGCAGTCGCCGGTGGCCACGTGGGACGCCTCGGACGATGCCCTGGTGACAGGGCTCCCGCCCCGCCGGCCCTGGAGCCGTACTGGCCTGGAGCGGCAGGTACCGGAGCCCGTTCCGTCCTCGGCGTCGCCTGCCCGGCCCGCGCTGCACCTGGTGCGGCCGCCCAGTGCCGATGCGCCGCTGTCCCCGCCGGCCCCCCGGGCGGAGGCCCCGCAGACGAACCGGGATCGCGTGATTGTCGCTATCGCTGCCGGTGCTGCCTCGGTCACGGCCGTGGCCGAGGCGACCGGGATCAACAAGGGGACGGTGAGCCGCGAGGTAAAGGCGCTGATCGGCAGCGGAGAGATCTCCAGGGGCCAGAACGGCACCCTGACGACCAGCGCGAACACGGAGATGGAGACGGCCTGATGCTCAGCAAAATGACCCCCCAGCAGATCACCGCGGCTGAGCGCACGCTGTCTATCGGCACGTGGGCGATCACATTCGGCGCCGTGCTGTTCAGCGTCCTGACGGTCACGCCCCTCGTGGAGCGCGTGACCCCGGACGGCTGGGCATGGACAGCCCCCATCCTGCCTCTGGTGGTGGATGCGGCCGTCGTCATCGTGGTGCGCCTCGACGCCACCGTTGCCCGTCTCGACGGGCACGCTGGTGCCTGGCCAGTGATCCTCCGGTGGTTGACCGGCCTCATGACGATCGCGTTGAACGTCGGTGACTCGGCGCTCGCCGGGGACCTGGTAGGCGTCGGCGTCCACCTGGTCGCACCTGTCCTGCTCATCGTCACGGCGGAGGCCGGCCTTGCCTACCGCCGGGCGATCACGTCGGCCCTCGCCCGGATTCAGGCTACGGAGACCGCCGAGCGTGAGCGCCGTGAGCGCGAGCAGCGGGCCGAGCGTGAGCGCCGTGAGCGCGAGCAGCGTGAGCGCCAGGACCGTGAGCGCGAGGAGCGCGAGCGTGAGCAGGACCGCGCCGAGCGGCTGGAGCGTGAGCGCCTGGAGGCCGAGGAGCGCCGCGAGCGTGAGCGCCTGGAGGCCGAGGCCGCCGAGCGTCGCGCCGAGCGTGAGCACTCGGCGACTCTGGCCCGGGAGCAGGCCGAGCGGGAGGAGCGCCGCGAGCGCGAGCGCCTGGAGGCCGAGGAGAGGGCGGAGCGTATGCGCCTGGCGACTCTGGAGCGGGAGCGCATGGCGAGGGTGGCCGAGCAGGAGCGCAAGGCCCGCGAGGCGAAGGAGCGGGCGGCCGTGAGCACCGGGCAGCGTCGCGTTGCTCACGGCCGCCAGCCCGTGAGCGCCGAGGCCGCTCACGGTGCTCACGGAACTGCTGGCGGTGCTCACGACCGCCAGCCCGTGAGCACCGCAACGGGGCCCGGTGAGGCCCGCGTGAGCAAGCGGATGCTCGAAGGCGAGGCCCGGCGGGTGCTCGCGGAGATGCTGAGCACGGGCGCCACACAGCGGCAGATCGCGGACCGCACCGGCTGGTCGACCGGCTGGGTCGCCTCCCGCTGCAAGGAGCTGGCGGCCGCGTAGTCCGGGGGCCGCCGACGGCCGGCGGCCCCCCCCGATGCAGGAACGGCCCCGCCGCGGCGGGGCCGTTGTGCTGTCCCGAGACGGAAACATTCCGCGCGGCGGGTATTGTCAGCCTGAACCCTGTGGGTATTGTGAGCACGCACAAGATCGCGGGACGGCTGACAGGGGCCGCCTAACCCCTGAGCGTTCAGTCCGTCACCAGAGGTCCGGCCGGTGGGGCATAATCCCTCGCCGCCAAAAGAAGAGAGGCCCGGGAGCCTAACCCCGGACCTCTCGAACGCTCGCCCAACCTGCTGAGTAGAGAGAGCCAATTCATTGAACAGAGTACGCACGACCACCGACACCGCACCACCCCCACGGGCTGGTTCCGGTGTCGAGTCGGCCACACGAGGCGACGACACCCCCATGGCGCGCCTGCTCCAGGCGCACGCCACGGCCCGCGAGGCGGGTCGTGCACGCCGCCGGGCCGCGCGTTCCAAGACGACCCCGGCCACCCCCACCAGCCCCTCCCCCGGCCGCGCGGACGACTCGACCCCCGCCCCCCACGGCGGTGCGGCGTGGGAAGTAGTGAACACTGTTTACCCCGC
>NZ_JBIBEN010000066.1:0-2851 GCF_042955065.1 Streptomyces sp. NPDC012510
GGGACATCCTGGGCCTGTGGATCGGCGACGGCGGGGAGGGCGCGAAGTACTGGCTCCAGGTCCTGACCGAGATCAAGAACCGCGGCGCGGCCGATGTCCACTCCATGATCACCAGAAGCCGTGCATGCACGCGTACCTGCCGGTCCATCACGAATCACCATCACGGCCAAGGTCGGGGCATCAGGCCCCACACCGGCTACGTCGGGCCAACCGCGAGAACGACGGAGCCCTGACTACCTGGAGCTGAGCAAGAAGGACATCCTCGACAACAATCCGCTGCCGCTGGGGGCCTTCGCCCGCAACCTGTCCTTCCACGCCGTCGACGTCGTGCACACGATCCAGCAAGCCCCCGAGCGGGCCGACCGCGTGCTGCGGGCCGCCGCCGCCCTGGTGGTGGGGTTCGCCGCCGCAGCCGCTCAGTTCCCGGCAACCCGGAACTTCGAGCCGTTCACCGGTGCCGCAGCCTTCACGGCCCACGCCGTCGCCATCGGCTTCGGCATCGCGGTCTTCAACGTGGTTGCGTAGGAGGATCTCAAGCCACGCGAAAACCTGGACACCTACGCACACGCGACGAAGGGCGCGACCCTGGTCCCACACCGACGACGGCGGCCGGACGACGCCGACGGGTGGGGCCGCCGAGGGCCGCTACAGCCGGAGCTTGCCGCAGAGGAGTAGGAGAGCTGCTGATCTGTGTGGTCGAGTGCGGGGCGCGCCGCGCCGAGTGCCGCACGACAACAACAGCGCACCAGGCCGGCGACTACGCCGGACACCGTCAAGCCCTTCGCCGAGCGTCAGCCGGAAACCATCTTCTCCGATGGGGTTCACACCGGATAGACGCTCCAGGCAACACCCCGACCAGTACGCCCCACATCCACCAGGTCTTCTCGACAGTCAGAAGGTCGAGAAGGGATGCGGCTGCGCAATGGTGCTAAGTGCCGCTTTCCCTGCGGTAGTTGAATACGTGTGCGTAGGTTGGGCGTGTACTCGATCGATCCTGCCCGGAGGAGACCGCACGGCATGTCCGACCTCTCGCACAGCGACGAAGGTGTCGCACGTCTCAGCCGACTCCGGACGGATGTTTCCCATTCCGCCCGGATCTGGAACTACTGGCTGGGAGGCAAGGATCATTACCAGGTCGACGAGGAGGTCGGGGACCAGATCTTAGGCTTCGTGCCCGAACTTCCCCGGTCGGCCGTCGCCGACCGCCGCTTCCTCGCCCGCGCCGTCCGCTTCCTGGCCGCAGAGGCGGGCATCCGCCAGTTCTTGGACATCGGCACCGGCCTGCCCACCGCGGACAACACCCACGAAGTCGCTCAAAGCGTCGACCCGTCCTGCCGGGTCGTCTACGTCGACAACGACCCCATCGTCCTCACCCACGCCCACGCGCTCCTGCGCGGCGCGGCCGAGGGTGTCACCGCCTACATCGAGGCCGACGTTCACGACCCCGCGACGATCCTGGCAGGAGCCGCGGCCACCCTGGACTTCGAGCAGCCGCTCGCGATCACCATGCTGGGCGTCCTCAACTTCGTCATGGACACCGACGAAGCGGTCACCGTCGTACGGCGTCTGATGGACGCCGCACCGCCCGGCAGCTATCTGGTCATTTCCCATCCCACCACCGAGGTCGACGGCGAAGCGATGAGATCGGCGGTCGAGTACTGGAACAGCCAGGGCTCGGCCCCGATGACCCTGCGCAGCCATGCCGACCTCGTACGACTCTTCGGCGGGGTCGAACTCCTGCCCCCGGGCATCGTCTCCTGCTCCCGCTGGCGGCCCGAAGCCACGGGCGAGGACATCGACGTCACTCACTTCGGCGGTGTCGGTATCAAGCGGTAGCGCCTCAGGGGCCGGCCGGGGTGTCATCGAGACCTCAGCCGGCCGCAGCCCGCGACGCCCTACAGGGATTGTCCCGGAGCCAGGTCAGGACCTGCCGGGCGTGCTGGTTCGTGGGAAAGACCGGGTAGAAGACGTGCTCGATCACACCGTCGCGGGTGATCAGAGTCAGCCTCTTGTACAGCGTCAGCCCGCTGGTCTCGAACGTGGGCAGGCCGAGTTCCTGCGCCAGGTTTCGGTCAGTGTCGGAGAGCATCTGGAACGGCAGACGAAGCCGCTCGACGACCTCACGCTGGTAATCGGTGTCCTGGCTCGAGAGGCCGAACACTCCGTCCGCGCCGGCGGCGAGAAGGTCCTGGTAGTGATCACGGAAGTCGCATGCCTCAGGCGTGCAGCCGCGCGCCCCGGGGATCGAGTCCCACCCGGCGGGCATGTCGACGCCCGGACGTCCGGTGAGCGGGTAGACGTAGATCACTGTCCGGCCTGTGCCGAGCGCGCCGAGACGGATGGCCGTGCCGCCGGTGCCTGGGAGTTCCAGGTGCGGCATCGTAGCGCCGGGCAGATGACCAGCCGCGCCGTCGTCCTCGGGGACGGGTAGACCGTCGGGCAAGCTGGTGTGGTCGGTCACCAGGTCCTCTCCTGCGTCGGTCGGTGAGACGCGACTGCCGCGGTGTGCCGCCCGTTGCAGGTGAGCGACCAGTACCGCGCGCGGGCGGTAAGTCCCTCGATCCGCTCGGCGAGCCAGTCTGTCGCGTCCCAATAACGGACCCTGTGCACCGCTCCGGTACTGAACTGGACCTGGGCACTCCGGTGAACGAGAGCGACCGCTACCGGGCCCTGGCCACGGGCGCCGTCACGACCCGCTACAGCCCCGCGGCACCCTGAGCGCGCCGACGCCGATCACGTGCGTGCCGAGGCGCCTCTAACGACTCCTAACAAAATGAGGCTTGTGGACCTTCAGGAATGACGTGGTGTCAGTTCTCGTTGATGCTGGCCGAAGGGGGGTGCGAGCCAGTCG
>NZ_JBIBEN010000067.1:0-2623 GCF_042955065.1 Streptomyces sp. NPDC012510
CCGTTCTTTCATGCCCACGGCCGCACCCGTACCTCTGTCCAGATGATCACCTGCGCCGCACACCTCGAACGAAATCCGGTTTGCCACAACGCACTAAGTCAACTGAGGCTCAATCGCCGGATGGGGCGTCAGGTTCTGGAGTGGGGCCAAAGCGGCCGTGGGAGCGGTGAGATGGACGCTCGGCGCCTTGTGTGGGTGCGTACCGGGGATCCGGGGGGTTCCGGTTCCGGCTATCTGATCGGGCCGCAGCTGGTGCTGACGGCCCTGCATGTGGTGCTGCCGGACCAGCGATGGGCGCTGCGGGTGCAGGCGCGGGTGGGGCATCCCCGTTTCGGTGACGTTGTGCACCGGCGGGCCGAGGTGTGCTGGCCGGATCCCCGTGAGGGTGTTCCGGCCAAGGACTCTCTGGACATGGCGCTGTTGTGGCTGGAGGAGCCTGTCCTTGTTGAGAGTGGTCCGGTGCGGTGGGGGCGGCCCGGAGGGATTGTGCCACTGCCGTTCGACGGAGCCGGTTTCCCGGCTTTCGCCGATGAAGCGGCTCGTGGGGACGTCGAGCATCTGCGGGGCGAGTTGCCGGTGGTGTCCACGTCGTCGTCCGACTGGGTCTTGGACTGCCGGGTGTGGCCGGACCTCGGACACGGTGGTGACCGGCCGTGGGCGGGCGCATCGGGTGCCGCAGTCTTCTGCCGGGGTCGGCTGGTCGGGGTGGCGGTTGAGGACAACCGGCCTATGGGCGGTCGCCGTCTGCAGGCCGCGCCCGTCCATGAAGCGCTCAGCCTGCCCGGCTTCGCCGACCTGGTCACGCGGCACGGTCATCCCGGCACCACTCTTTCTCTGGAGGAGATCACCGCCGCGCAGGCGGATGCGGAGCGAAGTAAAGGCGTGGCCCAGCCGGTGGTGCCTGTGCCGATCCCTCAACTGGCGACGGCGTTCCAGCCTCGCAGCGTTCTGCGGGACCGGATCGACGCAGCGTGGTCGGACAACCGGTCGGTCGTGCTGACGCAGGAACAGCCTCGCGTGCTGTCCGGTGGGGGCGGAGTCGGAAAGACCCAACTCGCCGCCGCCTACGCCACTGATGCCGTTAAGAAACGTACCGACCTGGTTTTGTGGGTGGCTGCCACAGAGGCACAACAAATGACCACCCTTTACGCACGGACTGCAGTCAGCCTGAAACTGCCCGGCGCCAGCGGCGAGGATCTGGAAGCGGACGCCCATTTGCTGCTGGACTGGCTGCGCAGTACAAGCCGTCGGTGGCTCGTCGTCCTGGACGACATCACCGATCCGCACGGCATCCAATCACTGTGGCCTGCCAGCCAGACCGGCAGCGGCCGGGTGCTGGCCACCACGCGCAGTAGGGACGCCTCCCTGACCGGCAACGGCCGCATCCGCATCGACATCGACGTCTACACCCCCGCCGAATCTGGCGCCTACCTGTACCAACGTCTCAACGCCGAGAACATGGGTCACCTCCTCGACGACCACACGCCCGAACTCACCCACGTTCTGGGGCACCACCCTCTCGGCCTCGGCATGGCCGCGGCCCAGATGATCAATGAAGAACTAACCTCCGCCCAGTACCTCAACCGGTACAACAATCGGCATGCCCTGTTGGAGGAGCTCATGCCGCCGGCCGCAGACACGGAGGGCTACCTCAAGCCGAAACAGCCCACGCAGGTCACCGCCGCTCTTTTACTCTCCCTCGATGCCGTAAGGGCCAGCGACACCACCGGCCTTGCCACCACAGCCCTGCGCCTGACCGCGCTTCTCGACCCCGCTGGCCACCCCCACGCCTTGTGGAACACTCCCGCTCTCCTTGGCTACCTCACCACCCACCACACGCCAGCCCCACAAAGCGACACCCCTGCATCACCCTCATCGGCCACAGCAGAGCAGGCCCACACGGCCCTCCGCCTCCTGCACCGCTACGCACTGCTGACCTGCGACACCCGGGCAGAACCGCGCGCTGTCAGCATGCACGCCCTGACCGCCCGCGCCACCCGCGAAACCATGCCTGCCGACGAAGTAGCGGCCCTTGCCACCGCGGCGGCCGACGGTATCCTCCAGCTTTGGCCCAGCCCCGACCAGCACCACGCTGACCACGCCGCTGTCCTGCGCGCCAATACCAGCGCGCTCTCGGGTCACTCCAACGATTGCCTCTGGAACCCGGGCGGGCACCCGGTCCTTTTCCGCGCGGGCAACAGCCTCCTCAACGCAGGGCTGGCTGCCTCCGCCACCGCCTACTGGCAGGACATGATTTCGGACAGCGAGCGCCATTTGGGCGGCGAGCACCCCAACACGCTCACCGCCCGCGGCAACCTCGCCTCCTCCTACTGGCGGGCGGGGCGGACCGGCGAGGCGATCGAACTGCTGGAGCAGGTGGTGGCCGACCTGGAGCGGCTGCAGGGCGGCGAGCACCCCAACACGCTCACCGCCCGCGCCAACCTCGCCACCTCCTACCGGCAAGCGGGGCGGACTGGCGAGGCGATCGAGATCGAGGAGCAGGTGGTGGCCGACCGGGAGCGGCTGCTGGGCGGCGAGCACCCCGACACGCTCACCGCCCGCGGCAACCTCGCCTCCTCCTACTGGCAGGCGGGGCGGACCGGCGAGGCGATCGAACTGCTGG
>NZ_JBIBEN010000068.1:0-2126 GCF_042955065.1 Streptomyces sp. NPDC012510
CCCAGTTCAACGCGGTCCGCGACCTCGACGTCGTCCGCGACCTGAACCCGCAACTGCAGACGTTCCAGCAGTGGCTGAACGCACACAAGCACGCCTTCGCCGGCGCCTGACGGGCGAACCGGCGGACTTCATTCCACGCACCTGATCCTCATTCCAGGCACCTGATCCTCATTCCACGCATCTGATCCCCAGGGCCCCGGCGTTCCCGCTGAACGCCGCTTTCGCCCCGATCGTGACAGCGCACCACCGGAGCACATCGGGACGCATCACGAGAACATCGGGGCCCTGTCTGCCTCCCCCTGATTGGTCAACTCATGAACATCGCTCTGTGGATTCTGGCCGGCCTGCTCGCCGCGCTCTTCCTGGCCGCCGGCGGCGCGAAGCTGGCCCAGCCGAAGGAGAAGCTCGCCGCCTCGCCGAACATGGCGTGGGCCGAGGACTTCTCTCCGGGCATGTTCAAGCTGATCGGCGCCCTGGAGGTGCTGGCCGCGGTCGGGTTGATCCTGCCCGCCGTGCTGGACATCATCCCCGTCCTGGTGCCGCTGGCCGCCGTCGGCCTCGTGCTGCTGATGGCCGGAGCGGCGACAACCCACGCCAGGCGCAAGGAGTCCAGCGCGATCGTGACAAACCTTGTGCTGATCGTGCTGGCCGGTGCGGTGGCGTGGGGCCGCTTCGGCCCGTACCCCTTCGCCTGATCGCCGGCAGCGTCTGCACAGGGAGGAGCACCATGCCCGCCATCACCGTCGAGGACGTCCTCGTCCTGCCCCGCCTGCCCACGCTCACCCCTGCCAGGACCCGGACCCGTGAGGTGCGCCGGCTGGTCACCGCGCCGCGCGGCTACGAGGGTGAGGGCTTCCCGGTACGCCGCGGGTTCGCCGATGTGCCACTGTCCGAACTGGATCCATTCGTCCACTTCGATCATCTCGGCGAAGTGGACCTGGCCCCCGGTGAGCCCAAGGGGACCCCCTGGCATCCGCACCGTGGCTTCGAGACCGTCACGTACGTCATCGACGGCATCGTGGACCACCAGGACTCCAACGGTGGCAGTGGGCGGATCGCCGACGGCGACACCCAGTGGATGACCGCCGGGGCGGGCATCCTGCACATCGAGGCGCCGCCGGAGAGCCTGGTGATGAGCGGGGGCGTGATCCACGGCACCCAGCTGTGGGTCAACCTGCCCCGGGCGAAGAAGCTGGTCCCGCCCCGATACCAGGACATCCGCGGCAGCCAGGCGGCGCTGCTGACCACACCCGACGGCGGCGCGCTGATCCGGGTCATCACCGGCGACATCGCCGGGTACGCCGGACCGGGGGTCACACACACGCCGATCACGCTGGCACACATCACCGTCGAGCCCGGCGCCCAGGTCGACCTGCCCTGGCACCCCGGATACAACGCGCTGGTCTACGCCCTGGCCGGCACCGGCACCGTCGGCGCCAAGCACAGGCCGATCCAGGCCGGTCAACTCGCCGTGCACGGGCCCGGGGACGGCCTGCGCCTCACCGCCGCGCCGCGGCAGGCTTCACACACCCCGAAGCTGGAGCTGTATGTCATGGGCGGGCAGCCGATTCGTGAACCGGTCGCCCACTACGGCCCGTTCGTCATGAACACCCGCGACGAACTGACCCAGGCCTTCGAGGACTACCAGGCCGGCCGGCTCGGCGTCATCCCCGCCACCCGGCTGCCGCACACCGGATAGCCGGGCACCGAATCTCCCGAGCCCGCGGCACGGATGGTCTGACCGCGTGCCCCGCAGACCCTCACCGCGAGCCGGCACGCGGCGACAGGACCCAGCGTGCGGTCCTGGTTCAGTGCCGACTCAGCCGGGGTATGCGCGCGCATTCTCGGGAACTGGGCGAGGGCGTTGGTCCGCTCGAGAGCGATCCTCTGGTGCGGGCTGCAGAAGGAGAAGTTCGCCGCTTCCGACGCCCCGGCGTCCTGCGCGTCGCCTGCCCCGGTCCCATCCCCCTTCATCACCCCGTCCCCTTTCGAGGGCGAGGCGTCACGGAGCAACGATGACCGCACAGTTGACGGGTGAGCGCACGCTGACCCGCATCACCACCAAGCAGCAGCTGGGCCCCGACGCGCAGGTCGACGACAAGGCACTCCTCTTCGTACCGACCGAC
>NZ_JBIBEN010000069.1:0-2034 GCF_042955065.1 Streptomyces sp. NPDC012510
CGAACTCACCCAAGCCCACCTTCACGCCCGCCGCCCGGCGACACCAGTCTCCCTGAGCTGGGCATCGACAATCACGACACGCTGGTACGACCACCACCAGCACGTACACGAACGCTGGCACACACGCCTGCACCGGCTCACCGCCGCCAACCCCCGCATGTCACCAGGCCCGGCCTCTCCCGCCCTGACCTGCCGCGACCTGATCACCTATCCCGAAACCCTCACCCTCGCCGCGGCTCTTGACCGCCTGCCCCCCAACCCCCTGACACGCACGCAGCAGACCGCCTTCCTCCACCAACTCGCCGGCCGCCTTCAACTGCCACGCCTCGCACCCGCCGACCACGACCTGCTCTGGAAACGCCTGACCACCCGCTGAAAAAGCCCACACCACCGCCCAGCCCGCACAAGACCGGCCGACAACACCGGCACCTATAGGCGCGCCAACTACCCTGCGCAAAAACCGCCACCACACCCAGCATCACTGCGCAGCACAAACAGCCAGCTCAGCCCACGCGACACCCGTCGCCGACCCACCAGCCCCACACCGGCTGCCCCAACAAGGCGAACACACCACTCAGTACGACTGAACAACAGCAGGCCACAATCAAGATCATTAAGCAACATCACCAGCTACGCCACAACCCCACCGCCGAGAAGGGCTGAGCCGTGGCAGAGATCGAGGACGCCATCGAGCGGGCCGACCGGGAAGCGTTCACCCGCCAGCCGCCCAAGACCCTCAAGGGCCAGATCGGCTACCTGATCAAGCAGCTCAAAACGACCCGCGCCGTCGCTCAGGAGCTCGGCGTCAGCCAGCGGTCGGTGGAGCGCTACCGCAAGGGCGAACGCAAACACCCGCCCCAGGCCATCGCCGAACGGATCGACACAGCCGTACGGGCCCGCTGGCAGCCTCAGGTCCGCAAACGCCGACAGCGCCAGGCCGCCACGACAGGCGGGATCACGGTGGAGACGAGGGCCCGGTTCGGCTACACCGCACCGATCGGCACCACCGACGACGGACGCTTCCGCCGACTCACCGTCCACCTCCCCCCGGCGTATGCGCAGCGCCTGTTCGACGCCCGCGACGCCGGTGCCAGCGACCAGCAGATGCGCGCGATCATCGCCGAAGGATTCAAAGAGATCTACTTCCAGGACGGCGGAGCCCGCGCCACAGGACTCTCCGACGTCACCCTCAACGACATCGACTACCTCGACCTCGACTACTAACCTCACACCCGCCGGCGGGCCCAGCACCTCGACTGAGCCGAAGCACGATGCTTGTCACCAAGGCAGGCGGGTTGTCACTTCGCGTTCGTGGCTGCCTCGGTGCGACCTCCGCAGTGGATGGCATCGGGTCGATCGAACTGACACCGGCCTGCGCCTGCCGAAGGCGTCTGTGCCCCTTACCCGGCCTCCGAACCTGACGGGCAGACTGCGCTCATGCAGCTCCCCGCCGAAGCCGTTACCGCCACCGTGCTGATCGAGGTCGTACGGATCTCCGCCCTTCCCGCCAGGCGGGACGTCCCGTACCCCGGCACGGCGGTTGCCCACTGGGCCGGGAGCGAGGCCGACGCCGCCCTGGCCTTGATCGAGAGCCTGCCAGGCAGTGAACAGCACCGTTGCGGCTTCTCGCCGGGCTGGAGCGTCCGGGCATACGACGACTCTCTCGATCTGGCGCTGTTCGAGGCGGCGTTCTGCTTCACCTGCCACGAGGTCCGCATGCAGGGAACCGCGGTGCCGCCCGCTCTGGCCACTCAGTTCTTCGACCCGGGCGCCCTGCCGGCCCGGACCCTGCTGTCCCTCTTCCGCAAGGAAGCTCCGTAGCCGACCGACTGGATGAGCATCACGACAGAGGCCCAGGACGCCTCCGTGCAGCCCGCTGGCTCCTCCCGCACAACTCGGTGTACGAGCCGATCCCCGGCGACGACGCGACGTGGTGGCGGGGGTCTGTGTAGCGAACGGTGGAACTCAGTCGGATTTGTTCAGCGGCGTCCGGCGGTGAGCCGGCCGTCGAAGGTGATGTCGAAGGCGTGGAGT
>NZ_JBIBEN010000070.1:0-1940 GCF_042955065.1 Streptomyces sp. NPDC012510
TACTCCAGCTGTAGATCTTGATCACGACTGTTGGAGGGCCTGACGTTGGTAGTGGCTGCTCCGTGCACGGGCCTGGTGTCGTCGGCGCCAGCATGACCAACTGAGCCAGTGCGCCAGGCCGCGTGGTTGCGGTGCGGCGAAGGCGGTGAAGAGACGTTGGATCTCGCCGCAGGTCAGCGGGGCGAGCCCTGGCGGCGTGGTCACAGTGGTCCGTTCGATGGCGGCCGTGACCACGAGGAATGCGTGCGCGAGCATGGCCAGCGTGGTCCAGCGATGCCAGGAGGTCCAGCGGCGGACCTGGTGCTCGTCCAGGCCGGTCAGGCCCTTCGCGGACTGGAAGGTCTCCTCCACCGTCCAGCGGCGTCCGGCCACCCTGACCAGGGCGCTCAAAGGAACGGGTCCAGCCGAGTAGCAACGGTAGAAGGCGAGTTCGCCGGTGCGCCGGTTGCGTCGAATGAGCAACGACCGGTGACCCGTGCTGCTCGCCGGGCTGTCGATCTCTACTTGGGCCCAGTCGTAGAAGCGGTGACCTTTGGCGCCGTCTCCGGCTGAGAGTCGCTGCCATGCAGCCTTCGGGAGGCAGTGGGCCAGCATGCCGGCCGTGAAGACGCCCGCGCGGGTCGGGATCGGTCGCTTGCGTGAGACGGCGAGGACGTAGCCGACCTGACGGCGCTCCAGTTCGGCGCTCAGGTGGGGGTCGCCGCCGTAGACCTCGTCGCCGGTAACCCATGAGGCCGTGACGCCGGCGTCCAGGGCGTGGGTGATCATCTCGGTGGCCAGGGCGGGCTTGGTGGCGAACCCCGTGTGGTCCGGGATGCCTGCGGCCCGGCACCGGTCGGGGTCCTGAGTCCAGGAGCGTGGGATGTAGAGGCGCCGGTCGATGGCAGCGTGCCCGACCGGGGTGGAGTAGACGAGGTAGACGGCGACCTGGGCGTTTTCGATTCGCCCCGCGGTCCCGGTGTACTGGCGTTGCACCCCGACGCTCGCGGTGCCCTTCTTCAGGTCACCGGTCTCGTCCACAACCAGGACAGCGTCCTGGTTGCCGAGGTGCTCAACCACGAAGTCCCGTATGTCGTCGCGGACTCCGTCGGCGTCCCAGGACGCGCGGCTGAGCAGGTGCTGCATACCGGCCGGACTGCTGTCACCGGCATGCTCCGCGATCGTCCAGCAGTTCTTCCGCGGCAACTCTGCCAGCAGGCCCAGCACGAAGGCCCGTGCCCTGCGACGCGGCTCGACCCGGGCGAACCGCCTCGCCACCCTCGCCATCAGGTCGTCGAACACCGGCTGCCACCGGGCAGGGTCTACGCTGTGGCCCACGGCCATCGGCTGATCTTCGTCTGTCCACACAACCGACGATGATCAACGGTGGCCGTGCCCTTTCTACGCCACCCAGCAGTACAGGTTCTCGTCTCCCTCGCGGACGGCACGGGCCAGGCCGGCCAAGCCATTCAGGATCCACACGGCGATCTCGGGGTCGAAGACCTCGCCGTCTGCCGCCCGCTCGGCCACCCACAGCCGGCTGACTTCAGCGAGCCGGTGCTCGACGGCAGTGCACAGGGCATATCGAAGGGTGCCGGAGACGGCGAGGACGAGCGGACCCTCGCCGTCGTCCGGGACGACAACAGTCTCGGGAACATCGTCGTCAAGGATTTCCTCAAAGCTCCGACCGGTGAAGATGCCCTCCCACTCGATCAGAGCCTCCTCGACGTCGAAGTTGCCGAAGGTCAGGGACTCGAAGACCCCGTCGGGACCACCCTCCGCGACAGCAGCGGCAGCTTCGGCGTCCGGTGCCACGAAGAACTTGATGACGATGCTCACCGGGGCATAGTGCCTGTTCCACCGGGCCCGGTCTACCTGCCAGCGGCCAGCAGAAGCCGACCTACCGACCGGAGATGCTGTCCGCCCACAGGCCAAGATCAAGATCTACAGCTGGAGTACTA
>NZ_JBIBEN010000071.1:0-1802 GCF_042955065.1 Streptomyces sp. NPDC012510
GTCTCCGGCAGACATGAGCCACGCGATGCTGCTCGCGTTACTGATGCATCACGGAGGCTCGATGACAGTTCCTGACGAGGCGTTCGCCCCGGACGCACTCGGCGGCGCAGATGGCGCATGGCACGCCGTGGCGATGGAGCCGCAGGCTGACGGCACGGTGCGGATCTCGGTCTGCCCCCGGCCGGACGTCCCGGAGGCGGGGGTGAGGTTCGAGTGATCAGGAACGCACGGGCCTGGTGGTCCGGCCGTCAGGTCCGGAGGGCGCAGCGCCGCTACTGGACCGCTGCGGCCACCCTTGGCCAGCAGCGCACGGCCCTGGCCCGGGAGGCGGCCGATGTGGCGATCTCCAGGGCGCGATGCAGGACGGCCGCAGGGGAGAGGGTCCGGGTCGACGTCGCCGACGTGCTCGGCGTCGCTGCCGGATCGTTCGGGATGGTGGGCCGGGCGGCCGTGCATCCGGTGGACGCGGCCGAGGCACTGCGCGAGAGGATCTGCGCGGGCCGCCTGGACCTGGACACCGACGCGCACGAGAGCCGCTACCGGGCCGCAGACCTGTTCTCGATCGCGTGGGGCCTCACCGATACGCACACGGAGGAGAGCGGCCGATGATCGATCCCGTACCTACCGGTCCCGTCGAGACCAGGCCCCGCGGCGTCCTGGACGACATGCAGCAGCTCCAGCAGCTGCGCGACGTCCTCGACCGCGCGGGCGTCCGGCTCGGCGCCCACGACCGCCGTATCGCCGAGTGGGTGTCCGGCTGGGAGTGGTCCACAGTGGCCACCCTCGCCAGTTGGGTACAGCGCGCTGCCGACAGCCCGGCCCCGCCGGCCGAGCCCTCGACCGAGCGAGCCGACGCGATCCGCGCGGTCCTCGACTCGTACCTAGACCAGGTCGACCCCGAGGACGTCGATACCGACGCACTCGCCGAGCAGATCGCCAGGCACCTGAATCCGCCCTGACGACACAGGCACAGGAGCGCCCCCGCCGGAAGGAGCCCGGCGGGGGCGCTTCCATTGTCCGTCCGGGAGGTCGACGCCTGGAGGCCGGCCCCACCTCACCCGCTAGGGTCCGGGGCGCGGACTCGGCGCGCCCCGCTTGCGCAGTCTGAACGCATGTGTCAGTCTGCACTCATGCAGGACACGACACCGGCTCAGCTGCGGAGCGCCGCAGCCGCGAGCCTCAAGACACCGGGAGCCAAGCGGCTCAAACTCCTCCGCCAGCTGGAGGAGGTGGAGAACGAGCTACGCCCCCTCGTCGTCGAGGCGTGGCGGCACGAGGTCACCTACCGGGACATCCGCGACGCGACCGGGATCGTCGCGAACACGGTCCGTCTGTGGGTCAACAAGGCGGGTGCCGAGCGGTGATTCAGAGGCAGTCAACCGAGGCTCTGATCACGGCCCCCTCGCGCGCGCACGCGTAGGGCTCCCCTCCAGTCCCCCAACGCAACCCGCAACCCCGCAGGTCAGGTGCGGTTGCACCCCGCAACCCGGCTTGCACCCCGCAACCGAAGGTCAACCCCGCTGCAACAGGCGGGCCGGAGCCCGCGCGAACGGAACTCCGGCCCTCATCCACGCACCTGAAGGAGAACCGTGGACGTCACGCAAGCATGGGCGAAGATCGGCTCGACAACCAAAATGGTCCGCGCAGTCTCAGCCGAGCGGACCAACGAGATCCTGAACGCCGCCGCTCCGCCGTTCGTCCCCCTGGCTGTCCGGTGGGACCAAGAGGCGGACCGGCGGCGTCAGCTGAGGACCCCGGCTCACCTCCAGGCGCTCATGGCAGCGCAGAAGGCGCACAACTCG
>NZ_JBIBEN010000072.1:0-1782 GCF_042955065.1 Streptomyces sp. NPDC012510
GACGGCGGGGTCTTGGCCGGTGACGGCGCGGCCGAGGGGGCGGAGACGGCGGTCCCGGTGAGCAACTGGCCGAAGAGCGCGGTGGCCAGGACTCCTACGGCCAGCCTCCCGCGTCTTCTCGGACGTGGGGCCAGTGGGGGGTTGGATGGCACGGATGTTCCTCCACGAAACAGGAGTTCACAGACGAACCACAGCATGCGTCCAACTCCCCACCATGGCAAGGAAAATGATAACCAGTTGGCCTGAGTCGCCCTCTCGGAGCCCCCTCCGGGAAGCGACGTCCGGGCGGCCGGGAGACGGTGGACGGCCGCCATGGCGCCGACGTCGACGCTCGCCGTCGGCACCTCCAGGGGCAGCACGGGGGCGGGGAATGTCCCGAGATACCCGGGACGCCCGGCCCCCTTCGTCGGAGGTGGTCCTACTGCATCACCACGGGGAGCAACCATCTCACTGACAGCGAGGCCGAGTCACTGAAGGCCAGGGAGCCCGACCAGGCCCTGCGCACAGGGATGGACCGCCTGGTCCCCCCTATCATCACGGCCAAGACCGAACTACCCCAGCCGGGCCACCCGGCCACAGGACATCGCCCTCGACGGCATGCGCACGGGCACACGGGCGTACGGGCGTACGGGCGTACGGGCGTACGGGCGTACGGGCGTACGGGCGTACGGGCGTACAACGGTGTGCCAGTCCTCGTGGTGCGGAGTGCTACGGCACATACCCTCGCCGCTTGTCGACGACGTTGCGCAGGGGGTGGCCTTCGATGTGACGGGTGAGGTTGTCGAGGAACACCTCGATGAGAGCGTTGCGTTCGCTGGTGGTCTCACCTGCCGTGTGGGGGGAGATCATCACACCGGGCATGTCCCACAGAGGTGATCGTGGTGGCAGTGGCTCCTGGTCGAAGACGTCGAGGGCGGCGCCGGCGAGCCGGCCGGAGGCGAGGTGGTCGATGAGTGCCGGCTCGTCGACGAGGCCTCCTCGTCCGACGTTGATCAGCCGTGCGCCCGGCTTCATGGCCGCCAGTACGGACGCGTCGACCATGCCCCGGGTGGTCTTGGTGAGGGGGGCGGCCAGGACGACGTAGTCCGCCTCGGCCAGTGCGGAACGCAGACCGTCGGGACCATGGAGCGTGCCGAAGTCGGGATCGTCGGTGCGGGCCGTGCGTCCCGCGCCGCACACCCGCATGCCGACGGCCCTCAGCAGTCGGGCGATGGCGCGGCCGATGGGGCCGGTGCCCCAGATCAGGGCGGTGCGTCCGGCGATGCTGTCACTGGGACGGGGACGCCATTCGCGGCGCTGCTGGTGTTCCCACGTGCCCGGAAAGTCCTTGGCCAGGGCGAGGATCAGACCGAGTACGTACTCGGCGGTCGGCTGGTCGTAGACGCCGCGCGCGTTCGTGAGAGTGACGCCCGGGTCGTCGACGAGGGCGGGGAAGAGGAAGGAGTCCACGCCCGCGGAGGACGCGTGGACCCAGCGGGGTGCCTTCTCCGGGTTGTCGGGCCAGGACTCGCGGATGGCCGGGGTGATGGTGACCCAGGCCATGAGGGCGTCCGCGCCGGGGAGGAGGTAGGGGAGCTCCTCCTCGGTCGCGTACACGGTGTCCGCGAGCCGCTCGATGAGCCCTGTGGCGGGTGGCAGGCTGCCGCGGTACAGGACGACGAGTCGGTCGGGCATGTCAGGCTCCGGTGGGGACGGCGATGTACTTGTATTCCAGGAACTCGCCGATGCCGACGCGGCCGCCTTCGCGGCCGAGGCCGGACTGCTTGATGCCGCCGAAGGGTG
>NZ_JBIBEN010000073.1:0-1735 GCF_042955065.1 Streptomyces sp. NPDC012510
TTAGGGGTCCTAACAAAAGTGGGTGGACTTGACCTGGTCAGAGGTCGGTGTCGTGCACGAGGCCGCTGGGTATCGGGACGCGGTCAGCTGCGTAGTCGCACGCGATAAACCTGGCGACGTCGGCGGTCATCCCCGGGATACTGGTCGCCCATGGATGAGGTCAAAGTCGTTGTCGCCCATTCTGAGCGCGCGACTCTGCGCGTCGGCGACGTGTTCCTGAAGGTGGACGCCGATCAGGCGCGCATCGATGTCGAGGTCGAGGCGATGGCCCTGGCGCCGGTCCCGACCCCGGAGGTCCTGTGGTGTAAGCCGTCCGTGCTCGCGATGGCGGCACTCCCGGGGACGACGCTTGGGCGCCTCGGCGGGCCGTCGACCGGGTCGCCGGCGGCGTGGGCCGCGGCGGGCGCCGCCATCCGGAAGCTGCACGACGCGCCACTGCCGCCCCGACCCGGTGGGGCCGGCCGGAGCATCGTCGCGCTGGCGGCGGAACTCGACGACGAGTGGGAGTTGCTCATGATGAACGGCGTCCTGCCCGCTGACCTGGTCACCCGCAACCGCCAGGTCGCCGAGGCCGCGCTCCGGCCGTGGACTGCGGCGTTCACGCACGGCGACCTGCAGATCGCGCACGTCTTCGTCGACGGCGACGAGGTCACGGGCATCATCGACTGGTCAGAAGCGGGCCAGGGTGATGCCCTGTACGACCTCGCCACCTTCACGCTCGGACACGAGGAGCACCTCGACGACGTCATCGCCGGGTATGGCACCGACATCGACCTCGACGTGATCCACGCGTGGTGGTCGTTGCGAAGCCTGCTGGCAGTTCGCTGGCTGATCGAGCACGGCTTCGACCCGTTCGCGCCGGGCTGTGAGGTCGACGTGCTGAGATCCCAGATGTGAGGCTGCGCGGGCCCGACTGCTACGAATGCGTTCCGACGCATCGAGCAGGCCATCCTCTGGGGCGATCGCCCGCCCTTACTTTCGGCAAAGTGCGGTGCGCAGTCGTCGCCAGCAGATGACGGCGCAGCCGAGGGTGACGAACGCGTGGTGGATGTCGTCGCGTATCTCCCAGCGGATGCGCAGGCGGCGGAACCAGTGCAGTAGCGCGATCGCTCCTTCCACGACCCAGCGGTACACGCCCAGGCCGGAGCCGTGCCCGGTGCCGCGCCGGGCGATGTGCGGGGTGATCTGGAACCGGCGGACCTTGTCTCGGTAGACCTCGTGGTCATAGCCGCGGTCGGCGTACAGGTGCTTGGGGCGGCGCCGCGGCTGGCCGCGCTTGCCGCGGATCGGTGGGACGGCCTGGATCAGCGGGATCAGTTGGGTGACGTCGTTGCGGTTGCCGCCGGTGGTGATTGCCGCGAGCGGGATGCCGTGCGCCTCGACGATCAGGTGGTGCTTGCTGCCGGCCTTGCCCCGGTCCACCGGGGACGGACCGGTGGCCGGCCCGCCCTTCATCGCGCGGATGTGGCTGGAGTCGACCGCTGCGCGGGAGAAGTCCAGCAGGTCTGCGGCCCGCAGCTCGGAGAGCAGCAGCTCGTGCAGGTTCTGCCAGACCCCGGCTTCGTTCCAGTCCCGCAGCCGTCGCCAGCAGGTCATCCCCGAGCCGAAGCCCAGCTCCTGGGGCAGAAACTCCCAGCGGATCCCGGTGTACAGCACAAACAGGATCCCGCACAGCACCCTGCGACTATCCAGACGCTTACGACCTGGACGCCGCGGATTACGCGGGACGACCGGC
>NZ_JBIBEN010000074.1:0-1699 GCF_042955065.1 Streptomyces sp. NPDC012510
GGTTCTGTCGACGATCTTGTGATCCGGACGGTTGAGCGGGGTGTGCCGACTGTTCGCGATCATGCATCGGGTGCTCTCGTGATGTGCTCCTGGAGTTGTTCCCGTACCTGTCCGCGCTGCTGATCGAGGAGATCGAGCGACGGCCGGACAAGGTAGTACTGCGGGCACGAGTGCGGTCGACGACGGGGGCCTGCCACTGCGGTCATAGCTCGTCTCGGGTGCACGGCGGGTATGTACGCACGCTGCGTGATGCCGCTGTGGGCGGTCTCGGTGTCGTGATCGAGTTACACATACGTCGCTTCCGCTGTGAGAATCCCGCCTGCACGGCAGTGACGTTCGCTGAGCAGATCGCGGGGCTGACGACTCCGCACGGCCGCTATACCCCTTTGCTTCGCGGGCTGCTGATGCAGATCGGGTTGGCGCTGGCCGGCCGGGCCGGGGCCCGCCTGGCGGCCGCGGTCGGCATCACCGTGGGCAGGGACACCCTGCTGCGGATGGTCCGGGCTCTGCCCGAGCCGGAGATCGGCGAGGTTGAGGTGCTTGGTGTCGACGACTTCGCCTTCCGCAAGGGCCGCCACTACGGCACGGTGCTGATCGACATGGCCACCCATCGGCCGCTGCATCTCTACGACGGCCGCGAGGGCGAGGACCTGGCCGCCTGGCTCCAAGGCCATCCCGAGGTGAAGGTCATCTGCCGGGACCGCTCCAGTGGTTACGGGGAGGGCGCGCGGGTCGGGGCGCCACAGGCCCAGCAGGTCGCGGACCGATATCACTTGTGGGCCAACCTCGGCCAGGCGGTTGAGAAGACGGTCAACGCCCACCGCTCCCGCCTGGCAGAACCGCTTGCCGGAGCGGAAGACGGCCCCGGCCACCCGGAAGCGGAGCCCGAGGTGGTGCAGCCGTCGAAGGAGCTGAAGATCGTGACCCGGCTTCGGGAGCAGCATGCCGCCGCCCACGAGCTGTGGACCCAGGGGATGTCGAAGGCGGCGATCGGCCGGAAGCTCGGGCTGCACCAGGCCACGGTCCGCAAGCTGGTCAACGCCCGCTCCGCTGATGATGTCGTCGCCAAGAGCCTGCAACGGGCGCATGTCGTCGACCCGTACGTCGGCTACCTGCACCGACGCTGGAACGAAGGCATAAGAAATGCCGCACAGCTCCACCGGGAGATCCAGAAGCTCGGCTACCCCGGAGGCGAGCTGGCTGTCCAGCGTCATCTGCGGCGCTACCGCACCGGGCGCGGACACGCACCCGCCGTCGGCCCCAAGCCTCCCTCGGTCCGCGAGGTCACCTCATGGATCATGACCCATCCCGAACACCTCGGCGACGGCGATGCCGACAAGCTGCACCGCCTGCGTGAGCGTGACCCCGAACTGGACCGGCTCACCGGCCACGTCAGGAAGTTCGCCGTCATGATGACCGCACGCCACGGCGACCGGCTCGAGGAGTGGATCGCCGGCGTCGAGCACGACACCATGGCTCCACTTGCGGGCTTCGCCCGCAACCTCCGCCGCGACTTCGACGCCGTCCAGAACGGTCTGTCCCTGCCACATAGTTCAGGCGCCGTTGAAGGCAACATCAACCGGCTGAAGATGCTGAAACGCCAGATGTTCGGCCGTGCTGGCCTCGATCTCCTTCGCAAACGCGTTTTGCTGGCACGGTGACATCCTCCGCACCGGATCACAAGATCGTCGACAGAACC
>NZ_JBIBEN010000075.1:0-1666 GCF_042955065.1 Streptomyces sp. NPDC012510
GCTCGTCTCGGCGGCGGCGGGAGCGGATAGAGGGAGGACGGCCGTCAGGACGGCGACGGCAGCCGTGCGCAGCAAAGTGATCTTCACGGGCGGGCTAACGAACTGTCAGCAGCAATGTCACGCCTACCCACGCCCTGCCTCGTGAGCACGTTCTGCTGAATTTGGCTGGCTGGGTTGCGGTTTCGGACAGGCATCCCGCCCTCTCGCACATGGTGTGGCTTTTCGAGTGCGCCGTGACGCGAAAGGGGGCCCGAGCCGCGGAAGTGCAGCAGATGGTGTGCGAGGTCGGGATCCTGCTGTCTCCGACAGTTGAGGGAGTAAAGAGAATGCTGACCAGAGCACGTGCCAGCCTCGCCGGACTTATTGTTGCCGGCTCTTTGCTGGTGCCGATGGGCGCCGCGAGCACCGCAGCCGCCGCTTCCTGCGCGCCGCACACCACCGGTGTGTGCCGAGCCAACGACCCGCACCCGGCAGGTGCCACCGCGCTGTGTAAGAACGGTGAGTACAGCTACAGCAAGACCTTCCGCGGCACATGCAGCGGGAAGAAGGGCGTGAGGTACTGGTACCGGTAACCAGGGCCTAGACGGTTGCGCCCCCGCAGGACCGACGGCCAGGACGAGCTGTGCATGCAGGTCGGTTCTGGCGGGCCCCGTCAGGGGTGCGATGTGACGTCGGATAGCTTCCCCGATCCGATTGGATCGGGGAAGCTCAATTGGCCGCTCGTGTTCTGACGCCGCCAGCACCCGCAACCGTAGGTCTCCGTGCCATGTCTTCCTCCTCATGACAGCGAACCGACAGCCGCGACCAACCCCGGATAATCGGGAGCTGCGGCTTTGGAAGGTCGGCAGGGCCCTGACCCTCGCCTTCGTCGCCGCCGTTCTGGTGGCCAGCGGTATCTTCTATGGCCTGGTGTACCTGCTGGATTTCCAGGAGATCGACACCACCGCAAAGCTCGACGCGAAAACCCTCTTCGACTTGGTGAAGCTTTCCTTTGGCGTGGTCGCCGGGGCCGGTGCGCTCGTCGCCCTGGTCGTCGCCTACCGCCGCCAGCGCGTCGACGAAGCCGGCGCCCACCGCGAGGCCACCCGGCTCCACACCGAGCGCTTCTCTCAAGCCGTCGACAAACTCGGCTCCGACTCCCCAGCCGTCCGACTTGGCGGCGTCCACGCGCTCGCCGGCCTTGCAGATGACGCCCCCGACGCCAGCCTTCGCCAGACCTGCATCGACGTCCTGTGTGCCTACCTCCGGCTCCGCTATAGCCCCGACCCCGGCGAGGGCCCCGCCCACCTGGAGGAGCACCACCACTACCTGGCCCTCCGCGAAGTCCGGCACACGATCCTGCGCCTCATCGGCGATCACTACCGACGACCCAAGGGAACTCATCGCTCCTGGCAGGGCTGCGATCTCGACCTCACAGGCGTCACCATCGACTGCGTCATGAACTTCCGTGGCGCGGAGTTCTCCGGTGGCGTCGTGCTCTTCGACAACGCGACGATCTCCGCCGGCGTCGTGGGCTTTGATGCCGCGAGGTTCTCAGGCGGCGTCGTGTCCTTCGACGACGCGGAGTTCCCCGGTGGCGCCGTGTCCTTCGGCGGCGCGACGTTCTCCGGTGGCGTCGTGTCCTTCGACGACGCGGAGTTCCCCGGTGGCGCCGTGTTCTTCGGCG
>NZ_JBIBEN010000076.1:0-831 GCF_042955065.1 Streptomyces sp. NPDC012510
TCCAATAATTCAAGAGATAGTTCAGTAGATAGTTCATCTAATAATGGGGGAGTTACTCATGTCCAGAAGGATAACCAGGGATCTCCTCTGGTAGAGACTAAGTCTCCTCTGGTCATTCCTGGTGAGGTAGTTATTGAAGAGATTGGTATCTCTCCTCTGGTAGACGTAGTCGACGCTCCCGCGTCTCCTGCTCCTGGTGAGACTAAGAAGTCTCGTGCATCGTTCATTCCCAAGAGCAGAAGGAAGGACGTTGCCCACGTACCCGCGTCCCTCGATGCCTCTGTAAGCGCCAACGGCGCACAGCCTGAGGCATCGGAGCCTGAGGCTTCCTCCAAGCCTTCAGAGAGCGACTGGAAGCCTCTCAGGCGTGTTGAGGAATCCGATGATGACTACAACCACCGCGTACTCAAGGTGATGCTTGCCAGAGACCAGGCACGTAAGGACAGAGAGAAGATCGAGCAGGCGCAGAAGGTAATGCGCAAGACGCACGACCACACGCCCAATACTTCTGCGGGCATTGCCCGACTGGCCAATTACGCCAGAGCAAGAGAGAATGGATAGGGGAAACATTGAGCACCCATAAGAAAGTCCAGGGAATCGATATCCCTGGACTTCTCTTTTGGAATTCAATAGGGCTCAGCCGGCCGGGGTACGCTAATTCCTTTATTTAATAGGGGAATGAGGCTACTGAATAACAAATTCAAAGGAATTGCAGCCGTGGCTCCTGGTTTTCTAGGTAGTTCCGTAGGTGTCTCGACTAGAAGGAGTTACTACTCTCGATGGCATTTGAGAGTAGTAACAAAACTTCCGAGTTCGGGAAACCTTCCATCT
>NZ_JBIBEN010000076.1:841-1644 GCF_042955065.1 Streptomyces sp. NPDC012510
CCCTGTCGAGTTACTTGTTCACCCTGGATAGATGTCCAGGAACCGAGTTTCCTTCACAACAACCGTAGGCAACTTGTACAACCGCAGGATCAGGCACTTCATTCCTGACTGGTTGAATCCCTTCTCGATCGAGAGAACTTCACCAGCTTTGCCGTTCCACAACTTCAGCCGATCACCTGTCTTCAGCTTGTCTGCCCTCTTGCGTACTGTCTTGTTGATGCTTCCTCCTGGTGTATGTCGTCTTCCTTCAACTTCCCTCTATCGTCTCAGCCACCACTGACAAACAGACATGAGTCATTCCGCTTACGGATGCAGGTAAGCGCCCGACCCCAGAGGGAGCCGAGCGCTGCTTTCGCATCTCACATGTCGTCAAAGGTGAGTTGCCTAGCGGAATTTTCGTACATTGCAAGCTGCTGGCGACTTTCATGCATGAAAGACATTAGCTCCATCCATTTAGTGAGTCTCCTCCTAGAAAGAAGGTCAGGCTTGACAATCTTCCCGTTTCCTAGCTGGATCAGCATAGTGACGGGGTTTCCTTCGAGCGGCTTGTATGAACCTGCGTAGATAGCCCCTTGCCAGAGTGGACCGTCAAAGGAACTGATCTCCCTCTTTTCCTCTCCTTTGAGAATCGCTACAGCGATTTCCTTCGTACAGGTAAAGTCTGCGTTGGTGACCTTTTGGAGAAGGGTTACCCTCTCAACGGAGACTGCCGTAGAGCTATTACTGATGAATCGGATGTTGCACTTAATGGAGTCCCAGCTAATTTCCGACGGGCACCAAAGATGCAATTTAACTTTGATGCG
>NZ_JBIBEN010000077.1:0-1532 GCF_042955065.1 Streptomyces sp. NPDC012510
AGTGCGTTGTGGCAAACCGGATTTCGTTCGAGGTGTGCGGCGCAGGTGATCATCTGGACAGAGGTACGGGTGCGGCCGTGGGCATGAAAGAACGGGCTCCTTGGTAGTGACGCGGTTACGACACCAGCACGACCAAGGAAGCCCGTTGCCTGATCAGTTGAGCAGTACCACTGTGCCTGCGTCCACCGCGGTCACCCTTGGGTGTGACTGCTACGTGCACCGGTTCGGTTCGATCGCTCCGGGACGGCGGGTGCGGTGCTATCCGAGTGACATGACGGATGCGGAGTGGGCCGAGGTCCGCTCGGCGATGCCGGTGCCGGCCTGGCTGCTCAGGCAGGGCGGGCGTCCAGAGGCGTATTGCCACCGCGAGATGCTCGACGCTGTGCGCTATCTGGTCGACAACGGCGTGAAGTGGATGGCCATGCCGGTCGACTTCCCGTACTGGCGGGCGGTCTACGACTTCTTCCGCCGCTGGCGGACCTGCGACTACGTGCGTGAACTGCACGAACGCCTGCGCCGCACGGCGAGGGAATGCTCAGGCCGCAACGCCGAGCCCAGTGCGGGAGTCATCGACAGTCAGTCGGTTGACGCCTCCGAGACCGTCGGCGAGAACAGCCGCGGATACGACGGCGGCAAGTCACGTGACGGACGCAAGCGCCACGTCCTGACCGACACCGAGGGCCTGCTCCTGGAGGTCACCGTGACCACGGCCGATGTGCACGACTCCAAGGCCGCCCCCGCGCTGCTGGAGACGTTCATGCAGCAGCCGGGCCGGCTGCTGAAGCTGGTATGGGTCGACAGCGCCTATCAGGGGCCGGCGCTGGCGAAGGCGTTCGCCCGCCACGGAGTGCGCGTCGAGGTCGTGCGCCGCTCCGACGGACGGCGCGGATTTGTCGTACTGGCCCGCAGGTGGGTGGTGGAGCGCACGCTGAGCTGGCTCTCCCGCTCACGCCGCCTCAACCGCGACCACGAACGCCGCCCCGACCACCACGCGGCGATGGTGTGGTGGGCCGCCGTGATCAGGCTGTCCCGGCGCCTGGCCGGGGACGCTCCGCACTGGCCGGAGAAACGCCCCGGCCGACTGCTCCGGGCGCGGGCATGAACCGCCCGTCCTTCGCCCGCACCAGCCAGCCCCGCTTCTCCAGCACATAGGCACGGTGCCGGATCTTCTCCACCTCGTTCTTGATCTCCGCTTCCCGGCCCACCGCCCGCGTCAGCTCCACCCCGTTCACCGGCCCCGACGCGGCCACCACCGCGGCGAACACCTCCCGATACAGGCCTCCGAGCACCTCCTCGCCCATGCCCGACCGCCACACCGGCGGCCTCTCACCATGCCCCGCGCCGGAGCCGCTCGAACCCACGGCGGCAGCCGCCCCACCACCGGACGGCACGGAAACCGGCGTCTTCACCGGGCTCTCCTCTGCCAGCACCGACACAAGCTCCTCACGCCCCACCCGGGCCCGCTCGACCCGCTCCCGCGCGGCATCCACCTCCGCCTGAGCCTGCTCCAGGACCTCCGTCCAGGACTCCAG
>NZ_JBIBEN010000078.1:0-1522 GCF_042955065.1 Streptomyces sp. NPDC012510
GACGTTGAGGACCCGGTGGCGCGGATTTGGTTCGTCCAAGTTGGACGAGGCTGTCTGCGTCTCTTCGTCCAACTTGGACGAAGAGACGGGGTTCGCGATCTGGGCGCGGGCCTCGGTGAGGTCGAGGGTGCGGCCGGGCGGGATCTGCACGGGTGGTGTCCGGTCGGGGTCGAGGGCGGACAGGGCGCGGGCGTGCGCCTGGTTGTCCGGGTGGCGTTCGGCGTAGGCGCGGGCGCGCGCCACGACGTCGGCGTAGGTCATCGGCTGTTCCTTTCAGGGGGTGTGGTCAGGGCGGCCAGGCGGCCGGTGGTGAGTGCGTGGGCGAAGCCCTCGGGGTCCTCGCGCTCCCAGTCGGCCAGGAGCTCCAGGACCTCGGCGCCGAGTGCGGCCGCGCGGGCGCGGCGCTGCTCCAGTCGTCCGACGCGGGTGTGCAGGCGGTGGGTCATCGGTGGGCCTCGTCTCGGGCGTCGGCTGCGGCCTCGAGGGCGGCCAGGCGCTCCTCCAGTTCGGCGTGGGCGGAAATCGTGGGGAGGGTGGAGAGGACGCCGAGGGCGGCCCGGACGCGTACCGACGTGGGCACGTCCTCGTCGGTCATCGCCCGGCCGAGGACGGACACGGCGGTGCGGGCCACGGTTTCCAGGCTCCGGACGGTCTCGGAGAGGCTGACGCGCCGGAACTCCTGCACCTGCTCCGCGAACCCGGGATCTGCCTGCCATCGGCGGATGGTGCGGCCGGTCACGCCGACGTCGCGGCCTACCCGGTCGGTGGGCATCCCCCGGGCGAGGAGCAGTGCGGCGCGCGTTTTCCTGTCCAGGACATCGCCGGTCATCCGCGGACATCTCCAGGGTCATGAGGGGGCGTGACGGGGCGTGGTGGGGCCGTGGGCGGCCGGAGCGGGGGCGCGGCGGGTGTCGGTGCGTCAGGGGCCGTGAGGGGCCGGGAGAGCGGCGTACGGGGCGCGCGCCGGGTGGTCCTGGTCATGAGGCGGCCCGTGCGGCGCGGAGAGCGGCCCGTGCGTCGGCGGCCGACCTGGATGGGTCGGTGGCCGGCGGCGCGGCCGGGGCGGTGATGCAGGCGACGCAGACCGTGCGGCCGTGGACCAGGGAGCGGAGAGAGCCGCACCGGGAGCACGGCGGCCGCGGGGCGGGGGTTCGGGGCGCGCCGGGTGCGCGTAGGGACCGGATACGGGTGGTCAGCACGGCTGCATGGGCGCGGATGCCCTCGGGGTGGGCGGTGAGGTGGCGGCGTAGGCGGCCGTCGAGGCGGCGGCCGGTGCGGTCGCAGTGCTCCAGCAGCTCCGGGGCCAGGCGGTGCGCCTGTACGGGGCCGAGGCCCCACGGGGTGGGGAGCTGCTGGAGGAAGTCGGCGGCGGCCTGGTGGCGGTGCGCGTCGGCACGGCTGGGTGTGGGGACGAGGGCGGGCATACTGGGCCTCGGTGGATGAACGTCGGCCCGGCCCACAACCAGCGGCCGACGTGGTGGTTGCCCCGGCCTAGCACCAGCGGGCGGCGGCGGGACGAGGG
>NZ_JBIBEN010000079.1:0-1510 GCF_042955065.1 Streptomyces sp. NPDC012510
CCCCGTTATGTTTTTTGCGGTCCTGCAAGAGGGCCGCTGGCCTCCGGGCCCGGCATGACTTTTGCCCCCTGTCGAACGCATGACCTGGGGGGTGGTGTCACCGGGCCTGAGGGGTGCCGTCGGAGACGCTGATGAGAGGTCCGACCGCCGCCTGGCCGGGCGCAATGCCCGGCCGTTCGCGGGCGGCAGGTCTGCATAACGTGGATGCGCGAGAACGGCCCCGACGCCCAGGTCAGCACCGGTATCGAGCGAGTGGGGGCACGGTGATCGACATCAGCGGCGTGGGGGTCTTCCTCGGCCTGGACGTCGGCAAGAGCACGCATCACGGCCACGGGCTGACCCCCGCCGGGAAGAAGGTCTTCGACAAGCCCCTGCCCAACAGCGAGCCAAAACTGCGGGCCGTCTTCGAAAAACTGGCCGCGAAGTTCGGCACCGTCCTGGTGATCGTGGACCAGCCCGCCTCCATCGGCGCCCTGCCCCTGACCGTCGCCCGCGATGCGGGCTGCCAGGTCGCCTACCTGCCCGGACTCGCGATGCGGCGGATCGCCGACCTCTACCCGGGCGAGGCCAAGACCGACGCCAGAGACGCCGCGGTGATCGCGGACGCCGCACGGGCGATGCCGCACACCCTGCGCTCGCTGGAACTGACCGACGAGATAACCGCCGAGCTCACCGTGCTCGTGGGCTTCGACCAGGACCTCGCCGCCGAGGCCACCCGCACCTCCAACCGGATACGCGGCCTGCTCACCCAGTTCCACCCCAGCCTGGAACGCGTCCTGGGCCCCCGCCTCGATCACCAAGCTGTCACCTGGCTGCTGGAGCGTCACGGATCCCCGGCCGCCCTGCGCAAAGCCGGCCGCCGCAGACTCGTCGAACTGATCCGCCCGAAGGCCCCACGCATGGCCACCCGGCTGATCGACGACGTCTTCGACGCGCTCGACGAACAGAGCGTCGTCGTTCCGGGCACTGGCACCCTCGACATCGTGATCCCGTCCCTGGCCCGCTCGCTCGCGGCCGTCCACGAACAACGCCGGGCCCTGGAAGCCCAGATCAACGAGCTGCTGGGGGCCCACCCTCTTTCCCAGGTCCTGACGTCGCTGCCCGGCGTCGGCGTCAGGACCGCCGCAGTTCTCCTGGTCACCGTCGGCGACGGCACCAGCTTCCCCACCGCCGCCCACCTCGCCTCCTACGCCGGCCTCGCCCCGACCACGAAGCAGTCGGGCACTTCCATCCACGGCGAACACGCGCCCAGAGGCGGCAACCGGCAGCTCAAACGCGCGATGTTCCTCTCCGCGTTCGCCGCCCTGCACGACCCCGCCTCCCGCGGCTACTACGACCGCTGCCGGGCCCGCGGAAAGACCCACACCCAGGCCCTCCTCCGCCTCGCCCGGCAGCGCATCAGCGTCCTGTACGCCATGCTCCGCGACGGCACCTTCTACGAATCACGGCTCCCCGAAGCAGCCACCGCATGACCAGCCGGGCCTTGACGAAGGACATAGAGGCACCCCCC
>NZ_JBIBEN010000080.1:0-1477 GCF_042955065.1 Streptomyces sp. NPDC012510
CCCAGTTCAACGCGGTCCGCGACCTCGACGTCGTCCGCGACCTGAACCCGCAACTGCAGACGTTCCAGCAGTGGCTGAACGCACACAAGCACGCCCTCGCCGCCGCCTGACGGGCGAACCGGCGGACCTCGTTCCCCGCACCTGACCCTCCAGGGCCCGGCGTTCCCACTGAACGCCGCTCTCGTCCCGTCGCGACGGCTGCGGCTGCGGCTGCGGCTGCGGCTGCGGCTCACCCGACCTCGTAGCTGATCACGGCTCTTGGAGCCGAGGTCGCACCACCGGAGCACATCGGGACGCATCACGAGAACGTCGTGGCCCTGTCTGATACCCCCCTGATTGGTAACTCATGAACATCGTTTTGTGGATTCTGGCCGGCCTGCTCGCCGTGATCTTCCTGGGCGCCGGCGGCGCGAAGCTGGCCCAGCCGAAGGAGAAGCTCGTCGCCTCGCCGAAGATGGCGTGGGCCGAGGACTTCTCTCCGGGCATGCTCAAGTCGATCGGCGCCCTGGAGGTACTGGCCGCGATCGGGTTGATCCTGCCCGCCGCGCTGGACATCATCCCCGTCCTGGTGCCGCTGGCCGCCGTCGGTCTCGTGCTGGTGATGGCCGGGGCGGCGATAACCCACGCCAGACGCAAGGAGTCCAGCGCGATCGTGCCGAACCTCGTGCTGATCGTACTGGCCGGTGCGGTGGCATGGGGCCGCTTCGGCCCGTACTCCTTCTGATCGCCACAGCGTCCGTACAGGAGTGCGCGCACTGCCCGCCATCACCGTCGAGGACGTCCTCGGCCTGCGCCGGCTGCCCACGCTCGTCCCTGTCAGGACCAGGATCCCCGCTGGCACCGGTGAGCCTGGGAACGCACTGGATCGCGGGTCGACCGAGGGTGTCGCACACCGTGCTGAACACGATGACGGCTTGTGCGGCTCCGCACCCGGCCGGAGGGGGCGCCGAGGCCGCGGTGGCGCGCGGGCGGGCGGGGGCGTCGTGGAGCCGGCCGAGTACCGAGAACCTCGTAGTCGGTCCGCGTCCAGGAACGTCAGCGAATTGACTGAACGCGGACATCGCCTACGGCCCCCTCAAGGGCATGGCTCCGCACAAGTGCCGATCACACTGGGCCGGGACTTCGCCGGGATCGTCGAGGCCGTCGGTGAAGGCATCAGCGAGGTGGAGGTCGGCTGCCGGCCGTCTGCGGGGCCGCGCCGGCGGCCCCGAAGACAGGTTATGGCCCAGGCCGCACCGACGTCGTGCACCGGCCGTGCCCCGAGATCCTTGGGCGCGCAGCGAGGTCGCCCCGCAAGTCGCCTGACCCCGGCCCATCCCCCCTTCATCACTCCGTCTCCTTTCGAGCCGGGCACCAGGGAGCAACCATGACCGAACAGTTGCCGGGTGAGCGCACGCTGACCCGCATCACCACCAAGCAGCAGCTGGGCCCCGACGCGCAGGTCGACGACAAGGCACTCCTCTTCGTACCGACCGAC
>NZ_JBIBEN010000081.1:0-1462 GCF_042955065.1 Streptomyces sp. NPDC012510
TCTCTGCCATTGCAGATAAATCGCTACCGCTTATAGAGAGCATACGATCGTGGCGTACGAAATCCGTTGCGCATCGCATGATCTCCGAAAGATCACGTGCGTTAATTAGCATGCGATAATAGCCGCGCAGAAGATATTCGGGAGTATCGACTGGCCACCCTTTAGAGCGGTAATCTGCCGCCCAAGAATTTAGTCGATAACGATAGTCAGAAAGAAGATCTTTCCCTACAGCCTGAACAGCGAGCTTCTGAAGTTCTTCATGCGCAAATAGATATACGGTAGCGTCCTGAGAGAACCAGTGACTGGGACGCTGCATGAAGCTTCGGCCAGTAACCGAGTGAAGGTGTTCCTCAATCTCCCACGGCTGGCATCCGGTCAGAGATACGAGATCAGGTCCGCTCAGACCGCCCCCCGAAGCAGCGATGAAGCCGACCAGATCTTTTTCAAGTGCACTACCCCGCAGCAGTCGCTTCAGATCACGCAGCGCATCTGACTTCACCGCTTGCGCCTGAGGAGAAGTTGGGATTTCCCATATGACCCGTGGATCGCGTAGAGGATGGCCTATCGGTACATCGTCCGGGATAGGAGGGTCTGGTCGGCCAGCGACTACGACACGCATGCCACAGACTGGTCGTATCGGAAGTAGGGCCGCAATGCTGTGAGGTTCTTCCCCGCTTCTAACACTCCGATCCTCATCAAGACCATCGACTACTAGGATCAGTCTCTTCCCACAATCTTGCATCATCTCGGCTGCTTCATTAAGCAGCCGAAGCAAATGAGCCTCCTTTGTCGCTTCGGTCATGAAGGGTGGGATTTCCTGCCCCAGGAGATCAAGGAGTTGCTCAAGAACGACTTCCGAAAAAGTGACGCTATCATCCTGGCCGGAAAGTCGCCCAGTGATAAAGAATGCGATTATCTCAACGCCTTCAGGTGCATGGAGCACGAAGGATGAGAGCAATGCCGTCTTGCCGGTCCACGCAGATCCTCTGCACCATATATAAGAGGACTCGGTGTCGGTGTTTGTGTCGGTGCAGAAGGCTGCGAGTCTCGCCAGTTCCTTCTCCCGGCCTCGCAGTTCTGCCGGAGCGATACGGCGAACTTGCTCTATATAACCAGAACGCACGATCTGGTTAATTGAGATTAATTCCCGTGTTCGCCTCTCCGCCTCCGTCAGCCTCTGCCATGCCGCTATTATTCAGTTCAATACTCCCGGTCAGCCCATCAGCCGGGCCAGTAATTCCGGTATTTGCCTTACCGGGTCCTGTGGCCTTCGCCGTTCCAGTGTTGCCGACATTCACCGTGATGGAATTTCCATCAGGTAGAGCGGCCCATACGGCGACTCCCAATGACGCAACGGTTGCCAAGCCCGAAACGACGGACAATAGGTGATCGGCCTTATCCCACCGAAGGAACGTGAGGGTTCCAGCCAGACCAGCCACAGCTAGGACAGTAAGAACGAGGA
>NZ_JBIBEN010000082.1:0-1430 GCF_042955065.1 Streptomyces sp. NPDC012510
CTGGTGCGCTGGCTCGGCTCCGGACGGCAGGACTCCCTGCTGTCGGTCGAGAACACGGCCGGGATCGCCACCCCAGGAGGCGAGGCCGTATGACCGCCGCCACCGCTCAGCTGACCGCCGACACGGCTCAGCGGCACCCCCGCTGAGCGTGAACGCCAACGGATCGCTCGGCCGCGAGGGCGGGAACCTCCGCCAGCGGCTACGCCGTGGGACTCGGCATTCCGCCCTCGTCCACACACGCGGTGGCCACCACAACGGCGAGAACGTCCTCCCCGTCGAACCCCTCTCCTGACCTCCCCACCCAGTTCCAGAAACCTGAGCGCGCCGACCGAGCTGCCGGGTTGCCGACAAGCGCAGCCGGCTGGGCAACCCCGTGTTCTCAGCCCGGCCCCCTCCACCCCTCCCCGCAGGAGAACCGAACATGAAGACGATCCCGTACTGGGTAGAGACCGCAGGGTCGTTCCCCGACCGATCCGGCAAACCGCTCTCCGAGGACACCGACCTGGTGGTCGTCGGCGCCGGCTTGACCGGCCTGTCCACCGCCCTGCACGCCGCGCGCAAGGGTGCCCGTGTCACCCTCGTCGAGAAGGACCAGATCGGCTCCGGTGCCTCCGCGCGCAACGGCGGTATGGCAAACCTGGGCTTCACCATCGGCGTACGCCAGGCCATCCGCCGCTACGGACCGGAACGCGCCCGCGAGATCTACAACTCCTACGGCAAGGCCGTGGACACCATCGAGCGGCTCGTGAACGAGGAGTCCATCGACTGCCAGTTCCGTCGTGTCGGACGCCTGGGCCTCGCGTCCCGCCCCGCGCACTTCGAGAGCAAGAAGGCCCAACAGCGCGACCTGGCCAAGTACTTCGGACACGAGACCACGCTGATCAGCAAGTCCGAGCTGCGCTCCGAGATCGGCTCCGACGCCTACCACGGCGGCCTGCTCGACCCGCTCAGCGCCGGACTGCACGTCGGCCGCTTCGTGCGCGGCATGGCCGAGGCGTGCGAGCGCACCGGTGTTGAGATCCACGAGCGCAACGCGGCCACCGGCGTGCGGCGTACCGCCGCCGGCCGGTTCGAGGTCGGCACCGAGCGCGGTGTGATCCGTGCCGGGCAGGTCATGATGGCCACCGACGCCTACACCGACAAGAACTTCCCGTGGCTGCGCCGCCAGCAGGTCTGCGTGGGCAGCTTCATCATCGTCACCGAGCCGCTCGGTGAGGAGCTCGCCCGGGACATCATCCCCAAGGGCCGCCTCCTCGTCGACTCCAACAAGGTCTGCCACTACTTCCGGCTCACCCCGGACAACCGGCTGCTGTTCGGCGGCCGTGCCCGCTTCGCGCCGTCCGACCCCACCTCGGACAAGAAGAGCGGACAGATCCTGTTCCGTGAGATGTGCGAGATCTTCCCCCAGCTCGCCCGTACCAAGGTCGAGT
>NZ_JBIBEN010000083.1:0-1396 GCF_042955065.1 Streptomyces sp. NPDC012510
ACCAGCTCCTACACAGAGACGCAGAACTGCGTTGAAGTGGCCGACAACGACCCTGAGCATGTGCTGGTTCGGGACACGAAGGTGCGCGGGCGGGGAATGCTGGCCGTCCAGCGAGGCAGCTGGGCGGCATTCGTCGAGTACGCCAAGGAAGCGTAGCGCTGTCTGCCTTCCTTACGTTGACCGCGAGATTCCCAGCTGTTCACTCAGGAAACGGGAGCGGCGTTCACTCGGTGGACGCTCGCTCTGTTCACTCAGGAAACGCCCGCTAGGAACCTCAGGATCCGGGTAGCAGGGCTGTGACCGTCGACTGGACGAGCTGGGCTGCGGCGAGGACGCCGGGGATTCCGCCGCAGCGTTCGACGAGGTTCTGGAGCATGTAGCGCAGAGTGCCGGGGTCCTGAGCGGGTTCGTCAAGCCGCGGGGCGATCATGTCGAGGTCGCGCAGGGCGCTGTCCACCTCGGGGTACTGGCCGCGTAGTTCTTCCAGGCGCCGTCGCAGGTCGTCGATGCTGTCGCGGGCCTTGTCGACGGCTTCGTTGGTGATGTTGTTGGTCTGGGTGGCGTTCTGTGAGAACGGCGCAGCTTGGGCGGGGCCGGTCATATGGCCGGTGTTGATGATGCCGAAGTTGGGGCCGTTCGGGATCGGGTCGGGCTGGCGACGGATGGGCATGCGGGGCTCCTGGCGGGCTCTTGGGTCAGTTCGTCATGGAGGGGTTGACGGAGAACGGCGTGGCCTGGACTGCGCCGGTCATCGTGCCGCCGTTCATGACGCCGAAGTTGTAGATGGCGGTGGACTGTTGGCGGTATGCGGCGATGTCGACGTTGTGGTCGCGCAGGAAGATTTCGGTGGAGTCGAAGACCCGGCGTTGCATCATCTGCACGTAGTAGCGGGCGTCGTCGTGCATGTGCATGTCCTCCAGCCAGCGGAGGCTGTAGACCTCGCGGAGGCTGACTGGTCCGCTGCCCGGGTCGAGCTCGGGGCGCTTGCGGGCCTTGCGGCGTATGAGCCGGTCGAGTCCGACGCAGATGTCGCCGAGGGCGTTGAACGCGGTGCGGCCCAGCCATTTCAGGCTGCGCGGATCTGCGGGCGTGAGACCGGCGACCTTCGGGTTGAGGGGGCCCATGATGTGCGGGCGGACGGTGACACGCAGGAAGCCGCCCTGGTAGGCGAAGTGGACGAGTATGGCGGCGACGAGGTCGCCGTTCCAGGCGGTGATGCGGGCCCAGATGTAGCGGCGCGCGATCTCTGCGGCGGGTTTGTCGCCGAAGTTGTCCACGGCGAGGGTGTGCAGGCTGCGCCAGGCGTCGTCGTCGATCTGGTCCCAGCGCTTGTGGTGGATGCCGGCGATCCCGATGACCTCCACGCGCAGTTTCGGATGGTTGCGGTGATGGGAGG
>NZ_JBIBEN010000084.1:0-291 GCF_042955065.1 Streptomyces sp. NPDC012510
TGTCCGCACCATCCCCCAGGGGGTCCGGGACAACTTCAGAAGGTGCCACGGACATGGCGACCACCCTGCAGCTGCCCTCGGTGGAGAGCGGGCAGTCGACGACGCCGCGCGTCTGGGGCAACATCCCGCCCCGGAACCCGAATTTCACCGGCCGGGTGGACCTTCTCGAACGTCTGGGCGAACGATTGGCCGAGGGCACGACCACCGTGCTGCCCGAGGCGATCCACGGCATGGGCGGTGTCGGCAAGACCCAGCTCGCGATCGAGTACGCGTACCGGCACCAGTCCGAGT
>NZ_JBIBEN010000084.1:322-1395 GCF_042955065.1 Streptomyces sp. NPDC012510
ATCGGTCAGGCGCTGGTGGAACTGGCCCAGCGGCTCGGCCTGGTGAGCAGCGCCGAGGCGAACATCGCCGGGCCCGCCGTGCGGGAGGCGCTGCGCGAGGGGCGGCCGTACTCGCGCTGGCTGCTGATCTTCGACAACGCCGACAGTCCGGAGCGGGTGCGCGACTACTTCCCCACCGGCGGCAGCGGCACCATCCTCGTCACCTCCCGCAACCGGCGCTGGAGCGTCGTAGGACCCTCCCTCGAAGTGGACGTGTTCACGCGCGAGGAGAGCAAGCAACTGCTGCGCCGTTCCAGTGCCTACGGCGAGGAACTCGACGACACCGACGCCGATCTGCTCGCCGAGGCGCTCGGCGATCTGCCGCTCGCGCTGGAGCAGGCCGCGGCCTGGCGGGCCGAGACGGGGATGCCCGTGTCGGAGTATCTGCGGCTGTTCGAGCACAAGCGCAGCGAACTGCTGGAGGTCTCGCCGCCGCCCGACTACCAGCTTCCGGTGGCCGCCGCCTGGAACGTCTCCCTCGACCATCTGGAGACCCGCAGCCCCGCCGCGCTGCGGCTGCTCCAGTTGTGCTCCTACTTCGCGCCCGACCCCATCTCGCGGTCGATCTTCTCCGGCCTCGGCGGCTCCCGGATCGACCCCGACCTGGACCGGGCGCTCAACGACCCGATGCGGCTGGCCCGGGCCATACGGGAGATCAACCGCTACTCGCTCGCCCGTATCGACCACCGGACCAACTCGATCGAGATGCACCGCCTCGTGCAGGCCGTGCTGATCCACCGGATGACCCCCGAGGAACAGAAACGCATGCGCAATGGGGCTCACACGCTGCTGGCCGCCGCCGACCCGAAGGGACCGAACCAGGCGGCCAACTGGCCCCGGTACGCGGAGCTGTACGGCCATGTCATCGCCTCCACCGCCGTCGAGTCCGACCAGCCGTGGGTGCGCGCGCTGGTGATGAACGTCGCCAAGTACCTCTGGTACTGGGGTGATCACCGGGTCGCCATCGAGTTCTCCGAGCAGGCGTGGGAGACATGGCAGCGGCTGTTCGGCCAGGAGGACCAGCAGACGCTGCT
>NZ_JBIBEN010000085.1:0-1362 GCF_042955065.1 Streptomyces sp. NPDC012510
GCCGAGGAGGTCGTGGCGTTCGCGCGGGAGCACGGTCTGCCGATCGCGATCAAGGCGGCGTTCGGCGGTGGCGGGCGTGGCCTGAAGGTGGCCCGCACGCTGGAGGAGGTGCCCGAGCTGTACGACTCGGCCGTGCGTGAGGCCGTCGCGGCGTTCGGGCGGGGCGAGTGCTTCGTGGAGCGTTACCTGGACAAGCCCCGGCATGTGGAGACGCAGTGTCTGGCCGACACCCACGGCCATGTGGTCGTGGTCTCCACCCGTGACTGCTCGCTGCAGCGCCGCCATCAGAAGCTGGTGGAGGAGGCCCCGGCCCCGTTTCTGTCCGATGCGCAGAACGCCGAGCTGTACGCCGCTTCGAAGGCGATCCTCAAGGAGGCCGGTTACGTCGGCGCCGGCACCGTCGAGTTCCTCGTGGGCCTGGACGGCACGATCTCCTTCCTGGAGGTCAACACCCGTCTGCAGGTCGAGCACCCGGTGACCGAGGAGGTCACCGGTATCGACCTGGTCCGCGAGATGTTCCGTATCGCCGACGGTGAAGCCCTCGGCTACGACGACCCACCGATGCGCGGCCATTCCTTGGAGTTCCGGATCAACGGCGAGGACCCCGGCCGGGGTTTTCTGCCCGCGCCCGGTACCGTCACCACCTTCGCGCCGCCCTCCGGCCCCGGCGTCCGGCTGGACGCGGGTGTGGAGTCCGGCAGTGTGATCGGTCCCGCCTGGGACTCGCTGCTGGCCAAGCTGATCGTCACCGGCGCCACCCGGCAGCAGGCGTTGCAGCGTGCCGCCCGCGCTCTGGAGGAGTTCACCGTCGAGGGCATGGCCACCGCCATCCCCTTCCACCGCAAGGTTGTCACCGACCCGGCCTTCGCCCCCGAACTGACCGGCTCCACCGACCCGTTCACGGTCCACACCCGCTGGATCGAGACCGAGTTCGTCAACGACATCAAGCCCTTCGCCGCGCCCACGGACACCACCGAGGCCGACGACGACGCCGACCGCGAGACGATCGTGGTCGAGGTCGGCGGCAAGCGCCTGGAGGTCTCCCTGCCGGCCGCTTTGGGCATGACCCTGGCCCGTACCGGTCTCGCCGCCGGTGCCAAGCCCAAGCGCCGCGCCGCGAAGAAGTCCGGCCCCGCCGCCTCCGGCGACACCCTCGCTTCCCCGATGCAGGGCACCATCGTCAAGATCGCGGTCGAGGAAGGCCAGGAGGTCAAGGAGGGCGACCTCGTCGTCGTCCTCGAGGCCATGAAGATGGAACAGCCCCTCAACGCCCACCGCTCCGGCACCATCAAGGGCCTGACCGCCGAGGTCGGCGCCTCCATCACCTCCGGCGCGTCAATCTGCGAGATCAAGGACTGACCC
>NZ_JBIBEN010000086.1:0-1357 GCF_042955065.1 Streptomyces sp. NPDC012510
TGGGACCCGGAGGACCCCGGTGACGTCGACGCGTGGCTGCGCGGGCACGCCGACGAGGACTTCCGGCGCTGGAACACCCCGCTGCGGACGATCACCGACCTCGCGAGTGCCCGGGCCGCGCTGGAGGCGAGGGCGGCGGACATGTCCGCCGGCACGGGCATGACCTTCTGCGTCACGGACGCGGCCGACGGGGCGGTCCTCGGCCAGATCGGCGTCCACGCGATCGACCGGGTGATCAGCGTGGCCCGGGTCGGCTACTGGGTCCTCCCGGAGGCCCGCGGCCGCCACGTCGCCACCCGCTCCCTCCTCCTCGCGTCCCACTGGGCCTTCACCGACCTCGGCCTCCACCGCCTGGAACTCGGCCACGCCCTGGGCCACGAGGCGTCCTGCCGCATAGCGGAACACTGCGGATTCCGCCCCGAGGGCACGCTACGAGGCGCGATGTGGCAGGCCAACCGCCGCGACGCGTACCGAGACGTCCACCTCCACGGCCGCCTGTCCACGGACGGGGAGCCGGAGGTGTCGTGAGCGGGGGGCGCTCGTTCGGGTGAGCGCGGTGCCGGACGCGGCGAATGCGGTAGCTGCCGACGTACTTTCGACGCCATGCCCCCAGAGAACCCTGTCCCCTTCCCGTGGGTCCGCTTCCTGCCCGAGGCTGACGTCCAGGTCTTCACCGCCGAACTCTCCGACGCGTTGGGGGCGCCGGACTCCGCCGACAAGGACGCGTCCATCGCCCAACTCCTCACCGCCTGGCAGCACACGGCGGAGATCCACGCCGACCCCGAGCTATTGGCCGCGCTGACCAGGGACGCGGGTCAGGATTAACTGCCCTGGCGAGCACTGCCGTTCACAGCAGGTGGTCGGCTTTGCCTGCCTTGATGTTGAGGATGAGGGCGCGGAGGGCTTCGTGGGTGTCGGTGAGGGGGGTGTCTTCCTGGCCGGTGACGGCTATGTAGGCGTTGCCTGCGGGGTCGGTGCCTATGCGGAAGCAGTTCGCGCCCTCGGCGCAGTAGGGGTCTTCCCAGGTGATCTGGTTCATGGGGGCTCCTCAGAGGTCGCCTGCGAAGCGGTGCATGAAGTCACGGGAGTCGGCCGGGGACAAGGACGCCGACTCCATCCAGTCCAGGTGCGAGCGGTACTTGTCGAGCTGGGACTGTCCGTGCAGGAACTCGGGACCGTGCGCCGAGTCCAGTTCCACGGTGTCTAGTTGAGGTACCGGGCCCTCCGCGTAGATCACGGCCTGTCCGGCGCCGGGGAAGGCTCCGGCACGGAAAGGGATGACCCGTACGTCGATGTTCTCGCTCTCGGACAGCTCGCAGAGCTGATCGAGCTGGGCCCGCATGACCTTGGCGCCGCC
>NZ_JBIBEN010000087.1:0-1347 GCF_042955065.1 Streptomyces sp. NPDC012510
CCGGCAGCGAGGAATACCTCGACTCCGAGAAGTACCAACTCCGCCCACGCGACTGGGACGCCGCCGAACGCGACGGCCACACCATCGCCCCCCTGATCACCGCGCTGAACGACATCAGGCGACGCCATCGCGCCCTGCACGGGCTCAGAAATCTGCGCTTCCACCACACCGACAACGACGCGGTGATCGCGTACAGCAAGCGCGCGGGCGCCGACGCGGTCGTGGTGGTCGTCAACCTCGACCCCCATCACGCACAGGAGGCATGGATCTCGCTCCACATGGCGGAACTCGGCCTGGGCGCGGACGAGAACGTGCCGGTGCGCGACGAGCTGACGGGGGAGACCTACCGCTGGGGGCGGACGAACTACGTACGTCTGGAACCCGGGCGGACGCCCGCGCACATTCTCCACGTCCGGCTCGGCGCGGAGAGCGCATCCTCCTCGTCGCAGATCGGAGGGTCAGGTAGGCCATGACCTTGAACGCACCCATCCCGGACACCTTCGAGGACACCCCGCAGAAGGACCGGGACCCGGACTGGTTCAAACGCGCCGTCTTCTACGAAGTCCTCGTCCGCTCCTTCCAGGACAGCGACGGCGACGGCGTGGGCGACCTCAAAGGTCTGACCGCCAGACTCGACTATCTACAGTGGCTGGGCATCGACTGCATCTGGCTCCCGCCCTTCTTCGATTCCCCCCTGCGTGACGGCGGCTACGACGTCGCCGACTACACCGCCGTGCTCCCGGAGTTCGGTGATCTCGCCGACTTCGTCGAATTCGTCGACGCCGCGCACCAGCGCGGTATGCGCGTCATCATCGACTTCGTCATGAACCACACCAGCGACCAGCACCCGTGGTTCCAGGAATCCCGCGCCGACCCCGAGGGCCCCTACGGCGACTTCTACGTCTGGGCCGACGACGACAAACAGTTCCAGGACGCGCGGATCATCTTCGTCGACACCGAGGTCTCCAACTGGACCTTCGACCCCGTCCGCCAGCAGTACTTCTGGCACCGTTTCTTCGCCCACCAGCCGGACCTCAACTACGAGAACCCCGCGGTCCAGGAGGAGATGCTGGCCGCCCTGCGGTTCTGGCTGGACCTCGGCATCGACGGCTTCCGTCTCGACGCCGTCCCGTATCTCTACCAGGAGGAAGGCACCAACTGCGAGAACCTTCCGGCCACCCACGCGTTCCTCAAGCGCGTCCGCAGCGAGCTCGACGCGCTCTATCCGGACACGGTCATCCTCGCGGAGGCGAACCAGTGGCCGGAGGACGTCGTCGACTACTTCGGTGACTTCCCCAGCGGCGGCGACGAATGCCACATGGCATTCCACTTCCCGGTCATGCCCAG
>NZ_JBIBEN010000088.1:0-269 GCF_042955065.1 Streptomyces sp. NPDC012510
GCCAGAAGGCATTGGCCCGGTACGTGGCGAAGGTCCAGGAGCGCCGGACGGACGGCACGGAGACGGCCCGCGCCCTGGCCTCCGAGGTGGCCCGGGGTGACGTCAAGGTCGCCCGGGGCGAGAAGGGACGCACGCCGTTCGAGCTGGCCGAGCTGGCGGTCGCCGGGGACGACGCGGCCCGGCTGCGGTGGCTGGAGTACGAGCGGGCCACGCAGGGCCGCCGATGCCTCACCTGGTCCCACGGCCTCCAGGAGCGGTTGGCTGAGCTG
>NZ_JBIBEN010000088.1:279-898 GCF_042955065.1 Streptomyces sp. NPDC012510
CGGACGACCGGACGGATGAGGAGCTGGCCGAGGAGCTGGCCGAGGCCGAGGCGCGCGGCGCCAACCTGGCCGTGGCCCGCCGGCCTTTCCGCGAGGCGGTCGTTCAGCGCAACGGCGGCCGGGCCGACCTGGCGTTGGCCGGGTTCGTCGGCGGCCTCCCGGCCGTGGAGTCCCTGCTGAGCCGGTGGGGCCTGGTGTCCGGCGTCGATTTCTGGCGCCTGGACCCGCTCGGCCCCGGCCTGCCCACCACGGGCGAGCAGATCGCCCGCGCCCGCGAGGCCCGGGAGGCGAAGGCGGCCCGGCTGCGCGCGGCCGACGCGGTGCCTCCGTCCCGGACCACGGTGGAGTGGGGCGCGATCCAGGAGCGGCGCCGGGCGGCGCAGGAGAAGGCCGACCAGGCGCGGGAGGCCGCGGCCCGGCTCGGCCGCGACGACGACCAGGAGCACGCCATCGAGGGCCGGGAGGCGGCCTATGAGCGGTTCCGCCAGAGGCTTCGTGAGGCCAAGGCGCGTCAGGGAGCCGTCACAGTGACGGCATCCTGACGCGGCCCGCCCCCCGCTACGCGTCCCCTTCGTCGTCGGTGTCGGCGAGGCGCAGCAGCTCCTCCAGCGGCACGATG
>NZ_JBIBEN010000088.1:908-1335 GCF_042955065.1 Streptomyces sp. NPDC012510
GTCCGAATCCCGGTCGTGCGTCGGCAGCAGGACGCGCGCCTGCTGGTCGAGGAGCCGCACGGCGGTGGCGGCGGCCCGAGCGTCTCCGCCGATGGCTCGGGGCCAGACGGCGGCCAGCAGCTGCTCGGTGCGGGCGAAAATGATCGCCCGGCCCTCAGCGCGGTTCGGCATGGGCTGGTCGAGGCACGCCTGGTGGTCGGGGAGCGGCCGCGGGTCCTCGCACCCGGGGCAGCGGTCGCGCTCCAGGCGCTCCAGGCGGGTGGGAATGCTGGCGGTCACGGTCGGCGCTCTCCTACGTCGGTGCCGGTCACGGCGGCGATCTGCTCGGGGACGATGCGGGCGGCCCAACCGGGCCACTCGCGGGTGATGTGGTCGGCGAGGTCTGGCCGGCCCTCGGTGCGGAGGAGCGCGGTCGTCTCGTCGCGGA
>NZ_JBIBEN010000090.1:0-1295 GCF_042955065.1 Streptomyces sp. NPDC012510
AGACTGAAGGTGTGCCTGCAGATGACTTCGACGCTTAGTCGGGCAGTCGCCAACTACCCCAACCGGTTCGACCCGGGCGTACTGAGCGAACTCCCCGAACACCTCCAGGAGACGATCCGGCGCCGCAACGAGGTGCTGGGTCCTGGTTACACACTCATCTACAAGGAGCCGGTCGAGTTCGTCTCCGGTCACGGGGCCCATCTGATCGACCGTGACGGCAACGACTACCTCGACGCCTACAACAACGTCCCGTGCGTCGGGCACGCCCATCCGCACGTGGCGGAGGCGGTCGCCCGCCAGATGACCTTGGTGAACACCAACACCCGCTACGTCCAGGAAGCCCTGGTCGATTACGCGGAGCGGCTGCTTTCGACCTTCCCCGAGGAGCTGTCGAAGCTGAGCATCGCGTGCAGCGGGTCGGAGGCGAACGACCTGGCTGTGCGGGTGGCGCGGTTCCACACGGGCGGCGAGGGCATCATCGTCACCCGCTGGGCCTACCACGGCATCACCCGGGAGGTGGCGAGCTTCTCACCGCACCTGGGCGCGGGGTCACCGCTGGGACCGAACGTCCGGCTCATCGATCCGCCGGACCCGCGCCTTGCCGCGCCGGGAACAACGCTCGCCGAGCACATGCGGCAGCAGGTACGCGGCGCGATCGACGACCTGGAGCGCCACGGCTACCGCCTGGCGGCGCTGATCACCGACTGCGCCTACACCAGCGACGGCATCTTCACGGACCCGGTCGACTACATGCAGGGCGTGGTGGAGGAGGTGCACGCGGCCGGCGGTGTCTACATCGCGGACGAGGTGCAGTCCGGATTCGCCCGGCTCGGCGAGTCGATGTGGGGCTTCACCCGGCACGGCGTCCTGCCGGACATCGTCACTTTGGGCAAACCGATGGGTAACGGAATGCCGATCTCGGGCGTGGTCTTCCGCCCCGAGGTCAGCGAGGAGTTCGGACGCAACGTCCGCTACTTCAACACCTTCGGCGGCAGCTCGATCCCCGTGGCCGCCGGCGCCGCGGTGCTGGACGTCCTCGAAAAGGAGAACGTGCAGCAGCGTGTCCTGGAGAGCGGCAACGCTCTGCGCGCGGGACTGCGGGAGATCACCAAGGACTCCCCCTACGTCGCCGAGGTCCGGGGCGCCGGTCTGTACGTCGGCGTGGAGATCGTGAAGGACCGGGAAACTCTTGAGCCGGACCGCCTGCTGACCGAAGACGTCATCAACGACATGCGCGATCGCCGGATTCTCATCAACGGCACGGGCAAGTCGGCGAACACCCTGAAGATCCGCCC
>NZ_JBIBEN010000091.1:0-1295 GCF_042955065.1 Streptomyces sp. NPDC012510
AGTGAGAGCTGGTCGACGATGACGCCGCCCGAACCCGACGCCCGCACGGTGACGGTGGCGGCCCCGCCGGGCAGTTCGATGCCGGTGAGCTCGCGTTTGGTCCAGCCGCTCGACGACGGGATGCCGAGGGTGCGTTGGCTGCCGTCGGCGCCGGTGATCACGACCTGTCCGGCGCTGCCCCGAGCGTGCAGGGACAGGGTGTAGCTGCCTGCGGGCACCGACTCGATCCGCTGCTCGACGCCGCCGCTGTTGCTCACCTGGAGGGCGAAGCGAGACCCGTTCACCCCACCGTTGACGTTGGTCACCGAACCGCCGAGGTTCCGCCATCCCCGCACACTGGAGACGATGATGCGGTCGGCCTGGATGTCGGGGTTGAGGATGTGGTTGTTCGCCGGCCCGACACGCCACTCCCCGGTCGTGGCGTTGAACTGCCACTGGCTCACCGAGTGGAACTGCGGCCTCGCGCCGGTCTTGGTGATCGGCACCCACTGGTTGTACCCGATGCCGTTCCAGGCGAAGTCGGCCCAGCGGTCGCCGGCGTAGATCACCGTGTTCTGCTTGGTGCCCTTGACCGTCACGAAGAACCCGGTCTGGGTCACGTGGCTGTAGTCCATCTCGGTGCCGGCAAGGACGTACTCGCTGCTGTACGAGCCCTGAACGTTGCCGCCGGTCGACTCATTGACGTAGTTGACCGAGGTGTTCCAGCCGTGCAGGTCCGACGCCGCGTGGTAGTACTTGCCGTCGAGCTTGAACATGGCGTTCCCCTCGCGACCGGCACCGCGGCGGATCTCCACGCCTGGCTCGATCCGCAGCGAGTCGGACTCCCGGAACTTGGCCACGAAGCCGCGCGAGCGTCCTTCGCGGTTGGAGAAGATCAGGTAGTCCTTGCCGTCGTCGTCGGTGAAGACGGTCTGATCCCCCGTGCCGGTCGTGGGCGAGTTGGTGATCTGGGTCTGGAAGTAGCCGTAGTCGAAGGTGTCGGTGGGTGAGTCGCCCTGCAGCAGCAGAACGCCGTGCCCGCCCCTGCCCGTGTGCCACATCTGCACGGCGAGCACGTACTTGCCGGTGTTCTCGTTGTACGAGACGCCGAGCCGCCCGACCCAGCCCGCACCACCCAGGTTGGCGCCGCTGCCCACGCCGGTGGAGCGCGTCGCGACCCGGTTCTCGAACTTCCAGTTCACCAGGTCCTTGGACGAGTACACGGGGATCGAGACGAAGCTGACGTTCCCGTCGTACTTCCTCGTCGGATTGGCCCGGTAGAGCTCGGCGCCGGTGTAGTGCACGCCGTACCAGTA
>NZ_JBIBEN010000092.1:0-1286 GCF_042955065.1 Streptomyces sp. NPDC012510
GTGAAGTTTCCCCGTGATCTTGGACACTCGTTCGTTACGCCGCGAGGGCGTGTTGATGCCGCTGTCTGGTCTCGGCCGGCGTGAGGTAGCCGAAGATCCTGTGCTTGCGCAGGCGGCGGCGGTTGTAGAAGGTCTCGATGAAGGTGAAGACCTCGGCACGGGCGGTGGCCCGGTCGGGCCAGGTCCGGGTTCCGATCTCTTCCTTGAGCAGGGCCCAGAAACTCTCCGCTGCGGCGTTGTCGAAACACGATCCAGTGCGTCCGCAGCTTTGTCGCAGCCCGAACTTCCGTATTCGCTCCCGGAATTGGGTCGATGTGTATTCGCTGCCGCGATCGCTGTGGATCACGCATCCGGGCTCCAGGCCGCCTCGGCCGTGGGCCATGTCGAGGGCGTCGACGACGAGCTCGGCGCGGTGGTGGTCGGCCATGGCGTAGCCGACGATCTCGCGGGTGGCCAGGTCCAGCCAGCAGGCGAGGTAGAGCCAGCCCTCGGCGGTGGGCAGGTAGGTGATGTCGCCGACCAGCCGGGTGCCGGGGCGCTCGGCGTGGAAGTCGCGGCCGATCAGGTCCGGGGCCGGCTTCGCCTTCGCGTCCGGCCGGGTCAGCGAGCGGTGCTTGCGGCGGGTGACGCCGCGGATGTTGCGCTCGCGCATGACGCGGGCGATGCGCTTGCGGTTCACCCGCCGGCCCAGGCGGCGTAGTTCGGCGTGGATGCGCGGGACACCGTAGGTGCGACGGGAAGCGATGTGCACAACGGTGATCTCGTGGGCGAGCGCGTCGTCGGCGGCCTGCCGGGCACGACGGGCGGCCTCGCCCTCGCGCCAGGCGTAGTAGGAGGAGCGGGTCACGTGCAGCACCCGGCACAGCAGCACGATCGGGTGATTCGCCTTCTCCGCGTCGATCAACCGGTACAACGTGGTCACCGGTCGCTCTCCTTCACGAAGAAGGCCGTCGCTTTTTTCAGGATCTCGATCGTCTGCTGCTGTTCGCGGTTCTCTCTGCGCAGCCGGCGCAGTTCCTGACGCTCCGCGCTGGTCAGCTCGCCCGGGGCGCCCTCGCCCTGGTCGGCCTTCGCCCGGCGGTACCAGCCGCGCAGGGACTCGGAGCTGATGCCCAGTTCCCGGGCGACGGCCGTGACCGTCTTGCCCGAGGAATCGACGAGCGCGATCGCGTCCCGCTTGAACTCCTCGGTGTACCGCTTCGTGTACTTGCTTCCCACCTGGTGCTACTTCCTCTGGAACCTCAAGATCCCAGTCTCCAGGTGTCCACGATCAAGGGGAAGCTTCA
>NZ_JBIBEN010000093.1:0-1285 GCF_042955065.1 Streptomyces sp. NPDC012510
CTGGGAGCACCGGGCCGTGGTGGTGGGCGCCTCGCATGAGGCGCTGGTCGAAGGGCTGTCGGCGGTGGCCGAGGGCCGGAGTGCGGCCGGCGTGGTCGAGGGTGTGGCCGGTGAGCCCGGCCGTATCGCGTTCGTCTTCCCGGGCCAGGGTTCGCAGTGGCAGGGCATGGCGCTGGAACTGCTCGACTCCTCGCCGGTGTTCGCGGCGCGGATGGCCGAGTGTGGTGAGGCGTTGTCGGCGTTCACGGACTGGTCGTTGGACGATGCTCTGCACGGTCGTGGTGGTGTGGATGTCGAGCGGGTGGATGTGGTCCAGCCGTTGCTGTTCGCGGTGATGGTGTCGCTTGCGGCGGTGTGGGAGGACTGGGGTATCCGGCCTTCGGCCGTGATCGGCCACTCCCAGGGTGAGATCGCGGCGGCTTGCGTGGCCGGTGCGTTGTCGCTGGAGGATGCCGCGCGTGTGGTGGCGCTCCGGTCGCGCTCGATCGTGGCACTGGCGGGGCGCGGTGGCATGGTCTCCGTGCCGCTTCCCGTTGAACGTGTTCGTGAGGAGTTGACCGGCTACGACGGCCGGGTCTCCGTCGCGGCCGTCAACGGGCCCGCCTCGGTCGTGGTCTCCGGCGACGTCCAAGGGCTGGACGAGCTTCTTACCCACTGGACGGAGGCGGGTGTCCGCGCCCGCCGTGTCGCGGTGGACTACGCCTCGCACTCCGCCCACGTGGAGGAGCTGAAGGACGAACTCCTCGACGTGCTGGCCCCGATCGAGCCGCAGGCCGGCCGTATCCCGGTCTACTCGACCGTCACGGGCGAGGTGGAGGACGGTTCGGGCTTCGACGCCGCCTACTGGTTCACCAATCTCCGGCAGACCGTCGAGTTCGAGACGGCCACCCGGAATCTGCTCCGCGACGGCTACGGCGTCTTCGTCGAGTCGAGCCCGCACCCGGTCGTGAGCCTCGGCGTGCAGGAGACCATCGAGGACACCGAGACGGCTCCCGACGCCTTCACGGTCGGCTCGCTGCGCCGGGACGACGGCGGTCTGGACCGGCTGCTGACCTCCCTCGCCGAACTCCACGTCCACGGCGTCTCGCCCGACTGGGCGAAGGTCTTCCCGGCCAGCGCCCGCCGCGTCGACCTGCCCACCTACGCCTTCCAGCACCAGCGCTACTGGCCCACCGCCCCCGCCTCCTTCACGGCGGGCCACTCCGCCGTGCCGGGCGGCGACCCCGTCGACCGTGCCTTCTGGGAGACGGTCGGGCGGGAGGACCTGGCCGGGGTCGCGGAGGCG
>NZ_JBIBEN010000094.1:0-1258 GCF_042955065.1 Streptomyces sp. NPDC012510
CTCGACCAGGGGCGCGTCCTCGGTGTACCCGGCGGGCGGGGCCCAGGCGTACACCGAGCAGCTCGACACGTACACGTACCGGCGGGCGCGGCCCCGCAGCAGCCGCGCCGCCTCGTGCACCGCCCGGGGCGCGGACGACCAGGTGTCCACGACCGCGTCCCACTCGGCCCCCGAGGGCAGGTCGATGCCCTCGGGCGCGGTCCGGTCGCCGATCAGGGTCCGGGTTCCGGGGACGGGTGCGTGCCGTCCCCGGTTCAGGACCGTGACGTCCCAGCCACGCCCGAGGGCCGCCTCGACGACGGCCCGTCCCACGAACTCCGTACCGCCCAGCACCAGAAGTCTCATACCGGTGACTCTGCCCGGCCGGGCCGCGGAAGGGAACCGTGCTCTGCCCAGGGCAGAGCCGGGGGCCGTCCTGGGGGTCAGCGCCCGGTCGGCGGGGTGTACTTGTAGCCGACCCGGCGGACCGTCTGGATCGTCCGGCGGTGCTCCGCGCCCAGCTTGCGGCGCAGCCGGGCGACATGGACGTCGACCGTACGGCCGTCGCCGACATGGCCGTAGCCCCACACGGTGGTCACGAGCTGGTCGCGGGTGTGCACCCGGTTGGGGTGCGCCACCAGATGCGCGAGCAGCTCGAACTCCAGGTAGGTCAGGTCGAGTTCACGGCCGTCGACGGCGGCGGTGCGCTGCACCGTGTCGATCCGCACCAGCGGGTCGGCCGCGTCCGTACCGGGCCGGTCCGGCACCGCCACCGGAAGGAACGGCGGCTGCTGGTCGGCGGGGACGAGCACCAGGTAGCCGATCATCGGCGGCTGGCCGGGCAGGGTGGGCAGGGTGTGCTGCGGTGCGGGCAGCCAGGTGGCGCCCGGCGGCAGGAAGTCCGCGACGTCCACGACCTCGTCCCGGTCGACGGCACGCAGTCGGTGCCGGGCGGGAGCGGTCGGGGCGGGGGCGGGTGCCAGGGGAGCGGAGGAGAGAGAACGGGTGGTCGCCATGAGAGGTCAGCTCTTTCGCGCGAGAAAGTTCGTCGGAGAGGACGACGGCCGCGATTCGTGGTCGGGCTCGCCGAGGGACGTACGTCGTGCGCGCTGGCCGAAGGCCGGGGTGTACGGCTTTAGAGGGCCCGCGCGTTCCTCGCGCGGCAACACACCCGGTCGAAATCGTGGTGCTGACGGGAAGGCCAGAACGGCTCGAGGTCGTGGCGACCCGTCGCGGTGTCCTTCTGGAAGCTGGCCATACCCTTATTGAAGCAGACACG
>NZ_JBIBEN010000095.1:0-1225 GCF_042955065.1 Streptomyces sp. NPDC012510
CTTGCGCAGGGCCGGGGTGAACAGCGCTTCCTCGGCGTCCGGTTCGGCCTCGGGCAGGGCGCCCCGCGCCATCGCGGTCAGCACACCGTCCGGCCCGACTTCGAGGAACCGGGTGACGCCCCGTTCCCGCAGGGTCCGCACCCCGTCGGCGAACCGGACGGCCTCACGGACATGCCGCACCCAGTACTCGGCCGTCGACAGCTCGGGCCCGGCGACCTCGCCGGTCAGGTTCGAGACGACCGGGATACGGGCGGGCTCGTATGCCAGCCCCTCCGCGACCTGGCGGAACTCGTCCAGCATCGGGTCCATCAGGGACGAGTGGAACGCGTGGCTGACCGTCAGCCTCTTGGTCCGGGCACCCTGCTCGGCGAGAGCGGCGGCCACCTTCTCGACCGGGCCCTCCTCACCGGAGACGACGACGGCACGCGGCCCGTTCACAGCCGCGACCGAGACGCCGTCCACCAGGGCGGCGCGGACTTCTTCCTCCGTAGCCTCGACCGCGACCATCGCCCCGCCCTCGGGCAGGGCATCCATCAGCCGGCCCCGGGCCGCCACCAGCGTGCACGCGTCGTCCAGGCTCAGCACACCCGCGACATGGGCGGCCGCGATCTCCCCGACCGAATGCCCGAGCAGCGCGTCCGGACGTACACCCCACGACTCCAGCAGACGGAACAGGGCCACCTCGACCGCGAACAGCGCCGCCTGCGTGAACCGCGTACGGTCCAGCAGACCGCCACCCTCACCATCCCCCTCGAAGACGACCGCCTTCAACGGCGTACCCAGCTCACCGTCGACCCGCGCACACACCGCGTCGAACGCCTCCGCGAACACCGGGTACGCGGCGTACAACTCACGCCCCATGCCGACCCGCTGCGCACCCTGGCCCGTGAACAGGACGGCGAGGCCGCCGGGGACGGCTGCCGGCTGGTCCGGGGCCTCGGTCAGGCGCTCCAGGCCCGCGAGGAGGTCGTCGCGGGAGGCGCCGACGACCACGGCCCGGTGGTCGAAGACGGAGCGGGTCGTGGCCAGCGAGAACGCCAGGTCGGGCGCGGGCAGTTCGGCCCGTTCGCGGACGAAGGCCGCCAGGTGTGCCGCCTGTTGCCGCAGGGCTTCGGAGGTGGAGCCCGAGACGAGCCAGGGCAGGGTCCGGGCGGAGGGGGTGCCGGGAGCGGCCGGGGTGGTGGCCGGTTCCGGGGCCTGCTCCAGGACGAGGTGGGCGTTGGTG
>NZ_JBIBEN010000096.1:0-373 GCF_042955065.1 Streptomyces sp. NPDC012510
GAAAGAGCAGGCAATTCAGAGCCCCCTATCTCTCGTGGCTTAGCAGTCGAGTCAGACCATCAGACATAGATTGGATCTTACGGACACCGCAGGTAGTTGGGGATGGGTTCGGCCCAACTACCCAGTGCAGCCAGCTGTGGGGCCTGCCGCTTGCCCGCTCGACTGCTTGACCAATGCCGGGCTACACAACCCCCGACGGGGCCGTCGTGAGGCCTTCGGAGCGTGTCAGACATGCCGTTCAGCCGCTCTGTTTGGTGGGCGGTCCGCCACAGCACCGCCCTGTTCGACGGACGGCACATCCTGATCGTGGACGCCGACCAGGCCGAGGGCAAGGCGATCGGCGTCACCGGCACCCCGACGTACGTCACTCCAG
>NZ_JBIBEN010000096.1:383-1165 GCF_042955065.1 Streptomyces sp. NPDC012510
CGGAGTACAGCAACCACCGCGACCGCAGCCGACCGTCAGAAGCCGTCTATAGCCGACTGACCAGCCCACCGGTACCTCGATGACCTCCCAGCCGAGAGTTCGGGACGAAGAGGTCGTGGGTTCAAATCCCGCCACCCCGCCGCTTGTCAGGGGGCCTGGTGTGCGAGTTGCACCAGGCCCCCTGTCGTGCGTGGGGGCCAAACGGATGCGGTCAAGCTGCGATGCCTGGTCGTCAGCAAAGCTGCGCACAGTGCTTGGCATCCTTAGTGATCACAGATCTCATCTCAGCAGCCTCCAGAAGACCGCTTTCTACCACTGCGCCATGCTCATCGGTTTCATCCCTGGCGGCGCTGCGCATCACGCCTGCGGCGGTGGTTTTCGCCGCGTCGTCGTCCTGGCTCCGGCATGGCAGTCCCGTGATCCGCCACGCCTGTCAGGGCGAGCGCAGTTACGCGATCACAGGATGTGGTGCACCTTCGGGCTATAGCCACTTCTAGTCACCGGCCGGCACACAGAGTACTGACCCAGGTCCGACCTGCCTGGGCGCGGGCGGGCCTCGCGATGTTTGCGGGGAACGCCGAGCGCAGCCTGCCGGGCCTGGGCCGGCTGCGGGGCAGGTGGTGGACGTGCCGGCCGTGGAGGCGGTCGTGGACTGGGCGTACCGCCAGTGGAGGCGGATCGGCGACGCGGCGCGGGCCAGTGAACTCTGGCCCGTGCCTGTGGAGTTGCGCCGTGCGCTGGACCATGTGCAGGTGCAGGTCCGTCCAGGTGTGGGCCGTGCT
>NZ_JBIBEN010000097.1:0-1165 GCF_042955065.1 Streptomyces sp. NPDC012510
CTCCCCGCCCGCGGCCCGGCGCTGTTCCTCGACGGCGCTGCGCATCCGCAGCAGACAGTAGGCGCCGGTCGCCGCACACAGCGCGACCAGCAGCCAGCCGGGCGAAGCCGGTCCGTGCACACGCACCTCCCCGCTCGACATCACGACGTCTCGTCATGGCGTCGCGTCATCACGTCGCGTCATCGCGTCGAGGGATGCGATGCCCACGCCACGCGGCGCGCACGCGAGCGCAAGGGTGTACACGGGGAGCATTCGACGGAGCGCACAGTTGTTTCACGAGTAAAACACATGCTAAATTGATAGGCATGCCCCGACCCCGCCTCCCCCTCGCCGACGTGCTGCGCCTCGATCGTCCCTCCGACATCTGGTTCAAGCCGGCCCTCAGCGTGGTCGTCGCCGTCGCCCTGCCGAACCTGCTCCTGCTGGCCCTCGGCCGGCTGGACCTGGCGGTGTACACGATGGCCGGGTCCCTGTGCGCCCTGTACGCCCACAACCGTCCCTACGCGGCCCGCGCCCGGGTCCTCGCCTGGGTGGTGCTCGGCATGACCGGCGGCCTGGCCGTCGCGCTCGTCGCGGCCTCCCTCACCGACAGCGCGGTCGTCCTCGTCACCGTCGGCGCGCTGCTGGCGGCGGCGCAGAAGGTGCTGTGCGATGCGACCCGGCTCGGCCCGCCGGCCAATGTCATCCTCGCCTTCATCAGCTCCGCCTCGCTCTTCCTGCCGCAGACCCTCGGACAGGTCCCCGGCCATGTGGCGCTCGCCCTCGGAGCGGGCGCCTGGGCCTGGCTCGTCTGCATGGCGCCGGGCCTGCTGCGGCCGCACGGCCCGGAGCGCCGCGCCACCGCCCATGCGCTCACCCTGGCGGCGGCGCACGCCGAGCAGACCCGCTCGGACTCACACACCCACTCCCACTCCCGCACCTCCGCGGCCGCCGCCGTCCACGCCGCCTGGCAGACGGTGATGTCGGCCCACGGCGACACCACGCGCCGCGCCCTCGAACGGCTCCTGATCCGTGCCGAGGTCGCGCTCGCCGCGCCCGCCGAGAGCGACCCCGCCCGGCTCCGCGCCTGGGCCCACGACCTGCGCGGCACCGCGCCGCTCCCGCGTCCCGACGATCACCTGGACGACGACGAGCTGACCGGCGCCGAAGCCGAACGGGCCGTCGG
>NZ_JBIBEN010000098.1:0-1153 GCF_042955065.1 Streptomyces sp. NPDC012510
CAGGGGGGCGATGGTGTGGCCGTCGCGTTCGGCGGCGTCCCAGTCGCGTGGGCGGAGTTGGTACTTCTCGGAGTCGAGGTATTCCTCGCTGCCGGGCTTGAGGGGGGTGTTCTCACACAGTTCGTAGCCCGAGTACACGCCCCAGGTGGGGGAGAGGGTGGCGGCGAGGACGGCGCGGAGTTCGAAGGCGGGGCGTCCTCCTTGCTGGAGGAAGGCGTGGAGGATGTCGGGGGTGTTGACGAAGAAGTTGGGCCGCATGTAGCTCGCGGCCTCGCCGGCGAGTTCGGTGGCGTACTCGGTGAGTTCTTCCTTGCTGTTGCGCCAGGTGAAGTAGGTGTAGGACTGCTGGAAGCCGGCGGCGGCCAGGGTGTGCATCATCGCCGGGCGGGTGAAGGCCTCGGCCAGGAAGATGACGTCCGGGTCGGTGGCGTTGATGTCGGCGATGACCTGTTCCCAGAAGACCACCGGTTTGGTGTGGGGGTTGTCGACGCGGAAGACGCGTACCCCGTGGTCCATCCAGTGGCGCAGGACGCGGGTGGTCTCGGCGATCAGGCCGGGCATGTCGGCGTCGAAGGCGATGGGGTAGATGTCCTGGTACTTCTTGGGCGGGTTCTCGGCGTGGGCGATGGTGCCGTCGGGGCGGTGGTGGAACCACTCGGGGTGTTTGTGGACCCAGGGGTGGTCGGGGGAGCACTGCAGGGCGAAGTCGAGTGCGATCTCCAGGCCCAGGGCGCGTGCTTCGGCGACGAAGTGGTCGAAGTCCTCCAGGGTGCCCAGGTCGGGGTGGATCGCGTCGTGGCCGCCTTCGGGGGAGCCGATGGCCCAGGGGACGCCGACGTCGTCGGGGGTGGGGGAGAGGGTGTTGTTGCGGCCTTTGCGGTGGGTGGTGCCGATGGGGTGGATGGGGGGGAGGTAGACGACGTCGAAGCCCATGGCGGCGATCGCCGGGAGGCGGCGGGTGGCGGTGCGGAAGGTGCCGTGGGGCTGCTCGGGGGTGCCCTCGGAACGGGGGAAGAACTCGTACCAGGAGCCGAACAGGGCGCGTTCGCGTTCCACCAGCAGCGGCAGCGGTTCGCAGGAGGTGACCAGTTCCCGCAGGGGATGGCGGGTGAGGACCTCGTCGACCTCCGGCGCCAACGCCGCCGCCAACCGG
>NZ_JBIBEN010000099.1:0-1151 GCF_042955065.1 Streptomyces sp. NPDC012510
TGGACCCGGGGCCCTTCGAAGGCGGTCGTGGCGCGTGCGCGCTCAGCCGGCGAGCGCGCCCTCCCGCTCCTTGGCGGGGGCGGCCCCGGAGCCGTCGTCCCCGCCTCCCTCCAGATGCTGCGCCGGCCGCTTCGGCAGGGCGAACATCAGCAGGAAGATCGCCGCCATCACCGCGGCCACCCACCCGAGGGCGTGCTCGAAGGCGTTGGCGAAGGCGGGGCCCACCTCGGAGCGGGCCAGCCGGTCGCCGATCTCACCGAAGAAGACGACGGACACCAGGCCGAGACCGAGTGCGTTGCCCATCTGCTGCACGGTGTTGATCAGGCCGGACGCCGAACCGGCGTGCTCGCGCGGCACCTCCGACAGCACCGCGTCCGTCAGCGGCGCCACGATCAGGCCCATGCCGACGCCCATCACGATGAGGGGCAGCGCCATCTGCCAGGAGGCGATGCCGAGGCCGTAGTGGTCGGACTCCCAGATGTAGAGCAGGACACCGACGGCCATGGTCAGCGCGCCCGCCTGGAGCACCTTGCGGCCGAACCGCGGCACCAGCTTCTGCACGGAGAGTCCGGCGGCCGTGGAGACGGCGATCGAGAACGGCACCCCGGTCAGACCGGCGCGCAGCGGGCTCCAGCCCAGGCCGATCTGCATGTACAGCGTCCACACCAGGAAGAAGATGCCGAGGCCGATCCCGAAGACGGTCTGCACGGCGATGCCCGCGGCGAAGCTCTTCACCCGGAAGAGGGAGAGCTCGATCAGCGGCGAGCCGTCCCGCGCGCCCTTGTTCCGCTCGTACGCGACGAGCGCCCCGAACACCACCAGCGAGCCGACCATCATCAGATGCCCCCACAGCGGCCAGCCCAGCTCGCGGCCCCGGGTGAGCGGGTAGATCAGCATCAGCATGCCGAGCGTCACGAGCGCGACGCCGACGAGGTCGAGCTTGAGCGCCTTCGGTGCCTTGGACTCGGTGATGAAGCGGCTGCCGAGGATCAGACCCGCGATGCCGACGGGCAGGTTGATGAGGAAGATCGGCCGCCATTCCAGCCCGAACAGGTTCCACTCCGTCAGCAGCGCGCCGAGCAGCGGACCGGAGACCGCCCCGAGACCGACGATCGCGCCGAACAGCCCGAAGACCTTGCCGCGTTCGTGCG
>NZ_JBIBEN010000100.1:0-1148 GCF_042955065.1 Streptomyces sp. NPDC012510
GCTCCTTGGCCGCGCGGAGGGAGTCCTCCAGCACTCTTATCCCGTACCACTTCACAAACGCGCAGAGCAGGTCCACGCGGTCAGCCGTGGCGAGCTCTGCCCGCAGTTCCGCACCCAAACTTGGATCATCCGGCGCGTTAGTGATCAGCGCGGTCTCTGAGAGCGGCGTCAAGGGCCTGATGGCATAGACGCCAGGGGCCTCATGCTCAGCCAGCGCCAAGAGCTGCCGCGGACCCTCAACAAGAGCAGTCAGCGCACCGTCTACCTCCGCATCCGGCACGCTGCTGATCAGCGACTCCATGACCTGGTTGGCTGCGGCGACCCGCTTGTCATGCGGCAACTGAGCCAACCGACGCCCTACAGCCTCCCCGATGTACCGCGCCAGCACATGCGGCGACGACTCAGCACTGACCTCCGTATGAATCGGCTTCCACCCAGCCGAGTCCAACTGGTCGATCTGCGCCTGCATCCCCTCGGTGATGAGCTCCTCATACACACCCGCGACAGGCTGAGACAGATCCCTTGGCTGAACCACCCAGGCCCCCTCGATCACTCGTTGCACTGCGACCAGTTGTAACAGCCACCGCTCAGACGTCCGCCGGAGGGCATTGTCAGTGCCCTCTGGTCAGATAGTCCTACTAGGGTCCGTCTTCAAACGGATCTTGCCCAGAGCAGGAGTGACGCGAGACTGACCGCTGCCTCGTACGAGGTGGCGGTCTTGTCGTACCTGGTGGCGATGCCGCGGAAGCCCTTGAGACGGTTGAAACAGCGCTCGACGACGTTGCGTCGGCGGTAGATCTGCCGGTCGAACGCCGGTGGCCGACCGCCGCGGCGACCGCGGTTGCGGCGGTGTCGCTGCTGATCGTTCTTCTCTGGGATGGTGCACGCGATGCCGCGATTACGCAGGTAGGAACGTAAGCCTCGGGAGCTGTAGGCCTTGTCGGCGACGACCTGGTCGGGTCTGCAGCGCGGGCGGCCGAGGCCGGTGCGCGGGACCCGGATCCGTTCCAGGAGGGGACGTGCGCAGACGCTGTCGTGGCGTTCACCTGGGGTGAGCAGGACGGCGAGGGGACGGCCGCGGCCGTCGCAGGCGAGGTGGATCTTGGTGGTCAGTCCTCCTCGGGATCGTCCGAGGGCGTGATCGTCCG
>NZ_JBIBEN010000101.1:0-1144 GCF_042955065.1 Streptomyces sp. NPDC012510
TGTACAGGTGGTGCATGGCTGTCGTCAGCTCGTGTCGTGAGATGTTGGGTTAAGTCCCGCAACGAGCGCAACCCTTGTTCTGTGTTGCCAGCATGCCCTTCGGGGTGATGGGGACTCACAGGAGACTGCCGGGGTCAACTCGGAGGAAGGTGGGGACGACGTCAAGTCATCATGCCCCTTATGTCTTGGGCTGCACACGTGCTACAATGGCAGGTACAATGAGCTGCGAAGCCGTGAGGTGGAGCGAATCTCAAAAAGCCTGTCTCAGTTCGGATTGGGGTCTGCAACTCGACCCCATGAAGTCGGAGTTGCTAGTAATCGCAGATCAGCAGTGCTGCGGTGAATACGTTCCCGGGCCTTGTACACACCGCCCGTCACGTCACGAAAGTCGGTAACACCCGAAGCCGGTGGCCCAACCCCTTGTGGGAGGGAGCTGTCGAAGGTGGGACTGGCGATTGGGACGAAGTCGTAACAAGGTAGCCGTACCGGAAGGTGCGGCTGGATCACCTCCTTTCTAAGGAGCACTCCAGGCTGCTTCGGCAGTCCAGGGGCCAGTACATCGGCGAACGTTCGATGCTGGTTGCTCATGGGTGGAACGTTGATTATTCGGCACGGTCGGTATGGGTGAGAGCGCTAGTACTGCTTCGGCGTGGAACGCGAAGCTCATCAACTGATCGTGTCGGGCACGCTGTTGGGTGTCTGAGGGTATGGCCGTGTGGCTGCCTTCAGTGCCGGCCCCAGTGAACTCCGGTTGTTGCCGGGGGTGATGGGTGGTTGGTCGTTGTTTGAGAACTGCACAGTGGACGCGAGCATCTGTGGCCAAGTTTTTAAGGGCGCACGGTGGATGCCTTGGCACCAGGAACCGATGAAGGACGTGGGAGGCCACGATAGGCCCCGGGGAGTCGTCAACCAGGCTTTGATCCGGGGGTGTCCGAATGGGGAAACCCGGCAGTCGTCATGGGCTGTCACCCTTGCCTGAACACATAGGGCAAGTGGAGGGAACGCGGGGAAGTGAAACATCTCAGTACCCGCAGGAAGAGAAAACAACCGTGATTCCGGGAGTAGTGGCGAGCGAAACTGGATGAGGCCAAACCGTATGCGTGTGAGACCCGGCAGGGGTTGCGTATACGGGGTTGTGGGATCT
>NZ_JBIBEN010000102.1:0-1141 GCF_042955065.1 Streptomyces sp. NPDC012510
CCGCCGTCCTCCTCGAACTCAAGCGGGTCGCCGACCACGGGCCGCCGGAGATGCGCGCCGAACTGCACCAGGTGCAGGAGACCACCCGGGGCAGCCTGGACGAGATCCGCCGTATCGCGCGCCGGCTGAGACCCGGCGTCCTGGACGAGCTGGGCCTGGCCAAGGCCCTCAAGGCGCTCGCCACCGAGTTCACCAAGCCGGGCCTTTCGGTACGGCACCGGCTCGACCCCGATCTGCCGCCGCTCGGCCGCGACGCCGAACTCGTGCTGTACCGGGTGGCGCAGGAGGGCCTCACCAACACCGCCCGGCACTCGGGCGCCCAGCACGCCGAACTCGCCCTGCACCGCACCCCGTCCGGCGTCGGGCTGATCGTCCGGGACGACGGCAAGGGCATCGGCGACGCGCCCGAGGGCGCCGGTATCCGGGGCATGCGGGAACGCGCCCTGCTGATCGGCGCCGACCTCACGGTGGGACCCGGCCCGGCCGGGGGCACGACGGTGTCCCTGGCCGTCCCGGTCCCCACCCACCCGAGAGCCACCGCCGCCGCTCCCGACACCGCCCCGGACTCCCCCGCCGAACCCGACGTCCTCCGCTCAGCCGTCCTCGACCCAGCCGCCCCCGACCCCGACCGGACGCCCTGACCTCATGACCGACCAGTCCAAGAACCAGCCCAGGAACCAGCCCAAGGGCCAGGCCGAGCAGCCGCCCACCCGCATCCTCCTCGCCGACGACCACGCGCTCGTGCGGCGCGGGGTGCGGCTCATCCTGGACGGGGAGTCCGATCTCGTCGTCATCGCCGAGGCCGACGACGGGGCGGAGGCCGTCGCGCAGGCCCGCGCCCTCCGCCCCGATCTGGCGATCCTCGACATCGCCATGCCCCGGCTGACCGGCCTCCAGGCCGCCCGGGAACTCTCGCGCGTCCTGCCGGACCTGCGCATCCTCATCCTGACCATGTACGACAACGAGCAGTACTTCTTCGAGGCGCTCAGCGCCGGCGCCTCCGGGTACGTGCTGAAGTCGGTCGCCGACCGCGATCTGGTCGAAGCCTGCCGGGCCACGATGCGCGGGGAGCCGTTCCTGTACCCCGGCGCGGTCAACGCCCTGGTCCGCAACTACCTCGACCGCGTCCGGGAGGGCCGGG
>NZ_JBIBEN010000103.1:0-1133 GCF_042955065.1 Streptomyces sp. NPDC012510
GACGCACGCGACGAGCCGCAAGGGCCGGCAGCTCGACGCCCGCCGGTACGCGGCCCTGACCTTCTACTGGCCGGTGCTGGGCCGCCAGGTCCGGCTGCGGGGCCCGGTGTCGATCGCCCCCGCCCGGGCGGCCCAGGCGGACCTGCACGCCCGCTCGACGGGGGCGCTGGCCGCGGCGCTGACCGGCCGCCAGAGCGAGCCCCTGGCGTCCCTGGAGGAACTGGCGTCCGTCTCCGACGCGGCCTGGCACGAGGCCCAGGCGGACCCCACGGCGGAGTCGCCGACGTGGACGCTGTACCACCTCCACCCCGAGGAGGTGGAGTTCTTCCAGGGCGACGAACGGCGGCGGCATGTGCGGGTGACGTACCGGAGGGAGGGTGAAGGCTGGTCCCGGGGCCTCCTGTGGCCATGAGACACCGGGGGTCTCAGTCCTGGCCGCCCAGGTAGTTCATGGCCCCCGCCCGAGGCAGCACGGCCCACATCCGAGTTCCCCCGCCCGGTTCACGGGCCCCGCCGATGCCCCAGTCACCCCGGCAGGCCCGGACGACCTCGTCCAGGAGCCGCAGGGTGGCCCGCCGGTTCAGCACGCAGAGGGCGCCGAGGCGGGCGTGGGTGTGGCGGGGGTGCCCGTCGTACACGGTCACCCGGAGGGCGGCGTCGCGGTAACGCAGCGACACGTACATCTCCTTGGTGAGGGAGAGACGGTAGGCGCAGGTGGTCAGTTCACTCACGACTTGGACGACCGGCTCGGCCACATCATCCAGCCGGTGCGCCCGAAGGACGGCGCGGGTGGTGGCCCGTGCGACCCCGGGACTACGGGGCGCCGCCGGAAGGGTGAAGCTGTAGCAGAGATCCTCGGGCCGACTGGCGACGAACGGGGCGTCACCCTTGCCGGAGGTCGGCAACAGGCAGGACACGACGTCGAGGTGCACGACAACTCCCTTTTCTCACGGGGGGTTTCTCCCGGTGGCCTGTCTCCCTGCCACACGCCCACCCCTCCCAGGGAAGGAGAAGCCGAGCGAACGCGTGTGATGCGCTTCCGGGCGATTCCGGGACGGCCCTGCGGTCATCCTGTTACAGACAGTGGAAGAGGTGATGTGACACATGCCGCCACGGGCAACCCCCAGCGAACG
>NZ_JBIBEN010000104.1:0-1107 GCF_042955065.1 Streptomyces sp. NPDC012510
GAAAGCGAATTCACGCAAGCGTTGCCTAACGCTGCACCTGGTCTCTTCAGACAAGTACTTGATGATCTGAAGGCACAGGGAAAGGTGTATGAGGTTCAGAATGCCCAGGGTCTGATGGGGATGCGCAGTAGCCATCTTTACATCTTGGAGGGCTAATGGTAGACGTGGAAAGCCTGAGCTTTCCCGCACAGGCTGTCTATTCTGAGCTGAAACGCACTGGTGAACTCATGCGACGTGAAGAGTTCTTGAAAGAATTCGATGACGACTACGAAGCAATCATGGAAGAACTCAAGAAAGCAGGTATTTACCCCGAGTCGATTTCGAGTTCTTGGGGAAACTCGGGCGGAGTTCTCTTCGGAAATAGAAGTTCCTTGACTTTGAGGGCCGACTAAAGAGCAAGAATGAATCAGGCCGAAACAGGGAAACCCCCCGATTCAGTGAATCAGGGGGTTCTCTCTGGATCAGACGGAGTAGTAATCGAGCTATTGCCCTATGCCGAATAGTGTTACGTGAGAAATGCCCTACGGGCCGGGGGAAACCTGTAGGGCTCTCGGGAAGGGGGCAAGAAAATGGTGCCTATCATTTCCAATGAAGCCTCCACCCAAGTGAATCAACCGGGCTAACCAAGCCGCAATTAACCAACTACGTTAAGGATATCAGCTATGACTGACAGACTGGATAAGCCAGCGAACACCGCCGGTGCCAATAAGTTCGACCTAATCAACGTCATCACAATCAGCAGCCTCAGACCAGAAGACAAAGTATTGCTGATTGAGCTTGTGATGAGATGGAACAAGGACACCGGACAGCTAAACCCGAGTGTCGAACGACTAGCCAAGGCAAGAGGTATCAAGCACGCGAAGAACTTCAAGGGTGCCGATGCCTACTTGCCAGGACTCGTGACCAAGCAAAAGGTGGGGCGCAAGAATCACTATGTTCTCAACGTGCCAGGAATCATCAACCTTGCAGAGGGGAAAGTAAACCTCTCCCACTACACCTCTGCACCCAATACCCCTGCTATGGAAGGGGTTTCCACCAGTACCCCTGCACCAGCAGACAACACCCCTTCTACGGCAGGGGTAAACAACCCTTCTACAGCAGGGGTAT
>NZ_JBIBEN010000105.1:0-1107 GCF_042955065.1 Streptomyces sp. NPDC012510
CGCCAGGTTCTCGCGCACCACGCCTGCAAGGGCGACACCGTACGGACTCCGCTTCTTCAGCCCCGCAGCGAGATGCGCGGCATGGGCCTTCCCGTGCGCCTTGGCCAGTTGCACCGGCACCGCAGCCGCAAGCGCGCCGGCATGCCGCCCAAACCGCTCGACGGCCCAGGCCGACGGCCCTACCGGATAGCCACCCAAGACCGACATGCCGTGTCCCCTCCCCCAGGTCCGCGCCTCTGAACTGTGTGACACGTACACGAAGGGTGCACAAGAGGGCGATCCGGCCAGGAGGTGGCCGCACACGCCCGCTTCTCCGAACAGCCACAACAGCCCACACCTCTCGCGACCCCCGGCGCGCACCTGCCATGCCGGGACGCACCCCCATCATTCGATTAAACGTTCGCTTCCGCGAGTGAGACCTTTATGCTCGAACCAAATTCAGAAAATCCAGTACGCGACTCGCCGATACCCTCTACGCTTGCCTCATGCTCAAGAAGCTCACACTTTCGCACTTTAAGGGATTCTCAAGGTTCGATATCCAATTCAGCAAGCAATCAATTCTCGTAGGGCCAAATAACGCCGGCAAGAGTACCATCATTTCCGCCCTTCGCCTTGCAGCTGAGCAGGTGAATCACGCACGCCGACGCAATGCCACAGAGCGCTTCAGTCTCGACGGAAACCCTTGGGCCAAGGGCCATCTACTTTCTAGCACGATCGGCAATCCGTCAGGGTTTATCGGTGAAAATATCAGACATGAGTTCCGCGAATCAGAGAGTAGGATGGCGGTGACATTTGAATCGGGCGCCGTTCTGCAATCCATCTGGCCCGTGGATGAACTGCCGTTCTTCTGCCTTCAGAATCCAGACTCTTCTTTCGTCGCAACAGCTGCGATTGCTCGATCCGTGAGCCCCATCATTGGAGTGGTCCCTACACTAACTCCAGTACAGCATCGCGAATCCGTCCTGACCGAGAAGCACGTCAAAGAAAATCAGTCAACCCGGTTGGCCAGTTCACACTTCAGAAACCACCTCTACCACCTGAAGAATACGGATCGCGATGCATACGAAGAACTAATTGACTTCATCCTGGACAATACACCCGAGATGG
>NZ_JBIBEN010000106.1:0-1054 GCF_042955065.1 Streptomyces sp. NPDC012510
CCGCCTCGTAGGACAGGCCGGAGCGGTCAAGGACGTCGGTCAGCAGGGCGGTGGAACGCTGCCACTTCTCGGGTGCGGCGACGTACTTGCCGCTGGGGCCCGGGAGGGAGAGCCGGTAGCGGGTCGGGGTGATGCCGAGCGCCTCGTACGCCTGGCGGATCATCTGCAGCGCCGCCCGCGCCTCCCCGGCGACCTGGTCCAGGGTGCAGAAGATGTGCGCGTCGTTGAGCTGGATGGCCCGCACCCGGGTCAGTCCGCCGAGTACGCCCGAGAGTTCGGAGCGGTACATGCCGCCCAGTTCGGCCATCCGCAGGGGCAGTTCGCGGTAGCTGTGGGAGCGGGAGCGGTAGATCACCGCGTGATGGGGGCACAGGCTCGGCCGCAGGACGACCTGCTCTGCGCCGACGTCCATCGGGGGGAACATGTCGTCGCTGTAGTGCGCCCAGTGCCCCGAGATCCCGTACAACTCCCGCTTTCCGAGTACCGGTGAGTACACGTGCTGGTAGCCCGCCCGCCGCTCGGCGGCACGGATGTACTCCTCCAGGGTGTGCCTCACGGCCGCGCCGTCGGGCAGCCAGTACGGCAGGCCGGCGCCGATCAGCGGATCGGTGTCGAACAGGCCCAGTTCACGGCCGAGCTTGCGGTGGTCGTGCACGGTGGTCATCGCGGTCTCCCTGCTGGGTGCGGAGCAAGTGACCGGGCCTACGACGAAGCCCCGGGGCACTTGCCCCGGGGCTTCGCATCAGATCATCTGTCAGCGCGCCGGGACACTCTCCGGCGTCGTCGTCATAGCGGCGCGCTTCATGGCGCAGACGTTAGCAGGATGTACCGCGTTCCACATGGTCATTCCTCGGTCAGGAGATCCGCCGGACAGCCCCTGGATGACAGCGGCCCCGTCTGAGGCGGGCCGGTGATTCGGGGTGATCAGCTTTGTGACCGGGGTTCTCCTTCATCCGGTTGAGGCGGTGGAGTGTCGTCGGTGAAGACGGGCTTGCCGAGGTCGACCAGTTGAGGGCGTCCGGCGGTGGGGATGTTCTTGAGGCTCTTGAGCTTG
>NZ_JBIBEN010000107.1:0-1053 GCF_042955065.1 Streptomyces sp. NPDC012510
CACCTTCATCGCCGTCACGCACACGAGCGGGGTCCGCTCCCACCTCTACGCCTCCGCCACGACGGCCCAGCTCGGCCCGCGCTTCCGGGTGCTCGGCTCGAAGGCCGGGTTCGTGAAGTACGGCCTCGACCCGCAGGAGGCGGCCCTGCGCGAGGGCGGTCGCCCGGGGCCCGGCTGGGGCACCGAACCGGAGGAGCTGTGGGGCCGGCTCGGCGCCGGCGAGTCCCCGCTGACCGGCGGCGGAACGCCCGTACGGACTCTCCCCGGCGACTATCCGGCCTACTACGCTGCGGTGGCCAAGGCACTGATCGACGGCGGCCCGAACCCGGTCCCGGCCGTCGAGGCGGCCGCCGCCCTCGACGTGCTGGAGGCGGCCCGCCGTTCGGCACGAGACGGAGTGGTGGTGACGCTGTGATGGGCGCCCATGAGCTGACCCCGAAGTTCACCCCGGAGATCACCCCGACGCTGGAGGAGCTCCAGGCCCAGGAACGCCGGCTGGTCTTCCGCCGGTTCGACCACGACGACGCGTGGGCGCTCGGCTCGCTCCTCGTCGAGCTGGCCCGGGAGCGGCAGGCGCCGGTCGCGATCGACATCCACCGCTGCGGACAGCAGCTCTTCCACGCGGCGCTGCCGGGTTCCGCCCCCGACAACGACGCGTGGATCGCCCGTAAGCGCCGGGTGGTGGAGCGGTTCGGCGCCTCCTCCTACCTGGTGGGGTCCCGCGCCCGCGCCAAGGGCACGACCTTCGAGGAGTCCTCCCGCCTCGACCCCGACACGTACGCGGCGCACGGGGGTTCGTTCCCGATCACCGTGGAGGGCGTGGGGGTCGTGGGCGCGGTGACGGTGTCCGGGCTGCCGCAGCTCGAGGACCACCGGTTCGTGGTGGCGGCGCTGGAGCAGTACCTGGAGAAGTTCCTGTAGGGGCCGGTAAAAGCCTGTAGGGGCCCGTAGTGGGGATTTCTCGGGGGAACTCAGGGGCGCTCAGGCGTCCTTGAGTTCCTGCCGCTGCCGCCCGAGCCCCGTGATCTCCAGCTCCACCACGTCACCGGCCCG
>NZ_JBIBEN010000108.1:0-1047 GCF_042955065.1 Streptomyces sp. NPDC012510
TGCTTTACGGGCAGGTCCACTGACTGCCCGACTCGCCATCAGCTTACGGGGCCATGATCACTCGCCCCAAAGCAGCTCCAGCCCAAAGCCGCTCCACCGACCTTAGCGAGCTCCCGAGATCGCACCCTCGATATCCAAGAGCAGGTCCCTTACTTCGGCAACCACTTCGTCTGCACGCATGTTATTGGAGATAGAGCGTGCCGAGACACTCTTATACTTAGCGGCTGCCAGTTTCCTGTTCAGGCTTGCCAAAGCTTTCTTGGGTGGGCAGATTTTGAGGCGCTCGATTGGATCTGCCCAGATTTGCTCAAAGTTGGGAAGTACGTTTCGGTACACCGTCATAGCGTCCATGGTCGCAGATACCATGGTCAGTTGCCTGCGGTGGATAAATTGCGCCTGAGCGTCTACCTTCTGCTCCAGGATTGCTTCCGTGAGGAGTTCCTGAACAACTTCGACGCTCGCTCCGGATATGCGGGATATTACGCCAGGCAGAAGGAAGTAGCTTTCGAGTTCTTTACGGCCCCAGACGTGGCCATGGATGCCGTTCGCTGAAAGTTCGTTCACCACATCGAACACCTGCTGGTCGGGCCGGTTATCCCTGTCCAGGATTACATAAGTGGCGACAGACTTATCCAGCAGATTATCGTTCAGCCATGCGAAGGCTCCAACGTGTTGCCAGTTATCAAAACCTCCGAGCGGAATAACCGCCACACCCTTCTCTCCAGCCAGATTTGTCGCGCCGACCTTTCGTGCGACATTTCTAAGGACCTTCATGTCCTGGCCTTCGACGAAAAGGGCAACCTTGGAACGCAGCGCACGGGCGACGCCGAGGTTGAATCCAGAACCTAGCTGCTGACTGGCCTGATCGAAAGATTTGGAATCCCGGAGAGACTTAGCCCTTACTTTTGTCCTGTCTACCCAGATAACCGAATCGCGGCGGGACTCGGCCAAGACTTCCGGGGCGTGAGTGGCCATGATCCACTGATGTGGCCGCGATTCAAGTACATTTACGAGACGTCTTTGAAGATCGGGATGGAGGAAGACGTC
>NZ_JBIBEN010000109.1:0-1045 GCF_042955065.1 Streptomyces sp. NPDC012510
CTATCCTACACAAGCCGAACCGAACACCAATATCAAACTGTAGTAAAGGTCCCGGGGTCTTTCCGTCCTGCTGCGCGAAACGAGCATCTTTACTCGTAGTGCAATTTCACCGGGCCTATGGTTGAGACAGTCGAGAAGTCGTTACGCCATTCGTGCAGGTCGGAACTTACCCGACAAGGAATTTCGCTACCTTAGGATGGTTATAGTTACCACCGCCGTTTACTGGCGCTTAAGTTCTCAGCTTCGCCACCCCGAAGAGTGACTAACCGGTCCCCTTAACGTTCCAGCACCGGGCAGGCGTCAGTCCGTATACATCGCCTTACGGCTTCGCACGGACCTGTGTTTTTAGTAAACAGTCGCTTCTCGCTGGTCTCTGCGGCCACCCCCAGCTCACCGAGTAAATCGGATCACCAGTGATGGCCCCCCTTCTCCCGAAGTTACGGGGGCATTTTGCCGAGTTCCTTAACCATAGTTCACCCGAACGCCTCGGTATTCTCTACCAGACCACCTGAGTCGGTTTAGGGTACGGGCCGCCATGAAACTCGCTAGAGGCTTTTCTCGACAGCATAGGATCATCCACTTCACCACAATCGGCTCGGCATCAGGTCTCAGACTATGTGCCAGGCGGATTTACCTACCTGACGTCCTACACCCTTACCCCGGGACAACCACCGCCCGGGATGGACTACCTTCCTGCGTCACCCCATCACTCACCTACTACAAGTCTGGTCCGTCGGCTCCACCACTCCCCTTCACCCGAAGGATCCGGGGCGGCTTCACGGACTTAGCATCGCCTGGTTCGATGTTTGACGCTTCACAGCGGGTACCGGAATATCAACCGGTTATCCATCGACTACGCCTGTCGGCCTCGCCTTAGGTCCCGACTTACCCTGGGCAGATCAGCTTGACCCAGGAACCCTTGGTCAATCGGCGCAAACGTTTCTCACGTTTGTATCGCTACTCATGCCTGCATTCTCACTCGTGAACCGTCCACAACTCGCTTACACGGCTGCTTCACCCGGCACACGACGCTCCCCTACCCATC
>NZ_JBIBEN010000110.1:0-1038 GCF_042955065.1 Streptomyces sp. NPDC012510
GTGATTCCGGGAGTAGTGGCGAGCGAAACTGGATGAGGCCAAACCGTATGCGTGTGAGACCCGGCAGGGGTTGCGTATACGGGGTTGTGGGATCTCTCTTTCACAGTCTGCCGGCTGTGAGGCGAGTCAGAAACCGTATGGATAGGCGAAGGACATGCGAAAGGTCCGGCGTAGAGGGTAAGACCCCCGTAGCTGAAATCTGTACGGCTCGTTTGAGAGACACCCAAGTAGCACGGGGCCCGAGAAATCCCGTGTGAATCTGGCGGGACCACCCGCTAAGCCTAAATATTCCCTGGTGACCGATAGCGGATAGTACCGTGAGGGAATGGTGAAAAGTACCGCGGGAGCGGAGTGAAATAGTACCTGAAACCGTGTGCCTACAAGCCGTGGGAGCGTCGGAACAAGGTTTGCCTTGTTCTCGTGACTGCGTGCCTTTTGAAGAATGAGCCTGCGAGTTTGCGGTGTGTTGCGAGGTTAACCCGGGTGGGGTAGCCGTAGCGAAAGCGAGTCCGAACAGGGCGTTTCAGTAGCACGCTCAAGACCCGAAGCGGAGTGATCTAGCCATGGGCAGGTTGAAGCGGAGGTAAGACTTCGTGGAGGACCGAACCCACCAGGGTTGAAAACCTGGGGGATGACCTGTGGTTAGGGGTGAAAGGCCAATCAAACTCCGTGATAGCTGGTTCTCCCCGAAATGCATTTAGGTGCAGCGTCGTGTGTTTCTTGCCGGAGGTAGAGCACTGGATAGGCGATGGGCCCTACCGGGTTACTGACCTTAGCCAAACTCCGAATGCCGGTAAGTGAGAGCGCGGCAGTGAGACTGTGGGGGATAAGCTCCATGGTCGAGAGGGAAACAGCCCAGAGCATCGACTAAGGCCCCTAAGCGTACGCTAAGTGGGAAAGGATGTGGAGTCGCAGAGACAACCAGGAGGTTGGCTTAGAAGCAGCCACCCTTGAAAGAGTGCGTAATAGCTCACTGGTCTAGTGATTCCGCGCCGACAATGTAGCGGGGCTCAAGCGTACCGCCGAAGTCGTGTCATT
>NZ_JBIBEN010000111.1:0-1036 GCF_042955065.1 Streptomyces sp. NPDC012510
AAGCGCGCGCTGCGCTGCGCGGTCGACTCCGAACTGCTCGCGCCGTGCGTGCCCTGGCCCTCGGGCAGCTCCGCCTGGCCGTTGTCGGTCCCTGCGTCGGTACCGGTGACCGGACCCACCTCCTCAAGATCGCGGGCAGAACCGAAACCGGTCCCACTCGAATCGGAGGATAGACGACTACCCGTACCGGCCGCCCCTCGAACAGGGGTGGTCCGGGCCGCGTGCAGCACCGTCCAGTCCAGGTCGGTACGGCTGCTGCGGCTCGGGCAGATGGTCGAACCCATGCGGCGGACTTCCTCTCCCACATCGTCGGTGCCGGGTGTCCGGCGCCTCTGATCCGCACAACAGAGAGGGGGGCCTCGACATTCCCCAACCTTTACCCGAGCGACGCGGTCCAGCGCACGACGGCGGACGTGACGATCTCCAGGGCCTCCTCCTGCCCGATCCCGGCCCGCTTGGGCACCGCGAGGCCGTGGTCGCCCCACGGCACCTCCACCAGGTCGTACTCCCCGCCCTCGGGGAACTCCGCGGGCCGGCCGAAGGTGTCGTTGCCGCCCTGGACGACGAGCGTGGGCACCCCGGCGCCGAGCAGTTCGGCGGCGCGGGACTTCTCGGGGCGGCCCGGGGGATGCAGCGGGAAGCCGAGCGCGAGGACGGCGTGCGCGCCGAGTTCCCCGGCGGTACGGCAGGCCACCCGCGCCCCGGCCGACCGCCCGCCGGAGATCACCGGCAGCCCGGGCTCGGCGACGGCCGGCCAGATCCCGCGCCAGCCGGTGTCCAGCGTCTTCGGCGCCGGTGCCACCTTGCGGCCGGCCACCCGCCAGGGCTGCTCGACCAGGGCGACGGTGACGCCGTGGCCGGGCAGGACACGGGCCAGCGCCTGGAGGTCGCGGGCCTCGATGCCGCCGCCGGCGCCGTGGCCGAGGGCGAGGACGAAGCGCGGCCGGGCGGCCGGATGCCAGGTGACACGGGCGTCGCCCGCGTCGGTGGGGACGGTCTGTACGGTCACGGTGGTCACGTCAGAAGAGTGTGCCCT